>JAZORE010000035.1:0-30799 GCA_045656425.1 Alloprevotella sp.
CTATCCCGCGAATGCCTACAACGGACAAACAGGACTCCTTCCTACTACACTTCGCGCAAATGAGCAATATGCCGGCACTATCACGCTTGACCTCGCCATGGACGCTCCCTTTGTGAAAAACGTGAATAACTGCAAACTCACGCTTATCGCCCTCGATGCTAACACTGGAAAGGTAATCAACGCAGCTCGAGTAAAGATGGGGCAATACATGACCGATATCGACAGTGCCCCAACCGTAACTCACAATACAAATGCTAACATTTACGATCTTCAAGGTCGTATGGTTAAGCAAATTAATAAGCCAGGATGCTACATTATAAATAACAAGAAGATCTTGGTAAAATAATTTAGTTCACCAAAAGGAAAACGAAAATAGAGACTGATTCCAAAGAATCAGTCTCTATTTTTATTACGTCAAAAAAAATTGCTTCCATTACAGCACTTTCATCCAGTTGTTATATCACTTTTTTGTGCATGGAGGCAATGTAAGCTGTCTTGTATAGCGTTTTTACTTAGCGCAAACTATCCACACAACATAAATCTATCCTCTAATATTGCTCAGTTTCATTAGGAAAATCACCCGTCTTCACATCTGACACGTAATTACCAATAGCATCAAGCATAATCGTATGGAGATCAGCATAAGTACGCAAGAATTTAGGTCGGAACCCTGCATTCTTACCCAACATATCATCAACAACAAGCACCTGACCATCAGCCTGACCACCGCCAATGCCAATAATAGGCACAGAAACTTCTTCAACAACTCGTTGTGTAAGTGTTGCAGGGATCTTTTCCACGACGATTGCGAAGCATCCTGCATCATCAAGTAACTTTGCGTCTTTCAAAAGTTTAGCAGCTTCCGTTTCATCCTTTGCTCGAACACCGTATGTACCAAACTTATTGATGCTTTGAGGTGTCAATCCAAGGTGTCCCATTACGGGAATACCCGCATCAAGAATCTTGCGAACTACGGGAAGGATTTCCTCACCGCCCTCCAATTTCACACCATCAGCACCCGTTTCTTGCATAATGCGAATGGCGTTTTTCACGCCCTCTTCTGGACTCACCTGATAAGTACCAAAGGGCATATCACACACTACAAAGGCGCGCTTCACGCCGCGCACAACACTCTGCGCGTGGTAAATGATTTGGTCCAAAGTAATGGGGAGCGTTGAACTATGCCCAGCCATCACATTCGCGGCGCTATCGCCTACAAGGATAATGTCAATACCAGCAGCATCTACAATGCGTGCCGTGCCGTAATCGTAACTCGTGAGCATCGCAATCTTTGTGCCCTGACGCTTCATTTCAAGAAGGCGACCTGTAGTCACCTTACGCATATCTTCTACTAAATATCCTGCCATAATAGATTCTGTATTTGAGTTGTCTTCAACGGCAAAGTTAAATTTATCTTAAGATTTAGAAACGCATTTTTACAAGAAAATTAAAGCAATCTCTTTGTACATTGAAATCTTTTCTACAAATTTGCATAATTAAACATAGATTGTGAAATTCAGATTACAATTTTATTAACAACTAAAGTCATATTTCCCATGGAAACAAATAAGCAGTCTCTTAGTGGACTTAAAAAGGAAGACTTTAAGAAAGTCATTAACGGTAAGGGAGTTGACCTCTTCGTGCTTACCAATGCTAATGGTATGGAAGTTGCGGTGACGAACTATGGTGGTTCGCTCGTGGCAATCATGGTGCCTGATAAGAATGGCGTTTATGCGAATGTTATTCAAGGACATGACAACATTGATGATTGCATTTCTTCACCCGAGCCCTTCCTCTCTACTCTTGTAGGTCGCTATGGCAACCGCATTTGTAAGGGTAAGTTCACGCTCAATGGTAAGGAGTATCATCTGGCCATCAACAACGGTCCTAACCACCTTCATGGTGGCCCCACTGGATTCCATGCTCGTGTATGGGATGCTGAACAAATTAACGAACGTACGGTTGTACTTCGCTATGTATCTGCGTATTATGAAGAGGGATTCCCTGGTGAACTTTCTATGACCGTTATGTACACACTTACGGATGACAACGAAATCGTTATCGACTATAAGGGTACTACCAACAAGAAGACCGTTGTCAACATGACCAGTCACGGTTTCTTCTCACTTTCAGGCATCGGCAATCCCACACCTTCAGCAATGAATAACATCTGCACCATCAATGCAGACTTCTACATCCCTATTGACGAAAACTGCATTCCTACAGGTGAAATCCGTAGCGTAAAGGGCACCCCCTTCGACTTTACTGAACCTCACGTAGTGGGTGAACGCATTGACGATCCCAACGATGAACAAATCAAGAATGGCGCTGGTTATGACCATTGCTATGTGCTTAACAAGAAAGAACCAGGCGAACTCTCATTCGCTGCTAAGATTGTAGAACCCAACAGCGGACGTTGGATGGAAGTTTATACAACAGAACCTGGTGTACAATTCTATAGCGACAACTGGGCAGATGGTTATAAGGGACAGCATGGTGCAACATTCGGAAAGCGTAGTGGTCTTTGCTTCGAAGCACAACACTTCCCCGATAGTCCCAACCGTCCTTACTTCCCCCCTGTAACATTGAAACCAGGCGAAGTTTACACTCAAAAGACTATTTACAAGTTTGGCGTAGAATAAGTTACGCACCTTAACATTGCAGTGAGGATTCTCCAAAATTCTTGCCGCAATGTTAAGTGTATTATTACGTAATTAAACAATCTTTTATTTATAACTTTATTAATCAAAACTTTACAAACAAATGAGTAATCAAGCAAAGCAGTGGGGAGCCATCATCGTGATGATTGCGCTCTTCGCAATGATTGCCTTCGTGACAAACCTTTGTACACCTATGGCAACCATCATCAAGAATCAGGGCGAAATTTCTAACGTTCTCGCTCAGATTGGTAACTATGGCAACTTCGTGGCATATCTTGTAATGGGTATCCCCGCAGGTATGCTCATCGCAAAGTTCGGCTACAAGAAGACTGCGCTCATCGGTCTAGTTGTAGGTGCAGTCGGTATCCTCATTCAGTGGTTCAGCGGTCAGCTCGACGCACAGGCAAACATCGGTCTCGTATTCGGTGTTTACCTCATTGGTGCTTTCATCGCTGGTCTTTGTATGTGTATCCTCAACTGCGTTGTAAACCCCATGCTTAACCTCCTCGGTGGTGGTGGTAACACAGGTAACCAGTTGATTCAGATTGGTGGTGTGTTCAACTCTTCTGCTGCTGTAGCATGCTATATCCTCATGGGTGCGCTCATCGCTGATGCAAGCAAGGCAAAGATTGCAGATGCAACTCCCGCTCTTATGATTGCGCTCGCAATCTTCGTAATTGCCTTTATCGTAATTCTCTTCACTAAGATTGAAGAACCCGAACAGGCTCCCGTTCGCGTTGACCTCATCAAGGGTGCTATGAGCCACAAGCACTTCGCACTTGGTACGCTTGCTATCTTCCTTTACATGGGTATTGAAGTAGGTGTACCCAACTTCGTAATGCAATATCTTATTGCTGACGGTATCCCCGCAGGTGTTGTAGGCATGCTCGTTGCAGTATATTGGTTCATGATGCTTATCGGTCGTTTGGTAGGTGCTTCAATTGGTGGCAAGATCAGTGCACGTGTCATGATTGTAACTGTATCTTCTGTTACAATTGCGCTCACACTCTTCGGTATGTTTGCGCCCACAGACATCCTTGTTTCATTCCCTGGTGTAGACTGGGGTAAGCTTGAAGTAATTTGGCAAGAAATTCCTGTAGGTATCTTCGCATTCTTCCTTATCGGTCTTTGCACATCAGTAATGTGGGGTGCAATCTTCAACATGGCTGTAGAAGGTCTTGGTAAGTACACAGCAATCGCTTCAGGTATCTTCATGACAATGGTATTCGGTTGCGCCGTAATGATGTTCATCCAGGCTTCAGTTGCAGACGCTACAGACTACATCACAAGTTTCTGGGTAGTTGTAGGTTGCGCTGCATACCTCCTCTACTACGCACTCATCGGTAGCCGCGTAACAAAGCGTTCTGAATAATTTTTAGTAAAGTAGACAAGTTGATAGGTACGAGTAAACAGGATGATTGGTTCATTCATACGAAATACTCGAACCATCTTGTCAGTTCGTACCTACTAACTCGTCTACAAAAAATATTATTAACTCATTTAATACCTTTAAATAACATGAAACTTACAATCGACGACGTTCGCAGTCGCTTCATTAAGCACTTCGACGGCACAACTGGTTCTGTTTACGCTTCACCTGGTCGTATCAACCTCATTGGTGAACACACTGACTATAACAACGGTTTCGTATTTCCCGGGGCAGTTGAGCAGGGCATGATTGCAGAAATCAAGCCTAACGGCACTCGCAACGTACACGCCTACTCTATCGACCTCAAGGATTACGTAGAATTCAACCTCGATGACGAAGCAGGTCCTAAGGCAACTTGGGCACGCTACATCTATGGTGTTTGCCGTGAAATGATGGCGCTCGGTGTTCCCGTTGAAGGTTTCAACACAGCATTTGCTGGTGACGTACCCCTCGGTGCTGGTATGTCTTCATCTGCAGCTCTTGAAAGCACATACGCTTTCGCGCTCAACGATCTTTGGGGCGACAACAAGATTGAAAAGATGGAACTCGCTCGCGTAGGTCAGCGCACAGAACACAAGTACGTAGGTTGCAACTGCGGTATCATGGACCAATTCGCATCTGTACACGGTAAGAAGGGTAGCCTCATGCGTCTTGACTGCCGTAGCGGTGAATTTGAATACTTCCCCTGGAATCCCAAGGGTTATCAGCTCATCCTCGTTAACAGTTGCGTAAAGCACGAACTCGCAGGTTCTCCTTACAACGAACGTCGCCTCCAGTGCGAACACGTTGCTGAAATCATTGCTAAGAAGCACCCTGAAGTAACTTCACTCCGCGACGCTAACTACGACATGCTCGAAGAAGTAAAGGCAGAAATCACTACTGACGAATACAAGCGTGCTCGCTACGTGATTGGTGAAGTAGTTCGCGTACTCACAGTGTGTGACGCTCTCCAGAAGGACGACTACGAAACTGTAGGTCAGATGATGTACGAAACTCACTACGGCCTTTCTAAGGAATACGAAGTAAGTTGCGAAGAACTCGACTTCCTCAACGAAATCGCTAAGGAAGAAGGCGTAACTGGTTCACGCATCATGGGTGGTGGCTTCGGTGGTTGCACCATCAACCTCGTTGCTGACGAACTCGTTGACAACTTCAAGAAGGTTGTTGTAGAAAAGTTTGAAGCAAAGTATGGCAAGAAGCCCATCGTTATCGACGTTGTTATCGGCGATGGTTCACGCAAGCTCTGCTAAACTTGTTAAACAATAAGTTATATAAGGTTCACTCCATGAGGGTGGACCTTTTTATTTTATAATATTTCATTCACAAAAAAATAATCACAAAAGTTAAATGAATTGCATATTGATTTGTATCTTTGCAGATAATCTATCCTCAATAATAGGTTAGCTATTGACAAGAATTAATTCAGCAAATGATTGCTTATATATGATTTATAAAAAATAACGTAGCATGAAGACATTACTATCTCTTCCCCCTAACTTGGTAACATGCTTCCATGATGTATCACAACTTAGCAAGGATGAATTTTTCTGTACGTCTGACCCTGCTGGCACGAAATTAGGTTCCGGCGGTGGCACTACTTGGTTGCTCCAAGATTGTTATCAACACGAATGTAAGGATAAAAGTTTTGACGAATGGCTTTCACTTGAAAAGCGTATTCTACTTCATGCCGGCGGTCAGAGCAGACGCCTTCCAATGTATGCTCCAAGTGGAAAAGTTTTAACACCAATACCTGTATTCAGATGGCAACGTGGTCAACGTGTTGATCAGACGTTACTTGATCTTCAACTTCCCCTTTACGAAAAGATTTTAAAAAAATCACCTGCTGGTTTACGCACACTCATCGCAAGTGGGGATGTATACATTCGTGCTACTGAAGAACTTCAAGAAATCCCTGATGTTGACGTAGTATGCTACGGCATGTGGACTGATCCCGTCTTGGCAAGCCACCATGGAGTTTTTGTTATTGACAGAAACACCCCAGACCGTTTGGACTATATGTTACAAAAGCCAAGCACCAGCGTACAGGCTAAACTTATGCAAACCCACTACACGCTAATGGATATTGGGGTGTGGATTTTATCCGACCGTGCAATAAAGGCATTGTTCAAGAAAGCTCCAGTTGATGCAGATGGTAGTTTGCCTATAGCGTATGATTTATACTCTGAATTTGGATGCGGTTTAGGCGATCACCCCTCTCTTCCAGATCCAGACTTAGCTGAACTTTCCGTTGCTATATTGCCCTTACCCGGTGGAGAGTTTTACCATTTTGGAACGACTCCAGAATTACTTACTTCAACTGAAGCTATTCAAAATAGGGTAAAAGACCAACGCTTTATCATTCAAAAGGCAGTAAAGCGTCATTCTTCTGTATTCACTCAAAATCTATCAATCGTTAACAAGGCGACAGAAAACAATGAGTATGTGTGGATGGAAAATTCTTATCTTGGAAAAGATTTCTACTTCACAACACGGAACGTTATTACAGGCATTCCCCAAAATGATTGGAATGTTACGCTTCGCGATGGTATCTGCGTGGATGTTGTGCCTATAGGTGAAGATGCATACGCCCTTCGTCCCTATGGTTACACCGATGCATTTAGAGGAAGTTGTGAGGATGACGCTGTAATGTATTTAGAAAAGCCTTGGAAGCAATGGCTTGAAGCAAGAGGCATAAGCAAGGAACCTCTTGGCAATTGGAAAGATATTCAGGCTGCCAAGATTTTCCCGGTAAGCAATGATATTGCGTTGCTCGGTCAACTTCTCAATTGGATGATTGCACCCGAGGGGAACACCGACCTGACCGAAATGTATTTGTCATTGCCTCGCTTATCCGCTGATGAAATTTCAATTCAAGCAAACCTTGCGCGCCTTGTTGCTCAACGTCGCACATTGATGAAAGAAAATCTTGAGGGTATTGCATCCAACTGGAAGAAAAGCGTATTCTACCAATTAGATCTTAAGGATACAGCCACTAAGTACCAAGAACTTCACATTCCCCACCCAGCACCGCTCCCCCTTGACGCACCATTAATGACGCGTATACACGATGCTATGTTCAGAGGAGAGGATGAACGAGCTTTCAAGTTATTACAAGAAGGACTTACAGAAAGTGCACTTCAGCACAAAAGTGCCCCTCGAAAGACTACCTATGATGACCAAATCGTATGGGGCAGAAGTGCTGTACGCATTGACTTGGCAGGAGGATGGACAGACACCCCCCCCTATAGTTTGATGAGTGGAGGTAACGTTGTGAATCTTGCAATTGAACTTAATGGTCAACAACCACTTCAGGTATATGTAAAACCCAGCAAAGAACCCGTAGTAATTTGCCGTTCGATTGACCTTGGTGCAATAGAACGTATAGAAACTTACGAAGAATTGCGCCAATTCAACAAGGTTGGTTCGCCCTTCTCCATCCCAAAAGCAGCATTAACACTTGCAGGATTTATGCCAGGATTTGGAAAGGAGGAATTTAGTAGTCTAAAGAAACAGTTAGAAGCGTTTGGATGTGGTATTGAAATAACACTGCTTTCAGCCATTCCTGCTGGTTCAGGATTAGGCACCAGTAGTATTTTAGCAGCTACGGTTCTCGGAGCGCTTTCTGACTTCTGTGGGTTAGGTTGGGATAAGAGTGAAGTATGTAATCGAACACTTGTCTTAGAACAATTATTAACAACAGGCGGAGGTTGGCAAGACCAATACGGTGGTGTGTTGCAAGGAATAAAACTCTTACAAACTCAAGCAGGGTTTGACCAGAACGCAACTGTTAGATGGGCTCCAGACACCATTTTTACATCTCCTGATTTCCGTCCCTGTCACCTACTCTATTACACAGGAGTTACCCGTACGGCAAAGAACATCCTCGCGGAAATTGTTAGAGGAATGTTCTTGAATAGCGATCAACATCTTTCATTACTTGACGAGATGAAACATCACGCTCTTGCAATGTATGATACTCTCCAACTCAACGACATTAACAAGTATGGTGCATTAGTGAGACAAACATGGGAGCAAAACAAAGCGCTTGATGCGGGAACAAATCCCCCCATCATTGAAAAAATTTGCAATCAAATAGATGATTTATGCGCTGGTTATAAACTCCCAGGCGCTGGAGGTGGTGGATTTATGTATATGATTGCCAAAGATCAAGAAGCAGCAAGACGTATTCGCAAACTTCTCTCAGAAAGTCCTGTTACTCCCAATGCGAGATTTGTAGATATGAGAATCTCAACAAGCGGTTTGCAGGTTAGTAGAAGTTAATCCGCTTAACAAAGAAGCGCCTCTCTTATATATTATTAATTATGTAAGAGCGCGCTTCTTTGCATATTAAACGCGAATAGAGTTCAAATCCGTTAATTGTTAAATTTACGTTTTTATGCCCTATGCTATCCCTATCCCAACACAAAAGGATAACAATGTAGCTCCCTTTAATCACACCAATATGCCCAATACAATTTCATCACATCAACATCCCTTAAGACCAACGCTATTACCCGAATGGGGATGCGTGAAATTAGTACAATTAACATGGCCTCATGAGGAAACTGATTGGAACTATATGCTTGACAGAGTCAACGAGTGTTACATCCATTTGTCTTACGCAATTGCGATACGCACAAAACTGCTCATTGTCACCCCAAATCCCCAAAAAGTAGAATCCCTGCTAAGAACTAAATTGCCATCCTCACTTATTGAAAAAATTACCATTTACAAATGCCCTACCAACGACACATGGGCACGCGACCATGGACCTATAACATGCCTATCGCCTGATGGTAAGATTCAACTATTAGACTTTCGTTTTAACGGTTGGGGAGGTAAATTTGAAGCATCTCTTGATAACAAAATAACCCAATCACTGCATAGTGCTAATATTATTTCTGGTGATTATGTGGACCACCTTGACTTTGAATTAGAAGGTGGAAGTATTGAAAGTGATGGACAAGGCACCCTCCTTACAACTTCGGAGTGTTTACTAAACCCCAACCGAAATCCGAACCTTTCCAAAGAGATTATTGAAGAACGACTTAAGGAATGGTTTGGTTTAGAACGCATATTATGGCTTGACCATGGTTTCCTTGCAGGCGATGACACAGATTCACACATTGATACCCTTGCGCGTTTATGTCCCAACAACACCATTGCATATGTAAAGTGCACCGACCCAACAGACGAACACTACGAAGCACTCAAGGAGATGGAGCAACAACTACAAACCTTCACTACACTTGAAGGCACCCCATACAAACTAGTCCCCCTTCCTATGGCAGCACCTACTTATGACGAAGACGGACACCGACTTCCTGCAACATACGCTAATTACCTTGTATTAAACCATACAATACTTTTCCCTACTTATGCCACCCCTCAGTTAGACGAACAAGCTGCTCAACAACTTGCAAAAGCGTTTCCAGGCTATGACCTTGTAGGCATTGATTGCACAGCCCTTATCCAACAACACGGATCATTACACTGCGCTACTATGCAACTATATTAGAAAAATAGTAGCAGAGTGAATAAACCAAGTCGACATCGAAAGCAGAAATATAATCAATGATAAGAAAAGTACAATCTTCTGTACAGCCAATAGTCCATTTTCTTCGGTGCATTGGAAGGTTACACTTTATCTTTACTCTAAAAAGTAGTCTGATCTCTTTTTAACATTCTCATTACAATGAAAATAGGAATTATTCAACAAACATGCTCAGCAGACGTACAAGCCAACAAGGTGAAACTTGCTCAAAATATTGCAGATGTAGCAACTCAAGGAGCAGAACTCGTTGTACTACAAGAACTACATAATAGTATCTATTTCTGCCAAACAGAGAATGTACAACTTTGCGAATTTGCAGAAAGCATCCCTGGACCATCAACAGAATTTTATGGAACCATTGCTGCAAAATACAACATTGTACTTGTAACATCACTTTTCGAACGTAGAGCACCAGGGTTATATCATAATACCGCAGTTGTATTTGAAAAAGACGGCACCATCGCTGGCACCTACCGAAAAATGCATATCCCCGATGATCCAGCTTATTACGAAAAATTTTACTTCACCCCTGGCGACCTCGGTTTTAATCCAATACAGACAAGCGTCGGAAAGCTTGGTGTACAAGTATGTTGGGACCAATGGTATCCCGAAGGGGCGCGTCTCATGGCACTCGCTGGAGCCGAACTTCTCATCTACCCCACTGCAATTGGTTATGAATCATCTGACACGCCAGAAGAGCAGGAGCGCCAACGTGAAGCATGGACAACAGTCCAGCGCGGACATGCCGTGGCAAACGGTCTCCCTGTAGTTGCCGTAAATCGCACAGGTCATGAGCCTGACCCATCAGGTCAAACCAATGGAATTTCATTCTGGGGAAGCAGTTTCATAGCTGGTCCACAAGGTGAATTTCTCTATCGTGCTCCCAAATATGAAGAGGTAAACATCGTTGTTGAGGTCGATATGAAGCGCTCTGAAAACGTGCGCCGTTGGTGGCCTTTCCTTCGCGACAGGCGTATTGAATGTTTCGAAGAACTCACAAAACGCTTCAGAGATTAACATCAGAATTTATTGAGCAGGAGGCTTATATCTACAACGCCTTCTGCTCTTTACCTATATATATAACCAGTGTTGAGGAGAGATGATTCTTGAGATTAGAAGGTTACGACTTGCTATTTAGAGCAATATTCAAAAAACATTTACCTAAAAATAGTTAATTGTAAATATATGCGCTTGGTCAATCCAACTGCTTTTAGTAATTTTGCCCAAAATTAGACTATGAGTAAAATAACACACCTCATAACACTGATTGTAGTCATCTTAAACCTATACGGATGTAACAATTACAATCAGTTGCTTAAGACCTCTGACTTGGGGTATAAATACGAAGCAGCAAAAGAGTATTTTGCTGATGGGCAATACAATAGAGCATCCCAACTCCTTCAGACAATGGTTACAACAATGAAGGGGTCTGAAAAGGGACAAGAGGCACTCTATCTGTTTGGACTTTGCAATTACTACTCGGGAAATTACGAAATGGCAACTTCCATCTTTCGTAAGTATTACCAAACCTACCCCAAGGGTATTTATGCCGAAGACGCTTATTTTCATTCAGGACTATCTCTCATGAAGGAAGCACCCGAAGCAAGATTAGACCAAACACCCACTTATGAAGCGGTAACGGAGTTTCAGAATTTCATTGAACGTTATCCCTATAGCGAGCGCCGTGAAATAGCCATGCAGCATATTTTCACCTTGCAGGATTTGCTCGTTGAAAAGGAATACCTTTCGGCAAAATTGTATTACGACCTCGGAGATTATTTCGGCAATTGTAGCAATGACGGAGGTAGTAATTACCAGGCATGCATCATTACTGCTGAAAATGCCATCAGAGATTATCCTTACACCAAGTTGCGCGAGGACTTTGCGATACTCATACTGAAAGCTAAATTCGAACTCGCCGAAAAGAGTGTTGAAGCAAAAAAGGAAGAACGCTTCCACAATGCCATCGATGAATACTACGGATTCACTAACGAATACCCCGAATCCAAGTTCATGAAAGAGGCGGAGCAACTCTTCAAGAAAGCGGCTAAATACACTACTTCAAACCAGTAAGGAGTAAGGCATGAAAACCAAGGAAGGACCTCTGTGTTCCTAAAATGCTTTACATCGCCATCTTCACTTATTTACATAAAAAAACTAAACTCGAAAGAGCAACATATATGGACTACAAGAAATCAAAAGCGCCTACAAACACTGTAACGCACAATCTCATGGACTTCTGTCAAGGTACAGATAATGTGTATGAAAGTATTGCCATCATGGCAAAACGCTCAAACCAAATTGCTGTAAAGATGAAGGAAGATTTGAATAAGAAACTCAAAGAATTCTCTTCTGGCAATGACGGACTCGAAGAAACATTTGAAAATCTTGAACAGATTGAAATCAGTCGTTACTACGAAAAGTTGCCTAAACCCACTCTCATGGCAGCAGATGAATTCCTTAATAAGCGTATTTACTATCGTAATCCTGCGAAGGATAAGGAAAACCTTGATGACTAAACATTAATCCTACTATAGCGAGTGACAAGTGGTCCGTGTTCGGTCGCTACTTGTTGCTCGTTTTGGTTTTCTAAAAAGAATTAGTAAACAAGTTTGAATAGACAAGAAGATGTGTACGGTAAACAATGATAGTACACATGCTCTTTCTCATTTTCATTATTTATCCCCCACCCTATGTGGCAACGCATTCAAACCCTTTACCTGCTCCTCGTCATTCTCATTCAGTGGGGCAGTTTATCTCTCCCCATAGGTAGCTATAGTGATGGCAACGACATGGAGAAAGGTCTCTACCTTTTAGGTGACATCGCAACAACCGAAAGCATTGTTTTTTCAGTGCTTATCACCCTGATTGCAAGTTGGGCGATAGCAATGTTTAAAAACCGCAAGAAGCAGATGCAACTCTGTAGCCTTCTCGCCTTCGTTATCATCATAGCACTCATCACTACGATCGTAAGCGTATGGATTTTCGTTGGTGACCAACCTAACATGCCAAAGTTCTATTACGCCAACCTTATCTTCCCCATCGCCACCATCTCTTTCAGCATCTTGGCCAAGCGTGCCATCCGTAAAGACGATGAATTGGTACGTTCTTCCAACAGATTGCGTTAAGAATTGGGGAGATTACACATTTAGTTATAATCTTAACCTTTCATCTAAAAAGACTATGTCATTAAATAAAGTAATGCTTATCGGGAATGTCGGTAAAGAACCCGAAGTAAGATATGTTGAAGAAGGTGTGGCTACAGCCGTACTCAGTTTGGCAACCAGCACACGAGGATACACCCTCCCCAATGGTACTGTTGTACCCGACCGCACAGAGTGGCACCGCGTACTTTTGTGGAGAAAATTGGCTGAAGTGGTAGAAAAATATGTGCACACGGGCGACAAACTATATATTGAGGGCGAAATTCGCTCACGCTCATATACCGACAAGCAGGGACGCACACATAATATCACAGAGATTTGGGCTAACAACATGGAGATGCTTTCATCAAAACCCCAAAATCAGCAACAGGAGCAAACCACACCCGCGGCACCTGAAAAATGCCCCTTCTGATGCAAACCTCCATCCTGTCGTCAACCATTCAAGTTGGGAAGTCTCAAGTCTATGTTTTAGACACGGACACCTGTAGTCAGGAACTTTTTAATGCGGAACTTCCAACCGCTACCCTACAATACGCTCGAGAATCATTCAAAAGCGCAAAAAGACAAAAGGAATGGTTGGGGATTAGATTGCTACTGAAGTCCGTCTGCGGAGAGCAAGCGCAAATCGGATATACTCCTACAGGTGCACCTATGCTCATAAATAGTGACACCCACATTAGCATAAGCCATAGCGGTTCACTTGTAGCACTGGTATTTAGCGATGAACGCATCGGTTTGGATCTCCAAATGATTAGCGACAAGCCCCTGCGCATCAAGTCTCACTTCCTTGATGAAACCGAAGTAAAGCTGTTTGGAGACAATTTGGACACGTTATCTGCCGTAAAATTATGGTGTGCTAAAGAGGCCGTCTATAAATTTCTCTCCATCCCCGAAACTCCGTTAATCGGAGGTATCACCCTACGGAATATTGACGGAAAAATTGAAGAAATTAACCACGGTTTAAGTATCCATTTTGAACACTACCGTGATGCCATCTTTGCCGTAGCATACCAGAAATAAATTATTTTCCCATTCTTATCTAACGAATCATCTACAATGCTCATTAACCTCATCAATGCCACAATAAACATTGAGGAACGCGAAATTTTGAAAAACGTAAATTTCTCTGTTTCTGAAAATGACTTTATATACATTGTCGGAAAGGTTGGATCGGGTAAAAGTTCGCTTTTAAAATCGCTCTACGGCGAATTACCCATTAAGGGCGATACTACCGAGATATTATACTACGATCTTTCAAAAATGAAGCAACACCAACTCCCCGAACTTCGCAGGGAATTGGGCATCATATTCCAAGATTTTCAGCTCTTGTCGGATTACACTGTTCAGGAAAACCTTGATTTCGTACTTCGAGTGACTGACTGGGAAAAAGAAGATCGTGCACCACGCATTGCCGAAGTCTTAAAGCAAGTAGGCATTTCTGAAAAGGCTAACAACTATCCCCACGAACTCTCTGGGGGTGAACAGCAACGCGTAGCCATCGCACGTGCACTACTCAACTCTCCCAAGGTAATCCTTGCCGACGAACCTACAGGAAACCTTGACAAAGAAACGAGTGACAATATCATGACCATCCTCCACGGTATTCGCCAACAAGGTACAGCTGTCGTCATGATTACTCACAATCTTCACTTGATTAACGAATACCCAGGAACAGCCGTTTACAAGTGTGAAAACGGGAATATCATCCCCACTAACGGACAACTTATTGCAACTAACGAACAAGAAGCTGATAACGAGGAGTTGACCGTAGATTGTTAGGGAGATGAATATTCAAGAAAAGAACCCTTAACCTTAAAGACTTTAAGAATCTTTGAGACTTTAAAGTCACATAACTCAAACTCATAACCGAAGAAGTTAAGCACTCGCGAAAACTTCAATTACTAAATACACTAACACAGATATGAAAGTACTGAAATTTGGTGGTACATCAGTGGGCACTCCTTCGCGTATGAAGGAAGTTTCAAAGCTCATTACTGAAGACAAGCAGCAAAAGATTGTTGTCCTTTCTGCAATGTCTGGCACAACAAATACCCTCGTTGAAATTGCTGACTACCTTAAGAAAGGTAATAAGGAAGCGGCAAACAACGTCATCAATAAGTTACGCGCAAAGTACATGGAGCACATCAAGGAACTCTATGCAAACCAGGAATGGTTGGCTAAGACTTCTGATTTCCTTGAAGATGAGTTTATGTATCTCCACTCTTTCTCTGGTTCAGACTTTACCGACACCACAGAGAAGACCATCCTTGCACAGGGCGAAATGATGTCAACGAATATGGTGACAAACTACCTCAAGGAGATTGGTGTGAAGGTAAAGTTACTCCCCGCTCTTGACTATATGAAGACCGACAAGAACGGTGAACCCGACATGAAGTATATTGAGGAAAACCTCAAGGCTATTCTTGCTGAAAATTCGGATTATGACCTTTACATCACCCAGGGTTTCATCTGCCGTGATTTTGAAGGTAAGGTTGACAACCTCCAACGCGGTGGGTCTGACTATACCGCAAGTTTGATTGGTGCCGTGCTCGGTGCTGATGAAATTCAAATCTGGACAGACATCGATGGTATGCACAACAACGATCCCCGCATCGTTGAAGGCACTCAACCCGTACGCCAGCTTCACTTCGACGAAGCCGCAGAGTTGGCATACTTTGGAGCAAAGATTCTTCACCCCACTTGTGTGCAACCCGCTCGTTTTGCAGGTGTTCCCGTACGATTACTCAACACAATGGATCCCCAAGCTCCCGGCACCCTCATTAATAATGAAATGGAGTTTGGCAAGATTAAGGCCATTGCGGCAAAGGACAATATTACGGCAATTAAGATTGTCAGCAGCCGTATGCTCCTCGCTACAGGTTTCCTCCGCAAGGTGTTTGAAATATTTGAAACGTACAAGACAAGCATCGACATGGTGACAACCTCTGAAGTTGGTGTTAGCCTCTCTATAGACAACAATAGCCGTATCTACCCCATCGTAGAAGAACTCAAGAAGTACGGAACGGTAGAAGTAGATGAAGACATGTGCATCATCTGCGTAGTAGGCGACTTGCAATGGAATAATGTTGGCTTTGAAGCAAAGGTAACAAATGCTCTTGCTGACATCCCCGTTCGCATGATTTCTTATGGTGGTTCGGAACACAACATCTCGTTCCTCATTAAGGGCGAAGACAAGAATGCGGCGCTTAAGGCATTGAGTAAGACGCTTTTTAACTAAAATTATATGGCATTTAATTTTTACGAAGGGGTAACGCTTCAACAACTTCAGAAAATTGAACGCGAAGTAGGTCCTTTCTATTACTATAACACGTCATTGCTTTGCCAAACGCTTGAAACGATCAATAAGGAGTTGTCTTCAACGCCACATTTCCACGTTCACTATGCCATCAAGGCGAATGCCAACCCCGAACTACTCACATTAGTCCGAAAGGCTGGACTTGGGGTGGATTGCGTCAGTGGTGGTGAAGTGCAACGGGCGTTAGAAGTTGGTTTTGCACCTAAAGGCATTGTTTTTGCAGGTGTAGGTAAAAGTGACCGAGAAATTCGTACGGCACTCCAGGCGGGCATCAGTTGCTTCAATGTAGAAAGTCTGCCCGAGATGGAAGTCATCAACGAACTTGCCAAGCAACTCCATGTTAAAGCACGCTTGGCCTTCCGCGTGAATCCCAATGTAGATGCTCACACGCATGAGAAGATAACAACGGGACTTCATGAAAATAAGTTCGGACTTGCCATGGAAGACCTCATTCCTGCCATCCGCCTTTGCAACGAACTTGAAGCGGTGGAATACGTGGGGCTCCACTTCCACATCGGTTCGCAAATCCTGGACCTCTCCGTCTACGAAGCACTATGCAACCGCATCAACGAAATTCAATTGCAACTCGAAGCCGAAGGTATTCATACGCAAAGCATCAACGTAGGAGGCGGTCTGGGAATTGATTATGACCATCCCGATCACAACCCAATTCCAAATTTCAACGCCTATTTTAAGGTGTTCAAGGACAATCTTGAAATTCGAAACGGCCAACAAGTGCACTTTGAACTGGGCAGAAGCATCGTCGCACAATGTGGCGCATTGGTGTCATCGGTATTGTATGTGAAGCAGGGACACACCAAGAATTTCCTTATTGTTGACGCTGGGTTTACTGAACTCATCCGTCCCGCAATGTACGGAAGTCTGCATTTCACCGAAAACATTACTGCCGAAGGTGCTCCTACGGCACACTATGACATCGTAGGTCCCATTTGCGAAAGTAGCGACGTATTTGCTAAAGATTACCCCCTTCCCACGTCCCAGCGCGGCGACATTATCGTCTTCCGCTCAGCAGGTGCTTATGGCGAAGTGATGGCATCTACTTATAATTGTCGCACACTCCCATTAACATTTACAACAGAGCAACTACTTAATAAACAATAATAATTCATGGAATTAGCAACTAAATATAGTCCCGATGCCGTAGAAGCCAAATGGTATCAATACTGGTTAGACCATAAACTCTTCAGTTCAAAACCCGATGGTCGTGAGGCCTACACCGTGGTGATTCCTCCACCCAATGTTACTGGTGTGCTCCACATGGGTCACATGCTCAACAACACCATTCAAGACATCCTCGTGCGTCGTGCACGCATGGAAGGTAAGAATGCATGTTGGGTACCCGGAACGGACCACGCTTCAATTGCAACCGAAGCAAAGGTAGTAAATCGCCTTGCTGAACGCGGTATTAAGAAGACCGACCTTACCCGTGAAGAATTCTTGAAGCACGCTTGGGAATGGACCGAAGAACATGGTGGTATCATCCTCAAGCAATTGCGTCGCGTAGGTGCGTCTTGCGACTGGGATCGCACCGCTTTCACCATGGACGATGAGCGCTCTGAAAGCGTTATCAAGGTGTTTGTTGACCTCTACAATAAGGGGTTGATTTACCGTGGCGTACGCATGGTAAACTGGGACCCTGCGGCTCAAACCGCCCTCTCCGACGAGGAAGTTGTGTATAAGGAAGAAAACTCCAAACTCTACTACCTCCGTTACATGGTTGAGGGCGACACTGAAGGTCGCTATGCCGTTGTGGCAACAACACGCCCCGAAACTATCATGGGAGACACCGCCATGTGTATTAACCCCAACGACCCCAAGAACGAATGGCTCAAAGGCAAGCGCGTCATTGTGCCCATCGTAGGTCGAAGCATCCCCGTGATTGAGGACGAATATGTTGACGTAGAGTTTGGTACTGGTTGCCTCAAGGTGACTCCCGCTCACGACGTTAATGACTACATGCTCGGTGAGAAGTACAACCTCCCTTCTATCGACATTTTCAACGACAACGGCACCCTCTCAGAAGCCGCAGGTATGTACGTAGGCATGGACCGTTTCGACGTGCGCCGACAGATTGAGAAGGAACTTCAAGAAGCAGGACTCATGGAAAAGGTGGAACCCTACACTAACAAGGTAGGTTGCTCCGAACGCACAGGTGTTGCTATCGAACCCAAACTCTCCATGCAGTGGTTCCTCAAGATGCAGCACTTTGCTGACCTCGCTTTGCCCCCCGTCATGAACGACGAACTCAAGTTCTATCCCGCCAAGTATAAGAACACTTACCGCCACTGGCTTGAAAATATCAAGGACTGGTGCATCTCGCGTCAGCTTTGGTGGGGTCACCGCATTCCTGCCTATTACCTCCCCACAGGCGGATTTGTCGTTGCCGAAACGGCTGAAAAGGCGCTTGAATTGGCACGCACACAGAGTGGTAATGCAGACCTCCAACTCTCTGACCTTAAGCAGGATGAGGATGCGCTCGACACGTGGTTCTCTTCATGGCTCTGGCCCATCAGCCTCTTCAAGGGTATCAATAATCCCGGCAACGAAGAACTCCAGTATTACTACCCCACAGCCGACCTCGTGACAGGTCCGGACATCATCTTCTTCTGGGTGGCACGCATGATTATGGCGGGTTATGAATACACGGGTGATATGCCTTTCCGCAACGTATATTTCACGGGTATCGTGCGCGATAAGCTCGGTCGTAAGATGTCAAAGTCGCTTGGCAACTCTCCCGACCCCCTCGACCTTATCGACACTTATGGTGCTGATGGCGTACGCATGGGCATGATGTTCTCTGCACCCGCAGGTAACGACATTCTCTTCGACGATACCCTCTGCGAACAGGGTCGTAACTTCTGCAACAAGATTTGGAACGCCTTCCGTCTCATCAAGAGTTGGAACGTAGATGCCACGATCGAAGAACCCGAAACAGCCAAAGAAGCTAACCTTTGGTTTGCCGCACGCCTCCGCCAGAGTGCTGCCGAAATCACGGATCTCTTCAAGAAGTACCGCCTCTCTGAAGCCCTCCATGAAGTGTATAGTCTCTTCTGGGACGACTTCTCTGCGTCATACCTTGAAATGATCAAGCCCGCTTACGGCAGTCCTATTGACGCGGCGACTTACACTACGGCACTTGGTTTCTTCGACCATCTTCTCCACCTCCTTCACCCCTTCATGCCCTTCATTACCGAAGAACTTTGGCAGCACCTTGCAGAGCGTAAAGAAGGCGAAAGCATCATGGTAAGTCCCATGACCATTCCCGCACCTCAGGAAGGCGACGAAGCGCTCCTTGCTGCAATGAACCATGCGAAGAACATAATCGCCAACATCCGTGCCGTACGCAATAGCAAGAATATCTCACCCCGTCAGGAAGTGAAGGTGCTTGCTACGCCCACATGTCCCGTTTCATCGCTCAAACCCCTTATCGAGAAGTTGGCAGCTGCCGAGATTGAAGATGCAACCACAGAAGCGGCCGACGGCGCAGTAGCTTTCATGGTAGAAACTACACGCTACGCACTCCTCCTTGGCGACCTTGTTGATAATGAAGCTGAAAAAGAAAAAGCTATCGCTGAAATCAAGCGCCTTGAAGGCTTCCTTATGGGCGTAAACAAGAAGCTCGAAAACGAACGCTTCGTAAGTAGCGCACCTGCTGCGGTCGTAGAACTCGAACGCAAGAAGAAGGCTGATGCTGAAACGAAGATTGAAGCGCTCAAAAAGCAGTTCAAACTTTAGAAAATCTTCCTACACGGAAAGTTATAAATTGGGGGGTGTCCACTTAGTACACCCTCCTATTTTTATAAGTAAATCCAAACCTTCACAATCAGAGGCTTAGCAATTACCCATTTTATTTGTGGGTGTCCAGTAAATACAGATAACTCTTTGTTTGATAGATCGTTGTACTCATACAAGCCACTTATAGATATTCAACCGAAAGAAAACGTGAATTTCTATGCTTAAAAGAACACGAACCGAAGGTCGCGCAAGTCAATTGCGCGAATAACGAATACCATCCAGATGGCATTCGTGTTATTGCCTCTTATTAAGAAACATTCATCCCGCATGGGTCTTGTTATTAGTGCAATTGACTTGCGTGACCTTCGGTTCGTGTTCTCTAAAATAAAGAGATAAATTTTACTGGACACCAATCAAATTTTTTTTGCCTATTCAGTACCACCCATGTGTGGCAGTTTTAGGTCGACGCGCTTGAATACTACCTCTCCCTACTTTCACAATATCCCTCACATCCGACCGCTCCCCATTTTCCTTGCCATTTCCTTATGCAAAGATACAACACGCGGGAGGAGGTTTGTCTTTTATTGTCATTTAGCATCTCAAAAAAGAGCGAAAAACCACACTTAACAATTAGACATTCAGCAAGTTATAAGCGCTGATTTTTATTTCAAAATTTGACAGCAACTGATCGCGCGGGACTTCACTCGACAAGTACAGACGCACAGAAGCATAGGAGCAATATTGTAGCATTCATGAAAGCGATGCACCCTACGAACTCAAACTTTCAGAAAATGCATAGTCAGTTTGTCTATTGTGTAATGATGGTCAAAAGTTTTCAGCACACACCCTTTACAGTTTTACAGTTTTACAGAAATTATTTTTGATAAGTAGATGCTGGAAAATAGTAAAGAAAATAATTTATTATATATATAATAAAATTTTATTTTGTGTTTTACACGGAGGCAGAGAGGTGAAATAAAACAACTGTAAAACTGTAAAACTGTAAAGGGTTGCGGAGTTCACGAGCAGCATTTTGTCCATCCGCACAAAGGTAAGTGTCAAATTTTGAAAAGTTTTTTCATACCCACAACTCGCTGAATATCTATTATTTAGAAGCAATTTTTCACTTGTTTTTGCGATGCTAAATGACAATAAATGACAATCCACCTCCCGCGTGTTGTATCTTTGCATAAGTAAATCCTCCCTCCTACAGTCCTGCCCCCTTTCAAACTAACTCCCAATTACTATCTCCCATATAAATCAAACTAACTCACTAATGCTTCAAACTAACTCACTAATGCTTCAAACTAACTCACTAATGCTTCAAACTAACTCCCAATTACTAAATGCCTAACTCGCTTTAAGGTACACAATCCTTGGTAGACATCCCTTTGTGCCCACCCTTTAATGATCTGAACACCGATACGATAGTTGCATTGAGTATTCAATCACCCGCCTTTGAGGTATTGTAGAAGTAAAGCAAAATCTTTTACAACAAAGCCACCTCGCTTTAGAGTTATATATCCTTGTTGAGAAAAATTATTCAGACACTTGCTTAAAGCCAAACGTGAGATACCCAATGTTTGCGATAAATCCACCATGCCAATTTTAAAGGATTTCGTGCCATACGGCATGCTTACGTTGCGTAACAAATAATTGATGAGGAGGTATTCATTAGATTGCCTTTGGAGTTTAGCATTTTGATATTTTATTTCTTCTGAAATACTACTCAAGTAATTCAGTAAGGACAAACGAAACGTCAAAAAGTCAAGCAAATGGATAAGCACATCATGTTTGGAAATTGACAACAGACTTGCATCCGTTTGTGCTTTAAGAGTATACTTCCAACACGGATTTCTACCAAACATACATTCGGGATGAAACAGGAAAGGCGCCTCTAAATACTCCTCTACAATCATCCCTTGCTCTACTACCCTTTTCGACGTCAACGTGCCACTCAAAGCATAGAGTAATTTGTTAGCGCTAGTACCAGATTCAACGACAATCTCTCCTTCTTCAGCCGAAACAAAACTAAACTTAACGCGTTCTACCATGTGCATAAGTTCATCATGACTCACGCCTTGAAATAGTGGCAATAATTGCAACTTGATAAAGAAACTTTCTTGCATAAACTACCAAGTTCCTTAATATTAGATGTATGTAGGTTGATAAAGTTCTCCCCTACTTATCGGTAGTCATTCTTTATAAAGTTGAATATACTACTACAGAATCTTTGTTTTGATAAATCAAATATACTCTCAATTCTGGATGGTTATTCAAGATGACTTTCGCACTATCAACGCCGAGCACCATAAAGGCTGTGGCGTAAGCATCTGCCACGGCGCATGTGGGGGCGATAACTGTAGCAGAAAGCAGGGAGTGAGAGACGGGGCGAACGGTGCGCGGGTCGATGGTATGGGCTATACGCTGTCCCTGGCTGGTGGTGTAATAATTGCGATAATTCCCACTTGTAGCCATGGCGGCATTGTTGAGGTGGATGACCTCTTGCAATTCTGTATCAGCAGTGGTGGGTTTTTGTATGCCGATTCTCCAGAGTTCCCCCTTTGCATTGGTTCCACTCACCACGACTTCTCCTCCGATTTCTATCATAAAGTTTTTCACCCTATGCTGACGCAATGCAGCAGCAACATGGTCAACGCCAAGTCCTTTGGCTATAGCTCCGAAGTCAAGATTGATGCGCTCATCTGCACGACTCAAGAGCGTATCTCCCTGTAGTTGTACCTTGCGATAGTCTACAAGTTGGGCAATGCTATCTAAAACGGATTGCGTGAGTTGCTGTCTGCGCTTCGGACCAAATCCCCAGGCATTTACAGCCGGTGCTACGGTGGGGTCAAACGCTCCATTTGTTTCACTCGCTACTTCCTTTGCAAGGTTAAAGACGACGCTAAAGAGGGAATCTACTTGATTTGTCTCACCGCTATTCAGGCGCGCCAGGGTGCTGTTTGGATTAAACATCGAAAGCGAAGAATCTACGTCTTGAAGCGCTTGATGGATGGCGCTATCAAGCGGCGTTGCTGATTGGTAGAGGATGTGATATTGTGTACCAAAGATTTTACCATCTGCCTTTAGGTAAGGCGCTACATCAACAGTTTGATGGTTGCGTAAAATCAAGATGGTACCAATAAGTAAGAAGAAGAAAAAGAGGATTTTGAGGTATTTCATTTTTGGGGGAGGTAGACTAACAAAAGCGTTAGGGTTGTTACGTGTTAAAGTTCGAAGATAAGGTTGAAATTAGCACCAAAAATGCCATTCTTATTCCTTCCATATCCAGGAACATACCATGGATGGGCATGGTCGGCAGATTGATTGGCGAGTGTGAATTTATAGCGCACCGCCCAACCGATTTGCAAAAATGAGCACACGCGCGACTCTATGCCAAAGAGGAGCTCGGCCCAGTGTTTTTTGCCTTCCATATTGCGCATTTCAAAAGGCAACGATGTCCCCCAATTAGGGTCAACCAGTGGCGGTGCAGAGATGTCGTATTCAAAAGATGTGAACCCATAGCGCACGCCTCCTAAAATGCGGTTGCCAGTGGTTTTATTCTTGGAGAAGTTTACATCACACCCGACACGGAAATAAGGCGACTTGGTAGAAAAATTCAAATTGGTATTTTCGTCCGTATGATTGCAAGTACCTACACCTATTTCTAACACGGGGAAGTAGGTCTCTAAGAGGTGCGCTCGACACATGCCTTCAACGCTCCCTCGTGAGGAGGCAGCATCCATTATCGGACCAACGAGATCTACTCCCACCGAAAATCCTGTGAAAAAAGTGGAATGACGATCTTTCTCAAGCGCCTTTCGCGCCTCTTCTCTTGAGGTATAGCGTTTCGGGGTTGTGGTAGACGATGATAATGTGTCGCTCATGGCATAATGCTCCGCTGCGGCGGGCATCACACTACAAATACTAACGAGCGCTACGCAAATATATTTGTATATTTTCAACATCGGCATAATCAACTAATTTTCTAACGATGGCTACACTATCTATTGTTACAAAGGATGTCGCAGCAGTAGTATTTTCGTTTGCCCAATCAACAGCGATGAGCTGATGAAAAACAACAGTGGGACACTCTACGGACTCGAAATGCTGTATATTGTCGTGACGCACCACCAGCGTATCGGTAGCGGTTTGCCCCCATCTGTCAGAGAAGTGGAACAACATGGTGTCTGTGGTTTCAGCATACTTAAGTGGCAATACGAAATCGCTCATGTCGATGGCAGCATTCAGAAACACAGTATCCTTGCCCATCGGTTGGACCGTTAGGGTTTGCTCCAGGTTCAACTTTTCTTTCGTATCTGCATCATAGAGTCCGCAAGTCATCACCACAACACTGTCAAGTGGGCATTCTACCTCGGAACAAGAGCAAAGATTTAGCATGAAGATGAAACTGAATAGGTGTAAGAGGTTGAGTTTCATAACGTCTTTTCAATCTGATAATTATTTCTACTCATAGCATTACGACTTATGAGTTCGCCAAGGAATCCAGCAAGGAAGAGTTGTGTGCCCAAAATCATCATGGTCAGCGCAATGTAGAAGTAGGGCGAGTCTGTCACCAGAGGTGCGGGAGTATTATTACACAACGCAATAATTTTTGAACCTCCAACGATGATGCAGGCCAAAAATCCAAAGAAAAACATCAGTGTGCCAATGAAACCAAAGACATGCATTGGTTTTAAGCCGAAACTATTAAGGAAGTACAACGACAATAAGTCCAGATAACCATTGACAAAGCGATTAAGTCCACCAAATTTTGTAGAACCGAACTTACGCGCTTGGTGCTGCACCACCTTCTCCCCTATTTTATCAAAGCCCGCATTTTTAGCCAAATAAGGAATATAGCGGTGCATCTCGCCATACACCTCTATGTTTTTAATAACGTCCTTACGATAGGCTTTCAGTCCGCAGTTAAAATCATGTAGATTCTTAATTCCGCTCACCTTACGTGCTGTGGCATTAAAGAGTTTTGTGGGAATCGTTTTAGAAAGTGGGTCGTAGCGCTTCTGTTTGTATCCACTGACAAGATCATAACCATCTTCCTTAATCATGCGGTAAAGTTCGGGGATTTCATCGGGGGAGTCTTGCAAATCGGCATCCATTGTGATGACCACATCACCTTTAGCCATTTCAAAACCGCAGAATAAGGCGGGGGACTTACCGTAATTGCGACGGAATTTAATGCCGCGTACATGTTCGGGATCATTGGCTGAAAGTCGCTCTATAACGTCCCAACTATTGTCCGTAGAACCATCGTTAACGAAGATTACCTCATAACTAAATTTGTTTGCCGCCATTACACGCGTAATCCACGCATAGAGTTCGGGCAAACTTTCATCTTCATTGTAAAGAGGCACTACCACTGAAATATCAAAATGCTTATTCATATTATTTTCTATTTTTTTAGTTCTACCTTTAAGTTTACTTCACACGTTTAAGAAACAAAGCTATACATAACGATGCGATTGGCGAAACAATCAAATTGAGATAAAAAATCATCATTGCATACGTTACAGGGGGGATAAAACGCAATCCCTCAATGACTTCTTCTAATGTCATGCCATGCAATGAGGCGTTCAATTGTTGTTGCATCTCATTTTGAGATAAAACCTCTTTTACTTCAGGACGGTTAAAATACTCAATATAAGCATCAAACACATATCCATTATCAAAAAAAGTGAGATACACGTAAACCAACAACGACACCCAAACAGAGGCATATACCGACGTCAAAAACGCATTCAAAAATCCTTGCGTTACGGTAAAAAATCCCACTGGCGCCACTGAATTACGGTAAGATTTCGTCAATATAAATAACAAAATAGGACTGAAGAGCATCATAAGGGCGCTCACCAATGATAGCAAATCATATGTAAAACTCCCTACCATAGCCAATTGCGACAGTAGCACCCAAATTCCAAGTATTACCCCATTTTGCATCGCAAAAGCATTTATTTGTGAAAATGGGAATAAAGATTCTTTCATCATAAGAAGGTTGAAAACTTATTCATGCAAAGTTAAAGATTTTTTAGATAACATCTAAAATTATCGTTATAAAACTCCTTCGCCACAACTAAATAACTAAATTTGCACAACAATAAAACTTTTTTTCTGTTGTGCAACAACAGTCTCAACATTCACACTATAGACAGATTAACGAATTAACATTTCATACAATGCCTATACACCAGATAACAACACTCACCCACCCCGAATTAAGCCTTTTTACATCACTCACGGAAGCACAACTACGTAACCGTATTGAACCGGAAAAGGGTGTATTCATAGCTGAAAGTCCTAAAGTAATTCATGTAGCACTTAATGCTGGTTACAACCCTATTGCCTTACTTTGTGAGGAACGCCATGTCAAGGGAGATGCTGCAAGCATTATTGAGCGTTTTCCTGGGTTACCGGTTTATACGGGTAGTCGTGAACTACTATCTTCTCTTACAGGCTACACGCTAACTCGAGGAGTGTTGTGCGCCATGAGAAGGCCTCATGAAAACACCGTTGAGGAAGTGTGTAAAAATGCTCACCGCATTGTTGTTATCGATAGTGTTGTAGATGCCACAAATATTGGTGCGATATTCCGTTCGGCTGCAGCTCTGGGCATTGATGCTGTTTTGCTCACCACCTCAAGTTGTGACCCTTTAAATCGACGTGCCGTAAGAGTATCAATGGGCAGTGTCTTTCTCGTGCCCTGGACGTGGTTACACACACCGATTGAGGCGCTTAAAGATTATGGATTCAAAACTGTTGCTATGGCATTGCGAGACAATTCTGTATCTATTGATGACGAAAAACTGAAGCAACAAGATAAGTTAGCAATCATCATGGGTACAGAGGGAGAAGGACTTGACAATGAGGTCATTAATAATGCAGACTATATTGTCAAAATCCCCATGTCGCATAATGTAGATTCTTTAAATGTTGCCGCCGCTTCTGCTGTTGCTTTTTGGGAATTGAGAAGAACAAACGGTTAAGATAATAAGTGCGGCAGAGGCTTCTCACAATTTCTATTCCTACTATTACGGCGACCACTAAAGGGCAAACAGAATGAGAACAGACTATAGCATTCTCACCCTTTAGATTGAAATAAAAGCAATTAATAAAAATTTACAACCATTTGAAAATCATCTTATAACTAATAACTTTATATTTACAAAAATCATTATTTTTGCACACTGAATTTTAACACAAACTAAATAAATTATGAGTACATTTAAGAGATTTAAGCAGTATCTCCTGCTTTTAATGTTGGCTATTGCCAATTGTTCATTGAGCTTTGCACAGGGTTCGGGCACTAAAAACGACCCCTATATTATGGAAAACGGTGGCGAATATGCCTTCAAAGCGTACAATGACTTTTACGGTCAGTTTATCGTGCCAGAAGATGTAACTACAGATGGAGTAGTACTTGAAATAGTTGCAGATAACTGGATTGATATTTATGCAGATAAGGAAATGAGTGAACATGTTTCTGTAACAACGGGAAACTTTGCTCCTTACACATCTACAGTAAGCGTTAAGAAGGGAACAAAGAAGGGAACTATATACTATGTTTATTCTAATTTCCCCCTGAATAGTGGTTCTGCTAAAGTTAGTTTCGGCGGCGGAACTCCCTTGAAATTATCTAATGTTTCCCCAGTTCAAGGGTCAGAACTTTCAGCAGGAGAAAGTTATATCTTTTTAGAGTTTACGAAACCTATTCGCTTTGAAAGTTGCAAAATGATTGCAGGAAAAGTTCAAAAAGATGTCGTTGCGAATGCTACCGACCGTTTTGTTTCAATTGAGGCAAAAGCTGAACTTATGGACTGTTACCAATCTGGCGAATTAAAACAGGGTGACAATATACTCTTCATATTCAGCAACGTAACCTCATACGATGGCAAGAGTGCATTAGGTAGCGTAGTGCTCAACTACAAAGCGGCTCCTCGCCCCCTCGTGCTTGTTTCTACCGTTAACACACCTGAAACAGGTATGCCCAATATTAAATCATGGATGTCAAAAAATGAGGAAGAGGGATTAATCCACCTTACATTCGACGGAGAGTTAAACAAAGAAGCTAATATCACAGCTACTTTGAGTTATGGTGATTTTGAAGCTGAAGAACCTGGTGAATATTACACTGAGTCACTCACCCCTACTTTCACCGACCTCAACACCCTCACAATCGACCTACGCGGTAAGTTGCGAATTCCCAGTCAAATGGTTACTTCAGGCAAAAACTATGGCGAAATGCTACTTACCATTCGAGGCATCGAAGATAAATATGGATATGCTTCATATACGGAGAATAGTGCTTCAGCTGGCGCTTACTTCCTCACTTATGGTTTTGAAGTTATCAACTACAGTCTCATGACTGAATTTATGCCCGCATCGGGTCAGAACATCGATAATATCAATGAAATCACCATTTGGATGCATGAAACGGGTGCTAACATGACATTTACAGGTGCTACATTTGAGTATGTGCACAATGGTGAAAACAAAAAGGTTGTAGTTGACTCAAGTAATATCAAAGTTGAAAAGGATGAAGAGGATGAGGCAGCACACTACATCATCATCCCCACTCCTTCGTTCTCAAGAGATGCCAACTCGCAAGTAAAGTTCTATTTGAACGTAGAGAATTTCCCCGATGGAATGGACCATGCAGCATATATTACAGCTACTTTTGTAACAAACGGTTATGAAGTCCCCACGGGCATCGAATCTATTTCGCAATCATTATACAAACAAATTTACACCCTTGATGGTAAGAAGGTAATTCACCCCAAAAAGCACAGCATCTACATCATCAATGGTAAGAAAACACTTGTAAAGTAACTTAAATAATGAAATTTCTTCAATCATCTTTAGTCTTGCTGCTTTCGCTCGCTGGAAGCATTTTAGGCGAAGCGCAACGCCCCGACGTGTTGTGGTCATACAATTTGAGTGATGGCTCTACTATTCATAGCATGAGTGACAATGGGAAATGGGCTGTTGCTTATGGTGTTAGTGAAGCGACATCTGCCTATTCATTCCCCAAATTGCTTGACTTCACCAACCATACAACTCAAGAAATACTTTCAGAATCAGAATTAAATTCGGGCATCGAATGCTTCGTAAATGATGTTTCTGATGACGCAAAGGTAGTAGCGGGTTGCTATAATGGCAAACCTGCCTATTGGAATGCTACAACCAAGAAATGGAGCACCCTCCCCCTCGCTAACAATAACCTTGGCGGACGCCTTGAAGCAGTAACCCCCGATGGCAAATATGCTGTAGGGGTATGCACCAATGGGGGCTATGACGAAGTTCCTGTAATGTGGGACATCACTACTGGTACCATCATCCCACTTGAAGGGCTCCCCACATGCGACTTATCAGGTCTATATCAGGCAATGACACGACTTACGGGCATCTCGGCAGACGGACGATATATCGTAGGATGCGTAAGTTACAGCTATCCCAGCGATGTACTTTATTTCCTTTATGACAGAACACTCAAGAAATGGGATGCTATAGCATTTGACTACAACGCCCTTCAGCGCACATTTACAGCTCGCGACAATACGGTGCGCACCCTTGACGGTATTACTATTAGTCCCAACGGCAAGTGGGTTGCTGGTGTCGTATATTCAACCTCCGATGCACGTAACCCCTTCCGCTACAATGTAGAAACCCAAACGTTTGAAAATTTCAATCGTCCCGAAGATTTAGATAAGGGATGTGTCATTGTTGACAACAATGGTACAATCTATGCAGCAACCCCTGCCGTAAACCCCAGTCGCTCTCTCTATATCTTAAATGATGGTTATTGGTACGGCATTGAGGAAGTACTTAAGCAGAATTATGACATTGATTTCTACCGCCACACAGGATTTGACGCAACAGGACTTGCACTCGGAATTTCTACAGATTGCAAAACGATGGCGGGTATGGCATATATCTCACACGAGAATTACCAAATCACCCTCCCCATCACCTTTGCTGAGGCATGCAGCAAGGTGAACCTTCTTGATTCATACAGTGTATCAATTCACAATGGTGCGAAGATTCAAAAGTTATCCGAACTTTCTCTAACCTTCACGCGTGATATCAATGTTCTCGTTGCCGCAAACTCCATAGCTCTCATTGATGAAAACGGAAATCTCGTGCGCAACTCATTAAAATTCGAAGTTGACATGACTTCTTCGAAAACCGTAAAAATTGGATTCCGCACCACCACTTTGGATGCCAACAAGCGTTATTCGATTGTTATTCCAGAAGGAGCTATAAGTCTTAAGGGCGATGCCTCAAAGGTCAACAAGAAGATTACATTAAACTATATAGGACTTGGCACCACGCCGATTCAGATGACTCAAGTGACACCTTCCGACAAGAGTACAATCGGACATATTGACATCAATACAAACCCTGTAATCTTCAGTTTTAATGCGGATGTAAAGGTAAAGGAAAACGCACAAGCTTTGGTTTACAGAAATGATGAAACCGAACCCTTCACCTCACTCAACATGCAACACGGGGCAACACCAGAAAGTTACAATATGGTGCTCGTCTACCCCACCAGCACCCTCTACCTCTACAAAGGCAACACCTACCGCATCGTCATTCCCGAGAATACCCTCACTGACCCTGCAGGTTTTTCCGCGAATAATGAGGCCGAAGCGACATTCTATGGTTCATACGAACGAACAATAATCTCTGACGACACACATATCTATTGGGAAACTTTTGAAAGTGGCATGAATAATGTCATGCTCTATGACGGAGATCAGAACAACCCAGTTAGCGAAATGCAAGCATGGAGTTTCTCCAACAACATTCCCTGGATACATGCCGCCGACGACGACTACTCCAATCCCTGCGCAACTTCTCACTCAATGTATACTCCCGCAGGGCAGTCTAATGACTGGATGG
>JAZORE010000036.1:0-28973 GCA_045656425.1 Alloprevotella sp.
CAGGGCGTAAGTCTCAACTGCAACAACACCCAGGGCGTTGCCCTGGGCTAATGGCTTTATCCCCTTTCAGGGGAATCATCCAAGCTGTGGGGCTTATACCATTCAAACATCTTTATATTCATAGAGTTAGAGGCGTTTACCAGACAGCAATAAAATTTTATCGGCGCTTCATTCAAACGAACACTGAGTTCATCCGTTATTTATGTTGCACTCACACATATGCTATTGAGTTATCTTTGGGCGCTTAAACCTGCGCTTCCACCAGAGGTAATAACCTGTTAAGGGAAGGGTGGCGCCGATCAAGGAGGCGAGCATCCACAACCACCGTCCCCATGCTCCTGCGAAGGAACCGGTGTGGAGGGTGAAAATCCATCCGCCTAATTTGCGATTATAGGGAGAGGCTTCGTAGGGAACCGCCTCTGTAATTGTTCCCGAGGCATCTAATGTGTATTGGTCGGTAGCACGTGCATTGCCCCACGCATCCTTTTTCACCGAAGCACTACGGGGTTTCATGGTAATCTGCTGGAAATCGTGGGCAGCCTGCTTTACCTGCTCCAAACCCTGTTGCCATGCGAAATCCTTGCCTTTCTGTCGCGAACCTTTCCCACCCTTTTCCGCTGAAGGCACGGTGTGGGCAGACGCAGTGATGGGTGCTGCTCCGAAAAGGGCATAAAATCCGTCTTTATACCATTTGAACGACCACGTCAACCCTGTTGCCACCATGAGTAGCAGGAGGGCGAACGCGAATGCGCCACCCGAGATATGCAGACCGTGAAGGAAGGGGCGCAGTCCGCGACGTACGGGAATCTTCATGCTGGCACGGAGGGCGCGGGTGGACTTTGGCCACCACAGGATGAGCCCCGTGATGAGAATCAGCAGGAAGAGGAGCGTGCTGGTGCCGACAAGGAGTTTTCCCCACCCGATGCCGCCGTCGGCAGTCCGAGCAGGTCCGAGCAACCAGCGGTGCAGTTTGAACATGGTGGCGAAGAAGGGTGCGCGCTGCGGACTTCCTAACACCTCTCCCGTATAGGGATTTACATATATGCTTGCCTTACGGGGCTTTGAGAGGGAGAATTGGTAGGAGCGCAGAGAGTCGGCAAAAATGGTGGCACCCGTGATTTTGACATCGTCGGGCAATGTAGATTGTACTTGTTTTACCAATACATCAAGCGGAAGGCATTCTTCCTGAGTCGGAGTTACATACTGCAAATGGCGTTGGGCGCTTGGCGCAAAGTCTTTCTCCACCGCCAACATCGCTCCGCTGAAGCAAATCAACGAAATTACGATGCCGAAAGGCAGGGATAGGTAGAGGTGAACCTGCTTGAAAAGTTTTTTTATCTGTCTTTGAGAAGGCATAATCAGAGGGTTGTGTTGTGGTTTAGGAAGGCGGCGGAGGCAGGTCGGATTACCTTGAAACTTCCAGGCGTCCTACACCGTTAATATTGGTAGCTTCGACTTCCAAACCCTTTGTAGCAACGGCGGTGTTACGATCAATGGCATAAATTGCGGGATAACCCGTTGCGGTGGTAATTGTAACGTAAACTTTGTTGCCTTCAACGTAAGTTGTCGTGCCGAAACTGGTAATTTCTTCGGGGGCAGGAAGCCCCGTTACGTAGGTAAGCGTTTGGGTGTCGGCATTAAATAGGGCTAACTGATTTGCAATGAATCCCTTTTCGGTTAACGGGCGGTCGTACATGAGAAGTAGGAAATTGTTTCCCCCAGCGTGCCAACTATTCATGAAAGATTTTCCGCCCGAAAGGGCTTCGAGGTTGACATAATAGTCGGAGTCGAATTCCTCCGTGCCGTTCTTGATGCGCACAACGCCAGCTGGGAGCGAGGTACGCTGACGTGCGTCTGCCATAGTCTTGGCGTAGGAGGGCGAGAAGACATAAATATCGCCACTCTCGGCACGCCAAATCATTTGATAGTAACGCGATTTGTTGCGTCCGCAGGCATAGCTAATGCGTTCGTCTTTAATGAGTTTCTTGGTCAGCAAGTGTTCATCAGCAAAGATAGCAACCCAACATTCATCGGGATATTGTGTCCACTGAAGTTCATCTTTTTTATAAGCACTCGAATTGGTGCCCCCAGCCTCGGTCTTTACGAGGTCGGGATACTTTACAAATTTTCCACCATCGCGCTTTGTGCCATACTGACTGAGTCCCATGGGCACTGCAGCGGTGAATAATTTGCCGTCGCGCTCTTCTATTCCCGACAAGGTAACGTATTCACCGTTGCCCAAGAAGTTTTCGGAAATGTAGGCGGTATTTTCGGTGTCGTTCGTAGTGTAAGTTTCGCGCTCTGTATCGAGATACGTCACCAAGAATGCCTTGGGCGTGTATCCATTCTCATCGTTCATAGCCGTAGGTCCGTCACCCGTTGCAAACGCCATGACATAGCGCCTAAAAGTGCCGTGAGTGGTGTAGCGACGCGTGGAATATTCCGCAGGGCGTGCCTCAATTTGTCCCCAATCATTGAGCATGTAGGAACGGGTAGTGGCATTATTTCCCTGGTTGTAGTTAAGGGCATACAAATAGCGGTTGGAGTGGAACACCCATTGCGAAGCGCCATCGTTTACAAGTCCGTTGCCAAGAGCAGAAACGCGTCCTTCGTCGAGGGTTTGAGAGGTGAGCAACACGGGGACCGACCCGTTTGACCCTGTTACCGTTGTCGCAATGACATAAGTGCTTTGCGGAGCATCGGGGTTAGGTTCGGGGTTGGGAGCCTGGGGCATGGAATCGTCGTTGGTGCAAGAAATGGTGAGCGCAAGCAAAAGGGTGCCTGCTGAAAGCGATTTTAGAGACTGTAAGTGCATCATGTTTTTGGATTAACGGGTGTTAGAAGGTAAAAAGTGGGAGGAGGAATTTGTGCCTCCCGAGTTGCTGGAAAATATGTCCGACTTATTTCAAATTAAGTCCGAGATAGTTTTAATTAAGTCCGACTTTGTTTTGCGGGTCTCCCACTACTTTTTACCTTGCAGGAATATGCGAAGTTTTGCATAGACCGCGCGCCCGGGTTTCTGGAGGCTAAAGTTGTCGTAAAGGCGGGCGTCGGTGAGGTTGCGACTTTCCAGCGCCAGGTTGTAGCGCCCATCGCGGAGCGCAAGGGCGAGGGCTACGTGGTGTGCCCATTGTGTGGGAACGATGTAATCGTTATTGTTCGCCCCAATGCGCGAGGCGTAATAACTGAAGGCATGTGTGTATTGCGCTTCGTAGGTCAGCGACAACTTGTTGCCTTTTCCGCAGAAGTTCTGCCAATGCACTGTCGCGTCGAAGTCGGCAAATTGGTAGGGCAAGTTGGGCATGCGGTCTTTGTAGAGCAGGTTTTCCGCCGAGGTGCCCATCATGGTGCGCATATTGTCGCGTGCATCCATCTGTGTGAAGTGCCCACCCACGTTGAAGAGGTCGGCATACTGGTAGCGCAGGGAGAGGTTCATCCCCTTGGTCATGACTTTCCCATAATTGACATACGAAGCGGCTTGCTTCCCTCCCGAGAGCGAGACGATGTTGCGCTGGATGTAATCGCGGGTATCGCGAACGATGAAACCCAGTTCGGCAAACAAGTCGTGGCGCTGCTGGCGCACATTATAGATAAATGAGAGGTTGGAGTTGTGGCTTAATTCTGGACGAATGCCGATGGCGCCCTGCTCCAAGTCTTCATCACCAAAGAGTTCCTCAATCGTAGGCAGGCGCAACGCTTTTTCGTAGGAGGCTTTCACGCTCAATCCCTTCAGGGGAAGGGTATAAGCCGCTGCCGCGCCGTAGCCCCAGTGCTGATGGCGGCGTTCGGACGTTGTAAAACTCGTGGCGTTGGCATCTACGGCGATTGGACCTTGCACACGTACGGAATAAAACTTACCGAATGCCGAGAGCGTCAACTTCGGCGAGGGTGTCCACACATAGGAAAGTCCCGAGATGTGTTTGGCGGTGCGCTTCTTAATCGCATCCTGCTGCTCCACCTTTGCAAGTAGCGAAGTGTTGGAACGCTCAAAAGCATTGAGAGTATGACTCAAGGTAAAGGTGTGGGTGCGACGGAAGGTGTAGTCCACCTTTGCCGTGCCGTTCAAATTATGATTGTCGGCGCGTGAATGGAGCAGGGATTGCTCGCCTGGGGAATTGAGCGGATGGGTTTCGCCCCGCCAGTTATACTTTACCTGTGCCGTGTCGACATTCGTGCGCTCGTTCTTGTTGTAATTCAGTGTGAGCGAGGCGTCAAGATGGTCCAGAAAAAGGTTGCGCTTCCGCCATTGCAACGAAGGCATGAGGGAACGACCGTGGCGGTGTTTCTTACCGTAAACCGTTTCTTGGCGCACGCCCGTTTGTATCTCCTTATACTCCTGCGCATAACTCAATCCGAGCATCAGGCGGTCTGCCCAGGGGCGCCCTACCCACCCTATTTTTGCAGTTACTGCCTCATTGTGGTAGGTGTCGTTGAAGCGCTTCATGCGCTGCAGGTTGATGCGGTCAATGCGTCCCGTTTCAAAATCCTCAACGGGCACATCCACCTTATAATCGTTGTCGGAATAATTCTGATATGCCGTAAGTTCATACGTAAATCCGCCCGCGAGGGAATGCGAAAAGGAGGCGTGTGTGCGGTGTGTGTTGAACGAACCATAGGAATAGGAAGCGTCGAGTTGCCATCCCCTGGGGCGCTTGCCGGTGACGATGTTTACCACTCCACCCAGGGCGTCTGTCCCAAATCCTACGGGCACAACGCCGCGAAAGACTTCAATGCGCTCGGCAAATCCTGCGGGAATGTTGCCGATGGCAAACGAACTTCCAACGCCTTCCTGAGGGACGCCGTCAACAAATATTTTAACGTGCTTACTTCCAAAGCCGTCAATCATCAACTGTAAGTCGGAACCCACACCTCCCCCTTCACGCAACTTAACGCCCGGGACTTTTGTGAGAGCGTCGGCAATGGATTTTGTGGTGCCCTTCAAAGGACGAAGGTCAAGGGAGACGGCATTGAGCGCCACTTGCGCTGGGGCTTTTATCCCCGTGCCTACAACCACCGCTTCGCTCAAACGGGTGTCATGGTGAGGCAACGTGTCGGCAAGGAGTGCCTCTATCGTGAGCAAATCTTCCTCATGCATTGCAGCATGGAGCGTGGGGAGGCTGATGAATAACAGAAAAAGGAGGGCGTAAGTGCGCGTGCGAGTCATAGTTTTTGCATTTGAAAATCGAATGCAAAATTACGCCTAAAATAAAGGGGCGGCAATCGCCAAAAATTGGTATTTTATAAGAGCAATGGCGGGTGCGCTCACTAAAGTTTGTGATATGGGGAGGATAGAATACAAAAACAGGGCAAGTCAATAACACCCTGATAGTGCCTAAGAGCACACGAACAAAAAATCCACATCACCCTTTTTACGAGTGATGTGGATACATGCGTTGTGCCGCTTCACGGTTTACCCAAACGGCAATATGTTTCAAACTGCTTTTGCGGAGATTTATGCCAAAGCCAATTCTACTACCTTATCTACGGCAGCATTGAGACCTTCTACGTCCTTACCACCCGCAGTAGCGAAGTGGGGAGCGCCACCGCCGCCGCCCTTGATGAGCTTTGCAGCTTCGCGAACGAGGTTGCCTGCATTGAGACCCTTATCAGCAATGAGGTTCTTAGATATCATCACGGTGAGGAGGGGTTTACCTTCGTGGCTGGTGCCGAGCACGCAGAGCATATTGTCGGGCATCATGCCTGAGAGTTGGAAGGCGAGGTCCTTCGCGCCTTCGGGCGTTACCATAGTGGGCATTACTGCCTTAACCACCTTGACGTCGCCCATCTGCTCAACTTTTTCCACGAGCTTTTCGCGGATTTGGAGGAGGCGTTCCTTCATCTGTGCTTCTACCTGCTTGCGGAGGTCGGCATTTTCGTCAAGCGTCTTCTTGAGCGCCGCAACTACGTCCTTGGCGTTGAGGAACTGGCGGATGCCGTTGAGCATATCCTGCTGCGCATAGAGGCTTTCTTCAGCCGCTGCACCAGTGATGGCTTCGATACGGCGAACACCTGCTGCTACACTGCTTTCAGAGATGATGCGAACGAGACCGATGCAACCTGTGCTCTTTGCGTGGCAACCACCACAGAACTCTACGCTGTCGCCAAACTGAACGACACGCACACGGTCGCCATACTTTTCGCCAAAGAGGGCGATAGCGCCGAGCTTCTTTGCGTCTTCAATCGCCACGTCGCGGTGGTCCTGAAGGGGAAGATTCTCGCGGATGCGACGGTTCACGATGCGCTCTACTTCACGGAGTTCTTCGGGAGTCACCTTCTGGAAGTGTGAGAAGTCGAAGCGGAGGTATTCGGGCGTAACGAGCGAACCCTTCTGCTCAACGTGCGTGCCGAGCACTTCACGGAAGGCCTGGTCGATGAGGTGCGTAGCCGTGTGGTTGGCTTCACAAGCACGACGTGCTTCCACGTCTACACATGCCATAAATTCAGCCGAAGGATCCTTGGGGAGCTGCTTCGTGATGTGAATGGGAAGGTTGTTCTCGCGCTTCGTGTCGATAATGGTGATGGTTTCTGCCTCGTTGCAAAGCACACCCTTATCTCCGACCTGACCACCCATTTCTGCGTAGAAGGGCGTAGTGTCGAGCACGAGTTCGTAGAACTTCTGCTTCTTCTGCTCTACCTCACGGTAGCGGAGGATGTGGCAGGTGTGTTCCGTAACGTCCCAACCCTTGAAGGTTGTTTCGCCTTCGGCAAGCACCACCCAGTCGCCAGTTTCAACAGCGGCGGCATTGCGGGCGCGTTGCTTCTGTTCTTCCATCTTCTGCGCGAACTTTGCTTCGTCAACTGTGATACCCTGTTCGCCACAGATGAGCTGTGTGAGGTCGAGGGGGAAACCGTAAGTATCGAAGAGGGTGAACGCCTTTTCGCCGTCAAGCACGGTGCTACCTGCCTTCTTCGTTTCAGCGATGAGCGATTCGAGGAGGTTGATACCTGTAGCAAGGGTGCGGAGGAAGCTTTCTTCTTCTTCCTTCATCACGCGAGAAATGAGGGTTTCCTGAGCTGTGAGTTCGGGATAAACATCTCCCATTTCAGCAACAAGCGTAGGCAGGAGTTTGTACATGAAGGCTTCGCGCTGACCGAGGAAGGTGTAAGCGTAACGCACAGCGCGGCGGAGGATACGACGAATAACATAGCCCGCTTTGGCATTTGAGGGCAACTGACCGTCAGCAATTGAGAACGAAATGGTGCGGAGGTGGTCTGCGATAACGCGCATAGCTACGTCCACCTTTTCATCCTTGCCGTAGGTGAAACCTGAGTATTCGCCAATTCTCTTAATGATGGGCTGGAACACGTCGGTGTCGTAGTTTGAACGCACACCCTGCATGACCATACAAAGGCGTTCGAAGCCCATACCTGTGTCGATTACCTTTGCGGGGAGTCCTTCAAGCGAACCGTCCGCCTTGCGGTTGTACTGCATGAACACGAGGTTCCAGATTTCAATCACCTGGGGATTGTCCTTATTCACGAGAGAAGCACCAGGCACCTTTGCCTTTTCTTCTTCAGGACGGATGTCGATATGAATTTCAGAACAGGGACCACAAGGACCTGTATCACCCATTTCCCAGAAGTTGTCCTTCTTGTTACCATTGATGATATGGTCGGGAGTGAAATACTTTGACCAGATTTCTGCAGCCTCATCGTCGCGAGAGAGTCCGTCATCTTCAGCACCTTCAAAGACTGTAACGTAAAGGTTCTTGGAGTCAATGCCAAGTGTATTCACAAGATATTCGTAAGCCCAAGTGATGGCTTCCTTCTTGAAGTAGTCGCCAAAACTCCAGTTACCGAGCATTTCAAACATCGTGTGGTGGTAGGTGTCGTGACCCACTTCTTCGAGGTCGTTGTGCTTACCGCTCACGCGCAAACACTTCTGCGAGTCTGCCTTACGGCGGCACTTGGGTTCGCGGTTACCAAGAATAATATCCTTAAACTGGTTCATACCAGCATTAGTGAACATAAGTGTGGGGTCATCCTTAATGACCATAGGAGCAGAGGGAACGATGAGGTGGCCCTGCTGTTCAAAGAATTTCTTATACGATTCGCGTATTTCTTTTGCTGTCATCATAATCTTAAATCGTGACGCTATTATTAGTTAAATGTATTCTATAAAAACTTTTTTCTTTTTGCATACAAAGGCAGAGCCTTGAGTGCACTCAGCATCCGGCCCTGCCTTTTATACTTAAGGAATAAGGTTACTTCTTCTTACCAAAGAGTCCCTTTTTCTTCTTCTTATCGTGGTCAAAACCATAACCATAACCGTAAGAATAACCATAACCATAACCGTAGCCGTAACTTCTGCGCAAGTCAATGTCATTAAGCACAAGCGCCATGTTACGCAACTTCTTGTCACGGTTCAACTTATCAAGCTGTGGGAGGAATGATACTTCTTCTACACCCATACGAACTACAAAGAGCGTTACATCAGCAACACGGTCTACGATACTTGCGTCGGCAACAGAGAGCATCGGAGTTGTATCGATGATAATGTAGTCGTACTTCTGCTTAGCTTCCTCAATAAGTTCTTCCAAACGTGTTGACATCAACAATTCAGAAGGATTGGGAGGCATAATGCCACCAGGCAAGAAGTCTACTCCCTTGTAGATGGTATCCTTTTCTACGTATTCAGCAAGACTCTTAGTGCCAGGTTCTTCAACGAGGTAAGAAGTCAAACCTCTACGCTTTGTATTTGAAAGAGCACGGCTGATAGAACGCTTACGGATGTCGGCATCAATAAGAAGTACCTTATTAAACTCCATATCCTTGTTATAAGCCATACCTAACACCGTAGAGAGGTTCTTTGAGACGAACGACTTACCCTGGTGAGGTGTACTTGACGTTACTACGAATACCTTTGCGTTGTGGCGGAAGAAATCCAACTGGTGACGCAATACACGGAATGATTCTGAAACAGGATCGTCGGGCTTAGCATCTGCAATAGTCTGTGTATCCTGATAACCTTCCCACTCAGGAAGTTCACCCACAATGGGTACATTCGTAGCCTTTTCAACATCGTAACGACGCTGCACTGTAGTGTTGAACATTTCCTTAATGAAGATGACTGCAGCAGGAATGAGCAAACCGAGAACAAGACTTACGAAGAGAATCATAGAGCTACGGGGACTTACAGGACCGCCAGTACCCATAGGTTCTTCAACGAGGCGCACGTTAGCTTCTTCAATAGCCAACTGGAGTGCTACTTCTTCACGCTTATTCAAAAGGTAAGTATAAAGCGCTTCCTTCAATGCCTTCTGACGCTCAATGTCAATCGCCTGACGTTGCTTTTCAGGAAGTTGATTTGTCTGTCTGTTTACCTTTGCCTGCAAGCGGTGAGCATCTTCAAGCTTCAACTCAATCGCCTTTACGTTACTTTCCAAACCAGCCTTGATAGTAGTGTAAAGCGCTTCAATACGGCGACTAATTTCGCGCATACGAGGTGCTTCCATTGAAGAGTTTTCAGAACGGCGAACGAGTTCAAGCACAAGTTTGTTATACTCAGTAATGGAAGCCGTCAACGCTGTACCAGCTGCACCCAAGCCACCAAGGACAGGGATGGGCTGATCGTTACCTGAATTCTGAACTACATAGTCTGTGAGGTACTTTGTTACCGCAAGTTCAGTTTCCAACTCAAGCATTTGCTTACGAGCAGCCGTATTTTCAGTAAGATAGCTGCTTGCGTCCAACTTGAGGTCTACAAGGTTGTTCTTTTCCATGAACGATTCGTAAGAATCTTCCACAGTATTGAGTTCCTTAGAGATGAGTTCAATTCTCTTGTCAATAAAGTCTGCAGTATTCTGCGCTACACGGTTCTTATATTCAACAGCATCGCGCTTATACGCCATATAAACTTCATTGATAACATCGTTTGCACGACCTACATTGTTGTCACGGCAAGTAAGAACAATGAGTGAACTTTCCTTGTCATACTCAGTAGCAGTAAGGCGTGCACGATAATTGAGCGTAGCACTTTGTACAGAAGAGCGGCTTACCTTGAATTCAAATTCCTTAAACTGACCGTCTTCACCCTGAAGAGATTCAAAGTTTTGCTGCTTAGTCAGGCAAATCTCACCAACAGCAGTTGCAAGAGGTGTGCCAAACTCACCCGTGTACTTTGTATCATATTCCACAGGCTCCTTTACACCCTTGTAAACCACTTTCAAGTCCTTCAACTGATACCTGTTAGCGTCCAAGATTTTAACTTCAAAGCTCACATTTGTAGGAACGCTATCAGAGAATTCTGCCACAACAGGAGTATTGCGATAGAGCGACACAGAATGCAAAGACTGAGATTTAGAATACTCTACATTCAAGTCCAAACTATCTACAACACGTTGCATCAAACGGCGTGAAGTCAACACGAACATTTCGTTCTTCAAGTTATCACCCACACTAATACCGTTGAGTTCCAACAACGAGTTCATGTTGTTACGACTACGACTGTTCATACCTCCCATTCCAGAAGGATCTGCGTCTTCAATCAACATCACAGCCTGACTTTGATACACAGGTGCCTGACGCTGTAGGTAAACATAACCCGCAATCAAACAGAGTACCACAGAAACCACGAACCACACCCAATTCATCTTGAAGTGTACGTAGCAAATCTTCAGCAAGTCTGCAAGCTGCATGTCATTTTCCTCTTCAACAAAAGGTTGTTTGTTGTTCTCCATATAAATAAATTTTTAATTTTTCGGTAAATCCCTTTAAGGTATGGGCACACTATACCCGTAGTTTGTGGCAAAAATACAAATTATTTTATACTTGAAGCAGAAAAAGGTCGTGAAATTCAATCTATAGCCCCTAATTTCTAAAAAAATCTTAACTTTGCAGGGAATTTCAACGACTTATGACATCAATACTTATAATCTACACTGGCGGCACCATTGGTATGATTGAGAATCCCGAAACTGGGGCGCTCGAAAACTTTGACATGGACCAGTTCCGCCATCATGTTCCTGAACTCAAGCGATTCAACTTCACTATTGATGCTATAACGTTTGAGTCCCCCATTGATTCTTCGGACATGGAGCCACACTATTGGGTCAAGATCGCAAAGATGATTAGCGATAACTATGATAGTTACGATGGTTTCGTGGTGCTTCACGGCACCGATACGATGTCGTACACGGCTTCGGCACTTAGTTTCATGCTTGAGAATCTTGGCAAACCTGTCATCGTAACGGGTTCGCAATTACCGATTGGTAAGCTCCGTACAGACGGCAAAGAAAACCTTTTGACCTCTATTGAAATCGCCGCAGCCCGCAATGCGCAGGGCGAGCCCATGGTTCCAGAAGTGTGCATCTTCTTCCAAAGCGCTTTGATGCGTGGCAACCGCACCACAAAGATTAACGCTGAGGGCTTCAACGCCTTCCGTAGTTACAATTTCCCTCCTTTGGCAAAAGCTGGGATTCATATCAAATACGAAACGCACCTCATCCGTCGTCCCGACCCTAACAAACCCTTTAAGGCACATTATTTGTTGGACAACAACGTCGTCTTTCTGACACTCTTCCCTGGCATCCGCGAGGAGATTGCCGATCTCGTATCGCAAGTAAAGGGTCTCAAAGCCGTGATCCTCAAAACGTATGGTGCAGGTAACGCTCCGCAACGCCCATGGCTTGTTAGTCGCTTAAAGCGTATGACTGAGAAGGGCATGATTGTGGTCAATATCACACAATGTTCTAAGGGGCGCGTGGAAATGGGGCTTTACGAAACGTCACTTCAGCTCCTCGAAGCAGGCGTACTCAATGGATACGATGCCACTCCCGAAAGCATGATTACCAAACTGATGTTCTTACTCGGACACGGCTTTACGCGCGAAGAAATTGTGGAGAAGATGAATCAAAGTCTGCGTGGCGAGATTTCAACAGACTAACAGACTGATTTATACGAGACACCACACCATCCTTCTCCCACCGTTCGTGCAACCCTCCCTAACCGCTTATTACTATGAAGAAATCCATATTTCGACTCTTCTCACGTCTACCCTTTGGGGTGCTTTATGCCCTCTCTGACTTCATATTTGTAGTGCTCTACTACCTTGTGAAGTACCGTCGCCGCGTGGTGCGGATGAATCTTCAGAACTCTTTTCCTGAGAAGTCCGAAGCGGAACTTGCAGAGATTGAACGCGGCTTCTACCACTTCCTCTGCGACTACGGTGTAGAGTCATTGAAGCTTCTTACCATCAAACCTGAGGAGATGAAGCGCCACATGACGTTTGAGAACTGCGAGGCTGTAGACCGTGCCCTTGACACACACGATTTTGTATTTGTCTATCTCGGACACTTTGGCAACTGGGAATGGGTTTCCTCCCTCCCCCTTTGGTTGCATCCACGCACTACACTTGCCGAACTCTACCGCCCGTTGAAGAACAAGACGATGGACGAACTCTTTATCGAAATGCGTGAGCACCATGGCGCAAAGTGCATTTCCAAATACGACGCCCTGCGCGAAATCATGCGACTCAAGGCTGAAGGCAAGAAAAGTGTGATCGGATTTGTAGCCGACCAAACGCCACGTCCCGAGAACACCCACCTTTGGATGGACTTTCTCAACCAAGACACCCCTATCTTTACGGGCACTGAGCGCATTGGTAAAAAAGTTAATGCATCTATTTTCTTCCTTGACATTCAGCGCATAGCACGCGGACGCTACTGCGGTACGTTCAAGCCCATTACGGACGAACCCAAGACGTTCCCCGATTTCCAAATCTCTGAAATCTGTACCCGCGAATTAGAACAAATGATTCGCCGCCAACCTTCTTACTGGCTGTGGTCACACAAACGCTGGAAACACAAGCGTGAGCAATAAGAAAAAGCCCTTTCATACACGTCTACGGAGAATCTTTCAACAAAGACTTGCCACATAAATACTTATCATAGTAATGCCCCCAAAAGTTTGGCTTTTGGGGGCATTACTATACAACATTATTTCCTTTTCTTCTTGGATTTCAGCACCTCACCGATTATCTTTTCCATCACTAAGTACCCTTCACGGTTGGGATGTACGGCATCTTGTTGAAATTCCTTTTTCAAGGCAAAGCGCTCGTCCACCATTTCGGAATAATAATCCGCATAGCGGAACCCTTGCTTCTTGGCATAGTCTTTAAGCATAGCATTCAGCTGCTGGATGGAGCGAATGACACGCTGCGAATCCACTTCCCACGACCATCCGTAACGGTCGGCGGGCAGGACGGAGCATAACACGACTTCTATGCCGTTGTGTTCGGCGAGTTCTGCCATTGAAACGATGTTCTCAAAGATATGTTCAATAGAGACATAGCCTTGATTCATAGCAATATCGTTAGTACCAGCAAGGATAACCACCGTGTCGGGGCGCAAATTGATCACATCGGAGCGGAAGCGCGCTAACATCTGCGCCGTAACCTGTCCGCTGATTCCACGGCAAAGATAACCTTCATGTTGTTCAAAAAACTCTTTATGGAAACGGTACCAATTACTGGTAATAGAGTTGCCCATAAAGATTACCCGGGCTTTCTTCACCTCCTGATTTCCCTTCTCGTAAACGCCATACTGCGCCCAATCTTGGGGAGCGCGAAGGCGAGGCAATTCAAGCACGGAAGATACGGGATAATGGTCGGAATAATGGCGCAAATAGTGACCTTGATTGGACGCATCGGCAGTTGATTTTGCCCAATAGAAAGGTGTGAGAATACCGTAGCGATGTACGTTGAAATGCTTGGACACAAAGATGTGATCAATGCGCGTATCATGATACCTTTGCACATCAAATCCATTGACGGTTCCATTCTCCGCCATGCGATGGCGCGCATGGTGGTAGGTATCAAACAATTTTTCAGAACGGGTCAGCTCTGCATACACATCACTGTGCTGATTGACATTGAAATCGCCCGTCACGATAAAGGGAGCGTCACCACACAGTTCTGAAATCTTTTGCAAAACCAAGCGAGCGCTCTGCACCCGCGCTTCTCGCCCAACATGGTCCAAATGCAGGTTAAACACCCAAAACTTCCACTTCGTAGTTTTATCCTCTAAGTATGCCCAGGTGCAGATACGTGGCAAAGCGGCATCCCATCCCTTAGAACCTACTGTCTCAGGGGTTTCTGAAAGCCAGAAAGTGCCTTGCTCATGACACTTGATGCGACTTTTCTTATAGAATATCGGAGCATATTCACCCTTCGTTGCACCATCGTTGCGCCCTACCCCCACATAATCATAATCTTTCAGCTCTTGGCGCAAATCCTGTAGCTGAGCGTCAAGCACTTCCTGCATCCCGACGACATCCCATGCCTCATAATTGACCAAAGAGGCGATACGGGAGCAACGCTCATCCCAAGCATTACCATTCTTCGCATCGTTAGAATTGGCATAACGGATGTTGTAACTACCAATAGAGAGACTTTGTGCACTCATACAGAGCACCATAGCGATGAGGGCGAGAAATAAAGAAATTCGTTTCATAGAAATGATAGACTATTGTTAAGAAAACAACACCTCAGGGAAAGTCGCGATAGGAGCTTACCCTGAGGTGTTTATTTTGAGGATAGCACACAGAATGACTGCTACTTAAATCTTTGCCGTAGCCTTTTCCAACCACTTTTGGTCGGCAGCATCTTCAAGAAGTGGCATCAACTGATGGCGCACGTAGGCATGATAGTCATTGAGCCACGTCTTTTCCTGCTCGTTGAGCATGCTGATTTCAATGGGGCGCACGTCAATAGGACAGAGCGTAAGTGTTTCAAAACGAAGGAAGTGACCGTAGGGCGTCTTTTCCTTTTCAACCGCCATAAGGAGGTTTTCGATGCGAATACCAAACTTACCTTCCACGTAGATACCCGGTTCGTTGGTAATGGTCATACCCGCCTTGAAGGGCACCAGCGTGCAGGGACGCACATTCTTGCGAATTTGGTGAGGACCTTCATGTACGCAGAGGCGAGCTCCTACGCCGTGACCCGTACCATGACCGAAGTCATATCCTTCCTGCCACATCGCATAGCGCGCAGCGAGGTCAAGCTGAAGCCCCGTCGTTCCTTCAGGGAAGACACAACGTGAGAGGGCAATATTTCCCTTTAACACAAGGGTATATGCCTTACGCTCTTCGGCAGTCGTAGGTCCGAGGGCAATGGTGCGCGTAATGTCAGTCGTACCGCTACGGTAGTGCGCACCGCTATCGCAAAGGAGCAGTCCCTTGGGGAGCAACGTACTATTATCTTCGGGAGTCGCTTCACGGTGAACGATCGCGCCGTTTGCCGCATAGCCCAAGATGGGAGCAAAGGAGAATCCGCGGAATTCAGGGTGCTCCATGCGCAAGGCATTGAGTTTTTCCTCCGCAGCGAGTTCGGTAATCGTTCCGCTTGCCACGTTTTCATCCAACCAACGCAAGAACTTTACCATTGCCACACCGTCATTCGTCATCGCACGGCGGAACCCCTCTTGCTCTGCTGGGTTTTTCACCATACGAATCGCCTCAACGGGGCATTCTATGACGTCGTAATCTACGCCAAGACGCTCAGCATAGTGTACAATGTCATAACTGATGGTCTGGGGGAACATATAGTATTGCCCATTGTCGTTGTGGTCGGCAATGAAATACTTCAAACCGCTATAATCGCGCACCTTCACGCCCGTCTTTTGGAGGTATTCGTTGACCTCGGGCGTTAATTTGCGCTTGTCTACGAAGAGGATGGCTCCCTTATCGTACACCAAGAGGTAAGAAAGGAACACGGGATTATATTCCACGTCTGCACCACGCAAGTTGAGCGTCCAGGCGATTTCCGAAAGGTCGTTCATGATGAGGTAATTGCCTTCCGAGAGGTCGATAGCCTTGCGGATGCGTTCCAACTTGCTGGTGACGCTTTCACCTGCCAAATGCTCATAATGGATGCGCATTGGCGCATTTGTCAATGCGGGACGTTCGCGCCAAAGGTAGTCAAAGGGATCTTCAATCGCCTGAAGGGTAAACTTTTCCGTTGATGCCCACTCTTCAAACTGCGAAATGCTGACCATTTCACCTACAAAGACAACGGTGGCTTCGTCTTCCAACTCATTTTCCAACCATTCCATGATGGTAGGCGTGCCTTCAACGCCCTCCTTCATCAGTTCATAAGGCGTATCTTCAAGTTGCTTTGCAGCCTGAATGAAATAGCGTGAATCCGTCCACAGCGCCGCATTATTCTTCGTAATTACCGCCGTACCCGCCGAGCCATTAAACCCTGTAGACCACTCACGCACCTTCCAGCGGGCTGGAGTATATTCACTGTTGTGGGGGTCGGTAGAAGGGATAATGAGGGCATCAAGATTTTCAAGGTTGAGCCAATGGCGAATCTGCGCCACGCGTGCTGTTACTGACATACCGTTGCTATTATTAAGTGATGTAGTTAATTATCAAGTGATTTTAGTACTTCTAACACCGTGGATATGAAGCCGAACACTGCAAGACGGAATCGGCAATCCAAGATACGAAAAACAAATCGGCACTTAATTTCAACTAACTCCGAGTTAATTCAAATTATCTCCTTATTCGTTTGCGGCATCTCTAAAGTTCATTCCACAGAAAGGGATGCGCAGCCACCAAAGTGCTTCTCTTTTGCCACAAACTGACACTTCGGCTTTGCATACTACCCTAATTTTTGCAAACATACAAAATTTCAAGCAAACGAAGCGCATAATCAGGGTTGTTTCTTGAATTTTTGTTAAAAATCAGGGCGACAGTCCTTATTTTATATAAATATATGTACCTTTGCGCCAAATTTTCAGAAAATAGAACACCAATTTTAACTAAACAACTTTGAAATGAAAAACATTTTCAAGCTTTTCAGCCTTTTGTTTGCCGCTATGTTCTCGGCAAACAGCATGGCGCAGCAGATGCCCGAGCTTCCCTTGGACCCTGCAGTGCGCTACGGTAAGTTGGAAAACGGTCTGACTTACTACATCCGCCACAATGCGGAACAGAAGGGCCTCGCCGACTTCTACATTGCGCAGAAGGTGGGTGCCGTTCAGGAAGAAGACAGCCAGCGTGGCCTTGCTCACTTCCTCGAACACATGTGTTTTAACGGTTCTGAGCACTTCCCCGGCAGCGATGACCTTGTAAAGTATTGCGAAAGCATCGGTGTGAAGTTTGGCTACAACCTTAACGCTTACACAGCGTGTGACGAAACGGTTTACAACATCAGCGACGTGCCCGTTACGCCCGAAAACGTTGAGGGTATGTTCAACATTCTCTACGACTGGGCAGCTGGTCTTACACTTCCTGGTGAAGAAATCGACAAGGAGCGTGGTGTGATCAAGGAAGAATGGCGTATGCGCAACTCTGGCGCAATGCGTATCTACGAACGCGCTTTCCCCCTCCTCATGCCCGGCAGCCGCTATGCGTATCGCCTTCCTATCGGTACGATGGAGGTTGTTGAAAATTTCGAACACAAGGAACTTCGCGACTACTACCACAAGTGGTACCGCCCCGACCTTCAGGGTATCATCATTGTGGGTGACGTAAATGTGGACGAACTCGAAGCTAAGGTGAAGGACGTATTTGGCAAGATTAAGATGCCCGAAAACGCTGCGCCTTACGAATTCTATCCCGTGCCCAACAACAACGAGGCGATCTATGTCATTGACAAGGATAAGGAACTCAACCGTGCAAGCATCTCTCTCTACTTCAAGCACGAACCTCTCCCCCTCGAAATGCGCAATACACAGGTAGGTGTTGTTATGGACCTCGGTACTTCAATGGTTTGCTCAATGCTTAACGCGCGTCTTGAAGAGATGGCGCAGAAGCCCACTTGCAACTTCATCGGTGCCAGCGCTTACTACTCTAACATGATTGTTGCAAAGACTGTCAACGCCTTCACTGTGGGCATTATGCCTAAGCCTGGCAAGGATGCCGAAGCGGTTCAGGAAGTAATGCAGGAAGTACAGCGCGCCGTGCGTCATGGCTTCACAGGTTCAGAAAAGTTCCGTGCGCAGGAGAACATCATCAGCTCACTCGAGCGCATGAATCAAAACCGCGACAAGCAGAAGAACGAAACTTACGTAAATCAGTTCGTGCGTCACTTCTTGGATAACGAACCTGCCATGGATATTGCTACCACATTCCAGGTTTACAAGCAGATTGCCGATGCGCTTCCCCTCGAAGTGTACTCTCAGCTCGTCAAGGAACTTGCTGCAAGCACCGATACGAACTTCGTGTTCTTCGCCATGTATCCTGAAAAGGACGATGTCGTAGTTCCTACCGTTGATGCCATGAAGGCTGCGGTAAAGGCGGCTCTTGATGCTGACCTTGCGCCTTATGTTGACAACGTAAAGAATGAACCTCTCGTTCCCGTGCTTCCCACGAAGGGCAGCATCGTGAAGGAAGAAAAGGCAGACTTTGGCTATACAAAGTGGACGCTTTCTAACGGCGCAAATGTCTTCTTCCGTCAGACGGATTTCAACGACGCTCAGGTATTGGTCAATGCTTCAAGCTTCGGTGGTATGTCTTTGGTGAAGGAAGCCGACGTTATGAACGCACGCATCCTTCGTCAGGTAATGAACAGCACAGGTCTTGGCAACTTCACCTCAGTTGAACTTCAGAAGAAGCTCGCAGGTAAGCAGGTAAGCACAAATGTTTCACTCGGCGAGACGATGGAGTACGTCAATGGTAATGCTACTCCCAAGGACCTCCGCACGCTTTTCGAACTCCTCTACCTCCGCTTCCAGAAGCCTGCTGATGACCCCGACGCTTACAAGAACTTCATGGACTATCAGCGTCTCCAGCTCGCGAATGCTTCTAAGTTGCCCCAAAAGGCTTGGAGCGACTCTATCTCAAGCACACTCTATCCCGGTGTAGAACGCCAGCGCGCCTTCACACTTGAGGACCTCGATAAGATGAGCTACGAAGAAATTAAGCGTATCTACTCTGAACGCTTCGCTTCTGCGGGTGACTTCAACTTCTACGTGACTGGTGCGTTCAACGTTGACTCTCTCAAGTTGATGGTTGAGACTTACGTGGCTTCACTTCCCGGTATTGCAAAGCGCGAAAAGTATGTAGACCTCGGCATCGACGCTCGCAAGGGCGTAGTTGAGAATCGTTTCTTCCGCGAAATGGAAACGCCCCAGGCATTCCTCGCTCAGGTTTGGCACGGTGAGAAGAAGTACACCCTCAAGGACGCTCTTACAATCAGCGCCTTTGGTGACGTGCTTTCACAGCGCTACCTCAAGAGCATTCGTGAAGACGGCGGACTTTCTTACTCTGTACAGGCACAGGCAGACCTTTCTTATGGCATTGACGACGAGTACACACTTCAGATTGTGTGCCCCTTCACTCCCGAAAAGTGCGACTCTGTGCTCCTCCTCATGCAAATCGGTATTCAGGACATCGCTCAGAAGGGCGTGACCGACGAAGAACTTGACAAGATTAAGAAGTTTGAGCTCAAGCAGTACGCTGACAACCAACGCGACAACTATTACTGGCAAAACCTCATCATGGATAAGATCAACTGGGGTAAGGATGGTCAGAAGGACTATGAGAAGTTTATCAACGGTCTCAACTCTAAGGACATCCAGAAGTTCGTGAACAAGACGCTTCTCAAGAAGCCCAACACGTCAACGATTATCATGCTTCCCTCAACCTTGCAAAAATAATCCGCAAACGAGCTGATAACAAATTTCAAGGCGCAGTTTCTCCCCGAAGCTGCGCCTTGTTTCATAAATACAGCGCTGTGAAGAAACCACATCGCTTTGCGGTAGCATTATGTTGGAGAGGGTAAAAACAAACTGCCGATTAAATCAAACTAATCGGCAGTTTGTTTGATTTAATCGGCAATTTGTTTTTGGAAATAGGGAACTATTTTTAGCTACCTCCAATTCACGAGGCACAAAGTCCAGCTGGATAGTAGGTTTCACAAATATTAGTGTCCAGTAAAGGTCTCTAACTCTCGGAATATACTATTGTTTGAATCGTGTAAGCCACACCTTCGTTCACCCGCGCCCTTTCAACAAAAAAAGGGAGGCACCTTCCCAGGTACCTCCCCTCATAACTAATCTTTACTTATTTCTTAATTTCATTCTTCCATTCACCGTCAATCTTAACCATGTTGAACTTAGTCTTGTCCTTAGTTCCGTCGCCATAAGTGAGTTCATACTCAACCTTTGCAGAGTTACCGTCTTCAGCAACTTCTTCACTTACCAAAGTGTAAGACTCAATGCCACCATGCTTTGCGATTGTCTTTTCAGCCTTTCCTTCAAACATACCAAGATAGAACTGCTTTGCCTGTTCAATTTCTTCTTCTGTTTCACCCTGAAGGTTAAGCGTTTCTACGAAAGCTTTATAGTCCTTAGCCTTTACGAGTTCAATCCATTCTGCTGCCTGATCTGCAGGAGTTGAACTACCACCACATGATACAAATGCAAAAGTTGCAACGAAGCATACGAGTGCAAAAAATAATTTCTTCATAACTTTATAAATTTAAGGTTAGTAAAAAGTGGTTCAATAACTGAAAATCGTGGTCAACTGGGGATTATGATGCACATCTGCGGGCATAATCAAGTCTGCGTTGACTCCGGGAAAACTGATGCTGGTAATGCGTCCTTCAGAAAGGTCAATACCCACGTGGGAGTACAGCAACTGCAAAAGTTCCGTGCAATAAAGTTTTGTAGTGTCTTTCAGGTCGTAATCGTGGTCAAACGCGGTGTGTTGCGCCACCTTTTGAAGCGCCATTTTGCTCAATCTTACACACTGCATAGAGTCTAACGGCAGGCGCATCACCTTGCCATAGAGGGCATTATCGGGAGCAAAAAACGATTCTAAGCGCTCTGCGCGAACAAGGTCTTCACCCGCTTGCGTAGGATGCGTCCCAGGAAGCGCATGAACGGCGATAAGTCCGCTATCGCTCTGCACAATCATCCCTACGTGGGAATATTGCCCATCGGGGTCGTTGAATACGACAATTTCACTGGTAAATCCCTCTCCCCGGCGGAACAATACGTCACCCGCACGAAACTCGGAGATGGGCAAATCCACCTCTGCCCGCTGCTCATGGCACGTACATTGCGCCAATGGACATAAAAGGACTATTGCGAAGGTCAAAATTTGAAGAGTACGCAACATAGAGGCAATTTACAATGTGTTAGGCAGAGGCACATCTGATAGCACAGGGTTCCTAACAACGTATTTTCATCCAATGTGTACTTAAAAGTACCAGAAATTAGTTCGTTTTTACCATGTCTACGTGGCAAATATACGCTTTTCTGTTATACGGGAGAAGGCAAAGTGTAAAAAAATGTTTACGCCCAAGTAAAATAAAACAAATCGGCACTTATTTTCAACTAACTCCAAGTTAATTTCATTTAAGTGCCGATTTGTTTTTAGGAAATCCGTTATAAAAAAATCAGTGAAGCCTTGCTTGTTGAAAAGATGGGCTTCACTGACTATTTTTAGGGGGTTATACCCCCTGCAATCCGTTGGTCACACCGTAAATTGGGTATGAGGTTGCAGGAAACGGGCTTTTTAGAACAATGCCTTGAAGTCTGCACGATTCACAAATCTCGCAAATTCGAGATCCTTCGCTGCGCGCACTCTGAGTGAGGCATCCTTAGCAAAAGCAGCGCTAAGTGAGTTGACAACAGCGTCGGGGCGGTTCTGACGTGCGTAGCAAACGGCCTTGAGGTAGTCAGTCATCGCTGTCTTACGGGGCATAGTAGTAAGTACGGTGATGGCTGTAGCATAATCCTTGTTCAAAAGGAGTGCGAGAGCGGCAGTATTGCTCTTACCTGTCTTTGCATTTGCAGCAGCAGCGGCATAATTGCCCTTGCTTACCTGAAGTGCAGCGAGGAGGTCGTTGTAATTAGTTGCTTCAGAGGCACGACCGAGGTAAGCTTCCGCAGCCTGAACATCATTTTCAGCAAGTGCAACGAGTGCAAGGTTTGCATTTACTTCGGGAGCCATAGCTTCAATCGCTGCAGCCTTGAGGAGCCACTGCTTAGCCTCAGCCAAATTACCGTTCATCTGAGCTACGAGTGCAAGGTTGTTGTACGCACGGTAGTCATTGGGATAGAGCTGAACCGTCTTCTGATAAATATCCTTCTGCTTGCTTGCTGTTTCGTCGAAAGTAGCAACGTAAAGCAATTCTTCTACGCTCAACTTTGTAGCATCAGCCTCAAGTTGCTGGAGAATTTCGTCGTCGGTACGACCGATGAGCACGTAGTTCAACGTGATGCGCGCACGACGAAGTTCGGGAAGGATTTCGTCGATAAGTTCTGTGTAAGCTGCAGAGATATTCTTGATTTGGCGTTCACGTTCTTCGGGGTCTTCGTACATAGAAAGCACACGGAGGATGATTTCCTTGTCCTGAATGTTAGAAGCCGAAACAAGTTCCTGGAAACCTTCCCAGTCTTCAGCTGTATAGCGGGTAGAAATGGGCGAGATGAGTTCTAACTTTTCCAACTCATCAGAGATGTAGTTAGAAGATGAGAGCTGGCGCGCACGAGCAAGACGTTCGTTAAGTTCCTGCTTACCATCGGGAGAAGCGTATGCCATTACCTCGATGCCATCAAGCGCAAACGAACGCTGGTCTTCCTTAATCGCACGAAGCACCTGCACAAATTCCTTGATAGAAGGTGTGCTGAGTTCACTAAGGCGCACCTTTGACTGATTGATGAGGTACTTGATTTGTGACTTCTGCGACTGGTTTACCATATACTGGAACGCATCGCCAGAAGCTGCGCCCTGAGTTTCAGCAACTGTGCGCTGGAGGAGCGCAGAAGTAGAAACGACACCCTTAGCTACGAGTACGTCGGGCACACTATAGGTCTTCTTACCCTTACGAGCGTCGAAAGCGAGGTAAAGTTCGCTCTGGAGCATATCTTCAACGTAGGGGAATGACGCACGCATCACGTAGTTACCACCAAGGCGGTAAGAAATTTCCTGATTGTTGCCAATAACTTTTTCTCCCTGGAAGGTCGCAGGCGCTCCGAGCACTTCACCACCCGCATAGCGGAGCACGGGAGTTACCGTTACAAGAGCCTTCTTCTTCATGTACTTTTCAGGGAAGCGGCCATTGATAGTTACAGGAACTTGATTGGATACCGCTTCAAGAGGTGAGGGGACAATAGTGAAATTGTCGGCTGAAAGCGCACCCATCTTGCTACAAGAAGCAAGTGAACCTGCCGCAAGGGCAAGGACAAAGAATGATTTAATCTTCATATTTTGTTGTGAGGTTATGAGTTTTGAAGTTATGAGGTTGTAAGGGGGAGAGAGGGACTCTAAAGCCTCTGAAGTCTTTAAGGTCTCCAAAGTCGATCCGCAAGATAGTCGTACTCTGTACTCCGTCAGCTGTACTCTACAAATTGTATTCCATTATTTAATATATTCGCTCCAATCCGTGAGGCGCATGTCGCCCTTACGCATATACGTGTCGTGCATAGCGAAAGCCGCAGTGAGCATGTGAGGCGTATGTCCGCCGTTACGCTGTGCCAAACGCATGTAGTCGCGCAGCAAGGGGCGATAATCGGGGTGAGCTATGGCGATAAGGGCTTCAGCCTTCTCGGTAGCACACTTGTTACGCAAGTCTGCCACACCGTATTCCGTCACAATGGCATCCACATAGTGCTCCGTATGGTCAATATGAGAGCAGAAGGGAACGATACTGGAAATCGTACCACCCTTTTGCGTAGAGGTGCAAGTAAAGGTGGAGAGCATAGAGTTGCACGTGTAGTCGCACGAACCGCCCACGCCGTTCATCATCTTGCTACCGCAGATTTTGGTAGAATTTACGTGACCATAAATATCTACTTCAATAGCCGTGTTGAGCGCACAGATTCCAAGGCGTGCGATAATCTCAGGACAGTTGGAAATTTCGGAGGGACGGATAATCAAGCGGTCGCGGAAGTACTGGATATTGCTGGTAAGCTCCTTCAACTTCTCAGGACCGATGGTTAAAGCGCCCGTAGAAGCCTCCGTAACGCGCTCTTCGAGGAGCAAGCGCATGGGTTCTTCCTGGAACACTTCAGTATAAATGCTGAAGTTGGGAACTTCCTTGCATTCTCCCAACGCACCAAGCACGGCATTGGCTCCCGAACCTACGCCCGACTGCATAATGAGCTTATCACGGAAAATATAGCCTTTTTGCATGTTCCAAACGAGGAAGTCTGCCACGTTTTTACCAATAATGTCCGTCTCTTGACTACCGGGGAGCATCGTACGCGACTCGTCAGGCGTATTACAACGGATAATGCCCTTAATTTTTGACTCCTCAATCTCGATATAGGGTTTCCCGATGCGGTCGGTAATCGTGTTAATACCTACCGTGCGACGGTTCCAGGGGTCTTCAATCTCGTAGATGTCGTGTAATCCGATGAGACTGGAGGAGTGCCACATGTTCCACTCAATGAACACGCCCTTCTCTGCCAATCGGCACACGGTGGGGGCAATACCAATCCCCGCAGTGGGATATACGCGAATCTTACCGCAGATTTTCTGAACGTCGATGACTTCTATGATGCCCCAAGTAATGGGTCCCGTCATGCCTTGTCGCAAGTGGGTAGCATTATCCGAAAGGTTGAGGTCGGTATAGCGCACCTTGCCCGAATTGAACGCGCGACGCAGGTCGGTATTCACACTAAAGGGCATACGGCGGTCAATCGCATCCGCCTGAGTCAGGACTCCATCACAACTGGCACCGATGGAAGCCCCAGTAATCACATCCACCTTGAACGGGCGACCCGCTTCGTGCTCGGCAATCGCGCGCTTCGCAATAGCAGGAGGGATCATCTTGGGAGAACCCGCAGGACCAAAGCCCCCGATGCCCAAGATATCGCCATTTTGGATGTATGCAGCCGCCTCTTCGGCGGAAAGAAAGGGTAGTTGCATAGTAATTTTTTTATAACGGACGCAAAATTACAAAATTTCGGTGGATTTTCACACATACTATATATATAAAGAATGTTGAAATAACCGAAATTTAACTGTTTTTTACGTAAAGAGTGCCCCACTCATGCATACAGAAACGCCATACTCCCCAACCTTAACGATTTATCTACAAAAATCTGTCCCATGAAGCCGCATTCTGACACCCCTATTGGGGATGCTCAAAACGAGATGGGATTTTAGAAAAACAAATTGGGAGTTAAATGAAAATAAGTACCGATTAGTTTGATTTAACTCCCAATTTGTTTTAAGGGCTTCCGACAAAAGGAACAACTGAGCCTACCTTCTGAACAAAATAACGTTATAAATCGTTGTCGAACGCTGCAAAATCCCCCTACTTTCAGACAAAACGAATAGTACATTGCATTTTGTCAAGTCAAAATGTCAAAATTTCTTTATTTTTTTTGGCTCAGTCGTTGGAAGTTCAAAAAAAATATATAATTTTGCCGCTGTTTTGAAACGGGCTACCTGCTTGGAAGCGATTTTACTTGTTGTGTTACAGCACGTTCCCCGTTTTTCAACAATCACCAAACATCCACTATTAACAATTAGAGTAAGTAAGTGCACTTACAAAACACAAAAAACTAAGAATCGCCCCTCTCAGCTATCGTAGCACAACTTAGTGAGGAGGAGCACTCAATGCTTAATCATTATGAAAAAGTTTTGGTCATTGATGGTCGTAGCACTCGTAACTTTGAGTGCAGGCTTCACAAGCTGTAGTGATGATGATCCCGCTGGCCCCACTTCTTCAGTTACAGTTCCCTCTGAAACTGATGGCGGTATCACAACTACTACTGCTAAATTTAAGTTCAACACTACAGGTGTTACAGAACTTGCTTATAAGGCTGTAAAGGTAGAAGCTAACGCAGAAAATCGCGCTGCTACTGCCCCCGAAGCTGAAGTTATTTTCGCAGAAGCTGAACAGACGTTCCCCATGGTAGATGGTGAAAACGTTATCGAAGTAGAAGGTCTTGAAGGCGCAAGCGATTACGTTGTTTACTTCGCAATGAAGACTGTTGAAAAGACATTCCTTCTCGAAACTCACAACGTAACTACTGCTGCTTACGAGAAGCTTCTCACGATGATCAGCACATCTCCCTTCTCTGTGAAGTTCCACGTGAATATGCCTGCTGATCAGGACTGGGTACTCCTCCTCGGTGAACGTGATACTTACGAACAGATGAAGATGTACTTCGGTCAGTCTGACGCGGGCTTCCTTGAAAGCGTAGGTTGCGTAAACTACAAGGGTCCTCAGACAATTGAAATCAAGGATGGTGACTTCTGGTACACAGAAACTGACTGGGATGGCACAGTATTGGGCGACATGACTTATACTATTAAGCCTGGTTCTGCATACGTAATGTTGATCTCTGCAGCTTATTGGGGTCAAGTTCCCAATGTATGGCCCGAAACATGGCGTTGGATGCCCTACTACGAATTCACAGGTGGTAACGGTGGCGGCGACGACTGGTTGGATGACGACATGGGCGTTATGAGCGCACGTGCAGGCATGAACCTCGGTGACTACACAGAAACATGTACTGACGAAGGCGTTACATTCACACGCGAATATGCAAAGCAGTGCTTCTGGACGAATCCCGCAGCGCTCCCCGCTGAAGGCGAAGGCGTAGAAGTAACACTTAAGAAGCTCACAGAGCGTACAGCTTACTTTGAAATGGTTCCCTCTGAAAACTGCTTGAGCTACCACGTACTTCCCTTGGCTGACGAAGACTATGCAATGCTTGAAAGCTTCGTAGGCGCAGAAGGTATGCAGGCTTATGTATTGAACTATGGTGAACCCATGGCTGGTGGTAACGAATTCGTGATGTCTGGCCTCACTGTAGGTGCAAACTACCACATGATGGTAACTGGTCTCTTCGAAGAAAACGGTGCTGTTCAGAGCTTCTACCACGAAACATTCTCACCCCAGGAATCTACTCTCCCCCTTCCCGTATTGGAAGTTACAGGCGTTGAGGAAAAGAACACTCACGACAAGGTTTACTTCAACGTTAAGTGTACTACTAAGGACGCTGTTGCTATAAAGTACATCGCTAACTACGTAAAGGACTGGATCCCCGAACTCAACTCAGGTTATTCTTACAATGACATGGTTGAAATGTACGGTCAGAGCTTTACAGAAGAAGAACTTGCTCAAGTAAATTCTGACGCAGGTTATGAATTCTTCTACACTTCATACGAAGACGTTGCTACTCGCGTTGCTGTAGTTGCTTATAACGCTGACGAAAAGTCTGGTGAAGCAGTTTGGGCAGACTCTAAGGCTGCAGGTCTTCCCGCAAAGACTAAGGTAGAATCTTCACTCTACGCTGACCTCGAAGGCAACTGGGTATTGAACTACTGGGACACTCAGAGCTACTTGAGTTCTGAAAACTCTGACAAGACTCAGAAGTACCGTCAGTTCAACTCAGTAATCACTACAAACCCTGACTTCGGTCCTGCTTCATTTGCAGAATGGAAGGGCGACGCTTCTTACGACTTTGTATTGGGTGCGCTCGGTGGTAACGAATCACGCGTGAAGACACTCTTCGAAGAATACAAGGCTGTTGCGGCTTACCATAAGGAAAAGTACGCAAGCCAGAACCAGCTTGTGGGTGTGAACTTCCCCTGTGGTTATTACACTAAGGCTGATGCTCAGAACGTATTCACTCCTTGGGATCTCTTCACTTCTGAATACTACTCTGCGTACGACAACTACGAACTCTTCTACGACTTTGGTCCTAAGGTATTCTTTGAAGTTAAGGATGCTAACACAATCGTGTTGAAGTCTGACATGAATGCACTTCCTCCCATGGAAAGCTTCGATGGTGCTTACTACATGGTAGGTATCGGCAAGAACGGTACAGCTAATCAGTACTTGCTCGCTTGCGAATTCCCCGTAACAATTTCTGAAGACAAGAACACATTGACAGTTCACCCCGTAGAATTCGAAGGTGTCCTCTACTACCCCGGTACTGTTCAGTACAACTACGGTTACGCTTATCCTCAGAACGTAACATACAAGGAACTCGTTTACACTCGCGGTACGCTCGAAGATGCTGAAAGCCCTGTTGCAGCTAAGCACTTCTCTGTTGCTGACGTTATCAAGTCAAGCAGAGCGGTATATGGCTCAGGCGAAGGTGTTGCTGTGAAGTTTACTGCTCCTGCTAAGCGTACTGCTAAGCTTCAGGCACGTCCTAAGCTCAACCGCGTAGAAGGTAAGGTATTCGACGTTAAGGCTAACTTCGAAAAGAATCGTAAGTAATTCTTAAGTATATTCAATCCAATAGGTTAATGATGCATTGCGCACCGTTAGCCTATTGGTTTGTTTTGCCTGTAACCTATAAATAATCAAAAAAGATATTATTATGAAAAAGTTTTTTACAGTAGCAACAATGTTTGCTCTTGTTGCTGGATTTACGGCTTGTAGCAGCAGTGATGACGGAGGTACTACACCTCCTGCGGCTCCCGCAGAGGAATTTGTGAACCGTGCGACTTCAAACTCAGGTTTGACCCTTGCGGCTACCCACCACTTCTTAGAAGTTTCCGAAGATGCAGAACCTTCAGTAATCAAGTTTGCAGTCTACAACAATGGTCAAGACGTTACATCGGACGCTTCTGTGTATGTAATTGAAGGCAGCAACAGCAAGAAGCTTGTTGATGCCAAGTTTACTCCTGAAGCAACAGGTGTTTATCAGTTTTGGGCTTCTTATGGTTTGGAAAATACTAAGTCAGACGCCCTTCTTAACATCACAGCAGTAAGTGATGTACCCGCTATTCTTGCCGATGCAAACCCCGCGTCTTCTAACTTCTTCCATCGTGCGCTTATCATCAAGGCTACTGGTGTAAACTGCCCCAACTGCCCTCGTGCGACCGACGGTATCCACATGTTCTTTGATGGTAGCAACTATGCTGACAATGCGGTTCAGATGGCATTGCATACTTACGATGATGGTCATGTGTTGAGCAGTAAGGGTGCTATCACACTCACACGTCAGGCTGGTTTGGGCGCAAGTTATCCCGCCATTAAACTGAACTTTGACAAACTTATACCTACTGGTTATTCTGCAGACATTGCCAAGGCTTTGGAC
>JAZORE010000037.1:0-37046 GCA_045656425.1 Alloprevotella sp.
AGAACGGTTACTTGCATTCTTTCTCAACAGGTCAGTTGTTTACCAACTTCATCGGTGATGGCCAAACATTGTTGTCTATTGGAACAACAGAAGGTTACATTGCCCAGTTTGGCATTGGTGATGCAGAAGAAACTTATACCATTAGTTTCGGTAAGGATGCGAATGATGTGCAAATGTATCTTTGCGCGATAGATAAGACTTACGTTGAAGGTCGTAGCATTGAGAATCGTCCCGCAGGACTTAAGAAGAAGCAATTTGATTGGGTTCTTGAAGAAATCACAGAACTTCCTATAGTTGTTAGTCCCGATGGATTTGCTACACTTTATACTCCTACAGCAGTACGCTGCCCCGAAGGTGTGAAGGCGTATGCGGGTGTTATCAATGAAGCTGAGGGCTTTGTAGACCTTAAGTCATATCCCGACGGACTTATCCCCGCAGGTACAGCCGTAATGATTAAGGCGGAAGCATCAGCAATCGAATCGGTGCCTGGTTCTGACTCAAAGATTGTAAATCTTGAAGTTATTGCTGAAACTACGATTGATGCACAGGAAAACGACTTTGCAGGTTCTTACTTTACAGAGGAAGCTCCTGAAAATATCTGTACGTTGCAGATGATTAACGGTGAGATGGGCTTCTATCGCTACAATGGAACGTACATTAAGGGCTTCAAGGGTTACCTTCCCATTCCTTCTACGCTCGGCACAATCCGTTTCCGCTTTGCTGATGGCACAACTACAGACATTGATGCTGCAACGCTTGAAACTGCTCCTACTACATATTACGATCTCAGCGGTCGTCGCGTGCTTAATCCCACTCGTGGCGTTTACGTAACGGCTTCTGGTAAGAAAGTATTTGTAAAGTAAACACAAAGAACTAACCTTGCGTGCCAAACCTCTGAGTTTGCTTCGAGGTTTGGGCGCAGCAACCGAAATCTACTATGAAAAAAACATATCAAGCGCCTCGAATGAAGGTCGCAACGCTCGATTGTGAGCACCTTATCGCATCAAGTTTGCCTAATGTCAAGTACGACCCTGATACTTCAGGTGGCGGCATGTACACCGACCGTTATAAGAGTCCTTGGAGCTCTGATAACTGGACGAATGCTGAGGACTAATGAACATACCTTAAATAAACGTATGCCGGTTGAGCAATGATGATTGCTCAACCGGCATTCTTTTTATTGGTGTCCTGTAAATACAGATAACTCTTTGTTTGATGGGTTGTTGAACTCATACAAGCCCCTTATAGAGATTCAACCGAAAGAATACAGAATTTCTATGTTTAAGAGAACACGAATCTCACGAATTTCACGAATCACCATGCGGGATTAATATTTCTTAATCAGAGGCGAATAACACGAATGCCATCCGGATGGTATTCGTGCAATTCGTATGCGATAAGCAAAGATAACACCCCGCAAGGATTCGTGAAATTCGTGAAATTCGTGTTCTCTAAAATAAAGAGATAAAATTTACCAGACACCAATAATTCTTTTTAATTGCTGTCCGGCATACATCTAAAGCTCTCAGAAACTAAAGTTGTTCGAATCGTCATAGCCTCTCAGTTAGCAGATTTCCCCTGAAAGGGGATAAATCCATTAGCCCAGGGCAGCGCTCTGGGTGTTGTTGCAGTCGAGGTATGCGCCCTGAATGGGCAAAAGCAATTATATAGGTCTGAACTACTATGCTTTTGTCCCTTCAGAGCATAACCCCAAACGTCCATAGCCCCAGGGCGCTGCCCTGGGCTGGATGCTTATTGGGCTTTCAGCCCGTTACTCCTCAAGAGTTTAGTAGACAGCAGTAATTCTTTTTGTAGCGTGAGTAAGTTGAGGTCCCCTTAATCGGCTTTTGCTTCTTGGGACTCCCTAATGCCAAAAACAAATCGGAACTTAAATCAAACTATGCGCCGAGTTGTTTGGTTTAAGTGCCGATTTGTTTTTCGTAACTCCGAAGGGGGAGAATGTAATAGGGAAACTTATGCTTCAGCTTCCTCTTGTCGCTTGCGGAAGAAGGAGAAGTTTACACTGCCATAGGCGCGATGTTCTAAGAAGTCGGGACGGTTAGAGAAATCAAAGTTCTTGCCGTGTTCTAAGACGACGAGGGTGTCCTCCGTGACGAGTTGGCTGTTCATAATGCGGTCGGGGAGTTCGCCAAGCTCAGGGAGCGCATAGGGAGGGTCGGCAAAGATAAAGTCAAAGTGCTCCTTGCTGCGCTCAATAAAGCGTAGGGCATCGCCACAGAGGGGATGTGCTGCAGGTGTCTTGAGCGATTTGATACATTCAAGGATGAAGGCATAGTGTTTGCGGTCCTTTTCCACCGTAGTGACGTGAGGACAACCGCGTGAGAGGAGTTCCAGCGTGATGCTTCCCGTGCCTCCGAAGAGGTCAAGGGCTTTGAGGTCTTCAAAGTCCACGTAGGCGCGGAGCACGTTGAAGAGGTTTTCCTTGGCAAAGTCCGTGGTAGGGCGTGCCTTGAACGTGCGGGGAATTTCAAAGTGTTTCCCCTTATAAATACCAGTAATGATGCGCATAGGGATGAAGTATGAGTGGGCTTATTTCTTTCTGCCGAGCAGGAAGGCGATGAGGTCGTAGCTCATCCCCTCGGTAGAGGCAATTTCGTGGTGCTTGAAGTCAATAGAGGGGAGGATGGGGACTGTGCGTGGCGCAAATTTACCGAGTTCGGTGATGAGCGGATTGCGCAAGTCGGGAGTGCCCGCTACGGCAATGTGGGTAGTTTCGGGCGACAGGCCATGCTGCTTGAGCAGGTTGAAGGCATAGTAGGCAGCGTCCGACGTGGCATGCACTTCATAGGAGTTAATCATCAGCAACCTGCCGTTGTCAATCAGCACCGTGTCAATGGTCTTCTCGTGAGCGTAGATGTACAGCTGCACCTCCGTAGAGAGGGAAGATTTCTGCACAAATTGCTTCAGCACAGGCGTGAGCGCCGCCTCGTAATGTACCTCCCCGAAGGCTTCTTCGATAGCGCTACACGTAGTCTTGGGAAGTCCGAAGACGAGCATGAGGTTTGCTGTAGGTATCACGTCGTAAAACACGCGGTGGGGCACGTTGGGCTTAAAGCAGTAGTTGTAAAATGCGTCGCAATCCTCCTCCTGAAAGTCTGCCAAAGGGATGGGCGTTACACTTCCCACAACGAGCACCTGCACCTTCCCGTTGCCACGCTCAGTCAGGATGGGAAGTGTCGTAACAGCCTCACGTAAGTTCGTAATGAGGGAGCGGTGGGATTGTAGGGGCACGGGAGAAAACGCAAAGGGCTTGCCCATTTCAAGGCAAGCGGCAGAAAGCGTAGTGGGAGAGATGCGAAGGGTGAGCATTAGGGATACTATTGAGAGACTTATGGAGTAAAAGGGATGTAGGGGCGAATTGAGGTGGGGAAGAAAGGCTTATTTCGCGGCTTTCTCCTGAGCCGTTGTGCCAAACTTTTGCTTGAGCCACCATCCGTAGGGAATGAGTAGTGACATGAGCACCCCAAAACTATTGGCATAGAAGTCGTAGATGTCGGCTCCGCGGTAATTCGTCTTTATGCCCTGAATAATTTCAATCATCCCGCTCATCAGGATGGGAGCAACGACCGCAAGGAGCAACATGCGCCAGTAATTGATGCGCTGGTGCTTGCGCAGGTATTCTGTCCACATGACGCTACAAGTTCCTGCGTACATAACGAAGTGGGCAATCTTGTCAAGCCCGATTACAGAGGGCAGTTTAAGGGGAATTGCCGAGGGGTGGCAGAAACAGAGCACGAAAATGAGCACGATGCAGAGCGTCGTGAGCGGATAACGCTTGGGAAGCGTCAGGTGGCGGATGATTTCAGCGTGCATGATGGGGTGGGGCGTCGAGAAGAGTGATGTGTTGTTTACTATTACTGTCTGGTAAAATTATCTCTTTATTTTAGAGAACACGAATTTCACGAATAACACGAACTTAAGGTCGCGTTAGTCAATCCTTACGGGGTGTCACCTTGCTTATCGCATACGAATTTCACGAATACCCTCCGGATGGTAAAAATTCGTGGAATTCGCCTCTGATTAAGAAATATTCATCACGCATGGATTCGTGAAATTCGTGAAATTCGTGTTCTCTTAAACATAGAAAACCTATATTCTTTCGGTTGAATATCTATTAAGGACTTGTATGAGTACAACGGTCAAACAAGCAAGTAGTTATTGTATTTACTGGACATCAATAGTTGTTTACTTAAAGGGACTACGCAGCGTGTTGCCCTCTATATCGGGAGCGTGAAGCGCTTGTGGCGTTACCAAAACTTGTTGTGCTCAGCGGAATATTCAAATCCCACGGCAGCTAATTGGGCGATTAACCAATTATGGTCAATATCCTCCGCCCGGCAGAGTTCGTCGAGCGAAGGATATTGGTCTCTCAGTTTCATATTGATGTAACTGAAAAGAATCATGGGGTCTTTTGGGAGCATTGCTACTTCTTGATTTCAAGCGAACCCGAACCAATCATTTGTCCATCAATGAAGATGTAGGCATGATAGGTACCAGGAGTGAGATATTCCTGAACGGGCACATATACTTGGAGCTTGCGTTCCTGTCCGTCGTATTCAATGGCTTTAGCCGCTGAGTAGTCAATGTTGCGGTCCTCATAAGCGAATTGTCCTGCGGGATTTACCAGCTGGTTGTTGGGCTTCATCAAGCGCACATACGCCATGCGGTTGCCCGTTTCGGCAGTAACGTTGCGGGTAACGGTGAAATCTACCGAGAAGGTCTTGATGTCCTTACAGCGCTTGGCAGTCTTGCCGTTTTTCTTCAAGGGCGTGATAGAAATACCCGTAGCATTGAGTTGCGCAGCGATACCTACCTTTTCTTCCAACTGAGCGCGCACTTCGCTAATGGCAGTATTCTCCTTACGGGTACGTTCAGCTTCAGCAAGTGCCTGGTCGCGTTCGCTTGCCAAGGTAATATTGAGGCGCTGGAGGGAGTCAACCTGACGGATATAGTCTTTAAGCACGGCACGCACCGTAGCCAATTCCTTTTTGAGGCGCAAGATTTCTGCCGAGCTGGTAGCCTTGACGTCCTTCAACTCCTTGAGCAACTTTTCAGCGCGACGCTGCTCGATTTCAAGCAGGTTGGCGAGGGAGTCGTTCTGAACCGTCTTCTTCAATTCGGCATACTGAACGGCAAATTCAGCATATTGGTTTTCCATTTCGCGCTTGTCCAACTCCGCCAACTGGCGCAACTGTTCAATTTCGCGTTCTTTTTCCTTGAGTTTCTCAGAATCGCCACAGCTACTCAGCGCTGTGCCAACTACAAAGAGGAGGGAAAAGCCCCCCATGAGGAAGTGCGTAAATTTTCGCATAAGGTGTAGAGTATATTTCGGTAAAAGGTTGCGTTGAGGGCAACATAAACTCGAAAAATAGGGGAGCGTAAGTGCGGGATTGCTCCTTTACGCTCCTCAATTCTTATAAAATCACTTGTTTAGTCAACAATGGTTGTCCAACCGTGAGTATCGGGTTCGATACCATACTGAATGTTGCGCAACTTCGTGTAAAGCTGCTGGCTGATAGGACCGGGCTTGCCATCCTTCGCAATAACGTAGCTCTTGTTTTCTTCCAAGTCGTCAATGCGTCCGATGGGGCTGATAACAGCTGCCGTTCCGCAAGCACCAGCTTCTTCCATTTCTGCCAATTCTTCGACAGGAATCTGGCGGCATTCAACCTGCAAACCAAGGTCGAGCGCTAACTGCTGAAGGCTCTTGTTGGTGATAGAAGGGAGAATAGAACTTGACTTCGGAGTGATGTACGTATTGTTCTTGATACCGAAGAAGTTGGCTGCGCCACACTCGTCGATGTACTTCTTTTCCTTTGCGTCGAGGTAGAATTCGCAAGAGTAACCGAGGTCGTGGGCACGCTTGTTGGCACGAAGGCTTGCAGCGTAGTTGCCACCCACCTTGAACGTACCTGTACCGTGAGGAGCTGCGCGGTCGTACTCGCGAACAATCACGTAGTTCGTAGTGTTGAAACCACCCTTGAAGTAAGGACCTACGGGAGTTACAAAAATCATAAAGAGGTATTCATCTGCAGGACGTACACCCACCTGAGCGCCAGTACCAATGAGGAGCGGACGGATATAAAGCGCTGCGCCGCTTTCGTAAGGGGGAAGGAAGCGCTCGTTGAGGCGCACCACCTTCTTCACCATCGCTTCAAAGAGTTCAGTGGGGAGTTCGGGCATCATGATACCGCGACAAGTGCTCTGAAGGCGTGCTGCATTTTCTTCCAAACGGAATACGCGCACCTTGCCATCGGGGCAGTTGAACGCCTTTAAGCCTTCAAAGGCTTCCTGACCATAGTGAAGCGCTGTAGCAGCCATGTGAATGTTAATTGTGTCGGAGCTGCTTACTTCGATTTCGCCCCATTTGCCGTTGCGGTAGTAGCAACGTACGTTGTAGTCCGTTGGCATATAGCCAAAGGTAAGGTTAGCCCAGTCAATTTCGTTGTGCATAGTTCAAATGTTATTATAAAGTTTGTATTTGTGCGACAAAAGTACACATTTTTAATATAAAGGGATTGTTTTCGTAGTAGAAAAATCAAAGCCATGCTTCCAAAATGTCAAGAAACGGGATTTTTGAGGTGATTTTCCCCAATTCCTGGGCTCAAGAAGGGCATGTGGCGACACGTTTGCGGTATTTTTGAGTCCTTAAATCCTAAACGTAAGGAATGCTGCTGAGGGGGCAAAAACAAATCGGGAGTTAAATGAAACAAATCGGCGCTTAATCTAATTTAATCGGGAGTTTGTTTTTAGAAATTCCGACCGTCTAAAATCAAATTCGGATTGTGCCGTCACATACGTAGAAATACTTTGGATGAAGCTGATTGAAGTCGTGTTTTACGGCATGATAGCAACGGCGGAGAACCTTGTGAATGCCCTTTAACAAAATTAAATTTTGTAAAAAAGCAACATATTTTGTCCTTAATCAAGGAAAAATGCGTAACTTTGCCCACAGACAAGTTGCGTCTGTACGCTTCTTGTGTGTGTAACGGAAACTAAAGAGCTGAAAATCAATTAACATTTTTATAACCTTTTAATTTAATCAAAACAAAATGGCAACAACAAATGCTAGTGCACCTAAGGGTGCTGCAAAGAAGTCTCAGGGCTTCAAGGGTATTAAGTCCGGTTGGATTGTTATCCTTATCTGTTTTCTCATTGCTGAAGCACTCTATGTGTTCGGTGCTGGTTACAAGACAAACTTCGTAGGTCACGAAGCGTTTACTGGTCTTCCCTTCCACTTCTTCCAGGAAGGTGACTATCATCCCGATGGTATCGTTGGTACTGTGTATAAGGGTGGTTTCATCGTGCCTCTTATCTGGGGTCAGTTCATCACTGTAATCGCACTCGCAATTGAACGTTTCTTCGCTATCCGCACTGCTAACGGTAAGGGTAATGTAGGTCGTTTTGTAAAGGATATTAAGGCTGCTCTCTTGGCTGGTGATATCGCTAAGGCTGAAGCTCTTTGCGACAAGCAGCAGGGTTCTGTAGCAAACGTAGTACGTTCTACACTCGTTACTTACCGTCAGGTTGAAAACGACGCTACTCTTTCTAAGGAACAGAAGGTGCTCGCTATCCAGAAGGAACTCGAAGAAGCTACAGCTCTCGAAATGCCTATGATGCAGGAAAACCTCCCCATCATCGGTACTATCGTAACGCTCGGTACACTTACTGGTCTTCTCGGTACCGTAATGGGTATGATCAAGTCGTTCTCTGCTATGGCAAGCGGTGAAGGTGGTGCTGACTCAGCTGCTCTTTCTGTGGGTATCTCTGAAGCACTTGTAAATACTGCATCTGGTATCGCAACTGGTGCTGCTGCAGTTGTAGCTTACAACTTCTACACTAACAAGATTGACCGCCTCACTTTCTGCATCGACGAAGTAGGCTTCACTGTAGTTCAGACATTTAACGCAACTCACTAATCCATAAATTAGGTAAACTTAATCAATGGGACGTTTTAAGATTAAAAAACAAGACACATTCATCGACATGACGCCGATGAGTGACGTTATGGTCCTGCTGCTTACCTTCTTTATGCTTACTGCTACGTTCGTTAAGGACGAACCAGTAAAGGTGAATGTTCCGGGTTCAGTTGCTGAAATTAAAATTCCCGAAAACAATTTGCTCACCATCTTCGTTGATACACGTGGTAAGGCGTTCATTAGCATGGACACTCCCGAAACTCAGCGTGCGATGATTGAAGAAATGATTCGTGGAGAATATCTCACTCTTAACCCCAAACAACTTGATGAATTGTCTAAGGCGCCTACATTCGGTACTCCTCTCAATACTATCGCAGGATGGTTGGATTTGGAGGCAGCTAAGCGCACTGAGGTTCTTTTGAAGGATCCTGCAGCTGGGGTTCCTCTCGCTGAATATCAAGAAGACGGTTCTAAAATTGGCGACGACCAACTCAAGTTGTGGGTACAAGCAGCACGTAAAGCTAACGGGAAGAACATGGGTATCGCTATCAAGGCAGACTCAAAGACTCCCTATGCATCTATCAAAAAAGTTATGGACTCCTTGCGTGATGTAGATGAGAACCGTTACAACCTCATCACAACACTTAAGAGCGGGGAATAAAATTAGAATGTTATGGCAAGTTTAGATATGGGCGGCGGTGGCGACGGCAAGAGCAAGCAAAAGAAAATGAACGCTCGCGTCGACTTTACGCCGATGGTTGACATGATCATGTTGCTCGTGACATTCTTCATGCTCTGTACTACGCTTCTTAAACCTCAGACGATGCAAATCTCTATGCCTTCGGACAAGGATGACATCAAGCAGGAAAATAAGAGCCAGGTAGCAGCAGATAAGGCTATCACGATTATCCTCGACAAGGACGACAAGATCTATTACTTTGAAGGTAAGCCTGAAGAGGCTACTGTATATGAAACTGAGTATGGTAAGGACGGTATCCGTAAGGTGCTTATGTCTAAGAATGCTGAAGCAATGAAGAAGGTTGCTGAACTCAACCGCGAATTTGCGAACAAGCACTCTTCAAATGTTAAGCAGGACGAAAAGTACCGTGAGGAGCACAAGAAGCGCTTGAGCGACATCAAGAATGCTGACAATACTCCTTCGGCTATCATCAAGGCTACTGATGAAGCTACTTACCTTAACTTGATTAACGCGCTCGATGAAATGCAGATTTGCTTCATCGGTAAGTATGTGATTGACAAGATTCACGAACAAGACCTTGATATGATCAAGAACGCTGTTCCCCTTAAGAAGTAATTAACATAAGCAAAGTAAAAGTATGTCTAATATCGACTTAGCATCAAAAGAATGGTGCGACCTCGTCTTTGAAGGACGATACAAGAACTACGGCGCTTATGCATTACGTGCTAAGGCATCAGCGCGCCGATTCTACTCTATCATGTGGGTGCTCATCGGTATTGCAGTTCTCGTGGTGGCTCTTCTCGTAAAGTCTGCGGTGTCAAGCGTAATTGAGCAGAACCGCGATATTACTGTAGAAATGGAAACATCACTCTCTGAACTCAAGAAGGAAGAACCCAAGAAGGAAGAGAAGAAGGTTGAGATCAAGCAGGAGTACAAGCCCAAGGAAATCCAGAAGGTTGCCGTTAAGGCTTCTATCGCCTTCACTGTGCCCGACATCGTTGACCAGGTTGACGAAACTAAGGCATTGAAGACACAGGATGAAGTGATGAGAAGAAACATCGCGATTGCTTCTCAGGACTACATCGGTGACTCTGAAGACGGTATCAACATCGACGACTTGAAGGATAACCAGATGGCTGGTGGTGATGAAGTTCCTCCCGCAGAAGAAGAAATTCACGAAGTGGTAGAACAGGATGCTGAATTCCCCGGTGGTCAGGCAGCCCTCCTCAAGTTCATCCGTGATAATGTGAAGTACCCCGCAATTGCTCTTGAACAGGACTTGCAGGGTATGGTAATCCTCCGCTTCGTCGTAGAACGCGACGGTAGTGTAGGTGATGTGCAGATTAAGAAGTCACTTTCTGCAGAATGTGACCGCGAAGCTATCCGAGTGGTTAAGTCACTCCCCCGCTTCATCCCTGCTAAGCAGAGTGGTCGCCCTGTACGTAAGTGGTTCACAGTGCCTGTACGCTTCATTATCCAGTAATCACGATTACTGCCGCTAAGGTGGTAACCCGTATATAATTAACGTGGTCGCATACTCCTTGTATGCGACCACGTTCTTGTTTTATCCTGCCTCTGCTGGTGTAACTTGTATTTATGTTATAATAATAGCCTGTGAAAATAATGGGACTACAATCGGTGTTACTTGCGTGCCTTTGGGATATCTACGAAACCTCTTTTGTTTCATATTTGTGTCCTGTTAACACCTATAACTCTCATGAAATTAACTTATTAGAACAGTATAAGCTCCTCAATTCGCAGATTTTCCCTGAAAGGGGATACATCCATTAGCGCAGGGCAACGCCCTGGGTGTACTTCCTGTCGATTCATGCGCCCTGAATGGGCAAAAGCAGTTGTAAGATGCTGAATTATAATGCTTTTTCCCCTTCAGGGCGTACCCCAAAACGTCTATATCCCCAGGGCGCTACTCTGAGCTGGGTGCTTATTGGCCTTTCAGGCTGTTACTTCTCAAAGACATATCCCAGACAGCAATAATAATAACTATTTCTATAGAACAAATGGAAAAAGGTTTTGATATATTGCAACAATAATCCCAATTAGGGAAAACAAATCGGCGTTTAATTTAATTTTACTCCGAGTTAATTGAAACTAAACGCCGATTTGTTTATATAGTTTTCTGCACAGTTTTCCTTATGTGAATACCAACGTGTAAAAAATCCGTTATTTATATACCTCTCAAAAAAATAGTTTTCAGAATCGCTCACTCCGTTGAGAATTTTGTAACTTTGCTCAATCTGTAAGTGCTAATCAATTAAAATATTACGTAGATATGAAAAAGTTGGCGTATTTTTTTGCTGCGGTTTTGACCCTTGGTTTGGTGTCGTGTGGAGAAGAGAAGCCTAAGAATTGGCTTCAGGAATATGATGTGGAAATTGCTATAGATGAAACCTTTAAGCCCATCTTGTCTGAGGCAGTTCAACAGTTTAACATGAAGTATATTGAGGCGAACATGAAGCCTTATTATGTGACTGAAGATTCTGCGATTCACATGCTCCTCGATGACAGTGTACGTTGCTGTGTGGCGACGCGCAAACTCACGGATGTGGAAAAGAAAATCGTGAAGCAAAAGGTGGGACACGTGTTGCAGTCCATTATTGCCACCGACGCTATTGCCCTTGTTGTTAGTAAGGACAATCCCGACACGCTCATTACGGTGGATGAACTCCGTGATATTATTTCAGGCAAGATTACACGCTGGGAACAGTTGGAGCGTGGGCAGAAGAAGGGCGAAATCAAGGTCGTTTTCGACAATTCGCGTTCCAGCACAGTGCGCTATATGACCGACTCACTTTGTGAAAGCAAGAAGTTGGGTGGCAATCTTTATGCACAAGGTGGCAATCTTGAAGCCATCCAGGCAGCACGTGAGAACAAAGACGTTATTGCCATTGTGGGCGTCGACTGGTTGCGTCATGATAGTATCATTAAGAGTTTCTACGACCTTGATGTCAACGTTATGATGGTCAGCAAGAAGGGTGGCAAAGATGCAGACTATTATCGTCCCTATCAGTATTACATAGCTACGGGCGATTATCCCCTTGTGCGCTCCCTCTATGTAATCACTTCCGACCCACGCCGTCAGTCTCTCGTCAAGAATTTTTATTACTTTGTAAAAGGCAACAGCGGTCAACTTATTATTTGTAACGGTTCGCAACTCTTGCCCTATAGTCAAGTGCAAGTGAGAGATACCCGAGTGACCGATTAAAACCATTGGTAATTATTGGTGTCCAGTAAACACCTCAAACTCGATGAATATAAATTCGTCCGAGTAGTATAAGCCCCACAGTTAGCATGATTCCCCTGAAAGGGGATAAAGCCATTAGCCCAGGGCAACGCTCTGGGTGTTGTTGCAGCCGAGGCTTGTGCCCTGAAGGGGCAAAAGTGTTGCAATTCAGATTCTTACAATTGCTTTTGCCCCTTCAGGGCGCAAGTCCAAACGTCCAAAGTCCCAGGGCGTTGCCCTGGGCTGGATGCTTATTGGCCTTTCAGGCCGTCACTTCACAAAAAGTTTATTATTCAGCAATAATTACCTATAAATGAGGTCTCATGCGTTATGCGTGAGACCTCATTTGTAGGAATATGGCGTTACGGCGTACCTATGTGCAAGGCATTAACCTTCAGTAATGTCTACCTTACTTTATAAATTTACCCTATAAGAGTAGTTGCACCTTGTGTGGCACGTTTTTTTATCCTAAATGTTTTATAATCTGAGATATTGTTGCTAAATTTGTACGTTCAAAGGGCTGTATAGCTCGGTATTCAACAGAATTTATAAAACAAAGATTCATAATGAAAAAGCAAATCTATTCATTCTTCCTTGTGCTTGTGGCTGCGCTTTTCAGTGCGGCTCCTGTGTATGCGCAAGAAGAAAATGAGGAAGCTGTAGACGCCCTTGAAAAGGCAGAAGCTAAGAAGTTTAGAGGACTTGAGTATGAAGTGCCTGAACTTAAGGCGGAACTTAAGTCAATGTGCGACCAATATTTGGCTTACCTTCAGAAAGACGAATCGGCACACGCAAGCCGCCAGTTGGTAGTCCTTATGGATACCATTATGAAGAAGCCCTTCCGCCAGCGTGTGGACGGTCTTGTTTCTGTGGGTCACTATTTTGTGCAAAACCGCTCAGAAAAAGCCGCTGTGTTGTGTAAGGATAAAATTGTACAAATGGACAAGGCTCCTACCATGCGCCACACCATTTTGTTCTGCGCAGAAGTAGCGGAATTGACGGAAGATTATGGTAGTGCAATTACGTATTATGACGATCTTCTTTATCTTGATGATAATGACGCGCTTGTATTTGAACGTAAGGCTTATGTGAGTAAATTTAGAAATGAGGAATATGCTGTTTCTGACTATAAAAAGTTGCTCACTTTGAATCCTGATGAGTATAAAGCTTACAAGCATATTGGAGACATTTACTTTAATAAGGCAGGACATGAAACTTATGGTCCTTGGAAGGACTCTTTGCGTGCTGTAGCCATTGAGAATTATAGAATGTACTTTGAGGCAGCGCCTAAAACGGCAGACGCTATCGAATTCCGTGCGTGTCAGCGTTACATAAGTACAATGTATGACAGACAAAGAGAAGAGCGCCATAAGGATAACGACAGTCTTCGTACAGTGCTCCGCAATGAAGCGCGCCGTATTGCACAGATGACCGTAGATTTGAAGCTCGCTCCTACGCTGAAGCTCCAGCGTTTGATGAATGCTTATGTATTCTTCTGCGACGTTGAGAATAAGAACTACGATTTGGCAAGACAGAGTAGAAGTTACATTACGAATAAGACATACCCCGATTCAATTTATACAGGAGAGGACTATTTGTATGCTGCTTCGTTAGAAGTAGAACAGGAGAAGTTCTTGGATGCTATCCCTTATTACGATGTTATTATCGAACGCTATCCTAAGTACGTCTATGTTTGTAAAAACGTAATTAAGATTTACCAAGGTTTGAAGCGTCCTATTGATGCTATTCCTTATCAGGAAAAGTTGATGGCTTCATTTGGAGCTAATCGTATTCCTGATGATGATATTGCTTATGCAAAACTGTTCAATGATGCTATAGCACTTACAAAGGATTCAGTTGAAAGAGATACGCTTAACAAAAGGTTGGCTAACGTTTACGAACAGGGTATCAATCACTATGTGCAGCGTTTGACTATTGACTCGGTTAAGTCAAATAAGGATTATTCGATGACGTATCTTGCGGGTGTCAAAGACTTGTATGTGCTGTCTGGAAATCCTGAAGCTGGTCTTCCTTACTACAGTCAGTATTTGGAACTCTTGGGAGACTCGGTTACAGTAGCCGACCAGTTTGACTTGGCAGCATTGTATCAGGCGGTTGTTCAAAGCGATACTACCAAGCGTGCGTTGTACATAGACAAGGCTGACATGTTGTTTGAACAAATTGCTACAACAATGGAGAGCGGTAATGTAGAGGGTATCAGTCAAGACCAATTCTATCTGCCTTGGTATCGTCGTGCACAGCTTTGGATTACCGACCCAGCCGCTGCTGAAGAAAAGCCCAAGATGTACTATGAAAAGGCACTTGAGCTTATTGGCGAAAACGAAAGTCTTACTCGCCAGCGTGAGGTGAGTGCTCAGTATTTGATGCTTTACCACTTCAAGACGAACAATGACGAAGAATGTATGAAGTATCTTGAAATAGTGCTTCTCGCTAATCCCAGCAACCGTTTGGCAAACCAAATCATGGAAGTGCTTTACTAATTTGTTGGGTAACCGACGACAGATAACAATAACGAGTAGACAAACAACAATAGGAGTTTGTCTACTCGTTTTTCGTTGAGTAACTGGATTGTACTTTGAGTTTGCTACTACTTTATCCCTTAGCACAGAACATAGTTCCCATTTCTATAAAACGAATCGGTACTTATTTTCAACAAACTCCGAGTTAATTTGATTTAACTCGGAGTTTGTTTTTGCATTTTACCGACAAGTTTTGATAGGGTCAAAAGAAAATATGCGAAGCCGCCAGATGGTTGCTTCGCATATCGTGATTTTATTGGGTATATCGCCTTGGGGGCGAATACTTTGTTATGCCTGTGCCTTAGCTGCAATAGCCTGGTTAGCAGTGATGGCTACCATCTTGTAGATGTCGTCAATAGAACAACCGCGTGAGAGGTCGTTTACGGGACGAGCGATACCCTGGAGGATAGGACCGATGGCGGTAGCGTGACCGAGGCGTTCGACGAGCTTGTAGCCAATGTTACCCACTTCAAGGCGGGGAGCGATGAGCACGTTAGCCGCACCAGCTACGGGGCTACCGGGAGCCTTGCTCTGACCTACTGCGGGAACAAGCGCTGCGTCAGCCTGAAGTTCGCCGTCAATCATGAGGAAGGGATCCATTTCGCGTGCAATCTTGAGAGCTTCAACAACCTTGTCAACGTCTTCGTGCTTTGCAGAGCCCTTAGAAGAGAAACTGAGCATTGCTACACGGGGCGTGATGCCAGCTACAGCCTTGGCAGTCTGAGCTGTACAAACAGCAATCTGTGCCAACTGGTTAGCATCGGGTACGGGAGTAACGGCTACGTCGCCCATTACGAGTACACCGTTGTCGCCGCATTCAGGAGCGATAGTAAGAAGGAGCATCGCACCTGATACGCAAGTGATGCCAGGAGTAGTCTTGATAATCTGAAGCGCGGGGCGGAGCACGTCGCCTGTAGTGTTCTGTGCACCAGCCAACTGACCATCAGCGTCGCCAGCCTTGATGATGAGGCAACCGAGGTAAAGGGGATTCTTCACCAATTCACGTGCCTGCTCAATAGTCATGCCCTTCTTTTCGCGGAGCTTTGCGAGAAGCTGTGCATACTCTTCTTGCTTGGGGTGGTTAAGCGGGTCGATGATAGTAGCCTTGTTGATGTTACCCAATCCCCACTCTGCAGACTTTTCAGCAATCTCTGTGGGGTTACCAATAAGGATAAGGTCAGCCACTCCGTCGGTAAGGAGTTGGTTGGCAGCCTTGAGGGTGCGTTCTTCCGTACCTTCAGGCAACACGATGCGCTGCTTATCAGCCTTCGCACGTGCTACAAGTTGTTCGATAAGTTTCATAACATTCATGCCCTCCGTGGAACATGCCACACGAAGGATTTTCTTAATATGTTAATTGATAATAAGTTGTCTAAACTACAGACTTTATCATTGCAAAGTTACGGCAAAGCGCTGAATCTTAGAAGTGTTTTTGCGTAAAAGTTTGCAGGTTTTTTATAAAGAACAATGCCTATGGCTGAAGGCGGAGAATGGTGTCGCGACACGCCTCCATCAGCCATTTCGGGGTGCTTGTGGCTCCGCAGATGCCTACAGTCTGAGCTTCATCAAACCATTCGGGTTGAATCGTCTCGGGTTCGTCCACCATGTAACTCTGGGCATTGACCTTCTTACACTCTTCGTAGAGTACCTTTCCGTTAGAACTTTTCAGTCCGCACACGAAAATGACGACATCATGGCGTGCCGCAAATTCGCGGATGTTGGGCAGACGGTTTGCTACCTGTCGGCAGATGGTATCGAAGTATTCAAAGGTGGCTGGCGCTTGTATATGTGCTGTAATGTATTCTACGATGCGCTGGAAACCTTCGAGGGATTTCGTAGTTTGCGAGAAGAGGCAGATGTTTCGGGTAAAGTCCAGCGACTCCGCTTCTTCAAGGTTTTCAATCACGATGGCTTCGCCGTTGGTTTGCCCTACGAGTCCGAGCACCTCAGCATGTCCGCGCTTGCCGTAGATGACGATGAGCGGACGATTGGGGCTGTCGTATTTCCTCTTGATGCGGCGCTGCAACTGGAGCACTACGGGGCAGGTGGCGTCGATGATTTCAATGTTGTTCTCCTCTGCCTGCTTGTAGGTCTTGGGCGGTTCGCCATGAGCGCGAAGCAAGACCTTCCCTCCACGGAGTTCACCAAAGGTCGTGTGGTTGATGGTTTGCAAACCAAGGTCGCGCAAGCGGTCGCATTCACGCTCGTTGTGCACAATGTCTCCGAGGCAATAGAGCGAATCGCTGTGTGAAAGTTCCTCTTCTGCCTTTCCGATGGCAGTAGTTACCCCAAAGCAGAAACCAGAACCGTTGTCAATTTCAATCTGAAGCATACTCAAGATGCGGTTCGTTATTCGTTACATGCTTTAAGGTAGGCATTCATCAACCACTCGTTTTGCTCCTCGCGCGTCATGTTGCTGTTGTCTAAAACGAGGGCATCTTCTGCCTGTTTCAAGGGCGCCACTTCGCGGTGAGAGTCAATGTAGTCGCGCTCTTGCACATTCTTGAGGATTTCCTCAAAGGTAACTTGTTCGCCCTTCGCTGTGAGTTCGTCGTAACGGCGCTGTGCACGCACTTCTGCTGAAGCGGTAACGAAAATCTTGAGTTCTGCTTGGGGGAATACGGCTGTGCCGATGTCGCGACCGTCCATAACGATGCCTTTCGCCTCGCCCATCTGTTGTTGCATCTTGGTGAGCAACGTTCTTACGAAGGGAAGGGCAGCAATGGGGGACACGCGTGAAGATACTTCCATGGTGCGGATTTCCTGCTCCACGATTTCTCCGTTCAGGCACGCCAAAGGAAGATTTGTTTCGGGGTCAAGTACGAAACTTACGTTTACTTGGGGCAATAATGCTTCAAGACGTGCTGCGTCAAGCTCTGTGCCGTTAAATACACCGTTGCGCAGGGCAAAAAGGGTCACAGTGCGGTACATAGCACCTGTGTCTACGTAAATATATCCAATTTTTTTTGCAAGCGCCTTAGCCATAGTGCTTTTTCCGCAAGATGAATGGCCGTCGAGGGCGATGATAATTTTTTTCATAATACTTATAATGATTGGGCAATGCGGAATGTTATAACGTATAGTTGACGTTGAACATGAGCGATGCCGTTGATTTGTGATACTTTGCGTATGCGCCAGAAACCATAAAGCGTTTGAGGCGTAAGGTTGCTCCCGCCGTTAGTCCTGCTCCCTTTGCGCTGCCAGCGGTCTTGAGTTCGTAGGCACGGCGAAAGTTATATCCTGCTGAAAGGCTGATGTTGTCGGTCAGGAAGTAGTCAGCGCCCACGATGATGTGGTTGAGCAACTTCTTGGAGAACGACAATTTATCCTTGCCTTCCTCTTCAATGAAATCGTAACGCGAACTCCAGCGTGTGAGGTCGGTCATGGTGACAGAAAAGCGCAAGGGGAGGTGTTCCAATCCCTTTGTGAATCCCACTTGTGCCACAAAGGGCAGGTGTTGCTCCCGTTCATGGAACGATGAAAGCTCAGCCCCAATGTTTTTTAGGGTAGCAGAGATTGAAAGATCCTTTTCTTCGTCAAAATAGTTCAAACCAAGGTCAACGCCCACCGCCATGGCTGAGTAGTCCGCGTAGTTGGAGAACGCAAACTTCAATGTGGCGCCCCCGCTCCACTTGTCGCTGAAGAGATAGCTGTAAGAAGGTGCGATATAGATGTCCTTTGCGGTATATGAACCCAAGACATTGCCTTGTGCGTCCGTTTCGTCAACCTCTCCAAAGTTCATCATTTGTGCCACGATGCTTCCCGTGTGGCGCTCCCCAAAGGCACGCACATATTGTGCGCCCATCCACTGACTTTCTGCAAAGTAAGTCATAAATCCTAAGCCCAACGTGTTGCTCGACACGTTGGAAAGCAACGCAGGGTTGTGCCAAGCAATCGCAGCATCGTCCTCTATGATTGAGATGTTCTCACCTCCCAACGCTGCAACGCGGGCAGACGTGGGGAGCTTCAGGGTATTGTAGCCCGAAGCGCTTTCTTGAGCCTTTACTGCCGTAAGTGGAAGTAGGCAAAGGATATAGAACAACGTTTTTTTCATTTTGTCATTAAAATTGTGGTCAAAGTTACTAAGTTTTTTACTTTTAGGGCGTAACTTTGTGGCAAAATACAATAGAATTATCACTACGCGTCATTTCTCTCTTACACTACAACGTGCGTTCTGTCGATTTAGTATCACGAGAATGGTGTGACCTTGTATTTGAAGGCCGCAATCGTTCGTATGGCGCCTATCGACTTCGCCAAGAAGCCGGCAGGCGGTATGCGCGTGCATTGTGGGGCATATTGCTGGGGCTATTATTCATCGTGGCATCAATGGTGGGGATAAATACCTACTTGTCGCTGAGCGCTAATCGTGAGTTGGCACAACTGCTTGCCGAGATGCATCGCATGAATGCCCTCCAACGTCAGGATGCCCATTTGTTACGCTTTGTAGATACGCGTCCCCAACCGAAGGTGGTGGAGAAAAAGGTTGCAGTGAGCGTTCCAGAAATTGTAGATACTCCAGAAGTGGAGACGGTGCCCCCTGTGCTGGAAGAAATTATGCTGGAAGAGACGGTAGATACCCTCGCTTTGGCTGCAACAACGGTAGATACGCTCGCTATCCCTATTGAGGAAGAACCGCTCGCGCTTCCACCGCTTACGCCAACGGAAGTGGTGCAGGAAATGCCTGAGTTTCCTGGGGGGATTCCAGCTTTGATGCAGTGGTTGGACAAGAATGTGATTTATCCTCCCTTAGTGATACAACAAAAGGTCACAGGAGTCACTTACCTTACCTTTGTTGTTGACCAAGAAGGCGTGGTTACGGAACCCGAGGTGCAAGAACCGTTGCATCCCATGATTTCAAGTGCGATTCTAAAGGCGGCACGCAAAATGCCTCGCTGGGAACCTGGGAAAAAGGACGGACAAGTGGCTGTCGTGCGCGTGACGATTCCCATAGAATACCACCCTTAAACAAACTATTTGGAGACGAAAAAAATACATAGGGATTTCGTGAAAACTAAACGCCGATAATTTCAAAATAAGTGCCGATTAGTTTCATTTATATCCCAGATAGTTTTTACCATGTGGGGAATGAAATTTACAATAGTCTTTCCCACCATCAGAACATCCGATTAAGAATACAATTTCCTTACGATATGCTAAACAAAATTGAAGCGTTTCTTGACAACATCGCCTTTCCTGCAAAGCCTGAAGGACTTTATGAACCGATAACCTATTCTTTGGAAATGGGAGGCAAGCGCATTCGCCCCGTGTTGACGCTTATGGCGCACAATATGTATAAGCCTTGCGACGACAATGCACTTTCGGCGGCGGCAGCCATTGAGATGTATCACAATCACACGCTCCTCCACGACGACCTTATGGATGGGGCAGAGGTGCGCCGTGGTAAGCCTGCCGTTCACCGCCGATGGAATGCCAATACGGCAATCCTTTCGGGTGACACGATGCTTATTGAGTCGTTCAAACTCATCAATGCGTGCCAATGCCAACGTGCTGACGAGGCGCGCCAACTCTTTATTGACACAACGATAGAGGTGTGTGAGGGGCAGCAGTATGATATGAACTTCGAGCAGCGCACGGACGTGACTGAGGCGGAATATCTCGAGATGATTCGCTTGAAGACCTCTGTGCTCCTCGCGTGTGCGGCAAAGATGGGTGGCATTGTGGCAAATGCGCCCGAGGCTGATTGCAATGCGCTTTATGCCTTCGCCGAAAAGATAGGCTTGGCGTTCCAGCTCCAGGACGACTACCTCGATGTCTATGGCGACCCTGCCGTGTTTGGCAAGAAGATTGGGGGCGACATTCTTTGTGGCAAGAAAACCTTCTTGCTCATCAACGCCCTTGAACGTGCTTCAGAGCAACAGCGCGAAGAGTTGCTTTCGCTCCTCAATAATGCAGTGATTCTTCCCGAAGAAAAGATTTCTCGTGTAACAGAAATCTACAATGCCCTTGACATAGCCGCACTTACCCAGCAACGCATCGCAGAAATGTACGACGAAGCGCGCCAGCATTTCGATGCCATCGCCGTGAGTGAGGAGGTGAAGCGCCCGCTTTGGACATTTGCTGAAACATTGTTGGGACGTAAGAGCTAAAATTAGAGTACAGACACAGAGTACAGAGCACAACTACCATGCGGGACGCAATGCGAATGTAGAGACGTCATATTATGGCGTCTCCTACGCGGGGAAGATTCACTTGACTGCTACGGATCACGGTTGTTTACCTCGGTGCCCTTCTTGTTTACTCGTTTACTTGTCTTCTCGTCAACTAAACATGATTGATACGCATACCCACATCTACGGCGAAGAGTTTGATGAAGACCGCTCGGCTGTCGTAACCCGTGCTCTTGAGGCTGGAGTGAATATGCTGCTGTTGCCCAATATTGCGGCAGACTCTTGGCAACCGATGCTTGACCTTTGTGCGGCGCACCCGGGAGTGTGTTTCCCCATGCTCGGACTTCACCCTACGGACCTGCCAGACCATCCTGCGGAACTGCTCGACCGTATGGAACAGGCGCTTGTTGCGCCCGACCATCCCTATGTGGCGGTTGGCGAAGTGGGCATTGACCTTTATTGGGACGATAGCCGTGCTGCCGAACAGGTGGAGGCGCTCAAGCGACAGGCGGAGTGGGCGATTCGCTTCGACTTGCCCCTCGTCATACATTCGCGCTCGGCGCATCGTTTGCTGGTGGATACCTTACTTCCTTACGCTGATCGTCTCCCTGGTGGCATCTTCCATTGTTTTGGTGGAACTGCTGAAGAGGCTGAAGAGTTGCTCGCGCGTTTCCCCCGCTTCGTCTTAGGAATAGGTGGGGTGTTGACGTTCAAAAAGTCCACACTTCCCGAAACGCTCAAAACAAAAGTGCCCCTCTCCCGCATCGTGTTGGAAACAGATGCCCCGTATTTGGCACCAACTCCCCATCGTGGCAAGCGAAACGAACCTGCCTACCTGCCCTTGGTGGCGCAGAAATTAGCAGAAATCTATGGCGTGACCGTAGCAGAGGTGGCGGAAATCACAACAGCCATAGCGCTGTCGGTATTTCCCCGATTGTCGGTACGCGCTTAGGGGCGGCATCTATTATTGTAATTACTTTATTCATTCATAATTCTCAAAGCTAATCTATGAATCTTAAACAAATTCTTGCAACAGCTTTATGTTCAAGCGTTGCACTTGCTGCCGCAGCGCAACAAGTAACCATTTCTCCGCTTCCCCAATCCATCGCTTGGGGCGAGAAGGCTTTTGACCGCCAAACGGCATTTAATGTGGTCGGTGCCGAAACTGCTGACGCCGATGCTGTGAATGCGCTTACGGCAAAGTATGAAGCAACGGGCGGAAGCATTGAATTGATCATTGGTGAGCGTGGTGACGCTGCCGTTGCGGAATTTGAAACTTCCATCCCCTCAAAGACAGAAGGCTACTACCTTCAGGTGACTCCCGAACGCGTAGTGATTGCTGGTAATGACGAACGTGGTACGTTCTATGGCGTACAGTCGTTCCTTCAGGTTGCAGCACAACCCGAAGTGATGAGTGTTACGGTTACGGACTATCCTGATGTCATCGAGCGTGGGGTGGTTGAAGGATTCTATGGCAATAACTGGAGTCAGACCGACCGACTCCGTCAGTTCCAATTCTACGGCGCCAACAAGATGAACGTATATATTTATGGTCCTAAGGACGACCCTTACCACCTTGCGCGTTGGCGTGAACCTTATCCCACTGAGTCTGCCAACAAGATGAAGGAACTCGTGGCGGAAGCGAAGCGCAATAAGGTGAAGTTCGTGTGGGCGGTTCACCCTGGTAACGACATTCAGTGGAATGCTACCGACTCGGCAAACGTAGTCAAGAAGTTGCAGATGATGTACGACCTTGGTGTGCGCGCCTTTGCCGTATTTTTCGACGACGTTTGGGGCGGTGAAGGTACACGCGGTATTAAGCAGGCGGAGTTGCTCAACTATGTGACTGACAACTTCGTGAAGAAATACGACGACGTAGAACCCCTCATCCTTTGTCCCACGCAGTACAACCGCGGTTGGGCAGGTGGCACGTACCTCTCAGAGTTGCGCGACAACTTGTATAAGGAAGTTAAGATTATGTGGACGGGTAACTCCGTTGTTGACTTTATCAATAAGGGCGACACCGAATGGATCAATGCACAGATTGGTCGTAAAGCGTACATCTGGTTGAACTATCCCGTAAACGACTATTGCATCAGTCGCATGCTTATGGGTCCCACTTTTGGTGACGACCTTAATATTGCAGGTGACCTCAGTGGTTATACTTCTAACCCCATGGAGTATGCCGAAGCCTCAATGCTTTCGCTTTACAGCGTGGCAGACTACACTTGGAATATGGCGGATTACGATAGCAATGCTTCTTGGGAACGTGCCATCAAGTATTTGATGCCTGAGAATGCTGAAGCGTTCAAGGTGTTCTGTGAAAACAACGTAGACCTTGGGGTGAATACCCACGGACTCCGCCGTACGAACGAATCTCCCCGTTTTGTGGCAGCTTCAAAGAACTTTGATGCGCAGATGGCGGGAGGTTACAACGCTGAAGCCTTGGCAAAGGTGCGTGCAGAGTTTGACTTGCTCGTTTCTTCGGCAGACCAACTCCTTGCAACCTCTGAAAGTCCCGAACTCATGGCGGAAATTACTCCTTGGGTCAAGGTGATGCGTTACGTTGGTCAGCGTGGTCAGTTGCTTTGCAACCTCTTTGACCACCTCAACGCTGCAAATCCCGAAGCCTTCGTTGAAGATTACCTTAAGATTCTTGACTTGACAGAAGAGCAGCGTTCTATCCTCTCTCGCGATTTCCCTGGTTCTATCAAGAGCCCGAACCCTGTTGTGGCGGACGTGTATATAGGTCCCTTCATCAAGAAGCAATTAGAAAATGCGGTACAGCAGTACAAGCAAAACTTTAACTACCGCCTTGATGTCTTCCCTGCAGAGGTGATTGAGTACGGCACATATTATATTATGTACGAAGGTAAGTACTTGGGTAATCCTAAGGCTGGCACAGTGGGCGGTAATCCTGTATTCCAGGAAGAACTTGACCTCATCAACCCCACGCGTCAGGAATGGCTCATTGCTAAGGACACCGAAACGGGTCGCTACAAGATTATCAACGTGAAGGACGACCGTTACATCAATGAGTATGGTAATTTCAGCGCAGGTAGTGAAAACCCCTATGAAGCAGTTTGGCACACTTACGACATCTATTTCATGAACGGCAAGTATGCTATTCAGAACGGTGGTAAGTCTGGTACAGAATTCTGGGCTACCGACGGCAAGCGCATTAGCAAGAGTGGCAGCAGTGCCTTTACGTATGACCACTTCGTATTTGACCTTGTGCCCATCGAAGGTGCGAAAGATTTTGTGGAAATTAAGGCGGGTAAGAAGTATGCCATCCTTAACGAAGCGGGAGAATTTTTGACCAACACGAATCCTAACGGTTCGGGTGGTGCTCCTAAGTTCCAGGCAAGAAAGGGTACAACCAACAAGGCGCAGTATTGGAACTTCACACTTGACAAGTCGCAGGGCAGATACAAACTTACCAGTGCGCGCGACAGCCGTTATGTCAACGAACTTGGAGAATTTGGTACCAACCAGTATTATGCCGATTGGAATACCTACTTCTTGCTCAACCGCAGTGGCTTCTTCTCCATTCAGAATGGTGGTTCAGCAAAGCCTTACTTCTGGTATATTGATGGCGACCGTATCTATTCAAAGGAAATGGACCGCAACGACAGTTACCAGTTCCGCATTATGGAATACGACGTAGCTACGGGTATCGACAGCCCGCTCGAATCCACCTCAACCATTCAGGTGGTGGTGTCCAGCGGTGTGATTCACGCCAACTCGGCAGTGCCCGTCACTGCTATGCGCCTCTACGACGCTGCTGGTCAGTGTGTGGCATCTGTAAAGAACGCTTCAGCGCTCGCACTCCCCACATTGATTTCTCAGACCTACCTCTTGAACGTTGTGACAGAGACGGGTCAGCAGACGTTTAAGTTGCAACTGAAATAATTTATAATTGAGAAATGAAAAAGGAGAAAGGAGAAATTCCCATGCGGCATATATCTGTGCGCCAGCAACTTTCTCCTTTTTCCTTTTCTCCTTTCTCCATTTCCCCCATGCCCTACACCGCCTACCCCCACCGTTACGCTGGTTTCCCCGACAACTTCCGTCGTTGCGGAAATAGCGGAATTTTGTTGTCAAAGGTTTCCCTCGGTTTGTGGAAGAACTTTGGTGAGCGCCGCCCCTTTACGGAGTCAAAGGACTTGTTGCACTACGCCTTTGACCGCGGCATTACGCACTTCGACCTCGCGAACAATTACGGCCCGCCCTATGGCAGTGCGGAGACCACCTTTGGGCGCGTGATGCACGAGTCCTTCCGTCCGTATCGTGACGAACTTTTTATCGCTACCAAAGCGGGTTACGATATGTGGGAAGGACCTTACGGCAACTGGGGCTCGCGCAAATACCTCTTTGCCAGTCTTGACCAGAGTTTGAAGCGTATGCAGTTGGATTACGTTGACCTCTTCTACAGCCATCGCTACGACCCTGTTGCACCACTCGAAGAAACCCTGCAAGCATTGGTAGACATTGTGCGCAGTGGGCGTGCGCTTTACGTGGGCATCTCTCGTTGGCCGCTTGAGGCAACAAAGTTTGGCTTCGACTACCTGCGCCGTCACGACGTCCCCTGCTTGTGCTATCAAGGGCGTCTGAACTTGCTCGACCGTCAAGTTATCGACGACGGCATCCTCGACGCGGTGCGCCAAGAGGGGTGCGGCTTCGTGTCGTTCTCACCCCTGGCTCAAGGACTCCTCACCGACCGCTACCTCAACGGCATCCCCGCCGACAGCCGTATGCGTACCGATGTAACGCTGAAAGAAGAAGTCCTCACCCCCGAATTGCTGCAACAACTCCAGGAATTCCGCACACAAGCAGAGCAACAGGGAAACACCCTCGCCCGCTATGCCCTCCGCAGTGTGCTCAACACCGAAGGCGTCACCTCCGTAATTGTGGGCGCCAGCAGTAAAATGCAACTGGATGAGAACTTGAAAGTGCTGGATAGCAATTCCTAAACACACACATAAGGACAGATACACCTATATACGACAAAGAGGCACCCACGCGGATGCCTCTTTGTTGCATATATGAGTACAGGTTTACTTAGCCTGATGCACCACCATCTGTGGGTAGGGGATGCTGATGTTGAGTTTTGTGAAGGTGGTGTACACCGTTTTCTTCATGTCGAAGTGTACCGCCCAGTAGTCTTCGTTCTTTACCCATACGCGTACGGTAATGTCTACACTGCTGGCAGCCATTTCGCCGAGTCGGATTACGGGTTCTGGATCGGTAAGGATACGCTCGTCGGCGGCGATGATGTCTCTCAATACTTGTTCAACGCGATCAAAGTCCTCTCCGTATTCCATACTGAAGACGAGGTCTACGCGGCGCGTGGGATATTGATTGTAATTGGAGATGACAGAATTGCTCATGTTGCCGTTGGGTACGTACACAATCTTGTTGTCGCTCGTTCTAAGAACGGTGTGGAATATCTGAATCTCCTTTACCGTGCCCGAAGCGCCCGTGTCGGAGTCGATGTAGTCGCCCACCTTGTAAGGACGGAATAAAAGGATGATGAGTCCGCCCGCTACATTCTGCAGGTTGCCTGAAAGCGCCACACCGATGGCTACACCTGCTGAGGCGAGGAGGGCGGCAAACCCCGTGATTTCAATGCCCAATTTACTGATGACGGCAACGCCTAGCATGACGAGCAGGAGGATGTTCACCGTGCTCTTCAGGAAAGTTTGCACACTGGGTTCCACCTTCTGGCGCTGCATGAGGGCAGCGAAAAGGCGGTTGAGCCAGTTGATGATGAGTTTACCAATTACTAAGATGAGCATCGCACCGAGAATGCGTCCACCAAGGGTGATGCTCCCGCTGACAATGGATTGCCAAACGCTTTCGAGTTCTTGAGAAAAATTCGTGAATAGTAACATGTTTTTGTGAAGGAGATATTTGTTAAGTTAGAGCCAGACATCCTCTCACCACTTCGTGGTTTGCTCTCCCTAAGAACAGGGATAGAACGCCATTCGGTAGGGGGAGGCGCGTTTATCTCGGTAACTTTCTTGTCTACTCGTTTACTAGTTTACTCGTCTACTTAAAAAGGGGAAAGGAGAACCTAAATTCTCCTTTCTCCTTTTAATAAACTAGTGTGCCAATAGGTTCTCCCTCAAGTACCTTGGCGAGGTTGCCGTAAACGTCCATGTTGAAGACGTAGATGGGGAGTTTGTTTTCCTTGCACATGGCTGTGGCAGTGATGTCCATTACCTTGAGTCCACGCTGGAGCACTTCGTCGTAAGTAATTTCGTCAAACTTCGTAGCGGTGGGATCCTTTTCGGGGTCGGCAGTGTAAACGCCATCTACGCGAGTGCCCTTCATCATTACTTCTGCTTCGATTTCAATACCGCGGAGGGCGCTACCTGTGTCGGTTGTGAAGTAGGGGTTACCCGTACCGCCACTCATGATTGCCACTTCGCCATTCTCCATTGCTTCGATAGCCTTCCACTTAGAGTAGAATTCGCCGATGGGTTCCATACGGATGGCAGTGAGCACGCGACTCTTCACGCCGATAGCACCGAGGGCAGAGCTGAGGGCGAGGGAGTTAATCACCGTAGCACACATACCCATCTGGTCACCCTTTACGCGGTCGAAGCCTTTGCCCGCACCGCTGAGACCGCGGAAAATATTGCCACCGCCGATTACAATACCGATTTGTACACCAGCAGCAAGGGCTGCCTTGATTTGTTCTGCATACTGGTTGAGGCGTGTTACGTCAATGCCGTAACCTTGTTCGCCCATAAGACTTTCGCCTGAAAGCTTGAGGAGGATTCGTTTAAATTTTGCCATAATTGAGGTTATGATGTTTGAGGTTATGAGGTTATAAGGGAGAGCGCCGTCCGGATGGTAGCTGTACTCTGTACTCTGTACTCTGTACTCTGTACTCTGTACTCTAAAATTACAAGTATTCCGGCAACTGAAACAGCTTCGTGCCGTTACTACCTTTGACGAGGATGAGTTTCTCGGTAAGGGGCGTTTGTGTGAGGGTTTCTTTCACCGCTTCCACATCTGCGAAACAGCGGTAGGGAGTTGCTCCTGCCACAGCGGCAAATTCAGTTCCAACGAGCCAAACATTTTTGAACTCCAACGCTTGCAGGAGTGTGACGATTGCTTGATGTTCTTCTGCTGAAGCAGCACCCAGTTCGCGCATCTCGCCGAGGATAAGCAATTTGGGGGGGTGGGGGATGAGGGAGAAGTTCTCTAATGCCGCCTTCATGCTGGTGGGGTTGGCGTTGTAGGCGTCCACGATGAGCGTGTTGTACGCTGTCTGTTGGAGTTCCGAACGCTTGTTCTTGGGTGTGTACTCCTCAAGCGCGGCACAGATGTCCGTTTCGCTCACCCCGTAACGCAGACCAACGGCTGCTGCGGCGAGCATGTTGTCAAGATTATAGGCGCCCACGAGTTGGGTTTGCACTTCATGCCAAGTGCCACCAGCCAATCGCAAACGCAAGCACAACTGAGGTGTGCAGGAAACGACTTCGCCTTCTACGTCATATCCCTCGCCAGGTTTGCCATACGTAATGGCACGCAGTCCTTTAGCGATGGGGGTGAGTAAGGTGTTGTCGCCGTTGAGGAAGATAAAACCTTCGGGTTTACTTGAAAGATATTGGAAAAGTTCCCCCTTCGTTTGCACCACGCCTTCGAGCGAGCCGAATCCCTCAAGGTGCGCCTTGCCCACGTTGGTGATGAGACCGCAATCGGCATCCACAATCTTGCTCAAGTCGGCAATTTCTCCAGGGTGGTTAGCCCCGGTTTCGATGACTGCAATCTGGTGTTCCTCCGTGAGGCGCAACAGCGTTTTGGGTACACCAATATGGTTGTTGAAGTTGCCTTCGGTGAAGAGCACGTTGTAGCGCTTTGCAAGAACGGCAGCGGTGAGTTCCTTGGTGGTCGTCTTACCGTTCGTACCCGTAATCTGCACGATGGGGAGTCCTAATTGCTTGCGGTGATAGTGCGCCAATTCCTGGAGCATCAGCAAAACGTCGCTCACATATACCATGCGCCCGTCTGAACCTGCCACTTGCGGATTGTCCACAACGGCGTGTGCACACCCTTTCGCCAAGGCGTCGTGCGCAAAAAGGTTGCCGTCAAAAGTGTCACCCTTTAAGGCAAAGAAGATAGAACCTTCGGGACAATTACGGGTGTCCGTCGTGATGACGGGGTGGGAGAGGTATAGTTCGTAGAGGTCGGTGAGAGACATGAGTTTTAGAGTAAAGATAAAAGAGTAAAGAGTAAAGATGCCATTCGGGGCAAATGACTTATTTGAATTTAGGCAGTGTAGGCAAGCAGATATCTCACTAATGTCTTGTCTACTGAAAGAGTAAAGATAAAAGAGTAAAGATACCCTGCGGAACTAATTTTGAGGCAAGAGTAAGACGGAAGATAAAACTAAAGATACTGTGTAAGACACGTCAGAAGGCATCTCTTTTATCCTTACTCTTAAGTAGCCCCTTTCATCCTACAAATTTATATAAAAAAACATTATCCTCCCCCGCATTGCCGAAATTCTGTGTATATTTGTACAAATTATCTTTACGCAGTAACGAGAATGAATGCACGAGTGCCTACATATTCCCTAAATTGCAGTGGCAAATTACTCTCTTTAGAGACTCCAAAAGTGATGGGGATTCTGAATGCCACGCCCGACTCTTTCTTTGCAGGAAGTCGGATGCAGACGGAGCGGGAACTGGCGGAGCGCGCACAGCAAATCATCTTGGAGGGCGGAGCAATCATTGACGTGGGTGCCTATTCCACGCGCCCTGGTGCTAATGACGTTTCTGCGGAAGAAGAATGGGAGCGCCTTGCAAATGCCTTGCAGGTGGTGCGCCGAGAAGCGCCCGAAGCGATTCTTTCGGTAGATACATTTCGTGCGGAGATTGCCCGCAGATGTGTAGAGACTTTTGGCGTGAGCATCATCAACGATATTTCGGGTGGCGATGCCGACGCGCAGATGTTTGACACGGTGGCAGACCTGCGTGTGCCCTACGTCTTGATGCATTGTCAAGGCACTCCGCAAACCATGCAGCAAGCACCCTCGTACAAGAATGTCACCGCAGAAGTCATCACCGACCTTTCGCGAAAAGTGCGCCAGTTGCGCCAACGTGGTATGCGAGACATCATTATCGACCCCGGTTTTGGTTTCGGTAAAACCCTTGAGCACAACTACACCTTGCTGCGCCAACTCGAAGACTTCCGCATCTTCGACCTCCCCCTGCTCGTCGGCGTTTCTCGGAAGTCGATGATCACCAAACCCCTTGACATTACCGCAGACGAGGCACTTAACGGCACCACCGCCCTCAATGCCTTTGCCCTGATGAAGGGGGCGCACCTTCTTCGTGTACACGATGTGAAGGCGGCGGTGGAAGTGGTGAAGCTTTTTGAAAGAGTAAAGATAAAAGAGTAAAGATAAAAGATTTGCCATCCGGCGTGTCTTACACAGTATCTTTACTCTTATATCTTTACTTGCCCTTCGCCCCGCAAGGCATCTTTACTCTTTTATCTTATATCTTTTATCTTCCCTATGATAGAATTTGGTATTAAAGACCTGATAGACATTGTGCTCGTCACGCTGCTCCTCTGTTATATTTACAAGGAGATGAAGCAGTCGAGCGCCGCCAGTGTGTTCTCTGGTATTCTTGTATTTATCTTTGTGTGGCTCCTTGTGTCGCAAGTGTTTAACATGCGCTTGATGGGGAGCATCATGAATCAGATGGTGAGCATCGGTTCGTTAGGGCTTATCGTGCTCTTCCAAAAGGAAATTCGCCATTTCTTCTCTACCATAGGTGCGCGCAATCGCCATAGTGCTGTGATGCGTCGTCTCTTTGGTGGGCGTAAGTCAGAGCGCCTTGATGTGACGCGCAAGCAAATTCTGCCGATAGTGATGGCTTGTATCAATATGGCGAAGCAGAAGGTTGGCGCACTGATCATCATCCAGCGTTCCGTCTCATTAAAGGATGAAGCCAATTCGGGAGACTTAATCAATGCAAATATCAGCCAGCGCTTGATTGAAAACATCTTCTTCAAGAACAGTCCCCTCCACGATGGTGCTATGATTATTTCCAACCGTCGTATCGCCGCAGCTGGGTGTATCCTCCCCGTGAGTCACGATCCCAACATTCCCAAGGAACTTGGTCTGCGTCACCGTGCAGCAAAGGGCATTTCTGAGAAGGCAGACTGCCTTGCCATCGTAGTCTCTGAAGAAACTGGTAATATCTCCGTAGTTTCAGAAGGCAAGTTCCGACTTCGTCTTGACGGACAACAGTTAGAACAAATACTGATGGACGAGTGGAGTAAGGAAGATGTTGAGGGATAGTCTGTAGGCAACCTGTTGTACGCTATACTCTATACAATACAATATAAATAATGGGCGTGCCTATGACAGCAAACCTGATACGAAGGGCATTTATAAATACAAGGGTAAGAAAATTGTAATTCAATAAGTGCGGTTCGTGTAACACCAGGCGTGTAAAAAAAGATAGGCAATATCTATGTTACTCGCGTGACCTTTGGTTGTCCACGAAAACTCGTTTGTTTTTATTGGAGCCACTAATGAACATTAATGAACACTAATATCCATCCGGTCATAAATATCCCGCAAGGCATTAGTGTAAATTAGTGTCCATTGGTGGCTAAAATAATATTATAGGTTATGAGGATATAAGGTTATGAGGATATGAGGTCACTTTGCTTTGGAGTAAGATTTTTTTTCGTGCTGAGAAAATAATTTTTTATGCCGAGAAAATTTATTTTTATGCCTTGGAAATAAAATTGCCAGGGTTGGAAATAATCTGTTGAGGGATGTTTTTGCGCTTTGCGTGAGAAGTTTTTACCAGATAGCAATAATTCTCAAATATTGGTGTCCGGTAAAGTTTTTGAGAAGTAACGGCCTGAAAGGCTAATAAGCACCTAGCCCAGGGCAACGCCCTGGGTCTATGGATGTTTGGGTTTGCGCCCTGAAGGGGCAAAAGCATTGCAGTTCAAACTCTTATAATTGCTTTTGCCCTTTCAGGGCGTAAGTCTCGATTGCAACAACACCCAGGGCGTTGCCCTGGGCTAATAGCTTTATCCCCTTTCAGGGGAATCATCCAAGCTGTGGGGCTTATACCATTCAAACATCTTTATATTCATAGAGTTAGAGGCGTTTGCCGGACAGCAATAATTCTCAAACTAAAAGTAGGCGCTTGAACAATCGTTCAAACGCCTACTTTAGGTTACGCTATTTCCAAGTGTGCGACCAATTCTTGTCTACTTGGTTGCTCATCTTGGCATCATCATCTGTTGGTTTGTCAGAGATGGGGGGAGTAATCTGTGCTGAAGCAGCAATGAGTCCCTGTAATTCAATCTTTGCCACCTTAATATAGGGAGCATAATAGTGTTTCTTCATAATAATCTTTGTGGGTTATTAAGAGATTCCCGTGTTTAGAAAATAACCTTCTTACCGTTTACGATATACACGCCCTTGGTAGCTTTCTGTATACGGCGACCTGAGAGGTCATACATGTTTGTTCCAATATTACCGACTGACAATTCTGCATTGTCAATACCTGTAGTGCCATTGTCGTCGTTGAAACGGATTTTCAAGGCTTGCGCTGCAACTTCCTTTGGAACATTCAGGTATGCCTTGTGGTTGTAGACCTTAAATGCACTCTCCTTCTTGTAGAATCCTGCAATTTCATTCATTACTGTGAGTACGTAGGTTGTGAAGTCATCGGTGAGTGAAACATTTCTGAACTCAGCAGCACCAGCATAACCACGAAGCATATTGCCGTTGGTTTCTGCTTGACCATCTTCAGCTGTGTAGAAGAAGTCATACTTCTTGTTACCTTCACCACAAATCACGACACCTGTCTTCGCAGGGATGATGCCGTCTTCAATCTTAGTCATGGTGATAGAACCTTCGCCAGCTTCCATTACAGGCTCTTCGGTTGCCACGTATGCCTTTACACCTTCGGGAATAGTTGTCGCAGCATTTGCGTAGAACGTACCGATACCATGTTCGCTAATCGTGCTTTCTACCTTTGCCTTTGTTGCTGCAGTTGAAGCAATAGGCTTGAAGGGAGTTTCTTCCGTAAACTTGTACGCTCCGTTACTTGCCCAGTCGAGTGAGAAGCGCACGAAGCGCATTACAAATGCGTTTGACACACCGTTTTCTTCGTAGTAAACGCCGAGTGTTCCGTCAGGAAGCACCACCGTTGCGCTGTAGCAAGAACCGCGAGGACAAATCGTCTTTGGAGCGCCAAAGGTTTCGCCTTCGTCCGTAGAAAGAGCGATGCTCACATTTTCACGACTGCCACTGTTGGGAAGCGTTTGGAGCGCAATGTTCCAAGGATTGCCTTCGAGGGTAGAACACCAAACCATGTATTCACCATCGCAAGCGTTGCCAGAGATACCTGTATTGAAGCGTGTCTGTGAGGGATATTTCCATGTTGCGCCATCGTTAGAAGTTACATTATGATAGTTGTAACCGCTTGCACGTACGCTGATAGCAAGGTCGCCATTGTTGCGTTCCAAAGACTTAGGCTCGTCGGCGCTTGCAGTACCGCTTGTGCCACTTACGTACCAGTTTTTACCGCCGTCCTTACTCATGAAGAAGTAGAAATGCTGGCTATTGTCCGCTTGGCGATTTACGAAGTTGGAAACGAGTGTTCCGTCACGCTTTTGGAGTGCTGCACCAGAACCAGAGAAACCGCTCTTCCACGTCTTCGTGTCGGGATTGTCGCAGTTGGCACCAAAGAGGTCGTCAGTGTGGTCAACGGGAGCGTCCCAAGTAACACCACCGTCGTGGCTCGTAATAGTCTTCCAGCGGGGAGGTTCAGCAGCAGTTCCTTGGAAGAAACCGTGACCATAAGTGCCCGCACTGGTTACGATACCAATAATATCACCGTTGTCGCGATTCGTTACGATTGAAGCATCGCCGTGACCGTAGTTACCACCTGTTTCAGCAGTACCCGCTACAGTTACGGGGTCGCTCCATGTCTTACCCATGTCGTCAGAGTATTGCGCCACCACGTAGCAGTGGTTGGGAAGGTCGCTCTGGCTTTGCTTGCGGTCGTCGGTAAGTACTACGAGGCGCTTACCATCCTTCGTTGCAGTGATGGCGGGGATACGATAGTGAAGTGATCCTTTGTCCATAGGCATCAATACAGAACCTTCAGAGAGGAAGACCGTCACGCTGTGCTTAGGATTACCGTTGTTTTCTGCAACCTCCTTGCCATCTACCGTGTAAGAAGTGATACTTGCATCCACGAGGTTACCTTCCTTGGCTGTTTCAGCGATGTCATAAGTAATCCAGAGGTAGTGGTTGCCAGGCGCCATTTCCTTTGTGCCGGTGATGGTAACCGTTCCATCTTCAGCTAATTGTACTGTCTGACCAAACTGCACACCATTTTCTTCGCGCCAAGTCATCTTCTGAGCCGCATCCACAAAGAGTTCGCGGTCGTTAGTAGCGAAGTACGCCTTCACGTTGGTAACGTCAGCCTTGTTCGTACCTGAGAATGCACCCTTAACGCCTTGGAAATTTACTGTGCCTTGAAGACCAGACACACGGATAGTAGAGCGAATGATAGCTTGATCCACATTACCGATACCTGTGCTCACCTTACCCTGCTGTACTACGGTGCTTGCCACGTTAGCGTTGGCATTCGTCACGTCAAGTTCTATAAATTTCCAAAGCGAAGCACCACCCTCAGCGGCAGGCCAACGAACAATCACCTTATTATCGTTTTGAGCGTGGAGTTCTGTTCCATTATCTTTAATCACGAAGTAATCGTATGCTTCATTGATGTTATAGATATAGTTGGGTTCGTTGACAACACCAAACGCAGTGCCATTGCCGGTGCCACTACCGGCAGTTCCGAAGTATTCACCGTTGTAATTCTTGATGGCGATTTTACCATTCTTTTCCCAGAAACTCCAGATGTAGTTACCGCTGAAGGTCTTGTCTCCAAAGCGCAACTTTTGCGCTTCGCTATCGTAATAGATTACCTTTCCAGCACAGTAACTTTGTGTTGAAGCACTGGTAATATAATACCAATACTCATTACCTTCAGTACTGATGATAGGAAGTTCCGCTACGTCGCGTTTTACCTTTACCACAAAGTTAGAAAGCACGACGCCCTTGCTGTTAGGACCTTTAAGGTCAAAGTAAAGTGAATTCAGATACTGCTTTTGAGCGCTAACGGTCTTCGGAGTGGTTGATGTCGTATAAACGTCGCCATTCTCCATTACGATTTCCTGAGCGTTATCGTGACCATTGTTGGCAAAGGTGAAACTGTATTCGTAAATCACATAACCCGCAGGCGGCGTAAGGGTGTAACGACAACTGCTTCCGCCCGTCATCAACTGCACAATGTTGCCTGCCCAGTTCATGTTGTTGGGACTACAACCAAACTGCAACTGAGGTTCTTCGTTGCTCTTCCACACATGATTCCAAGAAGCATTTTCTTCGTTATTGTCACGGAAGAGACTACCATTAGTATTATCGATGGTGTAAGTAATCTCATAGGGAATTTCTTCCTCTTCACCACCAACAATTTCAGGATTGATGACATTTACAATGAAGTTTGTCAACTTCACAGGTTGGTTTGAACCAGCAAGTGTGAATTGTGTAGACTGTACGTTGTTGAGGTCAGAAACTGTAAGTGTTTTTACCTCTGCAGCTACTGCATATTGCTGCCCGCCTACTGTAATAGTCTTATTGCCTGTACCAGAATTACCGAAAGCATAATCGAATGAATAACCAGTGATTTTGTAAGGTTCAGGAACGGCAATAGTGTAAGTAGCAGTTCCTGCAGTACCTGAGTGCAACTGCAAGTAACCACCATTCGCATTCATATTGTTTGCTCCACAACTAAACGTAAGAGCAACGGGGATTGCGTCAGTCTTTGTAAAGCTCCACAATTTAGTATAAGAAGATGATGAAACTCCTGTACCTGTACTCTCCTTGATTTCTATGGAGTAGTTACCTGTGTCTTCTACAACCTCCTTGTAGCGAATCACCAACTTGGTAATCAAGATACCTTTTTCACCATCTATGCCTTCGCCCACCTTCAAGGTAATACTTGAGGTAGAGAGTCCTGAAGCGCTTACAGTCTGTGCATCGTCGCTTTGAGGTTCACTTGTGGCAGTACCTTCTGCTGTGGTATAAGTAAAGGTTCCTCCAGTGAAAGACCACACTTGCTTCGTTGTGAGTTCGTAACCTACAATCCGGTAATCCTCGGGCAACGAAAGATTGTAAGTATAACCTGTCTTAAGCCAAGGTTGATTGTTCGACCAACCGATATTGTTTGCTGTTTCATCAGTGCTTTCTGCCGTAAGAGCGGGAGTTGTGCCTGTTACAAACTTACCATACCATCCGCCACTTGTAGTAGTGCCGTGATAAGTCCAAGTTGACTTACCGTTCGCCTTTTGGAATTCAGTAGGCGTAAGAGTCAAAGTCAACAAAGAAGGATCGGGAATTTCGTCGGGTTCTCCCTCTACGAGAGTAATCATATACTGTCCACCTGCATCTCCTCTGTCTGTTCCGGATTGTCCAGCACTCCAGTTGTACACTTTAAAATTGTGTGCGTCAGTTGTCTGATTAAGTTGCACCGTACCGCTACTAACAATGAAGAGTCCAGGTGTATTGGCATAACTTAAGGACCAACCGTTGGCGGGTTGAGTTGCAGAAGTTGTAATCTGCGCATTGTATGCAGCTGTGGGAGCGAGATATGAATTGTCGTTACGGTTAATGATGTCCACCTTGCCGTCTTGACGCGCTACAAACTTCCACATACCTGTAGCATAGTTGTGCTTATCATTACCCGTTACACCTGCACCTGCACCATTGCTTGTAAGGTATTTATTACTGCGTTGGGGAGTATAGAGTTGATACCATACATCGTTGCCCTGCGTACTGTTAGTAGGCATTGAAAGGGCACCATTAAGGATAGTATTGAGTTCACCTGTGAATGTGGTCACCTCGTCTTGAGTGATGTTGGTCTTTTCCAAGATGGCATTTGCAGCGCTCACCTTGGCATCGAAGTCTGCCATCTTTGTTGCATTGTACTGGCCTGCATCATCACCGCGCTCTGCTACTAGACCACGAGCTATCGCCTGTGTCAGCTGGTTGCGCAGGCCTGCCTGGGCATAGCGTGCCTCAGCAGTGGCATCGTCGATAACGGTGTAGGTATCATCATGGAAGTCACAACCCAAAGCATACTTCAGCAAGTTTGCTATCTTGACATAAGCCAGACCACCTATATAGTCGTTGGAGAAGATGTACTTCGAGTCCATTTCTCCATTATTTAATAACTGCTTGCCAGTTTCAACGAATCGGAGGTTCGCATACTTCATTGGGAAACCTGCCATGTACCCATTCAACTCCTCAATGCGTTTATTGTGGCTTTCATTGTTTCTGAAGCAGAGGGTCAGCAGATAAACGATAGAATTTGGAGATTTCTGCAGAACCTTGTCCACCAGGGCCTTGTAGTTTGCCTTCACGGT
>JAZORE010000038.1:0-11448 GCA_045656425.1 Alloprevotella sp.
GGGGGAGACGCAGGGGAAGGGCAGGCGCAGCGATACTATCGCTGCGAAGGGAACGGAGGAGGGATTGCGCTTCGTTTAGGCGGGTGATGGTTTCGGCGAGGGTGCGGTCGATGGAGGGGTTGAGTTCTCGGAGGAGGGGGAGGAGTTCGTGACGGATTTTGTTGCGCTTGAAGGCGGTGTCGGTGTTGGTGGAGTCGGTGCGGAAGGGCTGTTGCGCTTCTTTTAAGAACGCCTCAATTTCCGTGCGGGGGATGCTGAGCATGGGGCGCACGATGAAACCATTTCTCGGTTGCATGGCGCAGAGGCCTTTGAGCCCTGAACCGCGGACGAGGTTGAGCAATAGGGTTTCTACATTGTCGTCACGGTGATGCGCAACGGCAATAGTGTCGGCACCGAGTTGTTGGCGGAGTTTTTCAAAAAAATCATAACGCAATTCACGCGCTGCCATCTCAATGCTGATGCGCTGTTGCTTGGCGTAGGCCTCCGTGTCGAAATGCTCTACGTAGAGTTTCACTCCTCGTTCCTCACAAAGCTGACGCACAAACGCTTCGTCGGCATCTGACTCCTCGCCACGCAAATGAAAATTGCAATGCGCTGCCACAAGGGGTTGTCCCAAGTGGAGCAATCCCAAGAGTAAGGCAACAGAGTCGGCACCGCCGGAGAGTGCGACGATGGACAAGGAGCCGAGGGGCGTTGGGGGGAGGGAGGATTGGAGATGTTTGAGGAACATTTTTTGAAAGGAGAAAGGAGAAAGGAGAAATGGCTGGCGCGATGTTATCCCGCAGGGAACTTTCTCCTTTCTCATTTCTCCTTTCTCATTTTAATAAGATACTGATACAGAGATGCCCATTGCTTTTACTTTTTCGGCAATGGCATTGAGTTCGTCGGGCGTAGCTTTCTCAAGACCAGCGACGGGAGTGGCGCGGTCGATGGTGTAAATCATGACCTGCTGGGGGTGAATGCGTTGGAGGGAATAGAACCAGGGAAGGACATAGGCATCTCCCGTATTATCGACAGAAAGACCATTGTGCGTGCCCTTCATAAAGAGGGTTTGGATGATGAGTTTACCATTGAAAGCACAGAGTTGGTCGATGATGCGCGCTACGTCGTAACTTGGAGCAGGACAATCCACACGGTGGATGTATTCATTGGAAACTGTGTCGAGTTTCAGGATATTGTTGTCCACCTTTCGGAGTGCCTCCACCACCTGTGGGCGATGGAGCATTGTAGCATTGCTCAACACGCTCACCTTTGCCTCGGGAAAATACGTATCTCGGAGCGCGATGGTATCGTCAATAACGCCCTCAAAATCAGGGTGCGCCGTAGGTTCGCCATTACCTGCAAAGGTCAAGACATTGGGCACTTCGCCACCATCAAGCATCTTTTGGAGTTGCGCTTCTAAGGCTTCGCGCACCGCCTCTCTTGTAGGGCGCTTCGTTTGTGTGCGACAATCGACATTGAGTCCGCACTCGCAATAGATGCAGTCGAACGTGCAAAGTTTTCCATCGGCAGGCATCAGGTTTATACCTAATGAAATGCCGAGGCGACGGCTTTTGATGGGGCCGAATATGGGGGAGGGGAAGAGGATGGGCATTGTGGGAAATGAGAAAGGAGAAATGAGAAAGGAGAAATGAGAAAGGAGAACCGACGCCAAACCGAGTGCAATCAAGCTCGCTTGAATTGCCGAGGTGCGAAGGAGGAAAAGACCACGAAGTGGGATTAAAGGAGAAAGGAGAAAGACCATGCGGGATAATTCATTCACCACGAACCATTAACCGTTAACCTTTGACCGTTAATCGTTAGCAAGAATCCACTCCACAATCCACTTACCAACTTCCTTGGTTCCGTAATGTGCACCACCTTCTACCTGAATTTCGGGGGTACGTACGTTGGCATCAAGGCTGGCAGTGACGGCGCGGCGCACGAGTTGCGCTTCCGCCTGAAGGTTGAAGTGTTCGAGGAGCATGGCTACGGAAAGGATTTGCGCAAGTGGGTTGGCGATGTTTTTTCCTTTTGCTTGAGGCCAACTGCCATGGATGGGTTCAAAAACGGGGGTGCTTTCGCCCGTAGAGGCTGAGGGAAGCAAGCCCATAGACCCTGTTATGCAGGAGGCTTCGTCTGTGAGAATATCACCAAACGTGTTTTCCGTCACCATCACGTCGAAGTGCGTGGGTTCTTGAATCATACGCATGGCGGCATTGTCCACATACATATATTCCGTAGTGACTTCGGGGTACTGCTGTGCCACTTCCTGTGCCACCTTACGCCACAAGCGCGAAGACGCCATAACATTCGCCTTATCCACTACCGTCACCAAGCGACGGCGACGCATGGCGTAGGCATAAGCCACGTGAAGGATGCGCTCTACCTCCTGACGCGTGTAAACGCAGGTGTCGTAAGCGAGGTCATCCCCCTCTTTCTTCTCCCCAAAATACATGCCACCCGTCAGTTCTCGGATGCAGATGAAATCCGCTCCGCTAACGAGTTCCTTACGCAAGGGAGATTTGTGCACCAAGCAGTCGAAGGTTTCAATGGGGCGGATGTTGGCAAAAAGTCCAAGTTTCTTGCGCATCGCCAAGAGTCCTTGCTCGGGGCGCACTTTCGCATTGGGGTCGTTGTCAAACTTCAAATCGCCCACGGAGGAGAAGAGCACGGCATCGGCAGCCTTACAGATTTCATACGTTTCCTCGGGGAAGGGATTGCACACGGCATCAATGGCAGCCCCCCCCACAAGGGCGGTCTGCAGGGTGAGTTCGTGCCCAAACTTCTGGGATATGGCTTCAAGCACCGCCACACCTTGTGCGGAGATTTCGGGACCTATGCCGTCGCCGGGGAGAACTGCTATATTGAGGTTCATAGGGTTTTGAGATTTTAGGGTTTGAGGGAGACCATCAGGGGAGAAAGAGCAGGCATTTACAAGTTATTTCAGCCGCGCCACCTTTTCGTCAAAACAAACTCCGACTTAAATTGAATAAACTCCGAGTTAATTTCAATTAACTCCGAGTTTGTTTTCTGAAAATCCGTTTAAGTTTTTCGGTGTTGCAGAATGCGTATTTTCAAATGCCTCAATCTTGTCGCGATTGGCGAGCAAGAAGTCAATATCATCGTAGGCATTCATCAGGCAATACTTCTTGTAACCGTTGAGTTCAAATTGCGCGCTGCGCCCCGTAGTGTCGTTCGTAATTAGTTGGTTGGGCACGTCGATGGTCAGCATCGCCTTGGGATTTTCAGCAATGGTGGCAAAGATTTCTTGAAGGAAATCTTCACTCACGACGACGGGGAGCACGAAGTTGTTGAGTTCGTTCTGCTTATGTATATCCGCAAAAAAACTGCTCACTACGACGCGGAAACCATATCCAGCAATCGCCCACGCAGCATGCTCACGGCTCGAACCACAACCGAAGTTCTTGCCCGCCACCAAGATTTCGCCACCATAAGTAGGGTCGTTGAGCACAAAGTCACGCTTCGTGCCGTCGGGGTTATAGCGCCAGTCGCGGAAAAGATTTTCCCCAAAGCCCTCCTTATCCGTTGCCTTCAAAAAGCGGGCTGGGATGATTTGGTCGGTGTCCACATTTTCCAAAGGAAGTGGCACACAAGTGCTATGGATAATGTCAAACTTCTGTTTCATAGCATTACGATTTAGGGCATTAACGTTCTGGGGTCCACAATCATCCCCATCACCGCCGCTGCTCCAGCCATAAGTGGCGATGCAAGACACGTGCGGGCACCAGGACCTTGACGCCCTTCAAAGTTACGATTACTTGTTGACACAACCAACTTACCCGCGGGAACTTTATCGTCATTCATGCCCAAGCAAGCCGAACATCCGGGTTGGCGAATGGCGAAGCCTGCCGCTTCAAGCACTTTGTCCAATCCCTCAGCCTTTAATTGTTCTACGACTTTCCAACTTCCAGGCACAAGCCACGCAATGACGTGCTCCGCCTTCTTTCTGCCCTTCACGATGGAGGCAAAGGCGCGGAAGTCTTCAATACGTCCGTTCGTGCAAGCGCCGAGGAACACATAATCAACGGGTTGTCCGATGAGCGAAGTGCCTGCCTCAAACTGCATATAGTCAAGTGCGCGCTGCTCCGAGGCGTTCTTCGGTTCAGGAATCTGCTCAGTGATACCAATACCCATACCTGGATTCGTGCCGTACGTAATCATGGGTTGAATATCTGCGGCATCGAAGGTCACTTCTTTATCAAAAATGGCATCAGGTCCGCTACAAAGTTTCTTCCATTCCTCCACGGCAGCATCCCAAGCCGCTCCCTGAGGTGCGTATGGGCGCCCCTTCAAATATTCAAAGGTTACGTCGTCAGGAGCAATGAATCCGCCACGCGCACCCATCTCTATCGACAGATTGCAAAGCGTCAAGCGCCCCTCCATCGTGAGTGACGTCACCGCCGCTCCCGCATATTCTACGAAATATCCCGTAGCACCGCTCGTAGTCAACTTACTCATGAGGTAGAGCGCCAGGTCCTTTGCCGTAACACCCTTTCCCAACTGCCCGTTTACCGTGATGCGCATCGACTTCGGCTTTGCCTGAAGAATGCATTGCGAAGCGAGCACCATTTCTACTTCCGAAGTGCCGATTCCAAAAGCAACAGCGCCCACTGCTCCGTGAGTAGAGGTGTGGGAATCGCCACATACGATGGTCATACCCGGAAGCGAGAGTCCCTGTTCGGGACCTACCACGTGAATAATGCCGTTGTTGGGGTGGAGCATGCCGAAATGGGTAAGCCCAAACTCCTCAGCATTGCGCGTCAATGCATCCACCTGTTTGCGAGAAACGGGGTCTTCAATGGGTTTGTCCTGATCGTGCGTCGGCGTATTGTGGTCGGGCATACAGAATATCTGCCCGGGGCGATAAGGTCGCAACCCGCGCGCACGGAGTCCGTCAAAAGCCTGCGGACTCGTCACCTCATGACAATACAATCTGTCTATATATAATTGTGTAGGACCGTCCGTGACTTGCTGTACGACATGGGTGTCCCAGATTTTATCGAAGAGGGTGTTCATTGTAAAAATTTTGAGGGGCCTAACAGGCTGTAACAGGCCCTAACAAGCCATAACAACTTGGCAGAGTGAGACTCGATTGAGGAACTGACTGCACGGTGTTAAGGTCTGTTACGGCCTGTTATTGCCTGTTAGGCCTTACCTTTCCTGTTAAGGCCTGTCACTGCCCGTCAGTTATTTTACTTCTTAAACTTATTGATACAATCCACATAGGCCTCAGCACTCGCCACAATAATATCCGTATTGGCGCCAAAACCATAGTAGATGTGGCCGTTGTATTCCACCTGCATGTGCACCTTACCGATATCGTTCGAACCGCGGCTGTTGGCCTGAATCGTAAATTCTTTCACGATGACCTGACGACGGATGATGTTGCGAATGGCATTGATGGCGGCATCCACAGGACCGTTACCGTCGGACGCACTGGAGAATTTCTCACCCGCAATGTCGATGGTGACGGCAGCAACGGGGCGCACGCCTTGACCACTCGTAACCTGAAGGTAGTCGAGCTTGATGGCCTGCAAGCGGTTGCGCTCTTGACCGGCAAGCACCAAGACGTCGTCGTCCGTCACTTCCTTCTTACTATCCGCAAGGCTGAGGAAGTTTTCGTAAATCTTGTTCAACTTATCATCATCCACCTCTACGCCGAGAATTTCCAAGCGGTGCTTCAATGCCGCATGACCCGAACGCGCGGTAAGAATGATAGAATTTTCATCCACCCCCACATCCTTGGGACTGATAATCTCGTAGGTTTCTACATTCTTGAGAATACCGTCCTGGTGAATGCCAGAAGAGTGGGCAAAAGCATTTCTTCCGACAATCGCCTTATTGGGCTGCACGGGCATATTCATCAACGAAGAGATGAGTCGGCTGGTGGCACAGATCTTCTGCGTATTGATGTTCGTGTTGATGTTCAACTCGTGGTGACACTTGAGAATCATGGCAATTTCTTCCGCACTCGTATTCCCCGCACGCTCACCGATACCGTTAATGGTCACTTCCACCTGGCGCGCTCCGTTGATTACGCCCTCAAGTGTGCAAGCCGTAGCCATTCCCAAGTCGTTGTGGCAGTGGGTAGAGATGATGGCGCGGTCGATGTTGCTCACGTTGTCCACGAGATACTTAATCTTCTGCCCGTATTCGTGGGGCAGGCAATAGCCCGTAGTGTCGGGAATGTTCACCACCGAGGCCCCCGCGTTGATAACGGCTTCAATGACGCGGGCAAGGTATTCATTGTCCGTGCGACCCGCATCTTCGGCGTAAAATTCCACATCGTCGGTATAGCGACGGGCATATTTTACCGCCGCCACGGCACGCTCGATGATTTCCTCGCGGTTGGAGTTGAACTTATATTTAATATGGAGGTCGCTCGTGCCAATCCCAGTATGAATACGCTTACGCTTGGCATAAGCAAGTGCCTCGGCGGCAATGTCAATATCCTTTTCCACGGCACGCGTCAAAGCACAAATGGTGGGCCAAGTCACCGCTTTTGAAATTTCTATCACACTGTTGAAATCGCCAGGACTTGAAACGGGAAATCCTGCCTCAATAACGTCTACGCCAAGGGCTTCAAGTTGCTTAGCAACCTGAATTTTCTCCACGGTGTTTAACTGACACCCCGGAACTTGTTCGCCATCGCGCAGGGTGGTGTCAAAGATATAAAGTCTGTCAGCCATAAGTCGTTTTAAGTTTAGTGGTGGTGGATGTAAAATAAAAAGGCAGTCCCCACTCTTTCTATCAAAGAGGAAGACCGCCTTTTTTTCTGCCTATCGCACAACGAGCGATGCGCTCCTCTTGAATCAAGAGCAGATTATAATCGCAAGTAGATTGATGATGCAGAAAGTCATTGTCGTTTGTGTTTAGTTTAGTTGTGTGTCGTGGGGGCAAAATTAGAAAAGATTTTACATTAAGCAACTAAAATCCAGGAAAATTTTAATTATCACCCCTTATTTTTTGTCTAAAACTTACATTTTGCAAACGAAATGGCGTCCTGCCCCTGCGTACAGAGGAAGAACGCCATCAGGATGGTTTACTTGCGAATTTCCATTTCGTCCAACACGTAACTGCTACCGCCAAAGGTGTCAATCAAGAAGAGGACGTAGCGGATGTCTACGTTGATACAGCGCTGGAGAGCGGGGTTGAAGCGGAGGTCGCTGGAGAGGCTTTCGATATTACCGTCGAAGGCGATGCCGATGAGTTCGCCCTTCGCATTCATTACGGGTGAACCAGAGTTACCGCCAGTGATGTCGTTGTTAGAGAGGAAGCAGGTGGGGAGTTTGCCGTCCTTACGTGCATAACCTGCGTAGTCTCCAGAAATGTAATACTTGCGGAGCTCCTCATTCATCACATAGTCGGGATCCTTGGGATTTTCCTTTTCCAACATACCGTCGAGCACGGTGTTCCAATCATACTTCACGGCATCGCGAGGCGAATAACCCTTCACGTGTCCGTAAGTCATGCGGAGCGTAAAGTTGGCATCAGGAGCCTTTGCCCAGTTGTACATTTCGCAAAGACCACGCGTGTAAATCTTATCGAGTTCGGCACGCTTCACATTATAATTATGGAGAGCCTCACCGAAGTTGTCCTTAGCGAACTGTCTAAACTCCTTCCAGAACGTGTAGAGGGGATCGTTCTTCAAGACGTCAGCAGAAGGCGCTGCGAGGAATGCTTCGAGCGCTTCGGAAGAGCGGAAGATGCTTTGAGTATAAACATTTTCAATAAGGGCACTGTAGTTGCCATCAGTCGCGAGGGGTTTCAGACCAAGGCGGTTGTATTTCACCCAATAGGGAATGAGGAGTTCGACAGTGGCACGGTCGAAATCGAGGTCTACTCCTGCAACATCCTTCTGCGCTTGGCGCAATGCTTCAACTGCAGTGGCGAGCGCTTCCGTACTATCAGCCTCGAGCGCCTTGAGGTAGTTATCCACCACAGACGTACGCACATTAAACTTCATCGCACCGAAGGTGTAGTTGAGCAAATAGTAATCGTGGAGCGAGTCTTCTACCGCAGTCACCAACGAATCAATGCGCGAGATGATGTTGAGGTATTCCGCCTTTCCGCTACGCTTGGCAAAGTCCATGAATGCCTTTTCTTCGTTCTCCTTAATGCCCATCAAACCCGTCTTCTTCACGCTCTCGTTCATACCACCGTAGTTCTTCACCACGTTACCGAGACTCATGTACTCGTCCGCCAATTTGAGGTTCGCCACGCTGTCGCGGTCCATCAACGCCTTCATGAAGTTGAGTTGTGCCTCGCCCGCAAGATTGATGGGGAAGTTCTGACTCTGCGTGCGGAGTTTCACTTCTGAAGCCGTAAGGTAGCGGCTCGTACGTCCGGGGAAGCCCATAATCATCGTGTAGTCGCCTTCCTTCACACCCTTGAGCGAGATGGGGAGGAACTTCTGCGTGCGGAGGGGCTTATTTTCAGCACTGTAAGGTGCAGGATTTCCGTTAGCATCAGCATACACGCGGAACATGGCAAAGTCAGCGTTGTGACGGGGCCAGAGCCAGTTGTCCTGATTGAAACCAAACTGCGCAATGTTCTGGGGAGGGTTTACCACAAGGCGCACATCGGAGAATGCCTGTTCGTAGAACATGTAAAAACGATTGCCTCCGAAGTAAGGAACGATGCGCACCGCCATGCCCGCCTTATCCTTGAGGTCGCTCTTTGCGAAGAGTTCTTCAGAAAGCGGAATCAAGAAGCTCTGACTTTGGGCAGTGTAAACATCCACCTGCTTTGCGGCAGCAGCAGAATCCACTTGCGCAGTCACATCTGCCACACGGATAACGAAGGTAAAGTCAAGGTCGGGCACGGGGAGTTCTTCGCCACGATTCTTTGCGAAATAACCGTCCTGAAGGTAGTTATGCTCCATTGTACTCATGGCATGCACATAACTAAAGCCACAGTGGTTGTTGGTCAACACAAGACCTTCGCCCGAAACGATTTCACCCGTACATCCGTTGCCGAAAATACCGATACACTCACGGAGTGACGAACCCGTTTCTGAGTACAATTCTGCAGGCTTCAACTTCAAGCCCGCCTTCTTCAAGGAATCCGCAAGGTGCTGTTCCTTCATGAGTTTCAAGAGCCACATGCCCTCGTCGGCATGGGCAGTTCCAAAGCCTGCAAGGAGGCAGAGGAGGAGAGAGAGGATTTTCTTCATTTATTTTTTGAGGTTTATGAGGTTAAAGGTTATGAGGTTGTAAGGAGGGAAGGCCTGACAGGCGATAACAAGCCTTAACGGGCAGGAACAGGATGGGAACAGGAATTACTCCACACAATTTGTTAAGGCTTATTAAGGCTTGTTATAGCCTGTCACTATCATCCCTTAGAATGGATACCCTATCGCAAAGTTATACGCCAATCCATCGGCGAATTTGGGAATATTGTACCAGCCGGATTTACCCGTTTCGTAAGGTGCATGGAGCGCCACGCCGACGTCGAAGCGAAGCACGAGGAAGTCGAGGTCGTAACGCAAGCCCAAGCCTGTGCCTACGGCAACATTGTCGAACGAAGCCTTGCTAAATTCTGCTCCAGGGCGGAGTTCGTCCTTGCGCAAGAGCCACACGTTTCCAGCATCGATAAAGAAGGCACCATGAAGGTCGCCCACGAGGCGCGCACGGAGTTCGGCATTGATTTCCAACTTAATGTCGCCCGTCTGGTCCATATAGGCATACTTTACATTGGGACTACGATAGGAACCAGGTCCAAGAGCGCGCACCGTAAAACCACGAATACTATTGGCACCACCCACATAGAACTGGTCGGCATAGGGAGCTGCCGTACTGTTACCATAACTGTAAATCAACCCTCCGAAGAAGCGGTAGGCAAACTTCATGCGGTTGTTCATCTTAATATGGTTGTGAAATTCGGCAGTAACCTTTAAGTATTGCGCAAAGGGATTGTTGAACAATTCCTTGTCCTTCTCACTGAACTTCTTTCCCATAAGGGCATAAATGGCAGAGGTAAAATTACCCGCTTCCTTTATAGAGAACTGCATCCAGATGGGATTGCGATGGTGTGCCGCCGTATTATACGTAAAGGTATAAGACGCCGAAGGCACAAACTGGTCGCGCATACTCACATAGAGCGCAGGATTGTTATTGCGGATGTCGTCAAACGCTGCCGTGGTGGAGATGAGTTTGTTGTACTCCAAACTAAAGGCATTCAGTTCGTGTAGCGCATTATTATACTTATGCCACTTATACGTTACGCCAAGTCCTACCGTTGCACGCTGGAAGAACTTCGCACGGTTCTGCCAATCGCCATTGACGGCAAAGGTGGTAGAAGCAGGGAAGCGCACGTGGCGACGATGAACGAAGGGCGCCACAAAGCGAGGGAGTTCGATGGCCAACTGCGTACCCATTTCATACGAGTTCATCAAGGAATTGTCGGTGTTGGCATCGCCACTCAACTGCCATTCGTAGGAACCAAAGAGTTTCCAGGTAACCTTCTCCGCCCCCCCAAAGGCATTGCGCTTCGAAAGGCTGTATGCCACACCGGGTCCCATCTGGTCGTTGCTCTTGAGCGTGGCGTTCATTTCAAATGAACTGTCATAGAGTTTGTCCATGATGGCGTTGACATAGATATCGAGCGTGTCGCTACCACTGCCAATCGTATCGCGAGGCACATAACGCACGTCCACATTGCTGAACACATTCAACTGTGCCAACTTCTCAAACGTGTTCTCCTGATTCGTCAAACTATAGCGTTCACCCGCACGGTGCGCCAAAGAGCGACGGAGCACCCCAAAGCGCACGGCAGGCTTCTTACCGCCATAACGCACGGTGGTCGTGCGAATGGCACGAAGACTGTCTAAGCGTTCATTCTCTGTGCGACGCAACGCCACATAGTAATGACCGATATAATAAGGTTTGTTCACCATCGGCGACAATCCATCCTTGGGCACCACCTTGAGTTGCACATGTTTCGGGCGCATCAATGTATCAGCGAGGAAGGTGATATTGTTGCCAGTGTAATAATAATAACCGTTTTCACGGAAGAGGCGCTCCAGGCGCGTCTGCTCTGCCACGAGCGATTGCGCACTAAATCCCTTGCCGCGTTGCAACGGACTCTGCCACTGCGTGGCGCGCACCAGACTGTCCAGGTCGGGAATGAAGCGTTCGTAGCGAATGGTGTCGTAGCAATAGGGGTCGCCCGGCGAGATATGATAGGCAATCTTGGCCTTCTTGGGATTCTTGGAAGTTTGCACTTCGTAGCGCGCACTGCCCTGGAAGTAACCATAGTTGCGCAGGGTATTGAGCGCAATCTTGGCACGCATCTCTGGACTCACCGTACTCACTAACACGGGTTCGTCTGCAAAACGCTTGAACATCCAACGACGGATGCCCCCATGCGAGTCATAACAGCTATTATAGATGCGCAAGCGGAACTGGAGGGGAGAGCGCAAAGAGGAACTACCGAAGATGGCTC
>JAZORE010000039.1:0-16275 GCA_045656425.1 Alloprevotella sp.
CACCTTTACCATCGGAGGAAAGACGTACGACATCGCAAACATCGACCGCATGACTATCAATGCCACTCCCGTGGCAGCAGCAACGGTCGGAGTGGTCTACAACGGCAATTCGGCACAGGTAGAACTCAGTGGCGACCTCGCACCTTACCTTACGGTGGTCGTAGACGGTGCTAACGTAAACATTACTGCCGACCCGCTTTTACAGGAAGAGGTTACTTATACTTTAAGCGGCAGTTCCGATGCTGGTTCTTTCACTATGGAGGGTGATTATAAGGCTATCGTTGCGCTCAATGGCGTAAGTCTGACCTCTAATACGGTGGACCTGCCTGCGATGAACATTCTCAACGGCAAGCGTATCAACATTTTAGTGAATGGCACCAATTCTTTCGCTGATTGTGCGGGAGGTACACACAAAGGAGCCTTTTTCATCAACGGGCACCCCGAATTTGAAGGCAGCGGAACGCTTAATATTACGGGGAACTCCAAGCACGCGTATGTCAGCGACGAATATTCGCAGTTTAAGAAGGGCTTTACGGGCACTATCAACGTGTTGGGGGCGGTAAGTGACGCCTTCCATATCGACCAATACCTGCTCCTTCAAGGCGGAACGTTTACGATGAAGAACGTAGGCGGAGATGGGTTTGACATTTCACTTACCAATGATGCCGCAGACGAATTTAACGGCGAGGTATTCATTGAAGGGGGCACCATTCTTCTGGATGTCGTTGCCCATGACACAAAGGGCATCAAATGTGACGGACAGATGACCATCTCAGGCGGTAAAATTTCGGGTAAAGTCTCTGGGAACGGCACCAAAGGCATTAGCGTGGATGGCGACCTCACGATTAAGGGCGTGGCAAACAATCCCTTAATTGACTTAACCGTAACGGGCACCACCTATGCGGCAGGCACTGCCGACGAAAGCAAGTGTCGCGGCATCAAGGGCAAGGGCGACTTCCTTTTCGACGGTGGTACGATTAAGATTTCGGCAACGGGTGCCAAAAGTAAGGCGATCAGCATCGACGGAACCTATACCTACAAGAGCGGTTCGCTCAACTGCGCTGTGGATGCGGCGAATTAAGGATTGTTATAGCTTATCAAGTCCAATAGTTCATCAAAAAAAGGTGTGCAGTCGGTTGACTGCACACCTTTTTAGGGTTATAATGGTTGTCAATTACTTCAAAACACCGAGTTCCTTGCCTACCTTGATGAAAGCTGCAATACACTTGTCGAGCTGTTCGCGGTTGTGACCTGCAGAGAGCTGAACGCGGATGCGTGCCTGGTCCTTGGGAACAACGGGGTAGTAGAAACCAGTAACATAGATGCCTTCTTCCTGGAGCTTCGCAGCGTAAACCTGAGAGAGCTTTGCATCGTAAAGCATTACTGCGCAAATCGCACTCTGAGTGGGCTTGATGTCAAAGCCTGCTTCGATCATCTTAGAGCGGAAATACTCTACGTTTTCGGCGAGGCGGTCGTGAAGTTCGTTAGACTCTTCGAGAATCTTGAACATTTCGATAGAAGCACCTACGATAGAGGGAGCGAGAGAGTTAGAGAAGAGGTAAGGACGTGAACGCTGGCGAAGCATGTCGATAATTTCCTTGCGACCAGTTGTGAAACCACCCATAGCACCACCGAATGCCTTACCAAGAGTACCTGTGTAGATATCTACGCGACCGTAAGTGTTGAAGAATTCGCTCACACCGCGACCTGTTGCACCTACAACACCTGCAGAGTGACTTTCGTCAACCATTACGAGGGCGTTATACTTTTCAGCGAGGTCACAAATCTTATCCATGGGAGCTACATTACCGTCCATTGAGAACACACCGTCGGTTACGATGATGCGGAAGCGCTGTTCTTGAGCTTCTTGGAGGCAACGTTCGAGATCAGCCATGTCTGCGTTTGCATAACGATAGCGCTTAGCCTTACAGAGGCGCACACCGTCGATGATAGAAGCGTGGTTGAGGGCATCAGAGATGATAGCGTCTTCAGCAGTGAAGAGAGGTTCAAACACACCACCGTTAGCATCGAAACATGCTGCGTAGAGGATCGTATCTTCTGTCTTGAAGAACTTAGAGATCGCAGCTTCAAGTGTCTTATGAGAGTCCTGAGTACCACAGATAAAGCGTACAGAAGACATACCATAACCACGCTGGTCCATAATGTCCTTCGCAGCCTTTACGAGGCGGGGATGGTTAGAAAGACCGAGGTAGTTGTTTGCACAGAAGTTCAACACTTCCTTGTTGTTTACCTGAATCGCAGCCTGCTGAGGACCTTCAATCAAGCGTTCGTTCTTGTAAAGACCAGCCTCCTTAATGGCTTCAAGCTCATTCTGGAGAAATTCTTGAAAATTTCCGTACATAGTGATTTTATTAGTATGGTTATTAAGTGATTATCAGACGTGCAAAAACACCGTTCCGATATCGTCAAAACGAATCGGCACTTAGTTCAAACTCATCGGCAGTTAGTTGAAAATAACTGGGAGTTTGTTTGTAAGGATTGGGACTTACCGCTTACTTACTCCCCTGCGAATCGCTTTTCAAGCAGACGTATTGCGCTGCTACGCGCGTGAGATACTGCAAAGGAAAGGATTTTTTTGAAAATATCAATTTCTTTTCTTACTTAATTTCTAAAAAAAGTAGAACCTACACCCTCTTATTCCTCACCTTGCATATTCGCATTATGCTCTTCCCACAACATACGATGGGTTAGGTAATAAACTGGCAACCAGGTGCTCACAATGGAAACGAGCACAACTGTAGCCAAGATAACGACCAAATCTATGATTTCTACGCTCACGGGATAGGCATCGAGCAGGAACGTGCCGTCACCATCGCCCAACGCAACCCATCCAAACGTGGCTTGCCCCATACAAAGTAGCACACCGAGCACAATACCCACCACTCCACCAAGGAATGCAATGAGGCGGGCTTCGGTGAAGAACACCTTGCGCAACATGGCGGGCGATGCTCCAAGGGCATAAAGAGTAAGCATGTCCTCACGCTTCTCAATAATGAGCATGGAGAGGCTTCCCACAATGTTAAACATGGCAATAAACAAGATGAATGCCAAGAATCCAAAGGCTACGAGCTTCTCAATGTTCATGATATTGAACACTTCCGCTTGTTGTTCCAACTGATCAAGCACATAGAAGCGGTCGCCCGCAATTTCGCGCAAATCGCGCTTGGTAAAATACAGGCTGGCGTCGTCCTTCAGGCGCAATTCCACCGCCGTGACCATTCCAGGTTGGTCGAACAAGCGTTGCGAAAAATGCAGGGGCGTTAAGAAATAATTTTCATCGTAAACGGGTTGGTTCACCACAAACACCTGCGAGCGCGAAGTCAATATGCCCGTGTTAAAACTCTCGGCAGGGTTCACCAAGTTGATGCGTTCCCCTTTCTTCGGGGCACAAATCTGTAGCGTGCCGTAGTTATAGGAACCGCAGATGTTGAACGACAGGGCAATGCCCGGTATCCCATAATCTACATCGCCCTCGTGAAGCACGAAATCCGTCCCTCCTCGCAGAATCGTCTCTATATTACTCGTATGCTTGAAGTTGTCGTCCACCCCTTTAATCTCTACTAACAACGGATGGCCATTGAATAGAATTAAAGCATGGTCCTGCAACACATTCGTGGCAGCAGCCACATTTTTATGCCCCCGAATGGCTTGAAGAACGCTATCGGTAGCCTCCACCATCTTTCCCTTTTTGGGAATCACCTTTATTTGGGGGTCAAACGAGGTGTACATGCCCTCTACGATGTCATAAAAGCCATTGAAGACGCTCATGATACACACCATCGCCATGGTAGCCAACGCCACGCCCCCCACCGAAATGGCAGAGATAATGTTAATGGCGTTATGGCGCTTCTTGGAGAAAAGATAACGCACGGCAAGACGACGAGCAAGGGACATTTTGAAAAGGAGAAAGGGGAAAGGTCGTGAGGGGAAAGTTTGTGAGGTGAAAGGTCATGAGGTTATGAGGAACCATCTGGTCTGCATAGTCCTCTATCCTTGAACCTTTAATCTTTAACCTTTTTTACTTTTTCAACAATTCGTCAATATGTTCGATATAGTCAAGAGAGTCGTCAACAAAGAACTTCAATTCGGGAATGATGCGCAACTGGTGGCGCACACGATTGCCCAATTCCAAGCGCACTTGCTTCATATTGTTGTTGATATTGCTCACGATTTCCGCACTGCGCTCAGAAGGGAACACACTGAGGTAGACGCGGCATACGCTCATGTCGGGAGAAATGCGAACGGCGCTTACCGATACGAGCACTCCGGGCATAGACTTAGTTTGAAGCAAGAAGATGTCGCAAAGTTCCTTTTGAATGAGACGAGATATCTTCTGTTGGCGGGTTGTTTCCATGTGTTAAGTTATTAAGTTCCTAAATATACTGCAAAGTTACTGATTTGTTTCCACATTTCCCCTTCCCAAGAGGGTTTCCATAGCGAAAGTGACTACTTTTTACCGTGGAGCGAGGGATAATCCAAGTTCTTATTGTACTTTTGCCAAAGTGTTCAACCATTAGTTCCCCCTTATCATGCCTATGAAACTGTATATTATAAATGGTCCCAACTTAAACCGCCTTGGGACGCGTGAACCTGCCATCTACGGCAGTACAACCATGGAACAATGCCTTGACGATCTGCGCCAACGCTATGGCAATACCATTGAGTTTGAGTATTACCAAAGCAATGTCGAGGGATTTCTTATCGACGCGCTTCAAGCTGCCGATGACGCCCAATGTGACGGCATTATCCTCAATGCAGGGGCATACACTCACACGTCTATAGCTTTGCGCGACTGCATTAAGTCACTCAGTGTTCCCGTTATCGAGGTGCATCTCTCCAACGTTCATGCTCGCGAGGAATTTCGCCACCATTCCATGCTTTCGGCAGTGTGCAAAGGCGTCATTGCGGGATTCGGCATGGACTCTTACCGATTAGCAGTGGAGGCTTTTCGTAAATAGGGTACAGAGAATGGAGCGTAGTGTACACTTACCACCGCTCCCCACCACTACTGTACGCAAAACTTCGCACGCTATTACGCTAAACATCCACTTTTTCCCTCATGCTCAACGACTATATCCTCTCACACATCAGTCCCGAACATCCTTACCTTTATAAATTATACCGCGCAACGAACACGCAACTGATTCGTCCGCGTATGGCATCGGGGCACCTGCAGGGACAGCTGCTCAAGATGCTTACGGAACTCATCAACCCGCAGACCGTGGTAGAAATAGGCACTTATTCGGGATATTCCGCCCTCAGCATGGCGCAGGGTATGCGTCCAGGGTCGCGCATCGTGACCTTTGAAATCAACGATGAACAGGAGGATTTTACGCGTCCGTGGTTGGAAAATTCCCCCTTCCCGCCTAAAATCGACATGGTCATCGGCGACATCTTCAAACTCCTTCCCGAGATGAACCTCACGATAGACCTTGCCTTCATTGATGCCAACAAGCGCACCTATGCCGAATACTACGAACTCATCATGCGCTACCTGCGCCCCGGAGGCTATATCCTGGCGGACAACACCCTTTGGGACGGGCACGTAGTAGAAGAGGCGTATGCCAATGACCCACAAACGATAGGCATCAAGCGCTTTAACGACCTTGTAGCCGAAGATCCGCGCGTAGAGACGTTTATCTTCCCACTGCGCGACGGACTTACGCTAATTAAGAAGTTATAAATCAACTGCTTCGCGCCACAAAATCGGAACTCGAACCGCTTTACACACCACATAAAGGCAGTTGCCCAAAACAAATCGGCACTTAATTCCAACTAAACGCCGCTTAATTGGAATTAAGTGCCGATTTGTTTTTGCAAATTCCCACCCATATTTTCGGAATGCGCAATGCAAGTTTTTTTATCGAAACTCTATGCCGTCCGAAAATGTCGGACTTCACTTGCCTACCTTTGCATTGTCGACAAGAAAGGAACGCCTGCCGGGAGGCAAGCACCTTTTCTCCCCGGGGTTACACTATAGTATTACCCTATCAATCAGAAATCTAATGCGTAAAAACGTTTGGAACGCTACGTTCCTCCAAGCTCAGAACAAAGCCAAGGCGGGTGCTTTTTTCACACATACATCGCCCAGTCTCGGCATCAGAAACCACAATCCGTTGAACATCCGCTACGTAAAGGCAAACAAATGGCTCGGTTTATCGAAAACCACTCCCAATGTAAGCGGATTTTGCAAATTCGACTGCGTAGATTACGGTCTACGTGCGGCTATTCTCTTGATTCTGACCTACATCCGCAAACGCGGATGCGTGACTCCACGGCAAATCATCACCCGATGGGCACCACCCTCGGAGAACAACACCGAACTCTACATTCAATGTGTCTGCGGAAGAGCTGGCGTTGACCCCGACCGCCCATTGCCCACAGAAGGGTCAGACTTCAACCGCTTCGTGGTCGCTATGGCGCGCCAAGAATCGGGCATACACCTCACGGAAAACGACATCGAGCGCATTCGCACTACCTTTAACCTTATCTAACCTTAGTCAAACACAACCATGTACATCACTCACGCACTGCCCTGCACGCGTACACGCCAAGAAGTGGCAACCATGCTGTTTCCAACAGAACGTATCACCACAGCCGTAGCCCGTCTGCGCCGCTGGATTGACTCGGACGCAACACTTCGCGATGAATTAGAAAGAGCAGGATACCAAAAGGGGGCACATTGGTTTACCCCCAAAATCATACGCATACTGAAGCGCTATTTCTTATAGAGAGGCTTTATCCTCTGTGGGCATAACAAAAGAAGTTCTTAGAAATGAGTAAGGCTGAAACACCTAACATCAACCATCACGCCTTCTATATCCCCAAAAATACCTTTTGCCCGAAACACATCTGACATAACGCCTACGAAAAAGAGAGAAGTGCCCAAAATGGTCACTTCTCTCTTTCATGAGTACCCCCAAGGAGAATCGAACTCCTATCTAAGGTTTAGGAAACCTCTATTCTATCCGTTGAACTATGAGGGCATCCAGCGCCACGCCCAGGCGGCGCATTTGAGTGGCAAAGATAGCAAAAACTTCCCACACTTAGTTTGTTTTCGCAAATATTTCCCCGTAAATATGGGGTTTGAGGTTTCGTAAAAGATAAAACTTGTGAAAATTCTTTGAGGAGTCAAGAAAAAATAATTTCTTTGCAAGTTGAAACATATAATATTTATTAAATAAACTAAAAATTAAATGATTACTTCAATTATCATTGCGGTGTTCGTTATCGGCTACGCTTGTATTGCCCTCGAACACGGTACAAAGATTAACAAGGCGCCCGTAGCGCTCTTGATGTGCGCAATTTGTTGGACGCTCGTAACAGTTGGCGTGAACAGCGGTAGTATCCTCCTCCCCCACGGAGAACCTATCACTGAACGTATGCTTCACCACCTCTCTGAAACTTGCGAAATCATCGTGTTCTTGATGGGTGCGATGACCATCGTAGAAATTGTTGACGCAAACGGTGGTTTCAACTTCGTGCGCTACCGTCTTCAGACTGCCAGCAAGCGTAAGCTCATGTGGCGCATGGCGTGGATGACCTTCTTCCTCTCAGCGGTGCTCGACAACTTGACTACTTCAATCGTAATGATTATGGTGCTCCGCAAGCTCGTGGCAAACAAGGAAGACCGTTTCCTCTTTGCGGGTCTCATCATCTTGGCAGCAAATGCCGGCGGTGCTTTCTCACCCATCGGTGACGTAACAACCATCATGCTTTGGGTACGCGGCATGCTCTCTACACAGGGTGTACTCTTGGAAGTGTTCCTCCCCTCTGTTGCCAGCTTGCTCATCCCCTGCCTTATCATGCACTTCCGCATGAAGGGTAATATTGAAGGTGTGAAGATGGAAGAATATGTGGAAGCCAACCAGGAGTTCTCACAGAAGGAACGTAACATCGTGTTCTGCCTCGGTGTCGGCGGTTTGCTCTTCGTGCCCATCTTCAAGTCATTGACTCACCTCGCTCCCTACGTAGGTATCCTCCTCGTGCTTGGTGTACTTTGGACAGCCGTTGAAGTATTCTTGGCGCGCAAGAAGAACCACCACCTCATGTCTACGCACCGTGTGACCAACATGTTGCAGAAGATTGACATGACGACTATCCTCTTCTTCCTCGGTATCTTGATGACCGTTGCAACGCTTCAGGATACTGGCGTTCTCACAGCATTCGGTCAGTGGTTGAACGACGTTACTGGTGCTAACTACTATGCAATTACAGGCGTTATCGGTGCGGCTTCTGCAATTGTTGACAACGTGCCTCTCGTAGCTGGTTGTATGGGTATGTACCCTGTAGAAACAGTTGGCGCTCTCGCTCAGGACGGTATCTTCTGGCAGCTCCTCGCTTACTGCGCCGGTGTCGGTGGTTCAATGCTCATCATCGGTTCTGCGGCAGGTGTAGTTGTAATGGGTCTTGAAAATATCTCATTCGGCTGGTACTTGAAGAACATATCTTGGCTCGCCCTCGCAGGTTACCTCGCAGGTATCGTAGTTTACGCTATCCAGCACCCCATCTTCCAGAGTCTCGGACTTATCCAATAACCTTCTAAATATCTATTAACTATGAAAAAGATTATTCTCACACTCGTGGCAGCTCTTGTAGTGACATCAGCTTCTGCATTCAGCTTTGACTGGGGTATCACTGGCGGTTTGAACTACACAAAGGTGAAACTTTCAAGCAAGTCTGCCGCTTTCTCAAGCCTTAAGAGCGGAGACAGTCAAGCAGGCTGGAACGTCGGTGTACGTGCAAACGTTGGTCTCATCGCTGGCTTCTCTGTAAACGGTGCGTTGCTCTACAATCAGAATAAGTTGGTGCTTGAAAACAATCAGATTAAGGAAACAGAAACTGAACGTTCATTCTCAATTCCTTTGAACCTCCGTTACAACTTCGGCATCGGTAAGACTGGTGTGTTTGTAGGTACAGGTCCTCAGTTTGACTTCGCTTTGGGTAGCACAAAGTGGAACGATGCTTTGTTGAACAACAACACCTACGACAAGGAAAACATGGCAACATCTTGGAACGTAAGTGTAGGTGCTAAGGTTCTTGGCAAGGTGGAACTCACAGCGGGTTACACATTTGCACTCGGTGCGATTGGCAAGGCTATCGCAGAACAAACTGGCACTCCCATCGGTGGTGCTGACATCAAGCGCAATATGTTCCAGATTAACGCAACATATTATTTCTAAAATTCTGGAGTTAGCAGGGCTTACCGCTACATAAAAACGAGGTAGGGTCTGCTAACTCCTTTTCACACCAACACTATGGAAAAGAAACTAAACTTAGGCACACTCTGCCTGCATTCAGGATATACACCCAAGAAGGGCGAGCCCCGTCAGCTCCCTATTTATCAGAGTACCACCTTTAAGTACGACACGAGCGAGCAGATGGCACGCCTCTTCGACCTTGAAGACTCTGGTTACTTCTATACGCGCCTTCAGAACCCCACCAACGATGCTGTAGCGGCAAAGATTGCAGCCTTGGAAGGCGGTGTAGCAGCGATGCTCACCTCTTCGGGTCAGGCGGCAAGTTTCTACACGATCTTCAACCTCTGCGAAGCGGGCGACCACTTCATTTCTACCAACAATATCTACGGCGGTACGTACAACCTCTTTGGCGTTACGCTCAAGAAATTGGGCATCGAATGTACGTTTGTGGATCAGGAATGGAGCGATGAAGAAATCCAGAAGTACGTGCGCCCCAATACGAAGTGCTTCTTCGGTGAAACCATCTCTAACCCTGGTTGCACCATTTTGGACATCGAACGCTTTGCGAAGTTGGCGCACAAGAATGGTGTGCCTCTCGTAGTGGACAACACGTTTGCCACGCCCATCAACTGCCGTCCCTTTGAGTGGGGCGCCGACATCGTGACGCACTCTACAACAAAGTACATGGACGGTCACGCAGCTGCCGTAGGCGGTGCGATTATTGACAGCGGTAATTTTGACTGGGAAGCCTCAGCAGAAAAGTTCCCTGGACTTTGCACACCCGACGAAAGTTACCACGGCCTTACCTATAGCAAGGCGTTTGGCAAGAATGCCTTTATCGTAAAGGCCACAGCGCAGTTGATGCGCGACCTCGGTTCGATTCAGTCGCCCGAAAATGCCTTCTTGCTCAACCTCGGTCTTGAAACGCTCCACCTCCGCATGAAGCAGCACTGCTCAAATGCACAGCGCGTGGCAGAATACCTCAAGGCGCATCCCAAGGTAGCGTGGGTAAACTTCGCAGGTCTTGAAGACAATCCCTACTATGCCCTTGCACAGAAGTACCTTCCCAACGGTATTTGCGGCGTAATGGCATTAGGCTTGAAGGGAACGCGTGAAGATGCCATTAAGTTTATGGACAACCTTCACCTCATCAGCATCGTAACCCACGTGGCAGATGCCAAGAGTTGCGTGCTCCACCCCGCAAGCCACACACACCGCCAACTTTCAGAAGAGCAACTTAAGGAAGCCGGCATTGCCCCCGACCTTATCCGCCTTTCTGTAGGTATCGAAGACGCAGAAGACATTATTGCGGACATCGAACAGGCGTTGGAAAAGATATAATTTTTTAAGGTTTTGAGGTTATAAGGTTTTGAGGTTATAAGCCCTCTGGACTGCACGCTGCACAGCCTTACAACCTCATAACCTCCCACCTCATAACCTCACTCATAACCTCATCCGATATGAAAATCCTCTTACTTGGCAGTGGCGGTCGCGAACACGCCCTTGCTTGGAAAATTGCTCAGAGCAGCAAAGTAGAAAAACTCTTTATCGCTCCTGGTAATGCTGGTACTGCCAGTGTAGGTGAAAATATTCCCACCCTCAAAGCCGACGACTTTGACGGAATCGCTGCTTTCTCCGTGAAGGAAGGCATTGATATGGTTGTAGTAGGTCCTGAAGATCCCCTCGTAAAGGGTATCTACGACTACTTCCTTGCTAACGACGCCGTAAAGCACATTCCCGTAATCGGTCCCTCAAAGGCAGGTGCTGTGCTCGAAGGTTCTAAGGACTTTGCCAAGGCATTCATGATGCGCCACGGCATTCCCACTGCTGCCTATGCTACTTTCGACGGCACACAGGTAGAAGAAGGTTGCAAGTTCCTCGAAACCCTCAAGGCGCCTTACGTACTCAAGGCCGATGGTCTCTGTGCGGGTAAGGGTGTGCTCATTCTCGACACCCTTGAAGAAGCACAGAAGGAACTCCGCAGCATGCTCGGCGGTATGTTCGGCAATGCCTCTTCTCGCGTAGTGATTGAAGAATTCCTTTCAGGCATCGAGTGCTCGGTATTTGTACTTACCGACGGCAAGAACTACAAGATTCTTCCCGAAGCTAAGGACTACAAGCGCATCGGTGAGGGTGACAAGGGTTTGAACACAGGTGGTATGGGTTCTGTAACTCCCGTGCCCTTCGCGACTCCTGAATGGATGAAGATTGTAGACGACCAAATCATCCGCCCCACCGTTGAAGGTCTCGCTGCTGAAGGCATCGTTTACAAAGGCTTTATCTTCTTCGGCCTCATCAACTGCGACGGACAACCCAAGGTAATTGAATACAACTGCCGCATGGGCGACCCCGAAACGGAAAGCGTGATGTTGCGCATCAAGAGCGACCTCGTTAACTTGCTCGAAGGTGTTGCAGCAGGCAACCTTGATGAAAAGACCATTGAGTTTGACGAACGTGCAGCGGTTTGCGTGATGTGCGTCAGCGGTGGCTATCCCCAGGATTACGAAAAGGGCTTTGCCATCACGGGTGCTGACGTTGAAGGCAGCGTAGTCTTCCACGCAGGTACAGCCATGAAGGACGGTCAACTCGTAACGGCTGGTGGTCGTGTCATTGCCGTAAGTTCTTACGGTAAGGACAAGGCTGAAGCACTTGCTAAGTCTATGAAGGGCGCTGAACAGATTCAGTACACTGGCAAGTACTACCGTCGCGACATCGGTCAGGACCTTTAAGGTTACTTATATACTTATAGGAACTATAGCTACTATAGGAACTATATAAAATGAAGAAAGCAATTACCACAAGCACAACAATCCTTCCCATAGCGTTAGTTGTGGGAAGTGTGTTATGGATACTCCCCGAAGCAGGCAACCTTCTGCTTTGGGGAGGTTGGTTTGTGGCAGTACTTACTACTTATGGGTGGATGGAGATGAATGCTCGTCTGATTCTACTTCGAGAACGCTCACGCATGGTGAGCACCAACTTATTCGCATCACTCACCGCCGTTCCCCTACTCCACAGTGTCCGTTGGGAATCCCTACTCCCGTTAGCGCTGTTGGTCATGTATGCGTTTCTCTTTGCCTCCTACCAGAAGCGCCGTCCCGAGGGGTACCTCTTTCATGCTTTCTTCCTACTTGGAATCGGCAGTTTAGTGCAACCTCAACTACTTTGGTTACTGCCACTCCTGCTGTGCTGCTGCCTCATCCAGTTACGCTCATTGACTTTAGGGAGTCTGTCTGCCACCCTCATGGGATTGCTACTATCCATCGGCATCCTGCTATTAAAGTCCTTATGGTTTTGGGACTTCACATCGTTCTTAACAACCCTGAAAACAATGGGCGACCAACTCATCGCCGTTGATTTTACCTATTGGAAGGACGTTTATTGTGCAACACCCGCCACGTTACCCCCTGAAGAATGGCAATTTCTGACCAGCGCAGGATGCGTTGTCGTCCCCTCCATTATTGCCATCATTCATCAGGTACAAACCTCCTATCTGGACAAGATACGGGTGCGAATGTTCTACTATATTTTCGGAATGGTGCACTGCGCCCTCTTTTTGTTACTCATCATTTTCCCTGAAGAGCGTTGGACATGGTTATTATTGCTCATTGCCAATAGCGCTCCCCTCATTGCCCATTACCTGACACTCACCCGCGGATGGTTTACCACTACCGTATTTTGGTTATCGCTCACGGGGCTCATTTTACTCACTTTCTTTAACTACCAAACGGAATGGATTTTATCGTTAATCTTCTCGTAGACTGGGGCATACCCGGAATGTTCATTGCAGCATTCTTGGCAGGGAGTTTCATTCCCTTCTCTTCTGAAGCTGTAATGATTACGCTCATTGCTGCAGGCGTTGACCCCTGGGGACTCTTCGTTTGGGCATCGTTGGGCAACACCCTCGGCGGTATGTTCAACTATGGTGTAGGACGTATGGGGAATGAAGAATGGATTTATAAATTGCTGAAACTCCCCCCCAAGAAACTCAACAAGGGCATTCAGCAAGTAAGGCGCTACGGCATGTGGGCTGGTCTCCTTTCGTGGATTCCCATCCTCGGCAGTGTCATTACTGTTGCCATGGGGTACTTGCGCCTCAACATTTATTACTCTGCCATCAGCATGGGCGTGGGAAAGACCGTTCGCTACTACATCGTTATGGCATTTATGATGGGACTGATGGACAGCATGAGTGATTTCTTCTAACTTACCTCCCAACTTACGGAAACTAATAAGGAGATAGATGCAACTAATTCCTTATTAAATCATTCTATCTCCCTATTTATTTTTCCTAAAAGTATGTCTGCACGCCTTAGAAACTTTTTTTTCCTTCTTGGCTTGGGTAGCGTGGTGATTATGGTGGTCAATTTTGACATGCCCCTGGAGGTTGTCACAGCCAACTTACTGAAAGCTGGACATTGGTTCGTATGGGCATGCCTATTGTGGGTTGGTGTGTATAGCATCAATGCCTTAGCATGGCGCGCCATCATCCACGATGGGAATCACCTTGAACGCATCTCCTTTTGGCGCATCCTGAAATTTACCATTACGGGATTTTCGCTCAACTGCGTCACTCCCGTGGGATTGATGGGGGGCGAACCCTACCGCATTATGGAGCTGAAGCCCTACGTAGGGGTAGAACGTGCCACGTCGAGCACCCTACTCTATGTGATGATGCACATCTTCTCGCACTTCTGGTTTTGGTTGCTCTCCGTAGTGCTCTACCTGCTCTTTTATCCCCATTTGCTCAACCTCCCCATAGGCATTTTGCTCAGTATTACGGTGGCATTTTGTGCCGCAGCCATCTACCTTTTCATGAGGGGGTATAAAAAGGGTTTCACCCTACGCTTGATGCAAATGCTGACGCACATTCCTTTCATAAAAGGGTGGGCTACAAGATTTTGCGCCAATCAGCGCACCACTTTGGAAAGGATAGACCAACAAATTGCCGCCCTTCATGCCACACGTCCCGCAACCTTTTACTTCGCCTTGGGGTGTGAGTTCAGCGCACGCATTATCTCGAGCGCAGAAATCTTAATCTTCCTCCACCTCTTCGGGGTGACGGTCAACTTTGCCGACTGCATTCTGATTCTGGGCTTCACCTCCCTCTTTGCCAACGCACTATTCTTTCTGCCCATGCAACTTGGAGCGCGTGAAGGCGGATTTGCCATGGCGGCGGGTGGACTTATGCTGACGGCTGGCGTAGGCATTTCGCTCGGTCTCTTGATTCGCCTCCGCGAACTTGTATGTGTCATCATCGGATTGGCACTCATGAAGGTGGGAAACAGTAGCAAATCGAAAAATTGTTAGAGGCGTCCAAAATCTGTTCCCTTTCACGGAAAATAACAGTTAAATAATGTAGAACTCAAACCGTTCACCAAAGTTTTTCTAATTTTGCAATTTAGGGGAGGTGCAATCCTGCACCACCTTCCACCTTATAACTTAAAACCTCATAACCTCAAGATATGAAAGAAGCTACTGGTAAACTCGCCGTAATGAGCGTAGGGCTCGGCGCAGTAACGACCACATTTATTACAGGTACGTTAATGTACCGCAAAGGTCTCACCGTTCCTGGTGGGTCGGTCATTGAAATGGCAAAAATCCGCGTCGGTCGCGGTGAAGCGAAGCAATATAAGAAAATCAAGGACATCGTGCCCGTTGCCCCCATGCAAAGCCTTGAATTTGCAGCGTGGGACATCTTTGAAGAGGACGCTTATCAGGCAGCCCTCCATGCAGATGTGTTGAAGCAACGCGACATCGACCCCGTTCGCGAAGAACTCGAAGCGATTAAGCCCCTCACGGCGGCTTTCGACAAGAACTTTGTAACGCGCCTCCAGGGCGATAACGTCAAGCAGGGTACGCGCTGGGAACTCGTGGAACAGCTCCGCGCCGACATCCGTAATTTTAAGGCGGAACGCGGTTGCGACCGTGCCGTAGTGATTTGGGCGGCTTCTACGGAGAAGTATATTCCTTACAATGAGGCAGTTCACAAAAACCTTGCCGACCTTGAGGCGGCTATGAAGGCAAACGATTGCGAGCACATCTCGCCCTCAATGTGCTACGCCTATGCTGCCATTGCCGAAGGTGCGCCCTTCGTAATGGGAGCGCCCAACTTGTGTATCGACATCCCTGCGATGTGGGACTTTGCGAAGCAGCAGAACGTGCCCATCGCGGGTAAGGACTTCAAGACGGGACAGACGCTCATGAAGACGGTGCTCTCTCCCATGCTTCGCACACGTTGTCTCGGTCTCTCGGGATGGTTCTCTACAAACATCCTCGGCAACCGCGACGGTGAAGTGCTCGACGCTCCCGAAAACTTTAAGACGAAGGAAGTTTCAAAGCTCGGTGTCATCGACACGATTCTTAAGGCGGACGAACAACCCGAACTCTACGGCGACATCTTCCACAAGGTGCGCATCAATTACTATCCCCCTCGTGGCGATGCCAAGGAAGGTTGGGACAACCTCGACATCTTCGGATGGATGGGCAAGGACTACGGCATGCAAATCAAGGTCGATTTCCTTTGCCGCGACAGCATCCTCGCCGCTCCCTTAATGCTCGACCTCGTACTCTGTGCCGACCTCGCCCTCCGCGCTGGTTGGAGCGGCATTCAGACGTGGATGAGCTTCTACCTCAAGAGTCCCATGCACAATTACGTGGAAAAGGAAGAACCTATCCACGACCTCTTCCAACAATACATTCTCCTCAAAAATGCACTCCGCACGATGGGCGGATTTGAGGCGGACGAAGAATTGGACTAATCATATTTAGCAGTCAAGAAGACAAGGACACAAGCAGACGAGTAAGCACTCCGCACGGCGCTCTCCCCCTGTTCATAGGGGGAGTACCGCCTTTGGCGGGGAGGGGGTGCAGAAAAAATATGTAACAATGTTATTTGCGCAGTTCTTTTATTGACACCCGCTTTCTGCACCCCCTCACCACTACGTGGTCCCCTCCCCCTTCGGTTCCCCCGTTATCGGGGGACAGAAATCCCTATAAACAGGGGGAGAGCGCCTGCGGAATAGTTTCGCAATAGTAATCAACCTTTTAATAA
>JAZORE010000040.1:0-11646 GCA_045656425.1 Alloprevotella sp.
TCGACTGCAACAACACCCAGGGCGTTGCCCTGGGCTAATGGCTTTATCCCCTTTCAGGGGAATCATCCAAGCTGTGGGGCTTATACCATTCAAACATCTTTATATTCATAGAGTTAGAGGCGTTTACCGGACACCAATAAATGTTAATAAAGATAGTTGTTACTTATGTAACCTTTGATTGCCCCGTCAGAAGTTTGTGCGTGCATTGCCCCATAGAAGGAGGGGCTTATACGATTCAAACTACTTCACGTAAGGAGAGTTGGAAGTGTTCACCCGACAGCAATACACACGACCTACATTCTGCAATTTGTTATTCAGAAACAATAAAAAAATCTCCGAGTTTTTTGAAACATACTCGGAGATAAATCAAATTACATCGGAGTTTGTTTTTCATAACTCCACATGAATATTTTTATACTTACGTTGTCCATCCAAGCACAACCATTTGAGTGCACTCCAAACAATTTTTGATTAGCGTCCTCCTACCCTTTTCGCTTTATCCCTTGATAACTTTCGCGCTGGCGAAGTGTCTTTTTTACCAGCTCTACAAACTGATAGTTTTTCACCCCCCAATCAGGTGCTAAAAGCAGTTCCTTGGGGGATTGCGAAGTAAAGCGTTCCACCGCGATACGGGTATCCAAGCGCTCTAAGAAATCTGCAACTAACGCTGCGTATTCGTCCACCGTAAAGAGTCGGAAATCTTCGGGCTGACTCATAAATTCTTGCGCCATTTTTGTACCTCTAACAATTTGCAACTGATGTAATTTCAAGGTGTTGAGAGGCAAATGCGAAATACGGTCTGCCTGTGCTACAATTTCGTCCCAAGGTTCTCCCGGGAGTCCCAATATGAAGTGCGCTCCCACAGGGATATTACGTTCTGCCGTTCGCCGTATCGCATCTTCCGCCTGCGCAAACGTGTGCCCTCGGTTGATGCGCTTGAGGGTGGCATCATTGGTGGTTTCCACGCCATATTCTATAAGCACAAAGTGGCGTTTCTGAAGCTCTGCAAAGTAATCCAACAACTCGTTAGGAACGCAGTCGGGGCGCGTGCCTATAACGAGTCCCACAACGTCTTTTACCGCCAATGCCTCTTCGTAGAGTCGCTTCAAATGCTCTAATTCTCCATAGGTATTCGTATACGCCTGGAAGTATGCCAAATATTTCATTTCTGGATACTTACGTCCGAAGAATGCCTTGCCTTCCTCTAATTGTTCGGTCACACTGCGTTGCGTGGCGCAGTATTCTGGGTTAAACGTTTGGTTATTGCAATAGGTACAACCACCGCGCCCAATTTTGCCATCACGATTGGGACACGTGAAACCTGCATGCACCGATATTTTCTGAACTTTCTCAGAGAAATAGTGCTTTAAGAAATTGGAGAAATCTGTATAAAGATAATGAGGATTTGCCATGAATTGATATGCTCTTGAGGAAAAATCTAAGTGTCACAAAGCGTTGCAAGACGAGATGCCATTGAGACCAATTTTGCATTGCAAAGATAGGTTTTCAAAGTTTAACAGGCAACCCAGAGTAAAAAATCTTTCTAAAAACTTGTAGGCAATAAAATTTTATCTACCTTTGCAACAATAAAATCCACATTTTGTAGTTACGGACTTCCGCAACTCGTTCACCCTTAAAATTGTTTTGCCTATCGAAAAGACTTTACTCCAAATTCAAAAATAGTAAAGTATGAACACGCTCATTATGCGCACCGACGAAGAGTTGGTGGCGCTTTATGCAACGGGTACGGACGAGGCTTTTGACGTCCTGCTTGAGCGCTATAAGGATAGGCTTTTCTCCTATATTTTATATCAAGTTCGTAATGCAGATGTTGCCGAGGATATTTTCCAGGAAACATTTGTCAAGGTTGTTGTCACCATTCGAGATGGTCGCTACACGGAGTCTGGTAAGTTCTATTCGTGGGTCACACGCATTGCCCACAACCTTATCATCGACTTCTTCCGCCGTGAGAAGGGCGAGAACACCATTTCTACGGATGAAACAGATATTGACTTGCTCAACAATGCCAAACTCTCCGACCGCTGTGCACAGAGTGCCATTGATAGCGAGCAGACATTCGTAGACCTACACTTGCTCATCAACAGACTACCTCAGGAACAGCGCGAAGTCGTTCAGATGCACTACTTTCAGGAGATGACCTTTAAGGAAATCGCCGAGGAAAAGGGCATCAGCATCAACACCGCCCTGGGGCGCATGCGCTATGGTATATTAAATATGCGTAAGATGGCGCAACGCTTTGATTTGGGACTAAGCATATAGAGAATAGGTGTAGACGCGATCAACCTTATAAAGACTATAGAACATCACACACCCTTCCACTATGCAAAACAAATTCGGAAAATACTCCTTCAACGTAGAACCTTTCGCTGAAGACATTACAGGTCGTCTCGCTTGGGGAACTCTTGGCACGTTAATCCTCCGTGCTGCTTCGCTTCACGCTGGTGCTCACGGTTTTGGCTACGACGATGTCAACACCAAGGATCACGCATGGGTGCTCTCGCGCCTTGTCATCGATATGCAGGATATGCCACGCATCAACGAGGACTACAGCATCGAGACTTGGGTCACTAAGGTGTACCGCCAGTTTACCGACCGCCATTTTGACATTCTCGCGCCCGACGGCACGCCTTACGGTCAAGCCACCAGCATTTGGGCACTCATCAACATTGAGACGCGTCAACCTGCCGACCTTACGAAACTCCCCGATGGCGGTTTCGGCGATGTGATGATTCCCGAGCGTGAAATCCACATCAAGGGTCCAGGTCGTTTACGCCTTTCTAAAGACGCACCCCTCATTGACACGCACAAGGCGGTGTATAGCGACCTCGACATCAACGGACACGTCAACTCCATCCGCTACATCGAAATGTTGCTCAACACCTTCTCGCTCGACACGCTCCGCACTACGCCCCCCAAGCGCATAGAGGTGGCATACTGCCTCGAAAGTCTGTTTGGCGACCAGTTAGACATTTACGCGGAAGTGCAAGACGGCAACACGCACGTCTTTGAAATCCGCAAGGGCAGCGATGTGATTGTGAAGGCTGCTATCACGCTTTAGTTTTCTTAAACAAGACTTTAACGAGTAAACAATAGGAACCTTGTCCTTTTGTTTACTCGTTGTTATTCCGTAGAGTAGAAAGAACGGTGCGCCAGTTACTATGTCCAGTTCGCTGCGACGCTGTCGCAGCATTCCCTACTCTCCCTCACTCTCTATCATAAACAATCATGCAGAAAATCGTATTTCTCACCGGTGCCGGCATTAGCGCGGAGAGCGGTCTCGGTACCTTTCGCGGTGGCAACGGACTTTGGGACAACTACCGCATAGAGGACGTGTGCACCGTCGATGCTTGGCACCGCAATCCTACACTTGTCAACACTTTCTACAACGAGCGTCGCAAGCAACTCCCTACCGTTATGCCTAATGAGGCGCACCGCCTTGTTGCCGAATTGGAAAAGGACTACGAAGTGGTGGTCGTAACGCAGAACGTAGACGACCTGCACGAGCGTGCGGGTTCTTCGCGCATCATTCACTTGCATGGCGAGTTGCTTAGGGTGTGCTCGTCGTTCAAGAAGGAAGACCGAAGTCAGTGGCAAACGCTGGACTACGACCACTTGGAACTCCCCGTTGGCGCAACGGCACCCGATGGTTCGTTGCTGCGCCCCTACATCGTGTTTTTCGGAGAAGACGTGCCGCGCATGGAGGAAGCGATTATTTTAGCCGAACAGGCGGACATCTTTGTCATCGTGGGCACTTCGCTCAACGTATATCCTGCGGCTGGACTCGTGCGCTTCGTACCCAAAGGTACACCTATTTTTGTCATTGACCCCGAGGCGGATACCATGACTGCCGTAAAGGATGCCATTTTGCTGAAGGAGACAGCCACGGAGGGGATGAAGAAGTTGGTGAAACTGCTTAAAATCTAAACCTCTGCAGGTTGTCGGGCGCCAAGTCTTTGACATCTTCCACAAAATGCTTAACTTTGCAGATAGAAGGATTTTCCTTGACGACAAAATCAAAAATTCCCCATTATGATCGTATCTCCCTCCCTCCTTTCTGCCGACTTCGGCAACCTCCAACGCGATATCGAAATGCTCAATGAGAGCCAGTGCGACTGGTTCCACCTTGACGTGATGGACGGTGTGTTTGTGCCCAATATCTCCTTCGGTTTTCCCGTTATGGAAGCCATGGCGAAGCACGCAAAAAAGCCTCTCGATGTGCACCTCATGATTGTGCAGCCCGAGAAGTTCGTGAAGGAAGTTAAGGCACTCGGTGCCAAGATTATGAACGTGCATTACGAAGCCTGCACCCACCTTCACCGCGTCGTTCAGCAGATTAAGGCGGAAGGAATGATGGCGGGCGTAACGCTTAATCCCCATACTCCCGTGAGCGTATTGGAAGACATCATCGTAGACCTCGACCTCGTGATGCTCATGTCTGTAAATCCCGGTTTTGGCGGACAGAAATTTATTGAACACAGCGTTGAAAAGGTGCGCAAACTCAAGGAACTCATCGTGCGCACAGGTTCTAAGGCAATCATCGAAGTGGACGGTGGCGTAAATCCTCAAACGGGCAAACTCCTTGCCGAAGCAGGTTGCGACGCAGTCGTTGCCGGTAGCGCCGTGTTCCGTGCTGCCGACCCCAAGGCTGAAATTGAGGCGCTTAAGGCACTTTCGTAAGTTTTTTTAGTTCACGAGTAAACAAGTAGACGAGTAGACGAGATTGTTTGCGAGATAAACGATGTAAGTCCCGCATGGCATTTCTCCTTTAATCCCGCTTTGCGGACTTGAATCTGCTCACGCTCGGCAACGTTCAAGTAAACTTGACGTTGCTCTCGCTTACTCGCAGATTTCTCATTTCCCCTTTCTCATTTCCCCCATGCTCACCCCCACTCTTTCCCAGAAAGAACTTTTTTCCCTCCTTCAAATCATCAAGGACTGCCGCAACGTGGTGGTCTGCTCCCATCGTGGACCTGACGGCGACGCTATGGGTTCTTCATTAGGTTGGGCGGAATACCTGCGCCACCTTGGCAAACAGGTTACCGTTGTTATGCCCAACCCGTGCCCCGACTTCTTGCGCTGGATGCCCGGTTCGCAGGCGGTGAAGTTCTATTCCGAAGCGGCGGAGGACGTGGAGCGCGCCATGAAGCAGGCGGATCTGATTTTCTTGATGGACATGAATGGTGTACAGCGCTTGCAAGATATGAGTGTGCTCGTTGAAAAATCTAAGGCGAAGCGCGTGATTATCGACCACCACTTAGACCCGCAAACGAATGTAGACCTCGTCATCTCGCGCCCCAAGATGAGTAGCACGTCAGAACTTGTCCTGCGCATGCTTTACCAAATGGGCGGTTACGACCAAATGACGCGTTCGGGTGCAGCGTGTATCTACACTGGAATGATGACGGACACGGGAGCCTTCACCTATAATTCTAACGACCCCGAGATTTACGTGTGCATCAGTCTCTTGCTCAAGAAGCGCATTGACAAGGATCGCATTTACCGCAACGTACACAATAATTATTCTGAACATCGCCTACGCTTGCAGGGGTATATTTTGCACAAGAAGACGGAATTCTTTGAAGGGCGTCGCGCTGCCATTTTCGCTTTGACACGCGAGGAGATGAAGGAGTTTAAGTTCATCCGAGGCGACATGGAAGGTGTCGTAAATATGCCCCTTCAGGTGCGCGGTATGCGACTCAGCATTTCTTTGCGCGAGGACACAGAAAAGGACGTCATCCGCGTCAGTTTGCGCTCCGTAGACGATTTCCCCTGCAACAAAATGGCAGAGCAATTCTTTAACGGCGGTGGTCACCTCAACGCTTCGGGAGGCGAACTCCCCTTCCCCATGGAAGCGGCTATCGAAACCGCCAAGCGCGCCATTGAAGCCTTTAAGGACCAACTCTATGGCATAAAACCTGAAGAGAAACAGGCATAAAAAATAACCGAGTAGAAGTCATGACTTCTACTCGGTTATTTTTTGTCGAATAGTCCGTAGAAACTATAGGTTCTATAGAGACTATAGTTCCTATTCCTCTACCCCATCTGCTCCTTTAAGAAGCGCTCCATCGCACGATAGAAATCGAAGCGGTTTTCCTGATTGTGGAAGCCATGCCCTTCGTCATCCTTCACCATATATTCCACCTCCACGCCTCGCGCTCTCAATGCTTCCACCATCTGGTCGCTCTCCGCCTTATTCACACGCGGGTCGTTTGCTCCCTGTGCAATAAAGAGCGGCGCCTTAATGAGATGCGCCTGAAGGGCAGGACTATAAGCGGTAAGCATTTCCAAATCCTTTTCGGGGTCGCCCACCTGCTCGTACATCATTTCGAGGAGCGGACGCCAATAAGGGGGTATGGTTTGCATGAACGTCAAGAGGTTGGAAACCCCTACGTAGTCAATACCGCAGGCATAGAGGTCGGGCGTAAAGCAAAGCCCTGCCAACGTCGCATACCCGCCATAACTTCCGCCATAAATCGCTACGCGCTTCGCATCGGCAATGCCCTGCGCAATCAACCAGTTTACGCCGTCTGTAATATCGTCTTGCATCGCCTGTCCCCACTGCTTGTAACTCGCTTCAAGGAACTTGCGACCATAGCCCGTAGAACCGCGGAAATTCATTTGGAACACGGCATAACCACGATTGCAAAGGAACTGCACCTCTGCCGAATAGCCCCACGAATCTCGCGCCCAGGGACCACCATGAGGGTGCACGATGACGGGCAATGCCTTTGCCGTTTCGGGCGTGTAGGGATGTGGCAAAGAAAGGTAGGCTTCAATCGTCAAACCATCGCGAGAGGTGTACGTAACGGGGTGCATCGCCACCATATCTTCCTCCTGCAACCACGGAGCAAGTTCAGCAAGCAGCACAGGACTGCCCACAGCGCGATCGTAGAAGTAATAGCGACCACGCGTGCGGTCACTGCCTACATAAATCAAGTATTTCTGCTCCTCCTTATCCGTAGCGGTGATGCCAAAACGGCGCCCCTCGAAGAAGCTGCGCAAATGCTCACGGAATGCCGCCTCTTCATCATCAAAATAATGGCGAATGGGGTCCTTATGTCCCTGGCAATACACTGCCAACAAGTTCTTACGCTTGCGCGAATACGAAATGCTCGATACGTCATACTGCTCGTGGGCATAAAGGTGCTCCAACTCCTCACACGTTGCGGGATTCATCAACACGAGCGCCACCTTATCACGCCCGAGGTTAGTAGCGGCATACACCAAACGGTTGTCGGGCGTAAACTCCATGAAGTCCACCGACTCCTTAAAGTTCGTAGTCAATACTGGGCGGAACTCCTCCTCCTCATGTTCGCGATAAAGGATTTGTGTATTCACCCCGTCCACAATGGCAGTCACTACGCGCAACTTCCCCTCGTGGTCGGTCATATACCCCTGCCAATTCCCGGGATTCTCCGCCAACTGCGTGAGTTTGCCTGTCTCCAAGTTCAGACGATAGGGGTCAAAAATCTCCGCCTGGCGCTTGTTCATACCGATAATCACCTCGTTGGGGACGTCCTCCAAGTCGTCAATGAGCGTGGTGCGCACTCCCGGAAAAGCGGTATAGGCGCGCAGGTCGCTACCGTCGAGATTCACACCGTAGAGTTGGTAGTTCTCATCGCCCGCCGTGTCTTTCATAAACAGGATGCGCTCATTCGTTGCCCACATATAGCCAGCCACACTGCGCGCCGTCTCGCTCGTCAGGCGCACCGTGTCTTCGCTCCCAATGCGTTGCACAAAGATGTTCATGCGGTCCTCATAGGGCGCAAGGAAGGAGAAGTAGTTGCCATCGGGAGAAATTTGATAACCCGAACGGTCGGAATTGCGGAAGAAGTCTTCGAGTGGATATTGCTTAACCATGACTTTTTTGAAAGTGGAATTTGCTTAGAAAATACGATATTGATTATCCTAAAAATTATCTCCGACTTAGTTGAAATTAAGTCGGAGATAATTTGAAATAAGTCCGAGATTGTTTTTCCAAAAAGGGATATAATTTACAGCAACAGCATCCCCGCCACCCCGCTGAGCAGGATGAGGAACACGGGATTGAAGCGGAAGGCGGTCATGCCAATAATGGTGAACACGCAGAGGAAGGCGCTGACGCCAAGGTGCCAAGGAGTGTCGAGACTACCGATAATTTCGGGCGTACAGAGTGAGAGGGCAACACCTCCGATGAGTCCGGGAACGACTACGCGCAGGAAGTCGATAATGCTCTCCGTGATGGGCTGATATTCCTTGGGAATAGTGATGCGCGCTGCCAGTTCTGTCCATACAAAGGCAGGCATAGCGAGACCGAGCATGGCTGCCATAGATGCCCCTAAGGCGGTAAAGAAACCGAGGTTGCTCATGACTGCTGCATAGCCTGAAAGCGTGGCAGCATTGACCGCTGTTTCGCCAGGCACGGCCTTACTCACGATGAGCAGGTCTACAAACTGTTCATGCGTCAACCATCCTGTCTGCACGACAACAAGGTGCTCCACCATAGCGAGCACTGCGTCGGGACCTCCGAAGCCGAAGAAACCGACAAAGAAAAAACCGATGAAAAGTATGAGGTAGGTCATAACGGATTAACGCAAGAATTTACCATAAAGGAAGCCAGCACCGACAGTGAGCAGGAGGATGTAAAGCGGTGCCAACTGGAAGATGCCTACGGCTACCGCTACCACAAAGGGCACCCACAGGAAACTTAAATCGACCTTACTGCTGCGCCCCATGCGGAAAGCTACGACTGCCAACACACCGATTAAGGCGGGGCGCATTCCGCGAAGCATGCTTTCAAACAAGTCCCAATGGCGCATGGGCGAGAACACGGCTACGAGCAACAGGAAGAGCAGCATCAGGGGAATCACCGTTGCAGCTATTGCCACGGCACTGCCTCGACGCCCGTCCACATGCCGACCGATTACGGCGGCAAGGTTCAGGCTGAATGCCCCTGGCATGAGTTGCGCTTGCGCTACGAGGCGGTCAAACTCCTCGTCCGTCATCCACATACACTTTTCCACCACTCGCTTGCGGAGTGGTGGAAGTGTGGCATACCCGTTGCCAAGGTGTAACAAGGCAAGGCGGGAAAATTCTAAAATAAGTTGTTTCGTCAATGTTATTGATGTTGTTCGCGATAGAGGTCGTTGACCGTCTTCACGGGGTTAAAGGTAGAAAGGGGCACTTCTACGAATACCGTGCTCCAGTCGCTCATCGCACCGTTCCAAAGACCGGGCAATTCAAGCGCCTTGAGTTCCTTACCGTCTTTACTCTTTGAAGAGATAAAGCCCGTTGCCTTGTCCACATACTTGGGAAGGTCAAACTTTTCTCCCTTATAATTCTTGATGGCGCACACCAAATCTACGGGATTAAAGTGTGTACCCTTTTCAAACATCGCCTTCTTTTCAGGATCCGCCATATCAATCTGCGAACTTTCCAAAATCTGAAGCGAAATTGTGCCGTCGGGGTTGTATGCCAAGAACGGACCGCCACCGGGTTCGCCTACATTGCGTACCATACCGCAAACGCGCATCGGGCGGTTCAACTTCTGGCGCAAGTAAATGGCGAGTTCGGTATCTTCAAGCACCTTGGTTTCGGGGTTCTTACAGAAAAGGCGCTTCTGAACGAACTGCAACATTTCGCGGAGCTCTTCCATCGTGTACTTGCCGCTATCCAACTTTTCGAGGTAGGCAAACGCCTGCTTTTGCAAGTCTACGAGCAAGCCTGCAAGGAGTTTCTTATACGTTACAGTGTCGCCCTTCAAGCGGTCGGGCACTACGTTGTCGATATTCTTGATGAATACGATGTCGCCGTCAATATCGTTGAGGTTTTCAATCAAGGCGCCGTGACCACCGGGGCGGAAAAGGAGCGAACCATCCGCATTGCGGAAGGGCGTATTGTCGGCATTCGCAGCCACTGTGTCGGTGCTTGACTTCTGTTCGGAGAAGGAGATGTCAAACGTAGCGTTGTGCTGCGCCGCATAACCCTGTGCCTTTTCAGCAACAAGTTTTTCAAAGAGTGCACGGTGTTCGGGCGAAACGGTGAAGTGTACGTTCACATTGCCATCACCAGCCTTGGCGTAAAGCGCGCCTTCGACGAGGTGTTCTTCAAGGGGTGTGCGTGAACCGTCGGCGTACTTGTGGAATTTCAAAAGTCCCTTGGGAAGTTTTCCATAGTTCAAACCTTCTTCCGCAAGCATTGCCTTTGCCACAGCCTTATACTGACCTTCTGCCAAGAGCGCCTTGATGTCCTTGCCGTAGAGTTTTACGCAAGCAGCGTCGAGGTCGGCATAGAAAGCTGCAGTGGGGAGTTCGTCGAAGAACTTCTTTTCAAATGCTGATTCGGGAGCGTCGTAAGCTGCATCCACAAAAGAGAACACATCCTTGAACATACGACTTGCAGCACCTGAGGCGGGCACGAACTTCACCACCTTGTGGTTTTCTGCCACGTACTTGTCCCAAGCAGCAAGCAACTGCGCCTGTTCTTCTGCCGAGGGAGCGAGAATACCTTTCTCAATACTTGCCGCAGCGCTCAACTTCAAGAAGGGGAAACCTGCAGCAAATTGCTTCAACTGGTCTGCCAACTTTTCTTCTGAAATACCTTTCTTTGCCAAAAGGGCCTTGTCATTTTCCAACATAGACTAAAAGATTTTAAGGTTATAGTTTCAACGACAAAAGTACGAATTTCTGTGAATATGCACCTGCCTAACAAGGAAATTCTTCTCTAAATTAGGCATATATCATGCTCCGCAACAAGAAATAGAGGATGGGCAGGAATAGCGCGGGGAGCATATTCAGCGTCTTGCTCTCCTTGATGCCCAAAATAGAAAGCCCCGAGGCAAAGATAAGAATGCCGCCCACGATGGAGAGTTCCGTAATCAATTCCTCCTGAATAGCACCTGCCGACAAACTTGCCACACCGTAAAAAGTCCCTTGCCACAAGAACAATACGGGCGCCGCCCAGAGCATGCCCCAACCGTAGGTCGAAGCAAGTACCATAGAGGTAACGAAATCGAGTGTCGCATTCGTAAAAAGGTACGTATTATCACCCTGCAACGCACTCACTACGGGGCCCAGCATAGACAAGGTGCCCACACAATAGAGCAGGATGCCCGTAGAGAGTCCTTCGCCAAGGCGACTACCTTCCTTTGCATCTACACCTTCCTTTTCACCTCCGCGTCGTGCAACGTAATTATTGAAGCGCTCCGTCAGGCACAAGGCATAGCCAATCAGCGAACCTACAGCCAAGCAAACAATGAAGAGCACGGGGTACTGCGACTTCGGCAAGTGTTGCACAAAGGCATTGAGCCCCAACGCCACTGCGCAAAAGCCCATAGCATTATAAAGCCCTTCCTGATACTGCGGTTTTACCCCTTTCTTTAGCAACGCCCCAAGGGATGTTCCTAAAATTATCGTGGCGGTATTTACGATTGTTCCAAGCATAAGCGGTAATCTAAGGATTCTGAAATATTGGTGTCCGGTAAAGTTTTTGAGAAGTAACGGTCTGAAAGGCCAATAAGCACCCAGCCCAGGGCAACGCCCTGGGTCTATGGATGTTTGGGTTTGCGCCCTGAAGGGGCAAAAGCATTGCAGTTCAAACTCTTATAATTGCTTTTGCCCTTTCAGGGCGTAAGTCTCGACTGCAACA
>JAZORE010000041.1:0-92229 GCA_045656425.1 Alloprevotella sp.
GTTTACGCCCTGAAAGGGCAAAAGCATTGAAGCTCAGATTTGTATAATTGCTTTTGCCCTTTCAGGGCGCAAGTCTCGACTGCAACAACACCCAGGGCGTTGCCCTGGGCTAATGGCTTCACCCCCCTTCAGGGGAATCATGCCTACTGTGGGGCTTATACTATTCAAACAAATTTATATTCACAGAGTTAGAGTTGTTTACTAGACACCAATAACAACCTATAAATCATCTCACACTTTCACGAGGAACCAACGAGTCATACTGTAGTAAAAAAGAAAACGGAGAGAGTTTTTCAACTCTCTCCATCTTTGTACCCAGAGCCGGGGTCGAACCGGCACAGGTTTCCCTACTGGTGTTTGAGACCAGCGCGTCTACCGATTCCGCCATCTGGGCGCATACTCTTAAAACTATTCGTTTCAGATTTGCGGTGCAAAGGTAGGGATTATTTTTAGATTGGCAAAATTATAATGGACTTTTTTATGGATAAGCAGAGGAAATCTATAAAAGAACAGTATCAGGACTATCCATCCAACGCTCGGATTCCCAGGTTATCCTAAGATTTCGAACTTCACTACCCCTTTCGCACACATGCCAAATAGTCGTAATGGTCACCTTGGCACATCAATTCTGCACGATAGCCCATAACTTCTGCGCATTCCTTTAGACGAGGGAAGTCGACGTACAACCAGTTGAAACGCTCTCCGCGCACCTTTCCATAGACCATTTGGTAATCCACCTCGCCGTAATAGGTATCAAAATCTTCGGGATAGAAGTTGCCCTCTTCGTCCTCAAAGACATAGCGGAGGTCGGAGGAGTCTATTAGGAGTTGACCACCAGGCGCCAAGAGCGCATCAAGGCGTTCAAAAAGTCGGGGAAGGTTGTCGAGCGTGCCCACAATACCCGTGCCATTCATCAGCATGAGGATGGTATCAAAGGTTGCGTCGGGCGTAAAAGAAAAGAAATCCTCTTGGCGCGCATCAATCACCCCACGTTGCTGCATGGTTTCAACAGACAGCGGTGAAATATCAATGGCGGTAACATGAAGTCCGCGCTCCTGAAGCGGAAGGGCGTGACACCCCGCACCAGCACCGACATCAAGCACATGCCCTTTTGCCTGTTGCAACGCAGCTTGCTCCATGAGGTTCATCTCTTCCACCGTACGGAAGAGCGTAGGAACGGGAAGTACATCATCATCAAACAATGTAGAAAGCACGCGTAGGGGTTTCGCACGACCTTTTTGGTGATAATCACAAATGGCAGTACCCATAGGGTCTTTAGAAGGGAGAAGGAGGGGCATAGGGGAAACGATTAACGGTTAAAAGGAGAAAGGTAACGGGAAGAATGAAACGTACCAACCGACTATAGCACTCCACACGCAGTGTGCCACATGCCATTTCACATAGTTTTCATCTTCAATATCTTATCATTCAAATAGGTTCTAAATTCTTCACTACCAACAACCTCTATATCTTCATAAAGTCCCAGCACAAAGCGAGAAGCTCCCTTATAACTACATACTTCGGTTTCAAGCAAATAGGTTCCATCGGGCTCTGGAGAAATAAATGGTGCGGCATAGGGATGCTCTTCAATGAGCACGTTGTAGGCGAGTTTTCCCAAACGAAGGGTGACGGGGAAAGCCTCTTCACCTGAGAAATGAAAAATATCTGTGTGCAAGACACGGTGCTGTTCACGATGAGACCAGCGCAAATCTATCAGTTCCACGCGTTCGGCACGAGCCACCTTAAAGGTTTTATTCTCCCCCGTCGCTATCTCATAGCAACGCACTTCAGAATTTCCTGAAAGGAACAAAAAGGGTTCCACAATGCGGTCACTGACATTACCACTATGAGCTGATACATAATTGCGCAAACATACCATCTGTTCATTCTTGACTGCGTTAAACAGCACAGACAGATTCTCTGCCACACGCTCATCAACACCATACCCCATCAAAGCCTTCGTATCATGTAAGCAGGATAGTTTTTCGCGCAGGTGACGCACCTGAGGAGTACGATCAACAACAGAGTTCAAGACACGCAAAATCGTCAGCGCTTCATCTTCGGAGAAGCAGAAATCATGGGTCACGTCTTTGTAAAAGGGCGAATCGGGATCTATACAATAAGTTGAGCCATCCTTAATGATATGAAATCCCACCTTTCTAAACCCATCAAAGTAGCGGTAGATCATGCGTATATTGACTTCCAATTGTTCAGCAAGGGATTCCACCGTTTGCGGACCATTCTTAGTCATCGTACGCAACAAGAGAAGTTGTCGTTTAAGAGACATGGTTAAGTTTAGTGTTAGTTTTTTTAGTGAAGCAGGGGAAGGCTGAAAAGCCAAAGCGCCTCAAGGAGTGTCTACATTATCGTTTCGCAATCATACCATCCTTGAGCGTCACGCATTCTTGAGCAACGAGCCAATCCCATGCTTGGCGCTTCACCGCTGTAGGCACATCGGCGCAAACTTTGGTAAGTTCGCCAGCAGGATGGGGTTTCCCGTCGGCAAGGTGTTGCAAAATTCGTTCTGCCACCTCCTGCGGATTGATCGTTACCCGCTCTTCGTCTATACAAACGTCGCATCCGCCACAAGGCGTTGCCTCCTTCTCGCCAAAATAGTCGAGCAAGTACACACTGCGACAGACGTCCGTGCGGGTGGCATAGTCAATAACGCTGTTGATGCGCTCTATGTAATGCTCCTTGCGCTGGGCATATACAATAGATGGGAACATCAAGAGGCGCCCTTCGAGGCGGCGCGTCAGATAGGTGATGTAAGAGGCACACTTCTTGGGGATGTAGTTTAGAATGCGCATGTGCGTGAGCGCCTTCAACTGCTCGTAGACCTCACGCGGAGTATATCCGCAAGACTTCGCCAACAGTTCTTCATCAACATACACATAGTCGGAAAAGAGTCCGCAATAATGACGCAGGAGTGCGTTGAGCACGCGGTCAAGCATCGGGGTGAGTCCCTTTTGACGATAGAGGTCGTCACGATTGACTAAGAAGATGACACGAGAAACGTTTTCCTCAGCTTCACGATAATGCAGGTAACCCGCCAATTCAAGAATGCGCAACGCACTTTCTACGCGAATGGGGAAATGACGGAAGTTGACACAGAATTTATCCATCAAAAACTCATGCGTAACACCTTCACCCTCACCTTCTGGCATTTGAAAGAAATTTGCCAGGTCATCGTAGACCTTACGCACGTAGTCCAATTCAGGGAAGTTCTCCCCCACCGTGCGCAACATGCGAGTGGTGTCCCCACTATCGCGCAAGAGCACCGCATACGAGTATTTACCATCACGCCCAGCACGCCCTGCCTCCTGAAAATAGGCTTCTATAGAATCTGGTGCCTCCATGTGAATCACCAAGCGCACGTCGGGTTTATCAATCCCCATCCCGAAGGCATTCGTTGCCACCATGATACGCGTATCATCCTCCTGCCACGAGCGCTGGCGCACATCTTTTTCCACATTCGAGAGTCCTGCATGATAATGCAAGGCAGTAAACCCTTCTGCCACAAGCGCCTGTGCTACATCTACCGTCCCCTGACGACTGCGCGTGTAGACAATAGCTGGCCCCACTACTGAGCGGAGGATATGAACGAGTTCGTTAAACTTATTCTCCGTCGTGCGCACGATGTAGCGCAGGTTCTTGCGCTCGAAACTCATGCGGAAGACGTTCTTCTCTGAGAACCCCAGAATATCCTGAATATCATCCACCACCTGTGGCGTTGCCGTAGCGGTAAGCGCCAGGATGGGCACGTTGGGCACCATTTTGCGCAGGTCAGCAATCTTCAAATACGATGGACGAAAGTCGTAGCCCCATTGCGAAATGCAGTGCGCCTCATCTACCGTAATAAAGCACACTTTCATTCCTCTGACCTTATGCTGAAAGAGCTCCGAACCGATGCGTTCTGGAGAAATGTAGAGGAACTTCACCCCGCCAAAAACAGCATTATCTAAGATACGCATCACCTCATCGCGACTCTGCCCTGTATAGACCGCCTCAGCAGTTATGCCACACTGTTTTAGGTGCAACACTTGGTCCTTCATCAGCGCAATTAGGGGTGTCACAACGATACAAACGCCCTCCATAGCCAGCGCTGGCACCTGGAAGGTGATACTCTTACCACCACCCGTAGGCATCAAACCAAGCGTATCCCGACCTTCGGCAATACTGCGGATGATGTCCGCCTGAATGCCGCGAAAGTCGGGATACCCCCAATATTGTTGTAAGATGGAACGAAATGGCATAACGATAATCGTATCATTATGGGGCAGAACTCAAACAAAGCACCTCTGAAACGGGCACTTTCCCCACCCCATTCTAAACACATCCGAAATGAGGAAAACAAACTCGGAGATAATTTAATTTATCACGGAGTTTGTTTCAACAAAGTCGGAGATAATTTTCTGCACATGGGAAGCACTTACGACGGCATCAAACTATCGACTCCAACGGACGGATATCTTCAATCTGAAGCTGCACTTCGCCACGCTTGTGCGTGTTTTCTTCTACAGAATAACAAATATCAAACGCACGCTTCGTCTTGATGTATCGCGCCTGCGAACTCTGCCCGAAAGCGATGCCGTTCATGATATTGTTACTCTTGTTATCCACAAGTTCAAGCTTGATATGCTCTTGCCCGCGTCCCACAACCTTGCTCGTGCCATAGTCGTAAACACGCGGTGTGAAGAAGATGGGCTTGGGATTTCCGGGACCAAAGGGCGAGAACTTCTTCAAGTCTTGATAGAACTTCATATTGATGTCGCTGAAGTCGAGTTGGGCGTCAATATCCAAGGTGGGTTGCGTTTGCTCATCAAGAATATGCTCCGCCACATAGGCTTCAAAGCGCTGCTTAAACTCCTCAACATGCTCTACCTTGAGCGAAAGACCAGCGGCATAGGTGTGACCACCAAAGTTCTCAAGCAGGTCCGCACAATGCTGCACAGCGCTGTAGACATCAAAGCCCGAAACCGAACGCGCTGAGCCTGTAGCGATACCCTCGCTACGCGTAAGCACTACGGCAGGACGATAGTAGAGTTCCGTCAGGCGTGACGCCACAATACCGATAACCCCCTTATGCCACGCCTCGTTGTAAATCACCACCGAGCGGTGGTCGTCAATACCAGGCGTTGCCTTCGCCATCTCAATCGCCTCTTCCGTCATCTGCTTATCAAGGTCCTTGCGGGCATCGTTGTACTGGTCAATCAAGTTTGCCAACTCCAACGCCTCTGGGTAGTTGCGCTCTACAAGGAGTTGCACCGCCTCTTTCCCGTTCTGCATTCTGCCCGAAGCATTGAGGCGCGGACCGATTTTGAAAATGATGTCGTTCATCGTCACCTCACGGTCGCCCACGCCACACACCTCACATACAGCCTTGAGTCCCACAGAGGGTTTGCTGTTGAGTATGCGCAATCCATGGTACGCCAAAATGCGGTTTTCACCCATGATGGGCACGATATCCGAAGCGATACTGATGACGCAAAGGTCGAGCAACTGATGCAACTGATTGAACTCGATGCCATTGCTCTGCGCAAAGGCCTGCATAAACTTGAAGCCCACGCCACAACCTGAGAGGTCGGTGTAAGGGTAACGGTTATCCTCGCGCTTAGGATTGAGAATCGCCACCGCACAAGGGAGTTCGGCGTCGGGAACGTGGTGGTCGCAAATAATGAAGTCGATACCCAACTCCTTGGCATAAGCTATTTCCTCTACAGCCTTGATACCGCAGTCCAAAACGATGATTAAGCCAACACCCGTTTCGGCAGCAAATTCCACACCCTTCTTTGAAACACCATACCCTTCGTCATAGCGGTCGGGAATATAGAAGTCCACATTAGGGTAGTAATCACGTAAGAACTTATAAACCAACGCCACCGCCGTACATCCGTCGACGTCGTAATCGCCATAGACCATAATGCGCTCCTTACGGATCATCGCCTCATTCAGTCGGTCTACAGCCTCCTGCATATCGTTCATCAGGAAAGGGTCGTGCAGGTCGGCAAGTTGAGGTCGGAAAAAGCGCTTTGCCTCGTGCGACGTGGTGAATCCACGTTGAGCCAGCAGGTGCCCCAAAGCAGGGTGTACCCCCACCTCAAGCGCCAGCTGCTCCTCGGCGGCTTTCACCTCGGGAGACGGCAGTTCGTAATTCCATTTATATATCATTGTCGTATAATTTTGTCAAATCCATAGGGAGCGCCCAAACGGCACTATCCCAATTAGCGAGTAAAATTACAAAAAATCCCCGACTTTTCCCCTGCAAACTCACCACATTTTGTCACATATACATACATTTTAACACGCGAGCGCGATTCTGCCAAAAACAAAGTGTATATTTGCAGAATATTTTGATTAAGGTTTTGAGGTTATAAGGTCTTAAAGTTGTACGGTTACCGAACCGCTTTCCAAACTACTCACCACCCGCTCCTCACTCCTAACTATCTTCCCCATCCTCCCTATATGCAAGCAATCATCCTCGCAGCCGGAATGGGACGCCGCTTGGGCGATCTCACCAAAGACAATACGAAATGCATGGTAAAGGTGAACGGCACGCCGCTCATCGACCGACTTTTATCTCAACTCTCACAACTCGATCTCAACCGCGTAGTCATCGTGGTTGGGTATGAGGGCGAAAAACTGAAGGCACACATCGGCACACGTTACGACGAGGCGCTGAAGATTGAATATGTTTGCAACCCTGTTTTCGACAAGACCAATAACATCTACTCCCTTGCGTTGGCAAAGGAACAGTTGCAGGAGGACGACACGCTCCTCATTGAGAGCGACCTTATCTTTGACGATGCCATGTTCCCCCTCTTGCTCAACGACCCCTACCCTAATTTGGCGCTCGTAGCTAAATATCAGACGTGGATGGACGGCACGATGGTGCGCATTGACGAAGATAACAACATTGTAAATTTTGTACCTAAAAAGGCGTTCAAATATACCGATGTTGATTCGTATTATAAAACAGTAAACATCTATAAGTTCAGCAAGGAATTTGCGCGCAACAAATACGTTCCCTTCCTTGAAGCCTACACGAAGGCGCTGGGCAACAACGAGTACTACGAACAGGTGCTCCGCGTCATTACCTTCCTCGACAAGTCGGAACTCAAGGCGCTCCCCATCTCTGATGAGAAGTGGTATGAGATTGACGATATTCAGGATTTGGATATTGCCGAAGCCCTTTTCGCAGAAGGCGAAGAGCGCTTGAAGAAATACATGAAGCGCTTCGGAGGCTATTGGCGCTTCCCAGGATTGTTGGATTACTGCTACTTGGTAAATCCCTACTACCCCTCAGCCCGCATGATGGATGAGATGCGTGCGAACTTCAACATCTTGCTTACGGAATACCCCTCGGGCATGTATGTTAATTCACTCCTCGCTGGCAAATGTTTTGGAGTGAAGCAGGACTACGTAGTACCCGGAAACGGGGCGGCAGAACTCATCAAGAGTCTTATGGAACTGCTCCCTGGAAAGTTAGGTGTTTCTTACCCCACTTTTGAAGAGTATCCCAACCGCCGCAATGCCGATAGTTTGGAAATCTTTACCCCCCAGAATGCCGACTTCCACTATACGGCGGAAGACCTCAAGACGTATTTCTCTGCACATCCCGTTGACACGCTCCTCCTCGTCAATCCCGACAATCCTTCGGGCAACTTCTTGACACGCGATGAGGTGTTGGACCTCGCAAAGTGGTGTGGCGCACGCGGCATGAAGTTTGTGGTGGACGAATCGTTCGTGGATTTCAGCGAAAATTACGAGCAACACACCCTGCTTGCCGACTCCATCCTTGAGGCTTACCCCTGGATGATGGTAATGAAGAGCATTTCTAAATCCTACGGCGTCCCCGGTCTGCGCCTCGGCATTCTCGCCTCAGCAGATAAGAAACTCATTGCCACACTCAAGAAGGACGTGGCGATTTGGAACATGAATTCGTTTGCAGAATTCTACATGCAAATCTTCACCAAGTATGAGGCAGACTACCGTCGTGCTTGCGTGAAATTCCAAGAGGAACGCCAAATGTTCCTTGCCGAACTTCAAACAATTCCCTACCTGCGCGTCATCCCCTCTCAAGCAAACTACTTCCTGTGTGAAGTTACCGCAAAATACACGTCTCACGAATTGGTGCTCCGCCTGCTTGAAGATTACAATATCTTGGCAAAAGACTGTAGCACAAAGAAGGTGTTCGACGGCAGAAGTTACATTCGCCTCGCCATCCGCAACCGCGCCGACAACCAGCGCCTTATTGCAGCGCTGAAGCAACTCTAAAGACACATTCCAACTATGCAAATTTGTATTTGCGGAGGCGGATCTCTGGCGCACGTTTGTGCTGGAGTTCTTGCCTCTGACACAAATAACCGCGTGAGCATTTTGACGCGCCGCCCTTCTGAATGGCACGATTCCATCGAGGTTTTTGACCCTAAAGGCCACACCTTTGTGGGAAAACTTGCGCACGTATCTTCTGCACCCTCTGAAGTAATTTCGGGGGCAGAAGTTGTATTGCTGTGTCTCCCTGGTTATGCGATTGCCGAAGTGCTCCATCAAATCAAGCCTTACCTTTCGGAAACGACCTATGTGGGGAGCATCGTTTGCAGCACGGGCTTCTTTTTCTTCGCCCACGAAATCTTGACGTCCCAAACGCCACTTTTCGGGTTCCAACGCGTTCCCTTCATCGCACGAACCATTCATTACGGCAAAAGTGCAAACCTCTTGGGGTACAAGAATGAAGTGGCTGTGGTTATTGAGCATCAAGATGCGGACACAGAACCAATGCGTCAATGGATTGAGAAGGCTTTTCTGACACCCACCCGACTCCTCAACCACTATTACGAAGTGAGTCTGACGAATAGCAATCCTATTCTCCACACCAGCCGACTCTACAGCATGTGGAAGGATTGGGACGGCACGCCTTTCCCCGTCAATACGCCCTTCTACAGAGAATGGACGCTCGAGGCCTCAGAAATCCTCATCGCCATGGACGAAGAGTTTATGCGCCTGCTCGACCACCTGCCCGTAGACAAGGGGCAAATCCCCACGTTACTTGACTATTACGAAAGCACCGACGCGGCGTCGCTCACGCGCAAGATTTCGTCAATACAGGCGTTCAAAAACATCCTCTCACCCATGAATGAAACGCCCGAAGGGTGGATGCCCGACTTCAAAAGTCGCTACTTCACCGAAGACTTCCCCTACGGTCTTCAGTTCATCAAGAATCTTGCCGAACAACATCAGGTTTCTACCCCTCAAATTGACCAAGTTTTGACTTGGGGGCTGTCTAAATTAAAATCATCTCCCTTGTAGTTAAAACAATTCGGCACTTAATTAAAACAATTCGGCGTTTAATTGAAACTAATCGGCACTTTGTTTTTACTCGTGGACGATTAAACTTTAGAAGGTGAGTTACAACGCATTAAATCCTAAGAGAACATACCTCAATGACCAAAATTGACTCCATACAAGAGCTACGCCAGCTGCAAATTGACATTCTCGACACGGTGCACCAGTTCTGCCTGGAACGAGGAATCACCTATTTTATCTCCTGCGGCACCCTCCTGGGCGCCGTTCGCCATGGGGGGTACATTCCATGGGACGACGACATCGACCTTTACATGCCCCGCGAGAGTTACGACCGATTTGTTCGAGAATTTGTGGGAGTCGTGCCCCACTTAGAAGTGTATGCCACGGGCAAGGAGGGATATTTTTACACCTTTGCCAAGGTTGTCGACACGCGCACCAAGTTGGTGGAAGACGAATTCCCCGACCTTTCGTTGGGCATCAACATTGACATCTTCCCCGTCGATGGCGTGGCGAACGCCATGTGGCAAAGGAAGTTGGAATTCAAGTTCAAGGAGTTTTTGGTGAATTGGTTGCGCATCCGTCGCAAGAAGGAGCGCGAGTCTAAGGGATTCCTGCGCGACATGGTGGCATGCTTTTTCAAAAAAATGCCCATTTCATCGGGGAAAATCACCGCTTTCTTCCACAAATTCTGCGCCCGTCATGAGCAGTCGGAATATGTGTGCAACCTTTCCGAAGTAGGCCCCAGCATTAAGGGATGCATTCCCCGCTCTTGCATAACCAGTAGCGTTGACATCCTTTTCGAGGGCAAGCCTTACAAGACCATGAACGGCTACATCGAATACCTGACGGCGACCTACGGCGACTATATGAAATTGCCGCCGAAAGAGAAGCAGGTACCCCATAATTGCACCGCGTATTGGTTGGATTAAAACTATGAAATCTCATACTCTAAAAGCTGACGCCCTCATAACCTTAAAACCTCAAACCTCATAACCTCAAGAAACAAATGAAACGCTTTTCCAGTCTCCTCATTATCCTTTGCATCGCACTCTCTGTCGTTGCGCAAGGCAAGGCAAAATATGTATTCTACTTCATCGGCGACGGCATGGGTGTCAACCAAGTGAATGCAGCCGAAACCTATCTCGCTGCCCTTGAGGGACGCATTGGTATCAAACCGATGCAGTTTTCTTCATTCCCCCATGTGGCGCTCGTACATACGGAATCTGCCACGAATGGTGTGACCGACTCAGCAGCTGGCGGGACAGCCCTTGCTACGGGTGAGAAGACGAAGAACGGTGTTATCTCTATGACGCCCGACGGACAGACTTCCGTCCTCAGCATCGCTACTGCAGCCCAAGAAAAGGGAATGGCGGTTGGTGTGGCGACCTCTGTAAGCATTGACCACGCCACTCCCGCAAGTTTCTATGCTCATGAAGCCTCTCGCAATAACTACCACCGCATTGGACACGACCTCTTGGAGGCAAAGTTTGACTTCTACGCGGGTTCTGCGTTCTTGCAGCCTACGCACAAAGACTGCCCCAACGAAGTACCCCTCTATCAGCTCTATGAAAATGCGGGCTACACCCTTCTCAAGGGGAATGTGATTGACAACAAGAAGGTTAAAAAAGCCAAGCGCTTGATGCTTTTGCAATCCGACGAAGCTAATGCGTTTGACAATACAGCCCTGCCCTACGCCATTGACCGTGGCGAGAACGATCTTACACTTGCTACCATCGTAAGCAAGGGGATTGATTTCTTGATGAAAAAGAACAAGGACGGTTTCTTCTTCGCCATCGAAGGCGGTAAGATTGACTGGGCATGCCATGCCAATGACGCGGCGGCGGTAATCCAGGAAACGCTCGACCTTGACGAAGCGGTGAAGGTGGCTCTTGAATTTTACAAACAACACCCCGACGAAACGCTCATCGTTGTGACTGCCGACCACGAAACGGGCGGGATGTCGCTCGGTACTGGAGCTTACGAACTCCGCCTTCACTTGTTGCAACACCAGAAAATGAGTGCGTGGAAATACACCAAGCATATCTCACAACTCCACACCACCCTCGGCGACGCATTTACCTGGGAAGTGGTGAAGAAAGACTTGACCGAAAACTTTGGTTTCTGGGAGCACATCGCCATCAGCGAACGCCAGGAAGCACGTCTCAAGAAAGCCTACGAAGCCCTCGTTGCCGGAAAAGCGGAAGGCAATAAGAGTCTTTACTCTCAGGAAGATGCCATCGCTACTACCGCCAAGGAAATCATCAATCGCGCAGCCCTCGTGGGTTGGACCAGTGGCGGACACTCAAATGGTTATGTCCCCGCCTTTGCAATCGGTGTGGGCGCAGAACAATTCTCTGGACGCATCGACAATACGGACGTAGCGAAGCGCACGCGTAAAGCGTTCACACTTACTCAAGAAGAACGCAACGCCAGGGTTAAATAACAGTCTTTTACCAGCATTGTCTAACCCTTAAAACCTCACAACCTAAAAACCTCAAGACCTCATAAATGAAAGAATTTATACAATCAGAAGCTAAAGCCGAGACCGCCATCCTCGTAGCCCTTATCACGAAGCGACAGGATGAGCGGAAGACGAATGAATACTTGGATGAATTGGAATTCCTTGCCGAAACGGCAGGAGCTGTTACGGTGAAGCGCTTCACGCAACGCGTGGACGGTCCCAGCAGCATTACCTACGTCGGCAAGGGTAAGTTGGAGGAAATCCGCCAGTACATCGAGATGGAAGAAGAGGCGGAGCGCGAAATCGGTATGGTGATTTTCGACGACGAACTTTCGGCAAAGCAATTACGCAATATCGAAGCGGAACTGAAGGTCAAGATTTTGGACCGCACGAGTCTCATTCTCGACATCTTTGCCATGCGTGCGCAGACGGCAAATGCCAAGACGCAAGTAGAACTTGCACAGTACCGCTACATGCTCCCCCGCCTGCAGCGCCTTTGGACTCACTTGGAGCGCCAGCGTGGGGGTGCCGTAGGACTTCGTGGTCCTGGGGAAACGCAGTTAGAAATGGACCGTCGTATCATCCTCAACCGCATGTCGCTACTTAAGGAACGCTTGGCGGAAATTGACAAACAGAAGACTACGCAACGCAAAAACCGCGGACAGATGGTGCGTGTGGCGCTCGTGGGCTACACGAACGTGGGAAAATCTACCCTCACCAACCTCCTTGCCAAGAGTGAAGTGTTTGCCGAAAACAAACTCTTCGCCACACTCGACACTACCGTGCGCAAGGTCATCATCGAAAACCTCCCCTTCCTGCTTACCGACACGGTAGGTTTCATTCGCAAACTTCCCCACGACCTTGTAGATTCCTTTAAGTCTACACTCGACGAAGTGCGCGAGGCAGACATCCTCTTCCACATCGTTGACGTGAGTCACCCCGAGTTTGAAGAACAAATGCAGGTGGTGAACCAAACGCTTGCAGACTTGGGTTGTGCCGACAAACCCACGGTCATTGTCTTCAACAAGATGGACGCCTACCGCTGGACCGAAAAGGATGCCGACGACCTCACTCCTGCTGGCAAGGAAAACGTATCACTCGACGACTTGATGAACACGTGGATGAGCCGCGTAGGCGATGACTGCATCTTCATCTCAGCGCGTCAGAAGACCAATATTGAAGAACTCAAGGAGTTGCTTTACAAGCGCGTCAGAGAACTCCACGTGCAGAAGTACCCCTACAACAACTTCCTCTTCCAGCAGTATAATGCGGAGGGTGAAGCGGAATAAGCGGAGCAAACAGACATATACGAAAAGCGAGAGAGGCAATGCCCGTAGGGGGATTGCCTCTCTCGTTATTTCAGGTATCTAAAATCCGCTTCTTTATGACCTATTGCAACATCATCAAGGCAATGGTCACACGACAAAGTATTCTCGACATAATAGTTCTCGCAATCATGGTAACACATTGTGATTACCTGCTCTACGGAACCCATCTTTTCTTCAAAAATACCTTCAAAATTCCAGCACCATCCGAATGCGCAAAACAAACTGCCGATTAAATCAAACTAATTACCGATTAAATTAAACTAATAGGCACTTTGTTTGCGCTATGTCGGATGATAGAAAACAAACAATGGTTCTACGCTTTACACAAACTCTTCTCCGAGCTTCATTTGCGCTTCTGTAACAAGGCGACGCACGATTGCTGCATCATGATTGGGGCAGACTACCAGCACACCGTCCTTTTCAGCCACCAAATACCCCTCAAGTCCAGCTATAACAGCAGCCTTTGCATCGGGAAGGCACACAAGGTTGCCGTATGCTTTATCAAAAAGCACCTTCGTTGAGGAAATCACCGCATTATCGTCGCTGTCTTTCTGCTCTACCTCATGCAATTCGGGCCACGAACCGATGTCAGCCCACCCAAAGTTGCACGCCATGACCACAACGTTCTTCGTCTTTTCCAAAAGCAAGAGGTCGATGGATTGATGCACCATAGAGGGATACGAGGTGTAGAATAGTTCCTTGATTTCAGGCTCTGTCATTCCACCCAAGACCTTTTCAATACAGGTGCCAAAGGTGGGGAGTTCACGCGCAAGCATTTCCAACATCGTTGACAGGTTGCATATAAACATGCCTGAGTTCCAAAGGAATTCACCGCTGTTCACAAACATCTCCGCAAACTGCAAGTCGGGTTTCTCCGTAAAAGATTTTACCATAGGATACTCCTCGTCTTTCACATCGTCCATCTGAATGTAACCATACCCCGTATTGGGAGTCGTAGGACGCACCCCGACCGCCAAGAAGTTGTTGTGGGTGTCCACATATTCCAAACCGCTCGACACTTGTTCGATGAAGCGTTCCTCATTAACAATATATTGGTCGGCAGGCGTAATGATGAGGTTACCATTTCCAAAGCGCTTTGACAAGTAAAGGGCGGTCCATGCCGCAGCAGGGGCTGTGGACAACTGAACAGGCTCTATAAGAATCTGCTCCGCTTGTACCTGTGGCAACTGCTGATTTACGATGTCGGTATAATCTGCGAAAGTCGAAATATAAATATTCTCAGCAGGTATAAATTTGGCATAGCGGTCGTAGGTCTGCTGAAGGAGCGTACGCCCTGTGCCAAAGAAATCGACAAACTGCTTGGGCAGGTACTTACGGCTGTAGGGCCACAAACGACGACCTACCCCACCCGCCATAATCACACAAAAGTTCTGGTTATTCGTCATAGTATTCATCTTATTCAGGTCAGTAACAAGCAACTACGCCTCTTGAAGCACACGAAGAGCCAAGAGGCAATAATTTCTTGGTTGCTAAGATAACGAATAATTCTCAGATTTAGTACCCTGCAAGAAAAATTTGACAACAAAATCGGCGAAAGCATACAGAACTCGTTTGCGACTTCAGCACGCTTTCGCCTGATTTTAGCTCACCATCGGAAGTTTGAATAATACGTGCAATGACAAGCCAATGATGTTAGAAGATGAGCCCCACATAAATGCCATTGAAATTAGGCATTGAGTTATTGTGAGAGTTGAAGTGGCGATAACCAGCAGTAATACCGTATGAGAAGCGCTTTTGCAAGCATCTCAACTGCACACCTGCGTCATAGTAGGTATAGTTCCACGAAGTCTTTCCCACCGTGCTGCCCATTGTAGCTGTAACATCCAAACGGAAAGGAACACTCTTGTCATCCAACTTAAAAGTACCAACATGGAACTTCAAACCGCCCCCCAATTTATAAGCCTCACTCCAATGCTTCACACCATTCTGCTTTGAGAGCAATAGGCTATGCCCAAATTCAGCGGTAGCTCCTAATCTCCACACAGGTGTGTAGGTAACCTGAAACTTTGAGTCAAACACCTGACGATCGTTTGAGCCTTTACCACCATTAAACGAAAAGGACACATCACACGAGTTCCAAAAACTGCGCGTAGGCTTCGTTTCTACATTCTGAGCAAACAAGCTCGGTGCTACACACGCCATCAATACAAAAATAATCTTTTTCATAATTATAAAGTTTAAGGGTCTATAATATATAAAGGTATAACCATCAGATAAATAATCCGATTAAAGATTTTGATCAATACGTCTGTCAAAAATATGATTCATACATTTTGTGGACGGCAACAGGAATCGCATTGGATTTTAATTAGAAAACACCTGACGAGACCACAAGAAAGCACTGGCATGACCAATTGAGATACATGTTCTCAAACTCTGCTTTTCTTCATCTGGCAACGAGCTTGTATTAATGGTCTGAATCACCGAATTAAGATACTGACCATTATCTGCATTTAAGTCCAATTCATAAAATCCGTTCATCACCACTTCCAAGACATTCCACTGATTTCTATTATCAGGGTGCAATTGTTTCCACGCAGTAAAAAAGTCTGTAATGGTTTCGGAGTTTTCCCCTACCTCTGCGAGCTGTGCATAAAGAGTTTCTGCCGCACTCTGATCAGCAGGTCTAACAATTCCAATACCAAAATCATTCGTTACAATAGAATCAGCTTCTGCATAAATTTGATTTGTAGGAATTGTCAATAAGTCATCACCATGCTTTTCATATAGCTGAACAAGGACTTTATTATGAAGATACCCTGAATTATCTGCCGGAGTTCGTGCCCATGTTGTATCAGCTAATAATTGCTGATCCAAAGAGCGATTATTTAATATATCGAAATCACCTGGATTGTAAGGTAAGAGTCCTTGTGATCTTGCTGCACAATAAGAGGTAAAAGCAGCTCCAACGATATTACCAGTAACACCGCCAATTGCATCACAAAGAACAACGACAAAGAGCTTTTTAGTCCACTTTTTCCAAAATGAGGCACGAGACGTGTGCATATTTGCCTGGAAATCAAGCACAGTTGAATTTGTTAGTTTGGTCAAAGAGTCAACTAAGACATCGTATTGAGGGTCAAGATTTATAACTTGTGTTTCACCTGGGGCAGACACATTATCAAAAGAAGAGTCCTCTGTACAACTATAAGCAAATCCACCGAATAATAATACAGCAATGCTTAATAGGGTTATTTTCAAATACTTTTTCATGATTATATTTTATTGTTAATTAAACGTATATATGTTTGTTATACTATCTTATTATCTCATCATATATAGAGATGTATATTCATAGATTATACTTTTATTTCAAATTTCGCACACCCCATTTCAAAACTTATCAAATATAAATCTGATTACATACCTACTCTATTAGCTTTTCGGTATCCGCTCCTTGCACCAGTCTGGTCTGGACTTATAGTACCGGTTTTATAAGAATCTTTTATTCCACGATATGATGCACCTCAGAAACCGCCATAATGCACATCCTTTTAATAATTGATGCTGTTGTGTTCCCTGTCGGTAAAATTCCCCTGTCGGTTTAAGGAAAATGGCAAATCCCTTTTCTCCACATCCTGCATTAGCATCTATCCAATGGCTTTTCAGTTCCGCTTCACTGTATTTCATCAATCCCTTTAATGGATCAACAACATAATACGTACCACGCTTCACCCTTTGGAGAATGACATAAGAATCATGGTTCCAACACAAGAGACAAGGTAAGGTAACCTTGCTTAATTTATCCAACGACAAGTAGCCAATAATACTATGAAAACCTAACTTCTCCGCTTCTTCAGAAATCTGCGGTAGACTCTTCTCCATACTATTTTCACAAGGGTGAGAAGAAGACATTAAATCGATTTGTCTGCCATAATACTTGCACAAGATCGACAAACAAGTAATTCCGACAGGACAACGTTTACTTTGTATCATAATACCCAACCATTACTTATCACGTGTTTTTGCTTTAATTTATGTTGCAAAATTACCCAGCAAGAGTTTAATTCTAAAAAATAAAGTTTCAGAATCCATCTTGTAATATACTGGTAATCAATGCATATATAATTTATTTTTGATACAAGAAGCCATTAAGTTTAAGTATTAGATGTGTGAAAATACGGTTTTGCCTGTATCGCTCAAAAATCAGAACGTCACAACACCTTTTGCATACCAAGTATCCGACTCTATCTCAAGATAGAAAGTACCGCCAGATGATGAGGCATCCAGATAGATTACGGTTGGCACATCTGTCTGAACAATCTCTGCGCACACAACTTGATTATTTGCATTCAATAAGCGCACAGATGCCACGCCTATATTGTGAAGGGCAACAGCCACCTCACCCATGTTTGGATAGGCGCAAGCTTCTATTGTAGCGTTATCCAAAGAACGCCCCTTTTCAGTTTCCCAATTTTTCTTTTCCTTATCTATATTTATAACCACCTTTTCTTCATCACCAGAAAAGTCTTCCATACCAAAAACCGAAACTACTCCTACCATAATCATGGTGAACATTGCTAAAAACTTTTTCATAATAAACATTGTTTTAAGTGAATAACTATTTGTTTTGTACACTGCAAAATTATGGAGAGATAGTTTCATCCCCAAAAATAAAGTTTCAGATTTTGAATCATATCTTATTGATTTACAGCGGTAAATATTTATTTTTTTTGGAAACATCCACTGCATTCTTTAAGAACGACTCCAATAACTGCTTAGGAAGGTGCGCAGATGACAGACATTGGGATTTTCACAATAAAGAACAATTACTTCTATACAACAAAGGATGAACCGTTTTTGATGAAACATCCAGATACAACTTTAGCGGGTGTGGCAAAATTTACATTTGCCACACCCGCTAAAGCCAGCAAGATTCTGAGATTAAAGCATGCAAGGAGCACACGAAAGTCGTGCCCTTATATCTTAATCTGATGCGCCCTGCTATTCAAAACTTCTCAGCAATTTCCGGATATAGATACCTAAATTTGTATCGTGCTCACTAATGCCCAATTTCTCACGAATCTCGCTACTGTTGTTGTAATGCGATCGCATCTGGATGTATGTTCCTACCTCCTTGCCCTTCAGCCCAAGAGCGTAAAGGCAACAGTAGCAGATTTCCCAATCGGATAAGCCTCTCTCTTCAAGGTATCTGATGAATTGAGGATGACTTCCCGAAAACGCGTATTTGGTAGACATCATAAAGGCATCTTTATTAGCCAGCAGTTCCTCCATTTCCATATTCGCTTTGCGGTCCAAATCGCTATTGCTGGCGATGTAGGCTGCAAAGAACTTATTCAACAATTCCAAACGTTTCCCCACAGCCTTTTTTACATCTGGAGCCATCTCATCACCTTGTCCCAAGAGCTGAGTTAGGTTATCTCGCTCTTCCTCCATCTGCTGGTAAAGCTGGCGATACTTTTCTGCTTCCTGCTGAGCAATGGTCTTCTCCATGCGATTGACTTTTAACTTGTAACGAATATTGATTATGACAGCTGAAAGCACTACAATGAACACTACAGACCACAAGAGCATTCTGTTTTTCGAAGCGCGTTCCTTGAAAGCATTGAGTTCCAATTCATACCTTTCTCTTACGAACCTTACCCCTTGCATGCGTACCGCAAGTTCAACACTATCTTCTTGAGTTGCGCGCTCACTGTATTTCTGATAGTATTCAAGGGATTTCTCATATTCACCCAAATTCTGATAGAGTTCAGAGAACAAAATCAAACTTCTTCTATCCTTATCAAGGTCTTTACAGTTTTCATATTCAGTCAGGGCTGCCAAACCCTCATGGTACTTCTTTACGTTCAGGTAAGCATTTGCAACAGTAGGCCAATCCACTCTTGAAGGGGGCACTGCATCTTGGTATTCTTTTATAGCCTCAAGGATGGCTTGTTCTTCACCCCAGTTAATCAGATAAGTTAGCTTCACACTATAATAACCCGTCAATACATCCAAACTAACAGAACTCAAAGTACGTTTACATGCTTCAATATAAACCAAAGCATTCTGAGGGTCTCTATTTAACGTATAGCCATTGATAATGCGCACCAGACAATAGGCATAATCATCAAGCATACCAGCTTCCTTATAGAGATTCGCTGCCTGTTTGTTAGTTTCTACGAACTCATCCCAACCCAAATAGGAATAGTTTATCTCGCTTTGCGCATAATACGCTCTTGCTTTAGCCCTTAGGTCATCGGAATCTTCCCCCTCAGCTATCGCCTTAACTAAACTTTCCATTGCCAAAGCATAACTACCCTGATTACGATAGATTTTACCCATATAAAGGTACAAACGCAATTTTTCCGTTGGGGTACCATTATCCGCATAATAGTCTATGGCGGGCTGTAATACTTCAAAATCAGTTCGGTCCACAAAGTTCTTATCCAATGCCATAGACAGAAGCAACGCATATTTCGCCTTCTCCTCTTTTCCTGAAAGTTCAGTTGGCTCCATTCGCTCCAACACTTTCAACGCACTATCAGGGTATTCTTCAATGATATAATCAACTTGAGAGAGCGTTGCCCAATGTCCAGAGTGGCTATTATTACAAGAGATAAGGCTAATTGCCACGATAAAGGGGAATATAATGTACTTCATTGGTAACATTTCTTTGTTATTTGCGAATTTGACATTTTTTCTAATACCAAATCTTTCACTCGACTCAATTCCATAGCAAGGATAGGAATAAGAGTATCGCCCAAACACACCTTTACTTCTTAAATATTCTAAACCCAGTAGCCGCTATTATCATTGAGAACAAGGGGCAGAGGTAATTAAAGACAGCGTAGGGCAGATAAGTCCATGTAGCCACACCCATTACCGTTGCCTGCGTCATACCGCACGTATTCCAGGGAATAAGGGGAGAGGTCACGGTTACCGCATCTTCTGTCGTACGACTCAAGAGGCGTGCTTCGTAACCATTGTCATGATAAGTTTCCTTAAACATATTTCCCGTGAGGATGATGGAAATGTATTGGTCGGCAGTAACAAGGTTAAATAGGATTCCCGACCCTACGGTTGACGCTACGAGACTAAAGGTGCGGCGCACGAAGCAAAGGAACACACGGGAGATTCCCGCCAAGAAGCCACTTGCCGACATCACGCCACCAAAGCACATAGCGCAAAGAATTAACCAAATCGTGTCCATCATTCCTGCCATACCGCCTGTGCTCACAAGGTCGTTAAGTTCGGCAGTGCCCATATCTATTTGCGTAGCACCAAAGACGGATTGCATCGTTCCCTTAAATAATGCCAGTGCACCCGTTCCGCTTGAGGCGATTTCTAACAACACATTGGGCTGGTAAAGCAGTGCAAAAACTATAGCCATCAGTGTGGAAAGGAAGAGCGTGATAAGCGAAGGCAGGCGCTTCCAAATCATCACTGCCGTAAGCAAGGGGACTATCAACGCCCAGGGGGTGATGTCGAACTTGGCATCCAGCGCTGTGGCATAACTTTGAATGGAAGTAGCATCACCAGCGGGGAGCGTGAAACCAGCAATGAGATACACCACAAGGGCGCAGAAGAGCGCAGGTATCGTAGTATAGACCAAATAACGGATATGCGTAAAGAGGCGCACGCCTACGGTTGACGAAGCCAATACGGTAGTGTCAGAAAGTGGTGACATCTTGTCCCCAAAATAGGCACCCGAGATGATTGCTCCGGCAACCCACCCCTCGTGAAAGCCTTGTGCCTGACCGATACCAATGAGTGCCACACCGATAGTGGCAACTGTAGTCCACGAACTCCCCGTCATCAACGACACCACAGAACAGAGCACGCAGGTTGTGAGTAGGAAAAATGTGGGATGGATAATCTGAAGACCGTAATAAATCATTGTGGGAACGACACCACTTATCATCCAAATACCAGAGAGTGCTCCAATCATTAGAAGAATAAACACCGCCTCCGTCACGCGCTTAACGTTCGTCTCAATGGCATGCTCAAACGCCTTCCAAGCAACGCCATAACGCCACATACCAATGGTAGCACATACCGCAGAAGCGACGAGCAAACAAATCTGACTACCGCCCGAAAGAGCGCTGTCACCAAAGGTATAAATGGTCACAGAGAGGAGTGCCACCAGCACGAGCAGGGGCACAAAAGAAACTATGGAAGAAGGAATGCGAGTATTCGTCATATAGAGAAGAATAAAGAGGAGGGGACAGAGAGTAGAGCGACCTTACGAAAGTCTCAGCACTAATTATATAGGAACATATTTAGGACACTAGTCGTTAATCGTTAACCGTTCACCATTAACCTTTCACCGTTAACCTTTCACCGTTAATTTCATCACTCATCCAAAAAAAATCCTGCAAAAGGAAAACTTTTGCAGGACGTTATTCTTGATTCGTACAGTCCGTTGTCTATAGTCAGTTAACTGTTGACAACAATCTGCTTTGAACACAAGTCAAAGTCTAAAAACTACACCTTGATTTCTACTTCAACACCGCAGGGGAGTTCGAGCTTCATGAGAGCATCAACAGTCTTAGGAGTAGAGCTGTAGATGTCGATGAGGCGCTTGAAAGTAGATACTTCAAACTGTTCGCGTGACTTCTTGTTAACGAATGTAGAACGGTTAACAGTGATGATACGCTTGCGAGTAGGGAGAGGAATTGGACCGCTAACTACTGCACCTGTAGCCTTAACTGATGCCACGATCTTAGCTGCTGACTTGTCAACGAGCGTGTGGTCGTAAGACTTCAACTTGATACGAATTTTTTGACTCATTTTATTTAAGTGTTTTAAGCTTTCCGAGCAGCACAGGCTAAGAGTCATTCGTTAGCCTGCCTGCGCGTAAAGTAGTGATTGTTTATTGGGATGTGAATTACTTCACGAGGTCTACGCGACCCTTAACTTCTTCGAGAACTTCGCGAGCGATGTTAGAAGAGAGTGCGATGTGGCTGTGGTAAACCATTGAAGAAGTAGCACGACCAGAAGTGATTGTACGGAGTGCAGTTACATAACCGAACATTTCTGCGAGGGGCACCTTAGCCTTCACGATACGTGCACCTGAACGGCTGCTTTCCATACCTTCAACCTGACCACGACGCTTGTTCAAGTCACCGATTACGTCACCCATGTTTTCTTCGGGAGTAACAACTTCCAACTTCATGAGGGGTTCCATCAATACGGGACCAGCCTGAGCACATGCGTTCTTGTAAGCCTGGAGCGCTGCGATTTCGAAAGACAACTGGTCAGAGTCAACGGGGTGGAATGAGCCATCGAGCAATTCAACCTTGAGGCTGTCGAGGGGATAACCACCGAGCACACCGCTCTTCATAGCGTTTTCGAAGCCCTTTTGTACTGAGGGGATGAATTCCTTAGGAATGTTACCACCAGTTACCTTGTTTACGAACTGGAGACCACCCTGAGTGAAGTCTTCATCAACGGGACCAACGTTTACGATGATATCAGCGAACTTACCGCGACCACCAGACTGCTTCTTGTAAACTTCGCGGAGGTTAACTGTCTTCGTGATAGCTTCCTTGTAGTTCACCTGGGGCTTACCCTGGTTACATTCTACCTTGAATTCACGCTTAAGACGGTCGATAATGATATCGAGGTGAAGTTCACCCATACCAGAGATCACTGTCTGACCAGACTGTTCGTCAGTCTTAACTGTGAATGTGGGGTCTTCTTCAGCGAGCTTAGCGAGACCGTTAGAAAGCTTATCGAGGTCCTTCTGAGTCTTAGGCTCAACTGCGATACCGATAACGGGATCGGGGAAGTCCATAGATTCGAGTACGAGGGGTGCGTCTTCAGAAGAGAGCGTGTCACCAGTACGGATATCCTTGAAACCTACACCTGCACCGATATCACCAGCAGCGATCAAGTCAACAGGGTTCTGCTTGCTTGAGTGCATCTGGAAGAGGCGAGATACACGTTCCTTCTTACCTGAACGAACGTTGTAGATGTAAGAACCAGCTTCTACCTTACCAGAGTAAACACGGAAGAATGTCAAGCGACCAACATAGGGGTCAGTAGCAATCTTAAACGCAAGAGCTGAAGTCTTTTCGTCTTCAGAAGGCATACGGCTTTCTTCTTCGCCAGTATCGGGGTTTGTACCGATTGTAGCACCGCCGTCCATGGGAGAGGGAAGGAACATACAAACGTAGTCGAGCAACTTCTGTACACCCTTGTTCTTAAATGAAGAACCACAAGTCATAGGAACGATATCCATTGCGAGTGTAGCCTTACGGATAGCAGCAACGAGTTCCTCCTTAGTGATAGAAGCGGGATCTTCAAAGAACTTTTCCATGAGCGCTTCGTCAGTTTCAGCAGCTGATTCAACGAGCTTCGCACGCCATTCTTCTGCTTCGTCAACGAGGTTAGCGGGAATTTCTTCTACGCTGTAGTCAGCACCCATTGTTTCATCGTGCCAGAAGATAGCCTTCATGTCGATGAGGTCAACGATACCCTTGAAAGTTTCTTCAGCACCGATAGGAATTGCGATGGGAGCAGGATTTGCACCGAGCACCGCCTTCATCTGGCGTACAACTTCAAAGAAGTCAGCACCAGAACGGTCCATCTTATTTACGTATGCAATACGGGGTACGTTGTACTTGTCAGCCTGGCGCCATACAGTTTCAGACTGAGGTTCAACACCACCTACTGCACAATATGCAGCAACAGCACCGTCGAGCACGCGGAGTGAACGTTCTACTTCAGCAGTGAAGTCAACGTGTCCCGGAGTGTCGATGAGGTTGATTTTATACTGAGTGTTAGCGTAGTTCCAGTAAGTAGTTGTAGCAGCAGAAGTGATAGTGATACCACGTTCCTGTTCCTGCTCCATCCAGTCCATTGTAGCGCCACCTTCGTGTACTTCACCGATCTTGTGAGTCTTACCAGTGTAGAAGAGGATACGCTCAGACGTTGTAGTCTTACCGGCATCGATGTGAGCCATGATACCGATGTTACGCGTCAAGTGCAAATCATTTTTTGCCATGTCTTTCAGTATTAAAAGGGATTAGAATCTGAAGTGAGCGAACGCACGGTTAGCTTCAGCCATACGGTGCATATCTTCCTTACGCTTGAATGCACCACCCTGTTCGTTGTATGCATCCATGATTTCAGCTGCGAGCTTGTCAGCCATAGTCTTACCACCACGCTTACGTGCGTAACCGATCATGTTCTTCATAGAAACAGATTCCTTACGGTCGGGGCGGATTTCTGTGGGCACCTGGAAAGTAGCACCACCGATACGGCGAGACTTAACTTCAACCTGGGGAGTAATCTTAGCAAGCGCTTCCTTCCAGATTTCGAGAGCTGACTTTTCAGAATCCTTCATCTTTTCACCTACGATAGCGAGGGCGCTGTAGAAGATTTCGTAAGAGATATTCTTCTTACCATCGTACATAAGGTGGTTAACGAACTTAGAAACCTTCTGGTCTCCATAAACGGGATCGGGAAGAACCAAACGCTTTTTAGGCTTTGCTTTTCTCATTGTAGAAAATTGGTTTTAATAGGCTGCATCATACGTCTTCAACTCCACGCTTGGAGTTTACTCAACCCTTGTGCAAACCAAATGTTTATAAAATTAGAAAAAGATGCAGGGCACGAGGCCCTGCTAATGTGTTTTAGTTGGATGTAAGATTACTTCTTAGCAGCCTTGGGACGCTTAGCACCGTACTTAGAACGACGCTGTGTGCGGTTAGCAACACCTGCAGTATCAAGAGTACCGCGAACGATGTGGTAACGTACACCAGGAAGGTCCTTTACACGACCACCACGAACGAGAACGATTGAGTGTTCCTGAAGGTTGTGACCTTCACCGGGGATGTAAGAGTTAACTTCCTTAGAGTTTGTCAAACGAACACGAGCAACTTTACGCATTGCTGAGTTAGGCTTCTTAGGCGTAGTAGTGTACACACGAACACAAACGCCACGACGCTGAGGGCATGAATCCAACGCAGGAGACTTAGACTTGTCTGCAGCTACGCTTCTGCCCTTTCTTACCAATTGTGAAATAGTAGGCATTTTGTTTTAATTTTTTTGTTTGTTATATATTATATTTTGTATTCAAATAGAGAGAATTTCGCAGTGTTTTCCGCTTGTCGTAAGCGCACACTACACCTTTTGGGGTGCAAAGTTACAAATTTTTCCTAAACAAACAACACAACCCATGCCTAAATTTTACATTTTTCTGTTGTTTATCCCTCAAACGTTTATTTACACAATGCCCTTCACCGCAATAACCCACGATTTTGCAAACAACGGCTGACATTTTGAGCCTATTCAAAAAAAACAACGGGCAAACCTCTCAGTCTGCCCGTTATCATTAAATGTCTATAATCTCAACATAAAATCCGCCATCCTCAAGTCTCCAAGCGTATCTCCACGTATTATTTATCAACAAGATTAAACAGATTCCACAGATTCTCACCCTGCACAGTCATGTATTCACCCAACCTGTACGGACGTACGGTCCGTGCATCCTTAATATAAATGTCATCAACACTCCGCAAAACTGCTGTACTCTGTCCAGGGCGTTGCCCTTCGCTGGTGGATATATCCCTATCAGGGGAAACTACACCCCGCACGGCAGTTGTACTCTGTACTCTAAACTGCCCTGCATAGCAAAACCGTACAATCAGTGTAGTCACGTTGATAAATAAAAAATCAACAGGTCAAACCGTTTTTCTCCACGGATCACAAGAATCACAAGTATAAAAGCACGGCAGTCGTACTCTGTTCTCTGTACTCTAAACAACTCCTCACTTATCAAAGAACTGCTCAGCCAACCGTTTAATCCGTACAATCACGTTGACAAACACACACCGCACGACAGTTGTTCTCTGCACTCTAGACTTCGTTCTCCGTTGACCGCTTCCCCTCTAAACTTTAAACGTTAAACATTAATCGTTCCCCGTTCACTTCAGAACTTCAGAACCTCAGAACCTTTTACTTTCACCTTTCAACGTACTCCATTAAGGCGCATACGCCCCATCCTTTGCCTCAAATATCGCGGAAGGTTCAATAACGTTAATGCTGTGCCACATGCCTGCAGGTACTTGAACGCCATATTTCCCCTCATTAGGACAAAGTGTGTATCTTGCAATTTCCTTAAATCCACCTTCACAGGTTGCGCATTCCTCATAGAACATCTCCTCTAATTTGCCGCAGAGGCAAATTACAGATTCTTCCGTACTCTCATGTCTGTGAATGGGAACTGGAGTGCCAGGCAACAAAGCATTCAGCATTCTCTGTGAAGTGTCAGCAGAAGAGTTTCGCATATCATAATTCATACGCAAACGAGGTGAAGCCGCAGCCCCAGTCCATAACTCTTTAATAAAATCAATATCTATATTCTTCTTCATAATAACTATTGTTGGTTTAAAGACAACTTTCAATAATCACAGATAGTAATCTTTATTCACGAAAAAATAATCACTTCTTCAACGAAGCCAAATATTCCTCATGCAAGTGATAGTATTTCTTCTTAAAGACTACATAAGCAACCGAGAGAACCACAAATGCGCCTACTAAATATGCCCAATGCGCTAAAACGCTATTCGGACATACAAAGATAAACCCAAGTGACACGATTAACTGCAAAGCCATGTAAATACCGCTCACCTTGATATGACTCATCTTTAATTCATTTGCCATCAACTGATAAGCATGTTTACGATGCGCCTCGCCTAGATTCTCGTGTAAAAGAATACGATGACATATTGTCAAACAACCATCAACTCCATACACTAATAGGAAGAGCAACCATGTCACATCACCTGTTGTCATCACCAACTTTCCTATAGCAAATAGCATAATGATGGCAATTCCGACACTCCCCACATCACCAGCAAAACACTTAGCCTTACCTCGTTCACGGAAGTTGAAAATACTAAACACCAATACCGATAGGATTACCACCACCAAGAATGATTCTTCCATAAAACCAATCTTGTGGTTCATGATCAACAATGGGATTAATACCGCTAACGAATATCCAGCCGTAATACCATTGATGCCGTCCATAAAGTTTATAACGTTCGATGCCCCCACACAAACGATAAGCGCTAGCACAACAATCCACCACATTTCTGGATACAGTATATCCAGTTGTTGGAACATCAATCCCATCGCTATAAATTGCACAACCAATCTCACACTATCTGGAAGTGAATGAATGTCATCCACAAAACTAATTCCTGCCGCCAACGTCACCGACGCTAACAACCACGGATATTGGAAACCATAAAAGGCGCTCCAAATCCACAAACCAAACAGAAAAATAATCCCCCCACCTCGTAACACAACAGACGAGTGCGAACTTCTTTCATTAGGTTTGTCTATGATATTGCATTTGTCTGCAACCTTAAAGTAAAGTAACTCTGCAACCAAAAGAATCACAAAGATGATTCCTAAAGTAATAATTGTATTCATAATCTAAAAAAAGAAATGCTATAGTCTAAACCTATACTGAAACCAATAGTGCAAAATTATTTAAATTCACCTCACGACAAACAACCTTGCACGATAGTTCCGCGTAAAAATAGTATTTATCCATGAAATTCTATATCACTCACAATTTTACCTCCTTCTGAAAAAAATGTGACCACATCGCATTAAAAAGGAATGAATGCATCGAGCAATATCCATATTGGTTAAATCGCTTAGCATTAGCAATAATTTCAAAAAACAAATCCACGCGTCGTTTAAACCAAGTCAGAGAAATCTGTCTCTTTACTTTATAGGAGATGAGTTCATCAAAAATCAGCGTTTCAACGATTCTGCGATTCTCCGTAGTGAATCTTCAAAATTCACTAACTGATAGTCAAATTCCATCTTCGACATCTCTGGATCATAATAATAAGTCGCAAACATTTTATTAATAGGTTGCAACACAAAACCACCCAACCAAACAAACGGATTCAGCAAACGCGTAATCCACACCCTATGTCCAATCTCTTTCGCAAAAAAACGAATAATCTCCACTGTATCCGCCAATTCTCGGTTCTGTGGGTAGTACGTACCCTCTAATTCACGCAAAATTGCTTGTAACACGAACTCAGCTAGGTTATCAATGTACAACATTGAACGCTTGTTATGCCATGCTGGGAACACAGGAGTCTTTGTCGCCAACTTTGCCAAACGAGGAAAGTTACCCTTAGCGTTCGGTCCATATATCATACAGGGACGCAGGATACACATCTTCATCTGTCCACCTTCCGCACGTAGAGTCTTCAAACCAGTTTCCGCCTGCAGTTTACTATCTCCATAAAATCCGTTCGGGTTTGGTTCTGTCTCAACTGTCAGCACCACCTTCTTCAGCGACTGACTCTCATGAAACACTATCTGACTCGACATGAATATGAACTGCTTCACCCCTGCATTCTGAGCATGACGGGCTATTTCTATAGTCAAATCACGATTCACCTTATAATATAACGGTTCCATTTTAGGTTCAGCATTCACATGAGCGATACCCGCCACATGAAACACCACATCATACTGACTAAAATCCGCCTGTTTCCAATTATCCCCCATCGTATCAACGGCATCAATTTGAAATGACGATTCCTTTGCCAATATATATTTACGCACGCTCTCACCTACATAAGAGCCTGCTCCAGTAATTAATATTTTCTTCATTGTGTTCATTATTTTTACATATTCTTATAAGAACTATTTCAATAATCTTCCACACAACTCCACATATTGTGTAGTCACAATATCTTTCGTATATTGTTTTTTTATAACACTCTCACCCTTATATCCCATGTCACGAAGTTGATCGCGTGTTATAGAACTCAACCATTTTGCCATCTCATCCGTTTTCTGCTCCAAATCATGCGAAGTTACCAACTTAGCACAACCCACAGAACTAAGAAAATTCACTATAGGGGTATTCTGCCCTGAACATACAACAAGCGGACGACCACAAGCCATAATGGTATACACTTTGGAAGGGAATCCCATACCTTCCATCTCTGGTGTCATAAATATATACTGAGCATCACTATATGATAGAATCGCTGGCATCAAATGCCTTGGTTGATATGGAAGCACATGCAACTTATCCAATCCTAATTCACTTTTCTTATCTTCCACATACCCCTTTCTAACCCCCTCTCCTATCAAGAAATACTCCACATTTAAATCCTTTGTCTTCTCAGCCAAACGCACCAACGGTTCCCAATCCTGTGCAAAACCTATGTTACCAGCATACAACAACTTAATACTATCTGTATCTGGGAAGAGCGACTTATCTAACTTTTCCGTACTTACTCCTGAACGATACAAATCCGTATCCACAAAATTTGGAATAATATGCAAATGCTCTGGTACTTTGAATCTGCTCACAATAGTATCATAGAACACCTGATCTATAGTAGTAATTGCATCACTACTATTATAAACCTTACGTTCCAACTTGCTCAGCACATTAAAAACTAATCCATCTTTCTTACCCAAGATGTCTGGATAAATCTCTTGCACATTATATACGACTTTACATCCCTTTATCTTAGCAAGCCAAAGGTTCAAAAGACCGATGGTAAGAGGAGGAGATGGACTTAGTATCACATCCACATTCTTGATACTCAAACCAACAAAGAAACTTACAATATGCCAGTACACAAAACCTATCAATCGGAGCAAAGTACTTTTAAATTTTTTCTGAGGTACATGAAACACCTCTATACCTTTGTAAAAACTTTTCTTAAACACCCCCCAAACACCCCACTTCATCGGTTGTTCTGCCAATTGTTCCTGCACTACATTAAAGTGAGGGGTAGTACTCAGCACTACCACATCATAGCCCTTTTTCTGAAAAGCCAAGGCTATATCATTATATAGATATGCTGTGCTCACTCCGTCTGGACTGAAGATCAGACTATGTATTAGGATTTTCTTTTTTTCCATATTCAGTATTCTAATTTATATCTTCGATTTTATCACGACTAGCCTTCAAATTCTCCCACGCCTTCATCACTTCTCGCAAGATAAAACTAATGTCTATAAGCTTATCATGATATTCATAATCATTATAGACACCATATTTTACCACAAATGAAAGGAATGATTCCTCGTTTCTTGTAAATGCCTCTACATATAAGTCTTCAAAGCGTTTTCTACATTCTATAGCCTCTTCTACCATTACCTTGATATAATCTCGCAAGAAAATGCCGACCTTAAAATCTGGACAATAATGTGAAATTGTAACCAATTGAAGATGCAACTGTTTATAATCAGGCAAAATGGTATGGTCATAATGACTCATCGAACTATACAAGAAATGCATCCCTTTATCGAAATCTTGGAAATGTTCAAAAAAATCATCATCATCAAAGACCCATGGACACTTACGCTTAACTTCCTCGATATGCTTAAACATCCCAGAAGATTTTATCAGTTCAATTGCATCTTCAGACTTTTCTGGCTGCTGTTGAGCGACCAATAAAGCCTGTGTTAGTTCCTGTATATCTTCATTATATAAAACACTTAAAGACGCAAATAATTGTGCATTTGGACTTTCTGCCTCATCTTTTTCACGTAAAGCCTGATTATTCATTATCACCTCCGTCATCTCATCAGTAAACGGAACGAGAACATCAACTACTTCTTCCAAAAGTTCTGATTGCAAGAAATCATCCGGTTCGCAATAATCAGCATTAGGTAACAAGTTAATTCCTTCACATGCATATGCTTGTGCTACAAGACGAGAACAGAAAGAGCGATTGGTGTCGTTCTTACGATCTGTATTTTTTAAGACCCTCACATATCTGAACTTCTTAGTGTCCTCATATTCACGCCCCATTTTTTGACGAGCAGCTCGAGTAACACTTTCTCGTGTAATCGGAGAGCTTGATTTCATCCTCAAAACACAAGCATCTTCAATATTTCGGAATGCATACGAATAAATGTGTGTCATTACATCATACGCGCCATTAGCTTCCATGAGATAAGCATCACCTAAATATATGGCGGCATGCTCATATTTACATCCTATTTTCTCTCTCAACCTCTCCTCATATGTATTCATCAGAAGAATATCTCCTGGCAATAATACATAAGGATTGAAGATGTAACCTATTTCTTCTTTTTGTAGAATCATATTCTAATACTTATGATATAGACTTATCTCACCATTCTCTTCCAACACCAATGATAAACAATCCAAATAGGCGCCCAAATAACATCTGAAGGATAATGCGACAACAGGTGAAGATTATGCTTTAAAATTTTTCTTACGGAGTTCAACTTACCTTTTCCAGAAACAGTGTTCAATCTATCATCAAAATGACCGAAGTTACCCCCTGCCATCACCTGTTCAAGAATGTATCGACCTTCTTTCTCGTTAGGTTCGTATAATAGATACAGCTTTTCCAAACCAAAGATAGTTTGCATTATCCACATCACGCCTTTTGCGAAACGCGTCATTCCAAACATCTCAATAACTTGTTTTGCATTTGACCTGTATTCTTGTTCGCAAGTTACTTTCAACACAAAGTAGTAATCCATCAATTGTCTCAGTCCAATCCCCGCATACAAGAAGTGTCGATAGATATGGAGGAGAATATAGAACAGATTAAACTCTGTTGAGGGGGTTACGAGCGAACCGTTCTGGTGAAAAATCTGCCTCTGTGTTTCATCTGAAAGAAACCACCTTTGAAGTCTCCTATTTTTAATAAGGTTGAGAAAGACTTCTGGACGATAGTGCACTTCTACTTCTGTTTCTTTAAAGATATTCAAGTGCAAGTGCTTATAATCCCAATCGAGTTTTTTTTGATGAATGGAATGGGCATACTCAATTGTTTTTTTTCTGCCACAATCTACATACACATCAATATCTCCAGGCATTCTAAAATTCGTCAACGTTCCATAAAGCGCTGCCATTCCTTGGCCTTTCAAAATAGAACTATTGATGCCTCTCAAACTGAACTGAGATTGTAGTTCCGCACATCTTGAGTTCATCAATTCATTTCGCTGTTGTATTTGAGCGGCTGCACGCAACCACTGAATATAAATTTTCTTAGGAATATTTGAATCTACGTTAGCCGTCCTTAGAGTTTCTATGTATCTCCGTACGCCTATAAAGCAAATTCCAATTAACGACTGCTTCAGTGCTATATGATAGAGTTCCTTCCATTCTTTCTCTAAAGGATGACAAGACAGTTTATCAATTGTTCCTAATGAAAGTTGTACTAATGAAAAGAAAAGTGAATGCATAATTCTACAATGATCAAACCTTGCATTAGACTTTCAAATCGAATCCAAAGACACTAAAGGCAACTTTAAATACTAATACGAAAGAACAAGGTTTTACTTCATCAAATCTTCTTCTCCTAATGGAGCATATGCCCCATCCTTAGCTTCGAAAATAACCGTACCCGACTCTAATACATCTATGTCATGCCATTGTCCGGCAGGAATCTGAAGAACAGAGCAATCTCCTCCGACTTCCATCAGATTTTCCTCTGTCATCTCTCCGGCATCATTATAAAATCGTTCCATCAAACGACCGCGCACGACAACCACAGTTTCAGCGCTTCCACGATGACGATGAATAGGAACTTGCGTGCCAGGTTCGATCGCATTAAGCATGCGTTGTGATTGATCATTACTGGATGTACGCAAATCCATACTCATTCTCAACCGCTCACTTGCCTTCGCTTGAGTAGTGAGATTATCTAAAATTTCTTGTGTAATTTTCATAATTATTATATAATTACAGGTTACAGGTTACGAATTACAGATTATGAACAGAAGAACTAACCTGTCACCAGTAACCTGTCACCTCACGAACATTTACTCCTTTCTCCAAACCATCTTGTTCACCACTCCCGTGTAGCTCTGAATCAACTTCACTACCTTTGTGCTGACATTTTCATCTACGTAATTGGGAACGGGGATTCCATGGTCACCTTCCTTGTTCATTTCTACTGCCACATCAACCGCTTGCAACAAGTCGTGTTCGTTGATACCAGCCAAAACGAAACATCCCTTATCCAAAGCTTCAGGACGTTCTGTTGAAGTACGGATGCACACAGCAGGGAAGGGATGTCCTACAGATGTGAAGAACGAAATTTCTTCAGGGAGTGTTCCAGAGTCAGAAACCACAGCGAACGCATTCATCTGGAGACAGTTGTAGTCATGGAAGCCAAGAGGTTCCTGACGAATCACGCTCGGATCCAGTTGGAATCCAGATGCTTCCAATCTATTGCGACTTCTGGGGTGACAACTATACAGAATAGGCATATCGTACTTTTCTGCCATCTTATTGATTGCAGTAAAGAGCGACACAAAATTCTTTTCGGTGTCAATGTTCTCTTCACGGTGTGCGCTGAGCAAAATGTATTTGCCCTTTTCAAGTCCAAGGCGCTTGTGTACATCACTGGTCTCAATCTCAGTAAGGTTCTCATGAAGAACCTCTGCCATGGGCGAACCACTCACGTATGTGCGTTGTGGAGCTACGTTGCTTGCATTAAGGTAACGACGTGCATGTTCAGAATAGCAAATGTTCACATCAGAGATGATATCCACGATACGACGATTGGTTTCCTCAGGTAAACATTCGTCCCAACAACGATTGCCCGCTTCCATATGGAAGATTGGGATATGTAGACGCTTCGCACCAATCACACTCAAACATGAATTGGTATCACCCAATACTAAAACAGCATCAGGCTTGATCTGCACCATCAATTTGTAACTCTTATCAATGATGTTTCCCATAGTCGCACCAAGGTCATCACCCACAGCATCCAAATACACCTCGGGATCTGCCAATTTGAGGTCCTTGAAGAACACACCATTTAAATTGTAGTCATAGTTCTGACCTGTATGTGCCAAAACTGTATCGAAATACTTGCGACACTTATTGATTACTGCCGCCAAACGGATAATCTCAGGGCGGGTACCCACGATTATCAATAATTTAAGTTTACCGTTATTTTTGAACATAGTTTTTTTGTTTTTATGGGAGAGAAAGGGGAGAGAGGGTTAACTCATGTATTTACGTCCTTTCGACTCAAATGATTTAATTGTTTTTATTAAGTTAAGGATTCCTGCACCAAGTTTACGACAATCTGTATACATCTGGTTATATGTTTCAAGGGATATAAATCCAACATCATACGCTCTATTTATCTGTGATCTAAATTCGCCACACGAACCTTTAGCTATATAAAGGAATTGAAGAAACTCCTTATTACCTTGCCGTTCAAAACCTTCCGCTATATTATCACTGATAGACCCTGAAGCTGCACGCATCTGCTGTACAAATCTTGAATCATACTTAAACTCTCCTTCTCGTGTAATCTGATACACCTGTTTGGCAAGTTCACGCGATTGCTGATAAATAGCGAGTTCTTCAAAATCAGAAACCATTCTTTACTATCTTTACTTTTCTCACCCTCTTTACTTTCTCTACTTTCGTTACTCTCTTTACTCTCCTTACCCTCTCAACCCTCCTTACCCTCTCCTAAACCGGATCAAAGAAAGTATCTGGACGCTCAGGATTGAAAATCTCGTTGCAATACATCACTGTGACAAGATCCTGTGTATCGGAGAGATTGATAATATTGTGTGTATAACCAGGAAGCATGATGACCGACTGAATCTTATCACCACTCACTTCGTATTCACGAATTTCGTCCGAACCTTCCTTGCGCAACTGAATTAACCCGTGACCACTCACCACAATAAACTGCTCCCATTTCGTGTTGTGCCAATGCTGACCTTTAGTTACACCAGGTTTGGAGATGTTGATACTTACCTGTCCGCAGTTAAGCGTATGCACCAATTCTGTAAATGAACCACGGTCGTCCTTATTCATCTTAATGTCAAATATGGTCTTTTCCTGTGGCAAATAACTAAGATAAGTGCTATACAAACGCTTCGCAAAACTATCTGCAGGGATTTCAGGAATCATAAGTGTGCGAGGCATCGCTTCAAACTGATGAAGCAAATCTACAATCTGCCCCAAGGTAGCTTTGTGCGTCACTGGGCAGTAGCAGTAGCGACCATCTTCCAGAGGAAGCACATCCAGGCCTTCAAATTCACAACGATGCTCCTTACCTTGCAATGCAGCAATCATTTCCTCCACCAAGTCGTCAATATAGAGTAGTTCAAGTTCGACACTTGGATCATTCACTGTTATAGGAAGATCATTTGCGATATTGTTACAGAAGGTTGCTACAGCACTATTGTAGTTAGGACGACACCATTTACCATACAAATTAGGGAAACGATACACCAACACACGAGCACCCACCTCTGCACCATATTCTAAGAATAGGTCTTCGCCAGCCTTTTTGCTTCGTCCATATTCACTGTTGCCAAAACGCCCGGTCAGTGAAGCCTGCGCCGAGCTTGAAAGCATCACAGGACAACTGTTGCCATGCTTCTTTAATGTTTCAAGCAAGGTGGAGGCAAAACCGAAATTGCCCTGCATAAACTCTTCGGTGTTCTGTGGACGATTCACACCTGCTAGGTTAAAAACGAAATTGCACTCGCGACAATAGGTATCCAACTCCTCCGCCGTGCTGTCAATATCATACTCATACACCTCGCTCACGGTTAAATCGCCATAGCAACGTGCCTTGCCTTCCTTTATATTCTTCAATTGTGCACAAAGGTTCTGACCAACGAATCCTTTGGCACCTGTAACTAGTATTTTCATGACGAGATTTTTTACTTCACGCAATTTTGTTTCATGCAAAGATACGAAAGAATGCTAAGACGTTTAATTTTTGACCGCGGATTATACTAATATAACGGATTGTGTTAACACCTTATCAGAAAACTTCCGTCCAATCTGTTATATCCGTGTTCAAGAATTCTTTGTAATGTTTAGAATCTTTGCGTGAAAATGTAACTCAACGTTTCTGCGTACACCAATTACTCGCTTCGTATCTCCTTACCTTTACTTCTTGGAATCAAACCAAGGTCTTCACGGATAAAGCGGAGTTTCAACAAAAGTTGCTTCATGCCTTCTACATCCAAGCGACCTGTATTGTGTGAATGGTAGTCCTCAATCTTAGAAATCTCCTCACTACCATCAGTAAAGAACTTGTCATAGTTCAAGTCGCGATTGTCACAAGGAATGCGGTAGTAGTCGCCCATATCAATAGCCTTGGCCATTTCTTCACGAGTTACGAGTGTTTCGTATAACTTCTCGCCATGGCGGGTACCAATTACGCGTACTTCTGTTTCGCCATACTTGGGATTAATCTGTTCATAAGTTTGCTTCAATGCCTCAGCAAGAACTTCCAAAGTAGCAGCTGGAGCTTTTTGTACGAAGAGGTCACCATTTTCGCCATGTGTAAAGGCATAGATAACAAGATCCACTGCATCGTCAAGCGTCATCATGAAGCGCGTCATGTTAGGATCGGTGATAGTAATGGGTTTACCCTGTTCAATCTGTTCCACCCAAAGAGGAATTACCGAACCACGACTCGCCATTACATTACCATAGCGTGTACAGCAGATGGTAGTCTTTGCGCCTTGACCTAATTCACGTCCTTTAGCAATAGCCACCTTTTCCATCAAGGCTTTTGAAATCCCCATCGCATTGATAGGATAAGCAGCCTTGTCGGTAGAGAGTACCACTACATTCTTGACTTCGTGTTCAATAGCAGAGAGCAAAACATTGTGCGTACCAATCACATTGGTCATTGTAGCCTCCATGGGGAAGAACTCACACGAGGGCACCTGCTTCAAGGCAGCAGCAGCAAACACATAGTCCACACCACGCATCGCCACATCCACCGATTCACGATTACGCACATTGCCGATATAGAACTTTACCTTGCTTGCCACCTCAGGATATTGCGCCTGCAAGTGGTGACGCATATCATCTTGTTTCTTCTCGTCACGAGAGAGAATACGAATCTCACGAATGTCGCTAGTCAAGAAGCGACGAAGTACAGCATTACCAAACGAACCTGTACCACCTGTAATCAACAGGACTTTTCCTTCAAATACTGACATAAATTGGAAAGTATATTTAATCGTTTATCTTACAATAAGAATTATTGTCGTTTTTAAATATATTAAAACGCTTTTTAAATAGTTCGAAGTCAATCTGGTTCTTTTGAAAAAACTCAATATTTTTCTTTAAGAATTCTTCAGGAAAATTCCACCATTCAAGTTTCAGTAGTTCCTCTATAATATCCTCCGAAAATCGATAACGGATAATTTTTGCAGGGACTCCTCCCACAATTGCATAAGGAGGAACATCTTTTGTTACAACAGCGCCGGCCCCTATTACTGCACCATTTCCAATTGTGACTCCATCTAATATCATCGCTCTATTTCCGATCCATACATCATTGCCGATTTTCACAGCATTCGCATGTGCTGCATTTATATTAGTAGAGACCCACGAATGTCCCGTTCCGTTGTATCTCTCAGTAAATATAGGAGAAGTGCTAATATAATTCAAAGTATGAGTCCCCATACCTATAGCACAATTGTGAGATATAGAACAAAAGTTACCAATTTCTGCATTGACTAAATTTGTGCCACCACCAATATAAGAATAATCTCCCACACTAGAATGAAAAACCTGAACATTGGAATTGATTCGTGCTTTCTTACTAACTTTTGAAACGTTATCTATTTTAGCAAAAATAGATACTGCTGGGTTGAAAAAATTTATAATTAACCCAATAATATATTTTAACATTACTTTTTATCCTAATACTTTTCTTAATACCTTAATCTGAAACTCAGGTGTCCATTGAATGTCTATTTCATCCATACAAGCCTTCCTAACGACCTCTCTCTTTGATTGATTTTTAGAAAACCAATCATCAATACAATCTGCTAGATGATTAATATCATTACGTTTAAAAAAGCATCCAGTTACATTTGGTTTGATAGCTTCAAACTCTGGCATTTGGTATGGAAAATCATTATGAGTAATACAAGGAGTCCCAAATACCATAGAATGCATAGCAGTAAGACCAATATTGCCTGGCGCAACACAAAGATCAGCATTATAAATAAGCGAACTCAATTCTTTCTCGTCATAACAGGGACCATAGAACCAAACCTGAGCATTTAATTTCAACTCTTCTGTTCTTCTCTTTAAATTGTCCATTTCTGCCCCCCCACCAATGAAAGTAAGATTATAGAAACGACCACGGTTATTACAGATAACCATCGCTTCTAATATCTGATCAAGCTGTTTCACAGGAGTTAAACGACCAACAAAAAATAAGTTTGGATTATCATTTTTAAAATGTTCTTTGTAAACCTTAGACGAACTCAAACGATTGCGAATTTCAATCTGTTGATCATATGCTAATGAATTATGGATTGGATAAATTTTATCAGCTTTAAATCCCTCCTTAATCATCAAATTCCTTGCATAATCACCATAGGTAAATACTCCGCCATTAGGTAGTTTTAAAAATATTTTTTTAACCAAACGTTCAAGTCTTGTTTCTTTGCCATACCAACCATGAGTCCAAAAATAAACTTTCTTTTTGGGCCTTAAAAAAAGAGCCAGTATACAAAACAGCCATGTGCTTAGAGCCCGACTCTCACCTAATAGTATGTAATGGTCATAATTTTTAAACAACTGAGTGATTACCCCTGGTTGCCAATACCAACCACCCAAAATCTTATTTGTATGAGTTTCTGTTACATTCCCTTTTAGAAGACTATAATCCATCTTCTTAACATCACTCATAGAATCCCCAAAAACAAAATCACAACTAAACTCCCTATCTATTAAGGTAAATATATTAGTGCGATAATGTTGAGCAAAATTGTATATCAAACAGAGTTTCATATATTACATATTTAATCTCTTCTAAACAAATCGCGAGTATAAACCTTTTCTTGAACATCATCCAAGCAAACCTCGTAACGATTTGCTACAATAGCATTAGCTTGTGATTTGAATGCGTTCAAATCATTCACCACCCTACTTCCGAAAAAAGTGCTACCGTCTTCAAGTGTGGGTTCATAAATGATAATATTAGCACCTTTCGCCTTAATGCGCTTCATGATACCCTGAATGGCGCTCTGACGGAAGTTATCAGAGTTGGCTTTCATGGTGAGACGGAAAATTCCGATGGTGGGAAGAGTTTGGACGTTCAGAGAGGAGAGTTGAGAGTTGAGAGAACTGTTGTATTGATTGTGCTCAGTGTAGTCATACCATCCTGCCATGTGGAGTACCTGGTCGGCAATGAAATCCTTGCGAGTTCTGTTACTTTCTACGATGGCAGACATCATGTTTTGAGGTACATCTTGATAGTTAGCGAGCAACTGCTTGGTATCCTTGGGGAGACAGTAGCCGCCATAACCGAAGGAGGGGTTATTATAATGCGTGCCGATACGTGGGTCGAGACCGATGCCCTGGATTATAGCTTGGGGATCAAGACCTTTTACTTCTGCATAGGTATCGAGTTCGTTGAAATAACTGACACGGAGAGCTAAGTAGGTGTTGGCAAAGAGTTTTACGGCTTCAGCTTCCTTCAAGCCCATAAACAAGGTATCTACGTCCTGCTTGATCGCGCCTTGCTGGAGAAGACCGGCAAAAGTATGTGCGGCTTCAGTGAGGCGTTCTACGTCAGCAATAGCATTGATAGCAGCATTTTCTTCATCAAATTGCTCTATCTGCTTCGGTATACCTACGATAATACGTGAGGGATAAAGGTTGTCATACAGCGCCTTACTCTCGCGCAAGAATTCAGGAGAGAAGAGCAGATTAAAATTCTTACCTTGCAATGCTGGTTCTGTAGCAAAACGTTGCGCATACTTCACATAGAGACTACGACAATAACCTACAGGAATCGTACTCTTAATAACCATCACTGCGTCGGGATTGTATTGCAAAACGAGGTCGATGACTGCTTCTACGGCAGAAGTGTCGAAGAAGTTCTTCTGACTGTCGTAGTTTGTAGGTGCCGCAATAATGACAAATTCAGCGTCTTTATACGCAGCTTCTGCATCAAGAGTGGCGGTAAGGTTAAGCTCCTTTTCTGCGAAGTACTTTTCAATATAGTCATCCTGAATGGGAGAAACACGGCGGTTGATTTTCTCTACCTTTTCTGCCATGATGTCCACGGCGATGACTTCATTGTGTTGTGCAAGGATAGTGGCCATACTAAGACCTACATATCCTGTACCTGCTACTGCTATTCTCATAATTAAATTAGTCTTTCTGTTTTCCTCAATTAACATATTACGATGCTAAATATCTTTCTTACAGTTTATTCTCATTTTTCCAGTAAAACTCTCCCATGTCATCAAGAGCTTTTTGAGTCCACCTATGAAAGATACATCCTGCAGGAGTTAACGTAATTTCTCCAAACCAAATTTTTTCCCCATTTGAGTATAAATCAATTCGTACCAAATCCATTTCAGCAGACAAATTTTCTGCGACCGAAATCATCTCTTTAAGATTGTGTGGCTTCTTAAGCAATAATGGTGCGGCATCTTTACTATAATTATATAATGGTTCCCAAATACAAGAATAGGGTAAATAAGAAGCATGACCTTTTTCTCTATTATTACATGCTAGTATACAAAATACTTTCCCCTTTATACACATAAATTTGTAATCAATAGGAAATCCTCCTGTTCCATCATCGATATATGACTCACAAACGATTTTGGGTGTGATTAAGTTATAATGACGCTCTGCATTACTATATTTCTTTTTAGTCATCCAACTCCTCATTTTTTCTACATTCCCCTTTATGTCAAATTTACTCTTATCAGTACAAATTATATTCATACCTGCACCATAATTCGCCTTTAAAGCAAATCGTTCGGGAAGAGACGAAAATTCAATATCATCTGGAGATTCATATACTCCAAGCAAGGGGGGCAATAATGAAGAAAATCCTTTCCCCTCAATATAATCTCTTACAAGATATTTGTCTGCTAAATAATAGTAATCATTAATTTCACCACTTAATATCTTTTTTATCCATAATTCGGAAAGATCGTTGGGCTTTTTAAAATTTGGCAATTTTCCTCTATTGTGAAAATACGCAAGTGTGAAAAATAAGCGTGGAGAAAGTTTTGATAACAATCTGGCTAATATATGTTTCATTTTATTGATTTTAATTACAAAATTACCTCTGTGAATTCAATTTATAGTAGAGCCGTGGTAAGAAAAGATTGAGTAATCGTCCTATAAATACCATGGGCCATCGAAGTGGAGAATTATTCCATATAAAACGAAGATAATCTCCACTAGAATGGGCTGGATGACGAAAATATTTACAACGTTCGACTAGAGACATATTTATAACACATTGTGCTTGATATTCTTTATCTAGATGATCATTATCGCATATTCCACACGCTTTTGCTGATACTAATACGGGTATGTCTTTTTTTCGTGCACGTATAGAATAATCATAGTCAGCAAATCCATGTTGGTATGAACCGGAGAATCTCCCTATTTTATCAACGACACTCTTATGTACCAATAAAATATTCGCATTGACTAGTTCACATATTTGAGGAGAATTGCTAATACCTATATATTTTGTAGTTCCCTTAAAACGATTAACCCAAATCCTTCCACTATAGGTGCGCTTTGTATAGTCATCAGAAGCACAAGTTATTCCAGAATAAATGCCCTCCATTTTATAAACGTTCAGAGCATATTGATGAGTCTCCAACAGTTCTTGTAATGCTCCTGGTAATAATTCTGTATCATCATTCATAAGTAAGTAGAAATCCCATTCTGAATGACGCTTGTAAGCCACACTCCATGCTAAGCGCATACCGCCAGCCCAAAACAAAGAACCGCTCCCTTGAATGATATGTACAGATTTATCTGCATATTGAGTACTTATAGCATCAGCTGTTCCATCTGTGCATCCATCATCCACAAGGAAGACTTCTATTGAAATCTTTTGATTTGTTTCGATTTTATTGTATTTTCCTAAATCAGTATATAAACTTTGCAAGCATTTACAAGTCTTTTCTTTGCGATTGAAACATGTTAATAATACAGCGATTTTCATATTATTTTATCTTTAAAGCTATTCATTAAATAGATCACAAATTTGCTTAACTATTTTATAATTATCAAAGCATTCAGTTTGTACCCCCTGCTTTAATCGGTCCAATGCTTTTTGATTTGTTATTAACTCAATTAGTACATCTGGCATTTTGTCAACACTACAAATTATTCCATTGGCAAAGTTCTTTATTAACTCATATATTGATGGATAATTATTGGAAATTACAGGAACTCCAAGAACGCGTGCTTCGTTTACGACAAAAGGACATGCTTCACTGGATGAGGTGCTGACAAGTAAATCGCTATTCTTAATGTAAGGGTAAGGGTTGAGTTTTTGGCCAATATACTTGAAGTATTCCTCTGGGATATCATATTTCTTTACTTCCTGGTTGATTTGCTCCAAAGCACCTAAATCGACGCCAACTAGAATCCATCTAAAATTAGTAACTCCATTTTTCAATATTTGTGATATGATTTGAGGAATTAAATGAAATTGTTTAACAGGATTTATCCTACCGATGGATACTATATTAATAATGTTTTTGTCAAATGAAATATCTTCACATATTTCTAATGATTTTTGCTGGATATTGTCTATATCTAACAAATTGTAGAGACATGTTGAACGTTCTTTTAATTGGGGATATATAGATACAAAATTGTTCAATGTATATTTTGATACACAAACAATATTGTTGTATTTTGAGTACATTGACTCTTCATTCTGATGCTGGTGAAGTTCATGGTATTTGGCATAATCACAATGAATCCATGCTATGCGATTTGAAGCTTCAATATATTGTGAAAACCGAGTAGCTGCTCCTTCTTGATATCCTATGACTACATCATAATCTTTGTATTTCTTAGCCACCTGTTTATACAACCAGTTGACAACCCTGGTACGCAGTCTAATTATGTTAAATAAAGTAAGAATTACCTTGCATATCCATAATAGAAATTTGTGTCTATAATTTTCGCTATGTTCATAAACTCCATCTGTTGCTGTAAGAATAAAAGAGTTTTGAAGAACCATGCAGTTAGGTAATTCAACATTATTTGAACCTGAATAACCTAATGGTAGAACATGGAATTCAAAACGATTTGTAGGTAATAAAGAAAGCATATTCTTTAACCCACTGATGACTCCACCTCCATTACGCAATGTTGGGAGAACTATTAGTATTTTTTTCTTCATCTATTACTGATTACTATTAATGAATTTTTCGTGAAGTTTGATCTCATCTTCCATCCACTTCATTTTTATGACCTTTGCAGGAACTCCGCCAACGATACTATATGGAGGAACATCCTTAATAACTAATGAACCAGCAGCTATGATGGAACTTCTGCCGATTTTGACTCCTTTAAGAATGGTTACGTTACATCCTATCCAAACATCCTCCTCTATTATCACATCTTGGTCATAACAAGATTCTTTTTCTTCTCCTTTGACAGAGTCCAACCAACGTCCAAGAATGTATTTATGGTCGCCTGTTATTATTGTTAGATTAGGTCCAGACATAACATGTTGCTTGATAATAAGTTTTGCTCCAGTTGTATATATAGTTGTCCCTGGACCTATATTTACATTCTCTGCCATTTGGATGTTCTCTGCTCCGGCAACTATGAAAGGATAATGGATGTTTCTTTTACCCCCCCCCTAAAACTTTTTTAAGCTTCTGAGTTTTGTAATAAATTGAAAGCCTATCAATATTTGAACATAAAAAACCGCAGAAGTATTTAATTTTACTAAACATAATTGTGTGTCTTTTAATTATTTATCATCAGGGTATCCCCTTAATAATTGCATAAACTTTAAAAACAATGGTACTCACTAACAATGCATAAACAAACAAATTACATTCTTTTGAGCGCCTATATTTTTTATAATATAAAGCGAGAAATAATGTTAAAGGTAAGTAAGCCGCCTTCTCAAATTTTGCTGAAATAGCATAGGAGGTTGAAGAAAGTAAAGAAGAAAAGATAAATAGGAGAACAACATTTAATAAAAAAGACTTTTCCAACAGGGTGAATTTTTGTGGGTATTTTAGATAATTAGACAAACAAAAGAAGACCATTAGATAAAGAGGACCTTTCAATAAGGTTTTACTCAAAATACCAAAGGCATTACTAGCCCCCGCAACCTCATTTTCTTCTACATATAGCATTGCTGTTTCCGCTGTTTCAGAGGACGTCTGTTCTAGAAAAAAAGCAATTGAATCTAAAAGGGCAAAGCTGATAAAAATAGCCCCCAAGATTAAGATTAATAACGTTTTCCCATTAAGCGGATATAATAAAGAGAAATAAGCAACTACAATATAAAAAATCATTGCATTGTGAAATGGGAGAGCTGAAAATAAACTGATAATTGATATTATTAATAATATCATCTTTTTATTTTGACGCCACAATACAAAATATACTAATGATATATAAATAAGTGAATATCCAGCAACAGCACGTTGATAGTAAAATAAGACGGGTAAGGCAAATGTACAACAAGCAATAGTTGCTAAATGTTTGTCTAATTTTAAACTTTTACATAAAAAGATAAAAGCTGTGGCTCCCATTATACCCCAAAGGAGGAATCTCCATGAAAAATATCCCCAAGGTGCCAGATTCATTATCTTAAAATGAAACTCTTCTAGATGTAGGTATTCCCATTTTACACCTAGAAAATACGAATTGTATACATTGAGTGCAGCATAATTGTCTCCCCCAAAAGGGCAATAAAAAACAGAATACAATGTAAAAACCACCCACAAGACAAAATATCCAGTCCCCCCCCCCGCTCGATGGCTAAATAAATGCTTATAATTTAGAAAAATTATAAGGCAAAGCAATAATATGCATGAGTTACATATATATATATTTCCAACTAAGGAATCTAACAATGAATTGGCCATAAACAAATTTATTGGCTAACTATATTTTATGAATAGTGCAATCTTTTCAGACCACTTTACGATATATGGGTTTTCTCCATTTGACCATTTGGGGTTAGGGGTCATATAATCTTTACCATATCTAAAAGACAAAAATTCATGTGAATTTCCTAAAATAGGCAATGATAGACTTTCAAACGGAACTCGTTTCAAATCTTTAGATGTAGGCATTTCTAATCTTCGTGGTAATAGTCCACCATATTTTGAAATTGATTGTTCCCAAGACCTACAATTTCCTCGTGGGAAGAAATCACAACAATATGTATATTCACGTCCTTCTAATGGTGGGTATATATAGAAGATGTCAATTTGAACACCATCCTTCTCGATAGTATCCTCTCTTGCAAATTTTCCGTTTTCCACAACAAATGTATGCTTAAGATGAAAACCAACTTCTGTTAAACATGTTATAACCTCTTCATTAAAATCTTCTATCCACATGAAAACATCAATATCAAGATCATGTTTGATAAAGCCATGCTCTCGAACAGCACCGAGCATAGTTCCGAATGCCAAAGAATACTTATATCCATTTGACATCATCGTCTTGTCAAAAAGTTCTAATACATTTAGGCCATTCTTTTGAAAAGATTTCTTAAGTTTATCTCTCCGTTTTATATTACTTCTGTCTATAAATGAATAATAAAATCTAGCAAAAGGTCTCAATATGGGTTTAATCCACCTAACTTTATCAGTTAGGAGTTGTAAATCTTGTACGTATTTTGTAAGTTTCATATACTATTATTTTACTCTTCCACTATATAATTTATACTCATAACTATGTCGTCCCTCTGCACGAAAATCTGCTTGGTAACGTGCTAAGACGTTCTTGAAGATTTCTTCATATTGAGGGATGAACAAATCACTTTTTATTTCCAACTGATGCAAGATTTCGTTGGCTAATGTTGACGTCTGCGATAAATCGGTCTTTCCTTGATTGAAACTAGTGCCCTTAATGGAACCAGGAGATACATTCAATATGCGATTTGTTGTTCCACTTTTTTCCAATTCTACGTTAACACTTTCGATAAATATTTTTAGTGCTGCTTTACTGGCACCATATACAGAGAAGAATGGAGACGACATAAAACCAGCTATGCTGACCATCACTCCACAATAAAAATCTTCACGTCCTTGAATCTTGTCATAAAAATGGTGAATGACGCGCATCACCGCAGTTGCATTCACATTCATTGAACTGATGATGTGTTGTTCATCCAAATCCTTAAACAACGCCAAACGACCAAATCCAGCAGTTATCATTAGCGTGTCTATATTCGTAAACCTATTGAAAAACGAATAATCCGCATTCGTCAAATCAAACTGATAAGATTCAAATTTTGGGTGATAATTTTCTTCAGCAACACTCACACGATCCACGATATAAACTTTTTCACAATCGTCACGTCTTGCTAATTCTGTAGCGATGGAAAGACCTATGCCATTGGATCCTCCTACAACTAATACCCGTTTCATATTTCCATAAAGTTTTTGCGTTCTGTAAATTGTTGCATAACACCAGCCATTGCGATACTTTCACGACGACGAAGTCGGGCACTGCTAAAACGATGATTCAAAATACATGACATCCACTCTTGTATCTCATAGCGAAGACCTTCACCATCACATTTGTAAAAGAACTTCTTGTTTTGGTTCTGATCCTCATAACGCAACTCAAAGTAGTCGGTCTTCCACCAAGGGGCTTCAACATAAGCATATCCCTTAGTACCTGAGATCACCAAATTACCTTCGGTTTTTACACCTAATCCCAACTTAAATGAACATACAGCTGTGGGGTAACGTAATACACCCTTGGTATAAATATCCACCCCATTCTCCATGCGAGAATAGATATTTAAGTTTTTATAGTCGGTTCCCAACAACTTAAAGATTGGTAATAGAGGATAAACCGCTGACTCATACATCGAACCACCAGCTTGTGCTGCATCAAATTCACGGCGTGTATGGTCGGGCAATAAACGTGACAAAGAAGCCTCAATATCAACAACCTCACCAATCGCTCCGCTCTTAATCATAGCCATCAGGTGGTTGAAAGCAGGACAATGTGCAGTTTTATGAGCTTCCATCAAGATGACTCCTTGCTCTTCAGCCAAAGCATAGAGTTCACGCGCTTGTTCCATATCAAGAACAAGGGGAATTTCACAAAGCACATGCTTTTTGGTCTGCAAGGCTTGCTTAGTCAACTCATAGTGACTAAGGTGTGGTGTAGCGATGTACACCGCATCAACATCAGCCAATAAGGTTTCATAGGATTTATAGCAAATGGGCAGCTGATGGCTTTGCGTAAATGCCTCACCTATTTTGGTATCAATATCAAAGGCACCTGCAATTTGTATACCACTCACAAAAAAGGCTTCGGGTACAAACCGTTGCGCAATACGACCGCATCCCACAATCCCCACACGTACCACTTGTTGTTGCTCTCCACGAAGCATAGTGCTAGAGATACCTTCAGTACGAGGCAAATAAATGACTTGACAAAACTCGTTCAGATAATCAAACTGACCTTCCCAATCTGACCCGATAGCAAAAATATCGACATCATACTTTTGGATATCGTCAATCTTCTGGCCAAAGTAGTCTTCAATAATGATTTGGTCTGCAAGTCCAGTCGCTTTAACCGCCTCAACACGTTCCAATACATTGTTGCAAACATTGAGTTTACCACGCTCACGATCAAAATTATCATTAGTTACTCCTACAATGAGGTAGTCACCCAATTCCTTTGCACGACGAAGAAGATTTATGTGACCCTGGTGAAGAAGGTCGTAAGTGCCGTATGTAATAACTTTTTTCATGACCATCAAAATATTATTGTCCCTTTCCAAAAATCTCATCACGATATTCTTGGCAATGGATAGATTTTTTTATTTGCTCTTCACTTGGCATTTTACGCCATTCCCCATACACATTGGTAAGATAGGAGTCCATATCCTTAGGAACAGGCATCTGTTTCCCTTCAAAGTCTGTAGCGGTCAAAGGGAATGTATATTTCATATAGAAAGTATGCTCAGGCCACCCTGTTCCTAATGTATAATGATATTCTTCTTTGGGATTAAATATCCCGATGAGTTTCAATATTGGGAAAATTATATAACTATGAAGATGTTCTATTATTCGTATTAATGGTTTACGAATAAAGTTGTTTGTGATTTTGGTCGTAAAACGTTGCATTATGCCATAAGAGAATGAAGCGAGCTTGACAGATAAATAATTTGTCTTTTCGATGGCAAATATGTCAAATCCTATACCTTTCCACTTATAATAATTGTATCGTTTACTAGCACTTTGAATACAACCATTCTTCTTTCTAAATTTGCCAAACCAATTGACATAATCAACATCTGTTTTCATACAATGAAATACAAATTCTTCACTTTGCATCTTACAAAGGATATTCTCCAATCGCTTGTAATCTTTTTTCAGCAATACGATATCCATATCATCATCCCAAGGAATAAAACCCTGATGACGTGCGGCCCCCAATAAAGTGCCGGAACTCAACCACCATTGAATTTTATGCTCCTTACATATTTTATCTAACTCCTCCAGCATACGGAGCAATTCTTTTTGGTCTCTTCTTAGTAAAGACCCTTCTGGGTTATATTGAATCATATTATCTCTTTATTTTTAAATTTCACAAGTAGTGAGTTGGTCATGTTTAATATTAATTGTTTCTCGCCCTTATCTAATGCTACAAAGTAGAGTGTTATAATAACAGAAGTAAGACTTACAAGCGTTACACTTATTAACCTTATCATACCTTCCTCTAAAAAGGCGTGCGGTAGATATGAAATTAAGAATGAAAGAGCAAAAACTATAACTATTGGAAGTATAACCTTGGCGCAATATTCACGTAAGGATAATTCAACCAACCTTCTAACAATAAATAGTCCTACAATATGCCCAAGTAGTCGGCATATCATCATTATTATTAATGCCCAATTGGGATTCGGATGAAACTTTAATATCAAAAAGGCTAGAGGTACACATAAAATTTTAATCATTGTACCCCAAAATTGATAGTGCTTCATCTTCCCTGCAGCATGAACAACATTAGAAGTAGCTGAATTAAGATTTGATATTAAAGATGAATACAATATAATAATTGTAAATGGTGCTGCATAAGAAGGGATATTGTCACCTAACCAAAACTGAAGAACATAATTAATTTCTAAGGATACTGGTATTGCCATCATCAAGAGGAAACAACAACTTAGTTTGCTGATGCTGAACATTAGGCGCATCATACGATCAGAATCTCCTTTTGCATATGATTGAACAATTTGAGGTCTAACTGGTACTGTAATATTTGCAACAAAACTTTCAATACCAGCATTGATTTGATTTGCTACACCACGAGCTGCATTAACAATAGGACCAAAAAAGAAATTAATGACTAGATTGATACCTTGTTCTTGCATCATACCACTAAATGATCCAAACAAATTCCAACCTGAAAAACCAAGCATTGAGCGGAACATATGTTTATCAAATATGCGCTTCAGATGAATCTCATTAAATTTTCTTTTACAATATAAATATGATAATGTAAAATTTAATATACATATGCTTGTTGTTAAAATCCCATATATTATTAATTGGTCAACCGCAAGATAAGGTATTATGAACACAATTCCTAGTTTAAGAATAGCATCCAAAATACCTAAGAATGCAAAATAATCTAACCTTTCATGAGCCATTATAGCTGCATTATAGGGGGCTTGTAATATTACAAAAACAAAACTTAATACAGAAAAATGAAAAATCCACTCAGCTGCGAACATTCTATCCGCTGGTATTACCATTTTACTATGTAAATACCAAAGGCCGATACTTTCGACTAACGCAACAACTATAACTGCTATGATTATCTGAATATAAAAAGATAAGCAGTAAACCCGATTAGCCCCTTCCTCGCCATTCTTCCCGTACTCAAAATTATAAAATCGTTGTATGCCGTTACTCATGGACGTATTCAACATCGCAAATAATGAGACGAAACCACAAACAACATTATAGATACCATAATCTTCCACACCAAGAACTTTAAGAATGATTCGTGTGGTATATAGAGATATCAACAGCACTATCACCATGCGAATACTCATGAAGAGACTATTCTTCGCTATGCGTTTATTATTTTCTGAATTACTCATTTATATATGAAAGTTGAGAGGTGAGAGTTGAAAGAGGAGTTGTATAGGGTTCAGAGTTCAGAGAACAGAGAACAACTGCTGGAGAACTAGGAACGGGGAACGTTGGAGGTGAAAGAGGATTTGTCTAAAGTACAGAGTTCAGAGTTCAGAAAACAACTGCGAGAGAGGAAGTCTCATTCTGAGGTTCTGAAGATCCAAAATTTCTGAATGAAGTTTCTGTACGACCAAACTGTTATTGGTTGAGGCAATTTTCTATTGCTTCTATAGAGGGGAGATCGCTTCGATAGTCTGATGGTAAAGATTGACCTAATTCGTAATCAGAGATTCCGATTGGTTCTTGTACATACTCTGCTTTTATACGGTCTTTACTCTTACATAATAAAAGACCTATGGTACGATTATCGCCCTCACGGCAAAGTATATCATCAACAGCAGAACAATAGAAATTGAGTTTGCCTATATATTCGGGTTTAAACTCTGTATTCTTTAATTCAATGACCATATAGCGATGCAAAAATGTATTGTACATCAGTATGTCTATATAGTAGTCATCACCAGACACTTCTAAATGACATTGACGCCCCATTAACGCGAACCCTGCGCCCATCTCAACTAAAAACTTTTCTACATGTTTTACCAACCCAATTTCAATGTCACGCTCATTATATTGTTCGGTAAACGTGAGCATGTCAAAGATGTAGGGGTCTTTCAACATTGACTTTACGTCACTTGCTTCTTGAGTTGGAAGTGTTGTAGAGAACTTGTTTGCTAACGCTCCATGTCTTGCATAATCATTATTCCTGATACATTCTATTCGATATTCTTTCATCCAATGCCCTGTAATACATCTCACCATATACCAATATCTTGCGCGAATATCTTTGACTCGTTGCAGGAGAATAAGATTATGCGTTCATCCTAAATGTTTGATAGGTAATGATAAATTGAATGCTTCGAATTGCGAAACTGGCAGTTTCGTAATTCCACTTTCTTTTATTTGTGTCAAACTTTGGTCATATTCTTTATAGAATTGAACCATGTATTGCATATTACGAACGGTAAAACCTTTTATCTCTGGATATTCATTTTCTAGGTCTATAGATAATCGTTGTAATGTCTTTTTCCCCCAACCGTCTGAATTCTGATTACTATCCAACATTTCACCTATATCCCAATATAAACGCAAAAGTTCTTCATTAGCAGCATAAATTGCTCGTCCTTGCGACACTAGTACTCTATGCTTAATATTTTGCAACAATCTGGCATATCCAAAAATTCTCTGTTTCCAACCCACTAAAACGTACTGTTGGAACTAACTCATTCTCTTGGGATGCAGTTTTGTTGTTAATATTATCTGAATTTGACATTTTAATGTTGAGAGTTTAAAGTTGAGAGGTGAGAGGTGAACGTTTAAAGTTGAACGATTAATGTTGAGAGAGGAGGAGGAATTAGTGAGGAGTGAGGAACTAGGAGTGAGGAACACTAAAATTCTTTTTATACCAAGTGTGGTACTTTTTGTACCAGACCTTGGTATTTTTTGTACCAGTAGTGGTATTTTTCGTACCAGACCTTGGTACGAGATTTTGAAAGAGAAAAGAGGGGATTACTTTACTCGGAGAAGTCGTAGTCCGTGAGGTAGTTATCAAAAGTGAGGTTTTCGGTGTAACCGAACTCTTGACAGATTGCTAAAATTGTATCTTGTTGCACTGGGGTTAGACGTTTTTCTCCTCTGTTGTAACGGTAATATGTGCCGTGCCCTCCGAGATATTGCTTTAACCTATTGCGTAGAGGTTCTACGTCTTTCTTCCTAATTACTGCAAATATTTTCTGGAATCCGTAGGCTAACTTGACCTTTACATACTCACGATAATAGGGGCATGTTCCATCTGAACTTAATGCTGTGGGATAAATGGCGCTTCCTAACGTTACTCTTGAGGGGATGTTCTGACCTGCCACGTAATGCAAACAGGTTGCCTTGCGAGGGCAGGAGGAGGTGAAGCATAGGGAGTAGGCTGGGGGTATTTTCATGAATTTATGAACGGGAGACTACGGACAACAGACTGGTGATTTTTATGTTTCGACTGTTGAGTTTGTATTGTCAACTTGATTGCACATATTAAACGGTTGACTGTGCAGGTCGAGAAAAAAATTTTTATCCCCTGACTGAAGCTGTATTTACTGGGGGAGTCAGCGTTTTTGCATTTTTGAAAACGGACGAAAAAGTGAAGCGCGGTTTTCGGGCGTTGTAACTTTGCAGTGTCAAACGATGAAAACAAAGTCTCTTTGAACAATGAAAATCTAACTAGGTTGATAACGAGTAAGAAATCCTTCCACCCCTACATTACCAGTCAAGACCTCATTACCGCATATTTTTATTATAAACCTTAAAATCTTTTTACTATGCTTAAGTACTCTTTAACTGAACATGCAAATCCTATTACAAACAAGACGATGTTTCATGCGAATTTGGCTCCTGCCACTCCCTTTCCTATTGAGACGATGATTGCAAATATCTGTGAGAAATGTCATCTCAGACCCATACAACTGTTGAACGCTCTCTATTATTTAGAAAAGGAGATAATAACGGTACTTCGAGAGGGTTATAGTGTGCGTTTGGGCGAACTTGGCTCGTTTCACCTTAGACTTTCATCGGTCAGTGTTTCATCAAAGGAGGATTTCTCTGCGGAGCATCTTCGTGGACTTAAGGTTAGATTTACTCCTAACACGACCATGAAATCAGAACTTAGTTTGACAAATCCAAAGGTGGTGCTTGTGCAAGATACAGAATGCAATGTTCGCGAAGAATAACTATTGTTTCGTTCCTGCGTATCACGGGTGTCAGCACAGACTTAGTAATATGTGAAGAATAAACGGTGAACGAGGAACTGTATTTGTCTTTCATCAATGGATTAAACGGATTAGCTGACTATGCAGAACGCAAAAATCAGTGACATCTGTTTAATCTGTTGGTTAAATACTTGCAATACATGAAGAGTGTAATCAATCTCTACGGAAGAGGTCTCGCGTATAGACTTTATCTTGCACTTCGTCTAAGCAGGCATCATATCTGTTTGCTACAATAGCGTTGGATTGTGATTTGAATGCGTCCAAATCATTTACAACCTTACTACCGAAGAACATACTTCCATCTTCAAGAGTGGGCTCGTAGATGATGACATTCGCACCCTTCGCCTTGATGCGCTTCATAATTCCCTGAATCGCGCTCTGACGGAAATTATCAGAATTGGCCTTCATGGTGAGACGGAAAATTCCGATAGTGGGAGGTGCTGTAAACGAGGAATTATATTGATTGTTTTCCGTATAACCATACCATCCCGCGAGGCGAAGTACCTGATCTGCAATAAAATCCTTGCGCGTGCGGTTGCTTTCCACAATGGCGGTCATCATATTCTGGGGCACATCCTGATAGTTGGCAAGCAACTGTTTGGTATCTTTTGGGAGGCAATAACCACCGTAACCAAAAGAGGGATTATTATAATGTGTGCCGATACGTGGGTCAAGTCCAATACCTTGGATGATAGCTTGTGGATCGAGACCTTTAACCTCTGCATAGGTATCCAATTCATTGAAGTAACTTACACGTAATGCCAAGTATGTGTTTGCAAAAAGTTTGACCGCTTCAGCTTCTGTCGCCCCCATATACAAGGTTTCAACATCTTGTTTGATTGCTCCCTGCTGAAGTAGCTCGGCAAACGAACGAGCCACTGTATCTAAGTGCGCTGATTCTCGGGGGATACCTACGATAATACGACTGGGATATAGATTATCATACAAGGCCTTGCTCTCACGTAAAAACTCAGGTGAGAAAAGTACTTGACGGGTGCCCATCTTTTTACTTATCGCCTCGGTAAAACCAACAGGGATGGTACTCTTAATCACCATTACCGCATTGGGATTTACCTGCATAACCTGCTTTATTACGCTCTCAACAGCTGAAGTATCAAAGAAATTTCGCTGACTATCATAATTCGTAGGTGTTGCGATAATCACCAACTCGGCATCCCTATAAGCTGCAGTAGCATCAAGAGTGGCAGTAAGATTCAACGGTTTCTCAGCAAAAAACTTTTCAATATACTCATCCTGAATTGGTGAAATTCTATTATTTATTTTTTCAACCTTATCAGGAATGATATCCACCGCCACTACTTCATTGTGCTGGGCAAGGAGTGTTGCCATACTGAGACCGACATAACCAGTTCCTGCTACTGCGATTTTCATTATTTCTTTTTGTTAGTTATTTAATTATCAATTTTATATAAGAACTGCTATTGGGAGTATTTATCAACGTGAGAACCCATATAGAGAATCGGATAATAAGGAGTAGGTTCTTGTTGAGTAAAACAAGCCTAAGGCGTTTTCTGCATCTTATGGAGACGCCATGGTATGACGGCTCTACGTTCCCGTGAACCATTGTCCTATTTTCCGTGAACCGTTAATCCTCCTACTTCTTGTCGTAAATTTCGTAAACAGAATTCTTTGAGATAAACTCTGGGACGATCTGTTTCATGAACTTCACCATTTCGGGAATTTCTACGATGCGGCTGTAATGTTCAAGTTTGTCGACTGCAGCGCAAGCGTCTTCATAATTGTATTCACGAACCTTGGCAATGTGAATGCGCATGTGCTCTGTAGGAATGGTATTCTCAGCATTTGAGAGCACTTCCTCATAGAGTTTTTCACCTGGGCGAAGTCCTGTGTACTCAATATTTATATCTTTACCCTCTACCAATCCTGCCAGTTTGATCATGCGCTTTGCAAGGTCTGCAATCTTCACGCTTGCTCCCATATCAAAGACAAAGATTTGATTACCGTCCGTCATTGTCGCTGCTTCCATTACGAGGCGACAGGCTTCAGGAATCGTCATGAAGAAACGGGTAATTTCGGGATGCGTAACCGTAATCGGTCCGCCCTTAGCGATTTGTTCGCGGAAACGGGGGATTACCGAACCGTTAGAACCGAGCACGTTACCAAAACGTGTGGTCACAAACTTCGTCTTACCCTTTGTTTTACCCTGCTCCATGCTCAAGCCGAGACTCTGCACGTAGATTTCAGCCAAACGCTTCGTACATCCCATGATATTCGTGGGGTTCACCGCCTTATCGGTGCTGACCATTACCATTTCTTCTACGTCGTACTTGAGACAGAAGTCAGCCACATTACGCGAACCATACACATTAACTAACACTGCCTCACATGGATTTTCTTCCATCAAGGGCACGTGCTTATAGGCTGCAGCATGGAACACTACTTGAGGACGGAATTTACGGAAAGCAAAGTCAAGACGCTGGGGTTGACGCACGTCTCCAATTACTGGAACGAAGTTCAAATCAGGGAAACGTTCTTCAAATTCCAAACGCACATTGTGCATGGGAGTTTCGGCGTTGTCAAACATCACAAGTTGCTTGATGCCAAAGGTTGCCAACTGGCGACAGAGCTCCGAACCGATACTACCAGCAGCCCCTGTTACCATTACCACCTTGCCTGCGAAGTTGTTTTTGATTACCTCCATGTTAATCTTGATTTCCTCACGTCCAAGGAGGTCTTCAATCTTCACCTCACGAATCACGGTGCGCTCAGCTGTGCGCGACTTACCATATTCGTCCATGGGAGGCGTAATCAAGAACTTCATTCCCACCTCCATACCGAAAAGTATTAAACGTTCGCGTTCTGACGAAGCACTGCGCTGTGTGGGGAAGATGATGGCATCAATGCCATACTTCTCATAAACAAACTTCACGTCCTCCACAGAATTGAAATAATTGCCTGGAAGATTGTGGAGCGTAAAGCGCTTTGCCGACTTACCGTAATCAATAAATCCCTTGATGCGATAAGATGAAGAACCCTTAAAACGAAGTGCCAATGATGCCGCCTTTTCGTCACTACCATACACCAACACATTCAGCGTCTGATCGTTGTAGGGAAGGTTAAACTTCAAGAAATCATAGGTCACAATCATCAACACGCGCACTACCATCAATGCCCCAAAAGTAAAGATGAGGTCAAAGATAAGTAAGGCTGACGTAAGGCGAATTGACCAAGTGATTAGACCAAAAATAAGTCCAGCAATCAATGTCAACGCAAAAGATTTAATTACCACGGCTCCTAAAATGCGCGTAAAGTCACGCAAAGTAGAGTGGCGAATAATCGTACGATAGGTAGCAAATACGCTGAAGCACAATAAGGATATAAGCAAAGACAATCCTACCCACACAAGGGAAAAGTTCACCTCTGGTCTCATCTTGCCTATCAAGACAAACATGAGCAGCGTACTGAACGAAGCCAAGACCGAACAGAAGACGTCAATCGCCAAAATCAACCACGGACTCAGGTAACGCTTCGGAAACAATTTCTTTTTCAGATGTAACAACATTGCTATATAAAATTCTTGTTTAACTCTATAATAATTCTACGATTTTCTACGCCTCACCCGCCTCTTTATCAACGCACTAATCCAAACGTGCATGGCTGTCCAAAGGAATATATCAATACAGAACAGCACATTTATATCAACAACTTCTATCAACAAGAGGTTGAGCAACACGAAGAATGCGGCAAGCATGAGTATCACAACGAGCGTTGCTCTGTGACTCAAACCAAGGTCTATAAAACGATGGTGGATGTGCGTACGGTCGGGCAAGAACGGATCTTTGTGGGCAAGAATGCGATTGCCAAACACACGGAACGTGTCTAACACGGGAATCATGATGATGGAGAACGCCACAACAAGCGGGGTAGTAAGCAATACTTCTTCTAAGGAAACAATGTCGTCCTGTGGACCACTAAAAGCCGCCAAAGTTTCAAGGGATTCTGGTTTTGCCATCGAAAAACTAATAGCAAAATAGGCAAGAATAAGTCCTAACGTTTGCGACCCGCAATCTCCCATAAAGATTTTTCGACGACGCTCTACATTACCGTACACGTTGAAGAAGAAGAAGGTCAGCACGGCGCCCAATGTAGAGAATGCCAACACGGCATTCAGCAGTTCGCCGATGTTGTAGAACAAACAACCGAAGAAGAAGCAAGCGATAATGGACAAGCCTGCCGCCAATCCGTCAATGCCATCAATCAAGTTCATGGCGTTGATGATAAACACGGTAGCTGTGACGCTCAAAGGCACCCCAAACCATGCGGGAATGTCAGTAAACCCAAAGAGGCCGTAAAAGTTATTCAGGTAGATTCCCGCAAATGCCAAACACGCAGCGCCAAGGAACTGAACTAAGAACTTCAACTTGTAGCCGGAATCCAAAATGTCATCCGTAACTCCTCCGAAGTAGATGAGCAACATCCCCGATATGAAGAGCAACAGCTGCATGGCATCTTCTCGGAAAAAGTCCAACAATTCTCGTTCTGACGCTAACAAGCTAAAGCCTAACGCCATGGCAACTCCCAAAATTATGGAAGGCGCAAAGGCGATTCCACCCAAACGCGACACCATCACCTTGTGCACTTTTCGCTCATCCACTTTGTCAAACAAGCGACGGCGGTAAGAGATTTTTATCAGCTGTGGTATCAGCAAAAATGTGACGAATGCGCTTAGCGCAAACGCCAATATGATAGCAACAACAGTCATCAGATTTATTATTTCACCCCTTTGTTAAAAAAGATTTTACTATACGGGAATAGACACGTCAAAGAACCCGATGAAAATCATCGGAACAGAATTTTCCCAGTAAGGTTAAGTAATTAAAAGATACAATTCTCCCTGTCGGAGCGCTCGTAATATTATGTATTTCAACGCATTACATAACAAACCATAGGGGGGGGGGTACACCCCCAAAACGACCTATTCAAAAGTTGTTTGTCAACAATTTTTCAAAAATCGAAACACATTTTACGAGTTACTTTGCAAATATAGACATTATTTATTTAGCAGACAAACAAAACTCTCAAATATTTTTCCCACTCGCCCTTAGCTTAGGAAATCAAGAAATAAAATATCGAGAATACTACATAGACTTTTACATTCGCACCATTCACCCCACAACATTCCAAAATCAATAACCACCGCTTGATCCAAAAATAAAGGAGGGTAGATTACCACAACAAGACATTCCCCATAGCACTCCAGCAAACAAACTTTTTTATGCCCCATCAGCGTTACCCACACGTACCAATCAGCAACATGCTCCGTCAGAAGGAATTCTCCAAAAGTTCAATCAAAATCACCCCAAAATCCCCGATGAAATCGCTGTTTTTAACCATTTGCGAAAGCCTCATTCCGTTCCTACCATCAGTCTTATGGAGACTTAGGAATCACCTTCCTCTTTCTACAAAAACTACACGGGAGATAAATTAAATCATTCCCCAATTATTTCAAATTAACATGGAATTAAAATTCACTTTCTCACTCATACGCAACACAAGAGAGAACCTCAAAAGCACCCATGCCTACTTTCTTTGAAAACTTTATCGTATATTAAATTTTCCTAAATAACCTTAACAGATTAAGCATGAACAGAAAAATATACGTATCTTTGCTAATGAGAATCAAGAGGTTCATCCTCGTTACCCCAACAAATCCCTTACTCACTTAAACGGATATGATTATGAACAAATGGATATTCACGCTGATTACACTGATAGTGAGCAGCACCCTCTACAGTTTTGCGCAGGATGACATCTACTTCGTACCCTCAAAAAAGAAGGTAACGAAGCAGGAAGTGCCTGTTTATGAATCCACAGAATACGATAGTTGGGCGGAGAACCGCGAAGGGGTGATGGACGTCGACTCCTACAACCGTCGTGGTGGAGCTACAGCGCGCCAACAGACTTATGATTACGACGCTGTGGACGACTCCGAGTCGCTCACCAACCGCATTGTGCGCTTTCATGCGCCTGGCATCACGGTAGTCAGCAGTCCTTATTACACTGACTACATTGACATTTACACCGACCCTTGGTATAGTCCCTTCCGCCCGTATTATTGGTATGGATACGGATGGCATTACAGCTGGTACAATTCTTGGTGGGGAAGCCCCTATTATTGGAATTCCTACTGCTACGACCCGTGGTGGGGATGGCACAACCATTATCACCCCATCTACCACCATGGTCACCACCACGGATGGTATCCTTCATTCGGAGGTCATCATCACCATTATTACCCCTCACGCACGGAGCATCGCCGTCCTGCAACTACCAACCGCGGATACCGCCCCAGCACAGAGCGTGGCACACGCCCATCGGTAGGACAACGCCCCAGTCAAAACCGTGGCAATGCTTCAACCAACCGTGGTAACGCCTCTACCAATCGTGGCAACTCTTCAACAAATCGCAACAACGTTTCCAATGACCGAGGTAGTCGCAAACCTTCTTCAACAACCGCAACGCCCAGCCGCAACGAGCGCCCTTCTCGCTCTTTCGGTAACGGCGGAGGAGGAGGTAGCAGACCACAGCGCTCCATGGGCGGAGGAGGCAACTCTGGCGGAAGACGTAGGTAATCATCGCTGAGGTGGCTACACCCTTTACATTTTTCAAGTTCCTCTTAATCTTTAATATATGAAACGAATCACTCTCCCCCTACTCCTGTTTGCGATGACCGCAACGGCACAGGATATATACCGCATGGAGTCATTCACTGCGACTGACCTTAACGGTACAGCACGCTTCGTAGGCATGGGCGGTGCAATGGGTGCCTTAGGTGCCGACCTCTCTGTAATGGGCACTAATCCTGCAGGGATCGGTCTCTATCGCCGTAGCGAAATTGCGACAACCGCAAGTCTGACAGCACAACCTCATGCTGAGAAATTTCATGACATAGGTCGCACGCGTGCCTCGTTTGACCAAATCGGTTTTATCTACGCTATGAACACGGACAGCTATGAGGGATTGAAATACATGAACTTCGGGGTAAACTACCAGAAGAGTCGTAATTTCAAGAACCACATCAACGTGCAAAACTTCGCCACAGGCGGACTTTCTCAGTCCTGGCAGATGATGGACCTTGCGTATGCTGATGGATGGTTGGACTTAGGGTATCGGGAAGACCGAGAACTGACGACGCCCTTCACCAACTTGGGATATGACACGCAACTCATCTACCCCACGTTCGACAGCGAGGGTTACGTCAATGGCTATGAACCTTCTGATGCCGACAATTATAGTTATCGCCGCGTACAATGGGGCGGTAATCACGAATGGGACTTCAACCTTGCGGCTAACATTAACGACCGTGTTTATGTTGGTATTACGGCAAAGTATCATTTCTTGAACCAAAAGACGTTTACCGACTACTCTGAAATGCTTATTGACCCCGCTAACGCATCGCTTCATGAATATTACTACCTTAACGATGAGCGCACGGAGGGCGAGGGCTACAGTGGTGCATTAGGTGTGATTTTCCGACCTGTTGAAGACAGTCCCTTCCGAGTAGGATTGAGCATTCACATGCCTACCTACTACGAAATCGAAACGTCGTCCGACCTTTACATGGAAAGTCCTTACGCAGATGGCAACCTGCCCTACTCTGCCAAGGATGATGCCGTCTACAACAGTTATGAATTGCGCACCCCCTGGCGCTTCAACATTTCCATGGGGGGCACGGTGGGCAACTACCTTGCTTATGGCGCTGAATACGAATACTACGACGCCAGTTCCATGCGCGTCACCTACGACAACGGGCTTTCTAAGGATTATGCCCTCAAGCATGAGGCAGACCGCTGCTTGCAGGGTGTGCATACGCTCCGTTTGGGTGCCGAACTTCGCATCGTTGACGGACTTTACGCACGTGCTGGCTACAACTACCAAAGTTCGCCCTACAAAAGCAGCGCCTACCTCAATCAATTCCTCAACAGTAGCAACTATTACTACGCTACCAACACGGACTACGTAAACCTTGGCGACCTTCAGCGCGTTACAGCAGGCGTAGGCTACCGTTCGGGCAGCTGGTACGCAGATATGGCATACCAATACCAAGTACAGACGGCTGACGTCTATGCCTTTCACCTCCCTGAGAGCAGTGGAAATACCGCCAACCGCTTGCAAGCAGCACAGGTGGATTTGAATCGCCACAACGTGCAATTTACGGTAGGCTATAAGTTTTAGATGGTGAACGATTAAAGGTTAAAGGTGAACGGAGAAAGGTTAAAGGGAGAAATATTCCGACCTACAGAAAACCATATCCTTTTCCCGAAAAACAAATCGGCACTTAAATAAAAAGAATCGGCATTTAGTTCAAACTAAGTGCCGATTCTTTTTTGCTATATCCCCTATACTTTTATTCCACGCGCTGTTTTGTCAAATTATAGGCAAATTCCTCGATGAAATCGATGGTTTTTGCAACGCCAAGTACGGAAGAATTCAAACAGAGGTCGTACGTTTTTGCTTCTCCCCAGCGCGAAGAAGCATAGAAATTGTAATAGGTTTCACGGGTGCTATCACCATTGTTCATGAGGCGCTTTGCCTCCTTCTCATCCACATTACATTGGCGCTTGATACGCGCTATGCGGTCCGCCTCATCTGCAGAAATAAAAATATTCAGGCAGTTGGGATAATCGCGCAACACATAATCAGCACAGCGCCCGATAAACACACCGCCCTTGAGCCTTGCCGCAGCCTTACGAATCGCCTCCGCTTGAATGCGGAAGAGAGATTCGTCGGAAAGTTGGTTTTGATAGAAGCCCGTAGTGTGTCCAATCACGGGAACTACCGATTCAAAGAGCGACTGGAAGAAGCCCTTGTGCTCATCACTACGCTCAAAGACCTCCGTACAGAATCCGCTTTCACGCGCAGCGATATCCAATAGTTCCTTGTCGTAATAATCCATGCCAAAGCGGCGGGCGAGTTCCTTACCAATCTCACGTCCGCCACTACCCAGTTGACGACCAATATTGATAATCAAGGGGGCGGAATTTAATTCAGAGAATGATAGATTTTCAACGGGCGTACCGTCAATATTGAAGAAGTTGTGCATACGAGGGGAGTAGATGAAAGGTTATCGAGAAACGGGGAGGGAGCGGACGTCGCGATGGTATCGCAACGAACAGAACGATGAACAAAGCCCCGTATTAGTTATTTACTGTTTGCAGCGACTTAAAGGTCTTCATCTGCAACCATAGCATCACGACGGAGACGATGGTGGCGAGGGCATCGGAGAGGGGCATAGCGTACCACACACCATCGACCTTGTTGTCCATAAACACGGGGAGGATAAGGATGGCGGGGAGCAGGAATAGCATTTGGCGCGTGAGCGACAGGAAGATGCTCTTGCCGGCGTAGCCGATACTCTGGAAGAAAGCGGTAGAAACGATTTGGAATCCAATAAGCGGGAAGCACATCACCTGAATGCGCAAGCCATGGGCGGCGGCAGCAATGAGTTCGGGGGAATCCTTAGCAAACGGAGTGACACAAAATTCGGAGAAGAACGTGCCAATGATAAACCCTGTGGTGGTAATACACGTTGCCACGATGATAGAGAGTTTCAACACCCTCATGATGCGGTCAAACTTACGTGCCCCAAAATTATACCCCGCAATGGGTTGCATCCCTTGGTTCAACCCAATCACCACCATGACCACAAAGAGCGCCAAGCGGTTTACCACCCCAAAGGCACCTACCGCAATATCACCACCATAGGTAGTCATGGAGCGCGTTACGAAGATCGCCACCGTGCAAGCACAAAGGTTGATTAAGAAGTTGGGAGCACCGATCGTCAGCGACTCTTTCAAAATCTTCTTTTTCAAGCGAATACGTTTCGACTCCAAGCGGATGGGCGAGTCGGGGGAAGTAAAAAGATGCATCTCCCACACCAGCATGATCACCTGCGCCAAAATAGTAGCAGCCCCTGCACCCATAATGCCCCACTTGAAGACAAAGATGAACAAGGGTGCAAGAAGGCAGTTGAGAAGGACGGTTCCAAAGGTGGCATACATCGCCTGTTTCGGACGGTTGGTAGAACGCAACAACGAGTTGAGACCAAGATAAAGGTGGGTCACGATATTCCCCGAAAGAATCACGGTCATGAAGTCGCGTGCCGGACCTATTGTATAGTCACTCGCACCAAAGAATCGTAAAACGGGGTCGATAACCATCAGCAGCAGGATTCCGAGCGACGAACCCATGATTAAGTTCATAATCACCACGTTACCCAAGATATCGCGTGCCGTTTCGTAATCCTTTTGTCCGAGTTTTACGGACATAAGTGTCGAACCGCCCACACCGACCATCGCCCCAAAGGCGGCAGTCAGCGACATGACGGGACCCGTCAGGGCAAGTCCCATAATAGCCTCCTCGCCCACACCCTGACCAATGAAGATGGCATCAATGATGTGGTAGAGCGACGAAGCCGTCATGGCGATAATGGCGGGGATAGCGTACTGCATGAGCAGGCTACCCACGGGGCGCTCGCCAAGTTCCAAGAATTTATTTTCGTCTTTCATTGTTGAAGAAAATATACGCAAATGGGGTAAGAACGCTGTGCTTAGCCACCAAGAATAGCGGTAAATTCTCAAGTGGGAATCCGAGTTCAGCATCCTACACCGTTGCAAAGTTAAAAACTATTGCTTCACACTAAAAATTATTCGGCACTTATTTCAAAATAATCGGGAGATAATTCAAAATAAGTGCCGATTCGTTTTTGCTAAGTCGGACATTTGTTTTTCAACCTCTGGAGTTGACCGAAAAACATGCCATTCCGTGACTTTCTTCGCTGCTTTTTTCATCCCTCAACAGGGCAAAAAAGGAAGGTCTAAATATTTCTAAAAAAATATTGCTTTTTGATTTCAGCAAGTCACCGAAAAGCGCTAATTTTACACTCTAAATGAAGGAACCTAAAAAAATAGATTGTTATCACGTTCCCGTGATGCTTTCCGAATGCCTGGACGCGATGGATTTGCGTCCCGATGGCACGTATGTAGACGTCACTTTCGGTGGTGGCGGACACAGTAAAGAAATTCTCAAACACCTCTCTGACGAGGGACATCTCTTTGGCTTTGACCAAGATGCCGATGCCGAACAAAACATCCCTGCCGACGACGAGCGTTTCACCTTTGTCAGGAGCAATTTCCGCTACCTGAAAAATTGGATGCGTTACTACGATGTTGAAGGTGTGGATGCCCTTCTTGCCGACTTGGGGGTAAGTAGCCACCACTTCGATGCCGAAGAGCGCGGATTCTCGTTTCGCTTCGATGCTCCGCTGGACATGCGCATGAATGGGCGTGGAGGGATGACGGCTGCCGATGTGGTCAACAAGTATTCCGAAGAACAGTTGGGTAACATCTTCTTCCTCTTTGGAGAGTTGAAGAACGGGCGCAAGTTGGCAAATGTCATCGTCAAAGCACGCAGTCAGCAACCCATCATCATGATTCAGGATCTGCTGGACATCGTCAAACCCCTCATGGGGCGCGACCGCGAGAAGAAAGACTTGGCAAAGGTATTCCAAGCCCTCCGCATAGAAGTCAATCACGAGATGGACGCCCTGCAAGAAATGCTTGAAGGTGCGCTAAAGGTGTTGAAACCTGGGGGCAGATTGGTAGTCATGACCTATCATTCCCTTGAAGACCGCATGGTAAAGAACTTCATGCGCAGCGGAAACATCGAGGGTAAGGTGGAACAAGACTTCTTCGGCAATCGTACCGCCCCCATCCGTCCCTTGAGCAACAAGGTCATCATACCCTCGGCAGAAGAGCAGGAACAAAACCCCAGAAGCCGTAGCGCGAAGCTAAGGGTGGCGGAAAAGATTTAAGAGAAAAGGACAACAGACAACGGTCAACGGACAACGAACGAACCATCTGCAAGGAAGTTGTACTCTGCACTCTGTCAGTTGCACTCCAAACTGGTCTACTCGTACCTCGTCAACTCATAAACTAAACCATTATGAAAGACAAAATCATAACGCCTCCCCAGGAGGTGAATGAAGAAATAGAACGTGCCCAACTCGAAGCTGAGGTTAAGGTTAAAAAGCAAGATAAGGAAAAGCTCTTTAACGAACTTACTGGTAGCGATGACGTTTCATTGGCTGCCATCCTTGCGGGCGACATTCTGGCGGGAAGTTGGTTCCGTCAGAATTTCCTTTATATACTCTTCGTGACAGCACTCACCATTATCTACGTCAGCAACCGCTACCTCTGCCAACAAGAGCAGATTGAGACCAAACAACTCAACGAGCAGTTGGTTGACATCCGCTATAAACTGCTCACCACTTCGAGCGAACTGCGTAAGAACTCCCGTGCCAGCATGATTGAACAGCACTTAACCGATTCTACATTGCGTGCTGGTACTACCCCCAACTTCAAAATTGTAAGAGATGGAATTTCCGAAAGATAAAATAAAGGGGCGCTACACCTTCGTAAAGTGGGTGTTCGTAGCATTAGGGCTTGCCATTCTTGGTAAGGCGCTCTACACCATGACCGTCAAGAGTGCGTATTGGGAAGAAGTAGCTAAACAACGTGAAAGAGTGAACCTCGAGCTCAAGCCTATGCGTGGGAACCTGCTGGCAAGCAATGGCGAAGTGCTGGCTGCGTCTATCCCCGAATACTTAATGTACATGGACTTCGGCACTTGGGAAAAAGATAGCGCACGTGCCGCTAAGGACCTCAAGAAGCGCGACTCGCTCTTCTTAAAAGACCTTGACAGCATCTGTATCGGCATGGCGGATATTTTTCCCGACATGGACACTGCCAACATCCGCGCCCATTTGCTAAAAGGTCAGCAACGCCGCTCACACAGTTGGCCCCTCTACACCGCAGCTGTGCTAAAACCCGAAGCAGCCAAGAAGCGTCGCAATAAGAAGCGCAACCAGCGTGTCACCTACGTGCAATATAAGGACATGAAAGCCCTACCTTTCCTCTGTAAGCCCACGGGCATCAGCGGTTTCTACGTTGATACGATTCCCGTACGCAAAAATCCTTACGGAGCCTTGGCACGCCGAACGGTAGGTCGCTTTGACAGCTGTGCACTTTACGGCCTTGAACTTTCTTGTGACTCCTTCCTGGCGGGTAAGTCGGGAAGTTACCACACGCAGAAGTTGATGAAACACTTAGTACGCGTGGTAGACGTTCCGGCTATTGATGGATATGACGTAATGACCACGATTGATGTGGACATTCAGGATATTTGCGAAAGAGTGTTGCGTGAACAGTTGGAATACCTCGTTGAAACCAGCAATGGGCAGACTCAAGAGGGGGTAGTTATCGTGTTGGAAACGGCTACGGGCGACATCAAAGCAATGACAAGCCTTTCACGCAATCCCGACAACAGTTTCTCCGAAAATCAACCCCTCGCCGTCGGCAATATGTACGAGCCAGGGTCGGTATTCAAGCCCATGTCGTTCCTCGTAGCCATGGATGATGGCAAGATGAACCTCAAGAGTAGCGTGGATGTGGGGAATGGGGTGCGCACTATGTACCGCCGTTTCATGCGTGACCACAACTGGCGCCGCGGAACGGGATATGGTCTCATCACCGCACCAGAAATCATTAAGTATTCCTCAAACATTGGTGTGAGTGTGATTATTGATGAAGCATACAAGGATGATCCTGCCCGCTTTGTGGACGGTCTTTACCGTTTAGGCGTAGCTGAGGACTTGAAAATCCCGCTTGACCACTACCACAAGCCCTACATCCGTCGCCCGACCAAAGAAAATTGGTCGAAAACGGCACTTCCCTGGATGAGTATCGGTTATGAAACGCAGGTTCCGCCGATTTCCACGGTAAACTTCTACGCTGGCGTAGCAAATAATGGGAAAATGTTCCGCCCCCGCCTCATAAAGGCACTGCTACGTGACGGACAGATTGTAAAAGAGTTCCCCAACGAAGTACTACGCGAGCAAATGGCGCGCCCCGAAGCCATAAAGATGATTCAACACTGCCTTTACGAGGTGGTACACACGGGACTCGGTCGCCGTGCGGGTTCAAAGATGTTCGACGTATCGGGAAAAACGGGTACAGCTCAGATTTGGACAAAAGCAGGTAAGTCACAGGAATATCTTATCTCCTTTGCCGGCTATTTCCCCTCGCAGAAGCCACGTTATGCCTGCATTGTCTGCATCCGCAAGAGCGGAACGGCATCAGGGGGAGGCATGTGCGGTCCCGTATTCAGTAAAGTTGCCGAAAGCATTATGGCAAAGGCGCATCAATCCGACTTTTCAAGCGCCCGAGATACCGTTAATTCCTTCCACCCTGAGATTAAAGCGGGCGACATCGAGGCAAGCCGTCAAGTGCTCAAGCAATTCGGCATCTCCCATCAGGCACATTTCAATGAATTTGCGGGTGAAACCGTTTGGGGTAACGCAGATGTGGGAACTGGTATCGTATCGCTATCCCCCAACGAAGCTCCTAAAGACTCTATCCCCGATGTATGCGGTTACGGACTGCGCGACGCACTCTTCCATTTGGAATCGTTAGGACTTAAAGTCAACGTAAAGGGTGCAGGAGTCGTTACTTATCAAAGCCGCAAGCCTGGAACCAGCGTTAAACCAGGTGACAGCATCACTATCATGCTTGCTTCAAGCCCTAAAACCACTAAAAAGTAAACTTCCATGTTGTTAAAGGACATTCTTTCCAAGGTTGTCGTTGTAGAATCCCACGGAGACCTCAACATCCCCATCTCAGGGGTAAATATAGACAGCCGCCGTATTGAAAACAACCACCTTTTCATTGCCGTTAAGGGCACACAAGTCGACGGCCACACCTTTATTGACAAAGCTATTGCACAAGGGGCGACTGCGATCCTTGTGTGCGACCCTATTCCGGCATCTGTCCCTAACGGCGTGACTTTCGTGCGCGTTGCCGACACTGAAGATGCCGTTGGAAAGGTTGCCACACAGTTTTATGGCGACCCCACTTCAAAGCTCAAGCTTGTGGGCGTAACTGGCACGAATGGTAAGACCACCATCGCGACGGTGCTTTACGAAATGTTCCGCAAGTTTGGACAGAAGTGCGGCCTTTGCTCTACGGTGTGCAACTACATCGACGGCACACCCTACCCCACGGAATGCACCACCCCCGATGCCATCACGCTCAACCAACTTTTGGCAGAAATGGTGGCACAAGGTTGCACGTATGCCTTCATGGAATGCTCTTCGCACGCTATACAGCAGAAACGTATCGGTGGTCTTACCTTTGCAGGCGCTTTGTTCACCAATCTTACGCGTGACCACTTAGATTACCACAAGACATTTGACGCTTACCGCGATGCCAAAAAGGCATTCTTTGACAATCTCCCCAAACAGGCGTTTGCCATCACAAATGCAGACGATAAGAACGGCGCGGTAATGCTTCAAAACTGTAAGGCAACCCTTCGCAGTTACTCTACACGCACCGCTGCCGATTTCAAGGGGCGTATTCTTGAAGAAAGTATCGAAGGCATGTTGCTCGACTTCAACGGACAGGAAGTTAGCGTGCGCTTTGTGGGTCATTTCAACGTGAGCAACCTGCTTGCAGTCTATGGCGCAGCCGTCATGCTGGGGAATGAACCCCAAGAAGTGCTCCGCGTAATGTCGGAATTGGCACCTGTAAACGGTCGCTTTGAGACGATTCGTTCTCCTCGCGGAGTCAACGCCATTATCGACTATGCCCACACGCCCGATGCCCTTCAAAACGTGTTGAGTTCCATTCGCGATATTGTAAAGAACAAGGTACAGGTAATTACCGTGTGTGGCGCAGGGGGCAACCGCGACAAAGGCAAGCGTCCCCTCATGGCACAAGAGGCGGCAGCCCTTTCCGACCGCGTAATTATCACGAGCGATAATCCCCGCTTTGAAGAACCCGAGGACATCATCAATGATATGCTTGCAGGACTTGACTCAGCACAACGTACACGCACCATCGCCATTACCGACCGCCGTGAAGCCATTCGTGCAGCAGCCATGATGGCGCAACCTGGCGACGTAATTCTTGTTGCAGGCAAGGGACACGAACCTTATCAGGACATCAAGGGCGTAAAACACCATTTTGACGACCACGAAGAGGTGCGCGCAGCGTTTGGATTGGAGTAAATCCAATGAACGTGCCACTCCTTTGGCAACACATCCGACTTTCTGAAAATAAACTCCGAGATATTTTGATTTATCTGGGAGATAATTCAAAATAACTCCCAGTTAAATTTCACCACCTCACAAATGCTTTACTATCTTTTCCGTTCACTCGACCAATTTGGCATTCCTGGTTCTGGAATGTGGTCCTATATTTCGTTCCGCTCCCTTTTAGCGCTGATGCTTGCGCTGATTATTTCCGCTTGGTTCGGCCAATACTTCATTCGTTGGATGAAGCGCCACCACTATAGCGAGGCGCAGCGCGATGCCTCCATCGACCCGTTTGGAGTAAAGAAGATTGGCGTACCCACGATGGGGGGCGTCATCATCATTGTAGCCATACTCGTCCCCTGCCTGCTCTTAGGGCGCTTAGGAAACGTCTACATGCAACTCATGCTGGTCACGACCGTATGGTTGGGCATCGTAGGTTTCTTAGACGACTGGATTAAAATGAAAAAGACGAAGGAGGGACTCCCTGGGAAGTACAAGGTGTTTGCACAAGTCACTTTAGGGCTCTACGTCGGGTTGACACTTTACCTTGACCCTGGGGTGGTAATGCACGAAAATGTAACAAAGGAGCATACTCCCGAGAAGGTCGAGGTCGTACACAAGAGCGAAGCGGTGAAGTCGCCTCAAACTACTATTCCCTTTGTCAAGAACAACAACTTGAACTATTCTGACCTCATGGAATGGTGTGGCGAGCACAAAGAACTCGCAGGTTGGGCGCTCTTCGTGCTGATGACCGTCTTTGTCATCACCGCCGTTTCCAATGGGGCGAACCTCAACGACGGTATGGACGGCATGGCGGCAGGCAACTCGGCAATAATATGCATAGCCCTGGGAATATTGGCATACGTCTCGAGCCACGTAGAGTTTGCAAGCTATCTTAACATCATGTACCTGCCCCGAACGCAGGAATTGGTAATCTTTATCTGCGCTATGGTGGGCGCCCTCATCGGTTTCTTGTGGTACAATGCCTACCCAGCCCAAATCTTCATGGGCGACACGGGTTCGCTCACCATTGGAGGCATCATCGCGGTGATTGCCGTCATCATCCACAAGGAATTATTGCTCCCCATCCTCTGTGGGGTGTTCTTAGTTGAAAACCTCAGCGTCATGCTTCAGGTGCAATACTTCAAATGGGGCAAACGCAAGGGCAGAATGCAGCGCATCTTCAAGCGCACGCCCATTCACGACGCCTTCCGCACACTTCCCGAGCAACTTGTGCCCGGTTGTAAGTACATGTTCCCCAATTTCCCCAAGGGTTCATGGCATGAAGCCAAGATTACGGTGCGCTTCTGGATTATGACCATCCTGCTTGCGGCACTCACCATCATTACGCTCAAGATTCGCTAAAGCAACTTACTCATCAATGAAAATCGCTATACTTGGCGCTGCCGAAAGCGGCGTTGGCGCAGCTATCCTTGCGCAACAAAAGGGATACGACGTCTTTGTTTCCGACATGGGAAGCATTAAAGACAACTACAAGGCCATGCTTGATGCCCACAACCTCTGCTGGGAGGAAGGGAAGCACACTGAAGCGCGCATCCTTGACGCTACAGAAGTCATCAAGAGCCCAGGAATCCCTGACACTGCCCCTATGGTACAGAAAATCATGGAGGCAGGCATCCCCATCATCTCCGAAATTGAATTTGCTGCTCGATTTACCACGGCTAAAATGCTTTGTATCACGGGTTCTAACGGTAAAACCACCACAACATCCCTCATCTACCACATCATGAAGCATGCAGGGATGAATGTTGGGCTTGCAGGAAATATCGGACACAGCTTGGCGCTGCAAGTTGCTACGGAAGACAAGGATTGGTACGTCATCGAACTCTCCTCCTTCCAGTTGGATAATATGTATGCCTTCCGCGCCAACATTGCCGTGCTGCTCAACATCACGCCCGACCACTTAGACCGCTACAATTTCTGCATGCAGAATTATGTAGACTCAAAGATGCGCATTCTTCAGAACCAAACGGCGGACGACTGCTTTATATATTGGACGGGTGACGAATATATCGCCACTGAACTCCAAAAGCGCCAGCCCAATGTGCGCCTTTGTGCGTTTCACGAGGATGCCACCCAAACGGATGCTACGGGTGAAGCCCTTACAGGTTTCATAGCAAACGGCACCTTCACCATTACCGCCCCTCGTTCCTTCACCATGCCCGCTACCGAACTTTCCCTGCAAGGCAAGCACAATATACGCAATATGCTTGCGGCGGCACAGGCATGTCTTGCCGCAGGAGTGACGGACGAAGCCTTGAGAACAGCGCTATCAACGTTCCCTGGTGTTGAACATCGCCTGCAAAAAGTGGGCGTACACGATGGAGTGACGTATATCAACGACTCTAAGGCTACGAATGTCGATGCTTGCTACTGCGCCCTCGATAGTATGGAGACGCCCGTCGTATTGATCATCGGCGGTAAGGACAAAGGCAACGACTACAGCCAACTCACAAAGATTGTGAAAGAGAAATGCCGTGCCCTCGTGTTCCTCGGTGCTGACAACTCAAAACTCCACGATTTCTTCGGAGATTTTGGCATTACCATCATGGATACCCACAGCATGAAAGACTGTGTCGTAGCATGCCATAGCGTGGCACAGAAGGGAGATACCGTATTGCTCAGCCCCTGTTGCGCAAGTTTTGACCTTTTCAAGAATATGGAAGACCGAGGAGAGCAGTTTGTAGCTTGCGTTGAGCAGTTATAAGTGCCCAACAGCGCTCTGCAAGCCTCTATAACCGACTTTACCGAGTGCCATCGGCAACCTACAAAAACAAATAGGGGATTGGTTGAAACAATTCGGCGTTTAATTTGAATTAAATCCTTATTAGTTTTTACAAAATCCCTTTCACTCAGTTGCCTCTCCGCTCAACGTTCACCTTTAACCGTTAAACGTTCACTAAACATGGCTATATCCTCAAAAATATTCAAGGGTGACCCCACGATTTGGGTGGTCTACTTCTTTCTGTGCATCATCTCCATCGTAGAGGTGTTTTCCGCAGGAAGTAGCTTGGCCTACAAGTCGGGAAACTTCTTTGCGCCCCTCATCAAGCAGGTATCATTTTTGGGAGCGGGCACCGTTGTGGTACTTCTTGTCTCGCGCATCCCATGTCGCTACTTTAAGATTTTACCCCTCGTCTTAATCCCCCTTTCCGTTGTCCTGCTCTTCATCACACTCTTCTTTGCCGAAGCCACAAACGACGGTGCGCGCTGGCTTTCATTGGGTCCCATCTCGTTTCAGCCTTCTGAAATTGCCAAATGTGCACTGATACTTTACACGGCACTTATCCTATCCTCCATGCAACGCGAGGACGAAGTTGCTCCCAAGGCATTTAAGTACATTATGATTCCTACGGGACTGATTTGCGCCCTTATTTTCTCTGAAAACTTCTCTACCGCCTGCTTGCTCTTCGGGGTAATCCTGCTCATGATGTTTGTAGGGCGCGTTCCATACAAGCGCTTCGGACAACTTATCGGTTCATTCGTCGGCATCGCCTTCGTCCTTATCATTTCGACGCAGGTATTGCCTCAAAGTTTTGTCGACGACATTTCCTTCCTCCACCGCGCGGACACATGGGTGGGACGCATCAGCGACTTTACCGCTTCAAGTGACGACGACCCCAAGAATTATGACTTGAAAGAGAATGCACAAGTCGGAACGGCAAACATTGCCATCGCCTCGTGCAATATTGTTGGGCTTATGCCTGGCAATTCCGTGCAACGCGACTACTTGAGTCAGGCATACTCTGACTTCATCTTTGCCATCATCATTGAAGAATTAGGAATTTGGGGTGCCACGCTCGTGGTGTTCTTCTACATCGTACTGATCTTCCGAGCCTGGCGCATTGCCTCGCGGTGCGGGACGCTATTTCCAGCCTTCCTCATCATTGGCCTGGCGTTCATGCTTACGTCCCAGGCTATTATCAACATGATGGTGGCAGTAGGGCTTTTTCCCGTCACTGGGCAACCGCTTCCACTCATCAGTCGTGGCGGTACAGCCATGATTATTTTCTGTTTCTACTTTGGCATGATGCTCAGCGTGAGTATTTCGGCAAAAAAGACGGAAGAACTCCCCGTTCAACCCTAAACTATGACTATGCAAAAGCAACTATCACTTGCACTCTTCCTATTACTTACCTGCCTTCCCGTAACAAGTTGGGCAGGTAGTTTTGTGGTTGCCCCTGAAGCGCCCGACAGCGTAGCGGCAACCGACTCCGTAGAGACGCGTACCCTTGTACGCTTCGAAACTACCAGTGGAAATTTCACCATTGCCCTGTTTAATGACACTCCCATCCACCGCGACAATTTCATCAAGTTAGTCAACGAGCAGTTCTACGACAGCCTGCTCTTCCACCGCACCATTTGGGAATTTATGATTCAGACGGGCGACCCTACGTCAAAAACCGCAAAGCCTGGTGAGAAGTTAGGGGAAGGTTCTGTGGGATATACCCTCCCTGCGGAGATACATTATCCTAAATATTTCCACCGTCGCGGCATGGTTGCCGCAGCTCGTGAGGGCGACAAGGAGAATCCGGAGTGGCGTAGCGATGGTTCGCAATTCTATATCGTATGGGGCAAAACTTACGGCGGAGGTATGATGGAGCGCATCCGACAGCGCGTGAAGAATAGCACCAACCCGCCCATCGAGCTCGCCCTTGAACACGAAGACACCTACTGGGAAGTGGGCGGCACTCCCCATCTGGACGGTCAATACACCATTTTCGGCGAAGTCATCGACGGTTTGCAGACGATAGACGAGATTCAGTTGGCAGAAACTGACGAGAACGACCGCCCACTTTACGACTTCCGCATCATCAAGGCGTATATATTAAAAGAGTAAATGAGTTGACAAGGTACAAGTAGACCAGAGCGTCTGTACTGAACGATTCCTAGATCCTCAAAACCTTAAACCCTCCTCCTTATGCTACAATTCCAATGCGACTATAACGAAGGCGCGCACCCCAAAGTGATGCAGCGCCTGCTGGAGACCAACATGGAGCAAACAGTTGGCTACGGCGAAGACCATTATTGCGAATCGGCGCGCCGACTCATCCAAGAAGCGTGTGGCAATCCTGATTTGCAGGTGCACTTCCTCGTGGGCGGTACACAAACCAACACAACAGTTATTGCCCACCTGCTTCGTCCGCACCAAGGTGTCGTTGCCGCCGAGTCGGGACACATTTCCGTACACGAAACGGGGGCGATAGAACACACGGGGCACAAGGTGCTTGCCCTCCCTGCCCACGAAGGTAAGATTACGGCAACGCAAGTGGAAAACCTCGTGCTCGAACACCGCGCTGACAGCAGTTTTGAGCACACCGTGCAGCCCGGAATGGTGTATATTTCCTTTCCTACGGAATTTGGAACGCTTTATTCAAAGCATGAATTAGAAACTCTCCACGAAGTGTGCCGAAAGTACGAACTTCCCCTCTTTATTGACGGTGCTCGCTTGGGGTACGGTCTTGCCAGCCCTACTTGCGACGTTACGCTATCCGACATAGCGCACCTTGCCGACGTCTTTTACATCGGTGGCACCAAGGTGGGTGCACTTTTCGGCGAAGCTGTAGTTAGCCAATCCCACGCACTGATGCGCGACTTCCGCTACAGCATCAAGCAACACGGCGGAATGCTTGCCAAGGGGCGCTTACTCGGACTGCAGTTTGAAGCGCTCTTCACCGACAACCTTTACTTCAACATTGCCCGCCATGCCGTAAATCAAGCATTACGCATCAAGGAGGCGCTGCAAAACTTGGGCATGCCTTTCCTCATGGAAAGCCACACCAACCAGCAGTTCCCCATCCTTCCCAACGAGGTGGTTGAACGCCTCAGCAACAAATTTTTGTTCACCCCCTGGCAACGCATGAACGACACGCACACAGCTATCCGCATCTGTACCAGTTGGGGAACGACAACGGAAAATGTTGATACGCTTATTGATGCACTGCGACAAGAACTCCCATGTTCATAAACAACAATGGACATTCATAAATATTGTTGAACACCCCTAAAAACAAATCGGCACTTATTTTCAACTATCTCCAAGATAAATTGAAATAAGTGCCGATTTGTTTTCTGAAATTCGGATAAGGTTTTCTAAAGGTCCGATTTGCCGACTTTTCTGAAAGATGAAAAGCCGATTCTCAAAATCTGAAATGTCAACTTTGCAAATCTCACGCATCGACATCCGTTTTATGTCAAAAATTGTAAAAACATAAAACTTTTTTGGGCAAAATATTGGAGCACAAAGTTAAAGACGTACATTCGCAACGTTCACTTATCTTTTATGAAAAGAGTGTTTTTGCTCATCGCTTTGACCTCCCTACTGCAGGGATGCCGAAGTACCCCAACGGCTGTTGACCGTGCGATAACTCCCATAGGGAGATGGTCTATTCCCATGGTAAGTTCAGACACAGAATACTGTGGCATCGAACTACTTGAGGACGGACGCGCCCGATCGATAAACCTGATTACGCTGCACTATGAAGAATGGAAGCAGCGAGGGGACACGCTTGTGCTTTCAGGCAGAAGTATTGTCGATGATGCCGAGCAAAGTTTTGCCGACACCATGAAAATCCTGACCCTGACGCGCTCCAAAATGGTGCTGCAGCAACAAGGTTTCAAATGGGAAATGAATAGACTCCAGCACTAATCCCTGAAGTTCCTCCCATTGAGACTTGTATGCGCGAAAGGTGATTCTATCATATAGTTAGAGAGGGTACTCCCAGACTGTTGTCCATGGAGTACCCTCTCTTGTTGTTTTCGTATTTCTGTAGTTCGATAGGATTATTCCTCACCCTTAAAGAGGGGGTCCCAAGCGGGAAGCTGGATGGGCTTCATCTTGAGGAGGTCAAGAATCTTGGCAGGTACATACTTCTTATCCACAACGAGACGGAAGGTGTACTCATCAAACCATTCGTCGGTCATGATGAGGTGGCCGTGGTGACCACTTGAAGCACCCCAAGAGTTTTCTACCATCCACTTCTTGGGATTGCCGTTTTCGTCAAGGTCTACAGCCATCAAGGTCATCGCATGACTTGACGCCGAAGCGAAGGTACGGATGCGGTCGGCCTTAGTCATGGGGAAGTCAGTGCCGAAGAGCGACTCGTAATCGAAGTTGCTCATGCTGAGGATACCCGTCTTCGTATTCAAATACTTACCTACGTCGCAAGAGTAGTACATCATGGTGCTGTCCTTAATGGAAGCGATCGCCATATCCTTGAGATCCTTCATGGGAACATTCACAAAGGTCCAGTTGTCGCCGTCATACTGGTGACGGTCCATGTCAATGGTGTACGTCTTATAGTATTCGCGCGTGGGGTCGTTCATAATCATCACGTAAGACTTCTTCAAGTCAACGCCCACAAACTCTTGGTAGAACGAGAGCGGAGTATACTTCTTCGTTTCAACGGGTTTGCCCGAAGCGTCCTTACGTGTCCAAGTAAATTCCTTGACAGGTTCACCCAAACATACCGAAAGGATGTGGTAAATCGTAGCCAACTGCTCAGTCTTCATCTTTTCAATCTCAGCCTTCTTCGCTCCCTTTTCAACAGCAGCACGAAGGGCAAGACCGTATTCACGGAGCTTCAAAGAAATGATGCTTGCCATGCGCGACGTGTTGTTTGCCGTGAAACTTTCGGGCATTACGTCAGCGGGAACTACGCCATACTTGCTGATGATGTCCTGAACGCCTGTAAACTGACCGCCATCCGAGAGGGGATGCTGGAAGAGCCATTCTACGAGCTTGTCGTCCATGGGTTTCTTCGCATTGTCAATTACTGCCTGAAGGAAGAGGTTTGACTTTTCCAACTGGTCCCAGAAGAAGGGATAGCTCTGTGAGAATTGGAAACTGCCGAGGTTAAACTTCGCAATCGCCTTAGCGCGCATCACGTTCAAACCTGTGAACAACCAACAACGACCTGACGACTGCTGGTCGGTAATACCCTTTGATTCCACCTTGTGTGAGAAGTAGGTGTCGCCAATCGCGGGATTGTAGAGGGGCGTAGCGAGTTCGTTAATGCTGTTTTGCGAAAGCGCATTGCGGAGCGCCTTGTCAAATTCAGCCGTTGCCACTTGCTTGCTCTGAATCTGCGCCAACATTTCAGGAGAAATGCCACCTGCAGCCGTTTGTGCCGTAAGCAATACGGGAGCTCCTGCGAAGAGGAGCGAGAGAATTACTTTTTTCATATAAAGAAGTTTTGAGGTTTTAAGGGAGAGAGGTTATAAGGGAGAGAGGTCTTGTCCTGTATGTTGCAACGCTGTTGCAACATAGGGAACTAACTATTGGCGCGCCCTATCAAAGAGTTTCTTCGCCACCCAGTAGAACACTACTGCCGAAACGAGGCCGCCAATAACGTCAACTAAGTAATGCGCTTCGATATATACCGTAGCGCAACAGAGGAAGAAGTAGAAGGGGAACACTGCCGCGCACAACCACTTGCGGAGGCGGAAGAGGAGTATCATAAGCACGGTGCTCACACCTACATGTGATGAGGGGAAAGCCGCTTGGGGGCGCTCGCCTCCTGCTTGTGCTGCCTCAACACAGGAACGGAAAAATCCGTCAGGCCCTGGTGATGGGCGCATTTCAAGATGTGTGCGGAAGTAGTTGCCGACATCGTAGAAGTTTCCTGCTTCTGCCGCCTCCTGACCGATGGCTTGGAAATAATATTGCGGACCTGCCACGGGCACAAAGAGGTAAATGGTATAGTAAATCAGGAAGGCGGTGAGCACGATAAAGCCGTATTCCTCAAAGCGCGACTTATCCAAGAGCAGGGTTAAGAGTACGGTGAGGAATATCATGGGATAGTAGGCAAAATATCCCATGTGGAAGAGTTCGCTCCAGAATCCCGAAGCAAAGGTTCTGCTAAATTCCAACGAGGGTTGGCCCCCAAAGAGCGCTTGGTCGGCACCTGCAAAGAGGGGGTCAAGGTTGGGTAGCAACGAGCAAAACTCGTAGATATCGGGGTACCAATAAGAAATCAGCGCCAAGGGGAAAAGGTTGCGCAAGAAGCGCACCGATGCTATGGGCTTACGAAGATGGGTTACGAAGAGCTGTACCATCACGAGCAGAATAGCCCCGCGCTCCTGCAACTGCTGAAGGGGGTGGTTTAATTCGCCCCACCACACGAACAAAAGCTGGGTGGTAAACAATCCATAGAGCAACGTGACGCGCTCAATGGGAAGGAGGTTTTTGTAGATGTATTTTAATTGTTGAAGCATCGGAAATAGTTCTTTGAAATCAAACTTTCAAGAAGATTTTCTGTCGGTAAAGGAAGTAAAGGAATAACCAACAGAGGGCGATGTGGCATGCCCAATAACCTAAGGCATACATGTTTTCAGGAAGGAGGGAGAGCGCGCCTCCAAAGACCGTCTTAATGGGTTTTGAGACGTCCAAGAAATATTGCGCAAGGTATATCGTTATGGAATTTAACCCAATCACGCGGAAGAAGAAGGTCCACTTGCGCCACTCCATCACATCTACCGTCCAGTAGAACACGGCAAAGAGCGCCAAGGAGTAACCTCCCGCCACGCAGACAAAAGAACTGGTCCACAGGTTCTTATTTATGGGAAACAAGATGTCCCATGCGTAGCCCAAAGCGATAAGTGCGAGTCCCGAACCGAGCAGGAGCGCCGCCTTCTTGTGCCCATTCCATTTTGTAAACGTGCGAATGAAGTCTCCCGTAAAGATGCCGAGGAGCGCCGTCACCACGGCGGGGAGCGTAGAAAGGATCCCCTCAGGGTCGTGTATGCCTTCGTGGAGTTTTCCTGGGAGTAAGAGTCGATCAACATACCCTACGATGCTCCCTTCCATAGAAAGCGACGAAGCACCTGGGGCATCGGGCGCACTGACCAAGGTAAGCAGGGCGTAATATCCCAACAAAATCGCCAAGGCGATGACTGCACTTACCTTGCGTGAGCAACACATATATATAAATGCCGCCAACATCCAGGCGAGTCCGATTCTGCCGAGTACACTCGCCACTCGCAGGTTTTCAAAGTCAAAACTCAGCAAACCGTTATACACAATGCCGAGCACAACGAGCGTGAGACCGCGGCGCAGAATGCGAAGCATTGTCTTCCGCTCCGACTCGCCCACACTTCTGCTTTTTGCTAAAGAGAAGGGGAACGACACGCCTGCGATAAACAGGAAGAGCGGGAAGATCAGGTCGTAAAGCGCAAAGCCATCCCAAGCCTTATGCCCCATTTGTTGAGCAAAATCAGCAAATATGGTTCCCGGGAGGAGCGCGCCAAGGCAGAGAAAGAAGGCATCTCCACCCATGATGAAGAGCATGTCAAACCCGCGGAGGGTGTCGAGGGATAAGAGGCGGTGATTCATAGTTAGTGAGGAGTGAGAAGAGAGGAGAGAGAAGTGAGGAGTGCCATGCGGGATATTACTCGTTTATCTCGCTGACCATCTTGTCTACTCGTACCTTGTCAACTTGTTTACTAAAAAACTAAATCCACCCTTCCTTTTTATACCAAGCCACCGATTCCTTCACCCCTTCTGCAAGTTGCACCTTGGGGGAGAATCCGAGGTCCTCTTGTGCGGGACGGATGTCGCAACGCCAGTTGCGCTGGCGCATGATATTGAATTTATCCATGTTGAGCGCCGTCACCTTGCCCGTGAGTTTGCCCCACCAACCGCCAACGGTGCAGACGCAACGCAAGAACCAGATGGGGGCGGTGATGTGAAGCACACCGCGCACGCCGAGTTCCTTTTGGAGCAAATCCGAAAAGTCACGACTGTTGTAAACTTGCCCATCAGTGAGGAAATATCCCCTACCGCGCGTACCACGCGTGAGTGCCGCGAGTGTCGCCTCCACAAGGTCGCGCACATAAATAAAGGTGATGTCCTGACGTCGGTAACCTACGGCAAAATCAATATGTCCTGCGATGCTCTTTGCCATTAAGAAATAATCCTTCTCTCGGGGGCCGTAAACACCAGTAGGTCGGAGAATGACATAATCCAGTTCGGGCAACTGCGCCAAGACGAGTTCTGCCTCGAGTTTGCTTTTGCCATACGCCGTATTGGGTTGCGGAATATCCTGTTCCGAAATATCGGCATAATCTGCCTCATGCACAGCACCCCATACGCTCAACGAACTCATAAATACGAAACGCCCGCGAAGGGTTGAGGTCTGCAAGAGCAAGCGAGCGAGATTAGCAGTTCCCTCCGTATTTACACGGTAGAAGTCATTGGGATTGGCGCACTTCGTAGCACCTGCCGCATGAATGACATAGTCCCAAGCGCCTTCATCCGTATGGAAGTCGCTCAACTGACGCTCCAACGCGACCGCATTTCCCAAGTTCAATTCAATAAAACGGATGCGCGCGTCCTGCAAATACTTCTTGCTTGTAGAAGGGCGCACCGCTGCCCACACTTCTGCGCCCAACTCCAAAGCACGTTCCACAATGAAACTGCCAATAAAGCCAGAGGCGCCCGTTACCAATATTTTCTTGTTACTTAATTCCATAATATTCTGCAAATTTACAATAAAAATGTGAATTGGTGGGAGGGGCGGAGGAGGAAAGGAGATGGGGCAAAAATTAAGTCCGACTTATTTCAAAATAATTGGGAGTTAAATTGAAATAAGTCGGACTTAGTTTTTCGTAAAAAGGATATAGTTTTTACGGGGAAGCAAATGCTTAGTTCATAATCTTGATGCCTACGAAATAAGTGCGGGGTTGTGTGGGACCATAGAAGTAGCCAGAATCGCGGAAGGTACCCTTGTCAAAGTCCTTCTGGAAGGCATTGAAGATATTCTGAACGCCGCCGTTGAGTTGCACTTTCAAGTGCTCATTGAAGATGAACGTGTAGTTCAGTTTGAGGTTGAAATCCATGAAGTCGGGCGTGTGCTTCAACTCATCCTGAGTGATGTAGGTGTAAGGGAAGTCCGCAGGAATTTCTGAGGGGTCGGGAGCGAAGTGAGGCACGTGCATGCGGCCCGTATATACCCCCGAGAGCGCCACGTCGAAGTTCTTGAAGGGCTGACTGGAGAGGGTGAAATAACCATAGTAATTAGGCGTGCGGGGCATCTTGCGTGTGGGCGCCACATTGGGGTCTTCGCTCCACGCTTCTGCCTGCTTGTACTCACTACGTTGCGCAGTGAAACCCACCTGAAGCGCTATGTCCTTGCCGTGTGCTAACTTCGCGTCAAGGTTCAACCCATACACGCGCGCACCACTACCATTGCGGCGCTCCTGAATCATGTTGCCCTGATTGTCGTGCCCAACAGTTTCAAGCACAAACACGTCGCTGAGGTCGGTGTAAAACCCTTCCGCCAGGAAGTTTGCCTGCCAGTGACCGAAGGTAGTTTGCCAGTCGAGCGAACCGCTAAAACTATTCGACTTTTCAGGTTCAAGACCGTCGGCCAGGCGAATCAAGACGCCTTCTCCGCCTACTGCCGTCACGTGAAGGTCTTCATCGTATGCCTGAGGCGCACGGAATCCTGTGCTCCAGGTTAAGCGTGCTTGAACAGCCTCAGTGGGGCGGTAGAGCAAGTTGACGCGGGGAGAGAAGATGGGATCTTCAATCAAGTTATGGTCGTCTACGCGGAAACCTGCGAGAAGTGTGAAGTGGTTCATCTCCCACTCGTTCTGGAGGAAGGCACTTCCGATGCGCACCTCTTGATTGAGTTCGCGGTTGTAGCCGAGCATTTGGTCGGTCAAGGTGTTTTGCTGATACTCAATCCCAGCGGTGAGTGTGGCAGGCGCAAAGAGGAACTTGCCCAAGCGACCGGTGTACATCCCTCCTACTACCCATGTGAGGTCGTCGGTTTTGCCGTAGGCGTCCTTCGACTTCTGGGCGCCATAATAGGAATTGCGGTCGATGTGTTGCGCAGAGGCGAACGCCGAGAACTTGTGCTGATAGCCGTTTACGTATTGGTCGAAGTTAATACCCCCACTATTGATAACGTGTTTCGTTTGCTCGGTAATGTCACTCTCAAAGGGTTCAAGGTCAAAGGCATTACCACCACGGCGAAACTCGTTGGTCGTATGGTACTCCACGCTCAACTTGCTCATGAGCGAGGGACGGTAATAACTGCGCAAGCCAAAGGTGTTCATGTTCAACTTTCCGAGTTCGGAGAAGCCATCATCATCGGCATCATAAGGGTTGCGGTTGCGGTAAGATTGGTAAAGCGCGATGCCATACGTATTGTCCTTATCCACGAGCGAGGCATTGGCGCCCAAGTGTTGCACCCACACCTTGCCGTTCATGTTTGACATCGTAGAGGATACCTGAAAACTGTTGTTCACAGGGTCCTTCGTGATAATGTTTATCGTTCCACCCACGGCATTTGCGCCAAAAAGTGCCGAACCTCCGCCACGCACCACTTCAACACGGTCAATCATGTTGGTAGGTATCTGTTCGAGGCCGTAAACTCCCGACAAGGCACTCACGATGGGGCGACTGTTAATCAACACTTGCGAATAGGGACCGTCAAGTCCGTTGATGCGCACCTGGGGGAAGCCACAATTCTGACAGTTGTTCTCCACGCGGAGTCCCGACTGGAAGTTGAGCGACTTTGAAAGGTCAACGGCATTGACGGTTTCAAACGTCTGCTGATTCATCACCGTAACCACCACGGGCGCCATACAGCGACGCACGGCATTACGGCTTGCCGAAACCACGACTTCGTCCATATTGCCCTCTTCAACGACCATCTTGAAATGGATGTCTACGGCATACGCATCGCTTACGGTTACCTCCTGCGTTTGAGTGGCATATCCGAGAAGCTGTACGCGAACTTTATACGTTCCTGCGGGAACTTTTTTGAATACAAAGTGACCGTCGGCATCGACTACGGCACTGCGCTTCAAGGCATCCAAAAAGGCAACGGCGCCGGGCAGACTTTCTTCCGTGTCCGCCGTAACTACGTGACCGAGAATGACGTTTGTTTCAGAATTTATGTGATGATGATTGTGCGCAAAAGCAATGTTCACCCCACCGATGAGTAGGGCGAAAATAAGATATATGTGTTTCATTATTTATGTGTTAGTTGGATAAAAAGGCGTGGGGAGATATGATAGTTGACCCAAGGAAATGGATCAATCCCCTCCCCTTCTACGGAAGCTCTCCCGCAATCTTAGAGGGGGAGAACCATGCGGGTTGTATTCAACTCGGAATGTCTACCCGTAGCTATAAAACTTTTCTACAAAAAACTAACACATTGCGGGAGGTCCGCGCAAACAAAAAGTAGGAACATCGGAAGCCACCACTCCCACCAACGCCTCAGCATAATCCACTTGCAGGCGTTCAACATTAGGAGCGACAATAACAACAGCCTCGGGCACGTCGGCACAGAAATAGTGGCAGCAATAATCAATAGATGCCACCTGCTTCTCCGTATGGTCGTGCTCATTATCCCCCAAAAGGTGAGAGTGCACAAGGGTAACTCCGTTCACAATATGCACGTGAACGAAGCTCGTGATGCCTACCTGATACGTCACAAACAGTAGGAACATCACCCATGCTTTTATCATTCTCAATGGGGACAAAATGGACCTTTGTACTAAACGCAGTGCAAAATTACAAATTTTTAGCAAGTTACAAAATCCCCATTTGTTGTGATTTTCCGCAGTTACGGATTCTCCAGGCATCACAACTTTTAGGTAACAAACAAAAAAATGGTTACGGCAGAGAGAGACCGTAACCACAAATTGAGATTAAAATATGAGCGAATCGCCTCACGGCGACACGTATTGCCTCTCGGCAATAAAAACTTAGTTAACTGAGTTTGCCAATTCACCACCAGCCTTAAACTTAATAACGTTCTTAGCGGGGATAGAAATCTTTTCCTTAGTAGCAGGGTTAATGCCTTCGCGAGCGGGACGTTCGCTTACAGAGAAAGTACCGAAGCCGAGGAGCGCAACTGTTTCCTTTTCCTTCAAAGCGCCAGCAATAGCTGCGAGTGCTGCATCAAGAGCTTTCTTTGCATCTGCCTTAGTGAGTTCTGCAGACTGAGCGATAGCATTAACGAGTTCTGTCTTGTTCATAGGAGTATCGTATTAAAGGTTTGTAAATAATTCTTTATTGAAAACCAGTCGGGTAAAGCCTACGTCAACTCGTTTTTCATGAGCAAATATACTGGAACTTGTAATTCCGACAAAACAAAATCACACTTTTTTCACGCTTTCCCTAAAAAAAACAGTAGTAGCCCATTCAAAACAGCACTTATCCCCTTATTTTACGGGCGTCTTGGGAGTTTACACAAACGATTTTCTACGACACGAAGCCCTCATTGTTCTCAAGTTGTTCAAGCCTTTTTTAAGGAGGTCGGAAGTAGCAAAAACAAATCGGCACTTATTTCAAATTAACTGCCGATTTGTTGAAAATAAGTGCCGATTTGTTTTTGGAAATTCCCATCTATAAATTCATGCCTCAAAGCATAGCGATAAATATAGGGAAAGACCGTGCCGTTAAGCGCCCTTAGTTGGCTTTACGCGTAAGGCGCAAGGTGTACCATGCGATGTGCAACAATCCAAAGACCGAGGCGATAATCAACAACGACTTGTCGGCATTCATCCCTACCGTCTGTTGGTGCCAGAATCCCGTAACAATGCAGAGCACTCCGAGACCGATACAGATGATGTTGAAGACGGTTTGCCCACGGCGCGTGCGGTGGTCGGTAGGTGCCATCTTGGAATGCTTCATACCGTAAAGGCTGTAAATATCATAACCGATGAGCAGCCACATCACAAGACGCATCCAAGTGTCGGCAGGAAGGAAAAGCATAAGCGCCACGCACACCAAGATACCAGCCAAAGGCACAAAGGGCACAAAGGGTGTGCGGAAACCACGCTCGGCATCGGGCATCGTGCGACGCACTACCAAAACTCCTGCACAGACAATGGTGAAGGCAAATAGCGTTCCGATGTTGGTAAGTTCGCCAGCAATCTGAGGAGGCGCAAAAGCCGAGAGCACAGAAATGACTACCATAAACACAACATTGCTGCGCAAGGGCGTACGCGTCTTGGGGTTCATTTCTGAAAAGAGTTTGGGCAGCAAACCGTCCTGACTCATCGTCATAAACACACGACTCTGCCCCATCAGCAGGGCAAGGATTACAGAGCAATAGCCAAAGAGAATCGCAAAAATCACCGCGCGGTTCAACCATGGGTAAGCTGGAATAATGGTGCCCGAAGCATCTGCTTCACCCATCTGTCGGATGGCGGTAGCTACGGGGGCGAGTCCGTCTTGTCCGGCAAAGGAAGTGTAGTTTGCCACTCCCGTCATAACGTGAGCAAAAAGGATGTAGAGCACTGTGCATGCCGCCAGCGAACCCAGGATTCCGATGGGCATCGCACGCGTGGGGTTCTTCGTTTCCTGGGCTGCGCAACTCACAATGTCGAATCCCAAATATGCCAAGAAGACAACTGCGGCACCGCGCAAAACGCCCGACCAACCAAATTCGCCAAAGACGCCCGAAACGTTTTCGGGAATATAGGGCACATGGTTTGCGGGATTGATATACTGCCACCCCAAGATGATGAAGGCGGCAATGACGCCAATTTTCAGGAATACAATAATGTTATTGACGCGTGCACTCGTTTCTGTGCCCTTCATCAGGAAGAAGCTCATCAAGACAATTATCAGCGCCGCCGGAATATTCATGATGCCCCCGTTCCAAGGTCCAGCACATAGCTCAGGCGGAATGACAATCCCTATTCCCGCAAGGAATTGCACGAAATATCCACTCCACGAAATGGCAACGAGAATGCTGGCGACGGAAAATTCTAACACCAATGCCCACCCAATCGTCCAAGCGGTGAACTCACCCATCGTGGCATAGGTATAAGTGTAAGCACTGCCCGAGATGGGAATCATGGAGGCAAATTCAGCATAGCAGAGTCCGGCAAAACAGCAACCTATAGCGGCGATAACGAAGGACAGCGTGATGGCAGGACCCGTATATTCGGCAGCCACTAATCCCGTGATGGAGAAAAGGCCAGCGCCTACGATAACGCCGATTCCAAAGAGCACAAGACCGATTGGCCCTAACACACGTTTTAACGATGTCTGCCCATCGGCATTTGATTCAGCCAAAATGGCTTCAATGGATTTTCTTTTGAAAAGTCCCATAAGTGAAAGGAGAAAGGTGAAAGGAGAAAGGAGAAAGACCATGCGGGTTGTGACCTCAACTGTAGCTACTAACCATAGTTGTGTAAAAGGAGTAATGTTGGAAAAGTTTTGTGGGGGATTCAGCGCGCCAGCACTTTCTCCTTTCTCATTTCTCCTTTCTCATTTTAATCTAATTACCGTAATTTTTCCTGCAGGAAGCGCGCCGTGTATCCTACACCCTGTGCTACGACTTCCTCAGGCGTGCCACAGGCAATGATGGTTCCACCCTCGACACCGCCTTCGGGACCGAGGTCTATGACATGGTCGGCACACTTAATTACATCAAGATTGTGCTCAATGATAAGCACGGTGTGCCCGGGGGCAATGAGTGCGTCGAAAGAGCGGAGCAGGCGCTTGATGTCGTGGAAGTGGAGCCCCGTTGTGGGTTCGTCGAAAATGAATAAGGTAGGCTCCGTGCGCTCCAATCCGAGGTAGTACGCCAACTTTACGCGCTGGTTTTCACCGCCTGAGAGTGTCGAAGAGGGTTGTCCGAGGTGGATGTAGCCAAGTCCCACATCCTGAAGGGGTTTCAAGCGTCGCGCAATCTTTTCTTGCTTGTGCTCGGTAAAGAATTCGATGGCCTGATTGATGGTCATCTCCAAAATATCGTGGATATTCTTATCCGCAAAGCGCACTTCGAGAATGTCGTTCTTAAAGCGCTTACCGCCACACGCCTCACATTCCAAAATGAGATCCGCCATGAATTGCATTTCCACGGTTACCGTTCCCTCGCCCTTACATTCCTCACAGCGTCCGCCATCCGTATTGAAAGAGAAATGCGCCGCCGTGAAGTCCATCTGCTTTGCCAAGGGTTGCGCCGCCATCAACTTGCGGATTTCATCATACGCCTTGACGTAGGTCACGGGATTTGAACGCGAGGACTTACCAATGGGATTTTGATCCACAAATTCGATCGCCTTGATTTGGTTCAAGTCGCCGTCGAGCGAGATAAACTCTCCAGGGCGATCGCAAGGTTCATCGAAGTGGCGCTTCAAGGCACGGTAGAAAATGTCTCTGACAAGAGTAGATTTCCCCGAACCACTCACGCCCGTAACTACCGTCATGACGTTCAGGGGGAACTTGGCGTCAACACCCTTCAGGTTATTGTGGCGCGCCCCTTTGAGTTCGATAAAATTGTTCCAACGACGGCGCGAAGTGGGTACCTCAATGCGTTCGCCACCCGTCAAGTAGCGCAACGTATGAGAGTTATATTGCGCATCATCTCCGTGAGCAAGTCCCTTGGATAAGGTTCCGGCAAATGTAACTTCGCCCCCGCGGCGACCCGCATCGGGACCGATGTCAATGATATAGTCTGCCTCGCGAATAATCTCCTCATCGTGCTCCACAATGACCACGGTGTTGCCCAAGTCACGCAACTTTTTGAGCACCGAAATGAGTCGGTCGGTGTCGCGCGAGTGAAGGCCAATGCTGGGTTCATCAAGGATGTAAAGCGAACCCACGAGCGAGGACCCGAGTGAGGTGGCGAGGTTAATGCGTTGGCTTTCGCCGCCCGAAAGTGTATTGCTCAAGCGGTCGAGGGTGAGATAACCCAAACCCACATCCATCAAGAATTCCAGGCGACTGCGTATTTCTGCCAAGAGTCGGGCAGCCACCTGCTCTTCATGGGATTGGAGCGTCAGGTTAGCGAAAAATTCCTGCAACTCTCGGATGGAGAGGCGCACGAGTTCGGTAATATTCTTCCCGCCCACCTTTACGTAAGACGCTTGTTTCTTCAAGCGCGAACCGCGACACGTGGGGCACTCCGTCTTTCCGCGATAGCGCGCCAACATGACGCGATACTGAATCTTATATTGATTTTCGCGGAGCATGTCGAAGAAGCGGTCGATGCAGACATCCCAATCGCCATCGCCGTGATGCACCTTGCCGTCGCCATGCCAGAGATAGTCCTTCTGCTCTTGCGTAAGGTTGTAATAAGGTTCGAAAATGGGGAACCCTACTTCCGATGCACGACGGCAAAATTCCTTGCGCCATTCGCCCATCTTATCCCCGCGCCAACACATCACGGCACCTTCGTAAACACTTAAGGAAGAGTTGGGCACTACAAGTTGTTCGTCAATACCCATAATGCGCCCAAATCCCTCACATTCAGGACAGGCACCGAGGGGGGAGTTGAACGAGAACATGCTGTCGGAAGGTTCTTCAAACTGAATGCCGTCCGCCTCAAAGCGTTCGCTGAACGTCACCGTTTCTTTCCCAGGGTAGAAGCGCAATACGCAAGTTCCGCCCCCCTCAAAGAAGGCTGTTTGCACGGAGTCGGCAAGGCGCGAAATGGCAGTTTGAGAATTATCTACCGCCAAGCGGTCGAGGAGCAAGTAAATGTTTTCAACGGAGAACGGTGAACGGTGAACGGTGAACGAATCGTCACCCTCGTTACCCGTTGTCCCTTCACCCTTCACCGTTAACCCTTCACCTTTCACCGTTGAAAGTTCCTCCAGGAAGTCCTCGATACGCACCATCTCGCCATCCACATCCAAGCGCGAAAGTCCCTGCTTGAGGTCAATCTCCAACTGTTCGCGGAGCGTGCGTTCGCCATGTATGCGCATCGGAGCGAGCACCGTGAAGCGCGTACCTGCGGGATGCGAGAGCGCACAATCCACCACGTCCTTCACCGTATGGCGCTTCACCTCCTCACCACTCACGGGTGAGAACGTGCGACCGATGCGCGCGAAAAGCAGGCGGAGGTATTCGTAAATCTCCGTAGAAGTGCCCACCGTAGAGCGCGGATTGCGCGACGTCACCTTCTGTTCGATAGCAATGGCTGGGGGAAGTCCCTTGATGTAGTCGCACTCCGGCTTGTGCATACGCCCCAAGAATTGGCGCGAATAGGCAGAAAGACTTTCTACATACCTTCTCTGGCCTTCGGCATAGAGTGTATCGAAAGCCAACGAGGATTTACCCGAACCTGACAAACCTGTAACGACAATGAGTTTGTCGCGCGGAATTTCGAGGTCTATGTTTTTGAGATTGTTGACGCGTGCGCCCTTAATTTTGATGGTCATGAGTGAGTAGACGAGTTTGGGAGGTACGAGTAGACGAGATAGACAGGCAATAGTCAAGGGTTTTGCCTCTTGTTATGCGAACGTTTGAACATTCAGCTGTCAAATTTCACGGCAAAAATACCTTTTTTTATTCCGAAAATAAGGGTAGGCGCTCGGGAATTTGCCCACTACATTAAAAAATAGTAATTTTGCAAGGATTTTTAAGGATATTTAAGCCCCGCCGTCCGAGTTTGCAAAACGCATTTCTGATGTGGTAAAAACTATCTGGGAGATTGTTGAAATTATGTCGGAGATAATTTGAAATATGTCGGACTTAATTTTTCCCAAGTCGGACATAAATTTCGACACTTCGGAGGCTGGGATTTTTAAGAAACTTTCAACGCAAAACCAAAAACTAATTATGAAGATAGAACAACAACTTTCTGCAGCCATCATTGCTGCGATTAAGGAACTTTACGACTTTGACGCACCCGCAGAGCAGGTGCAACTCTCAAAGACAAAGAAGGAATTTGAAGGTCACTTGACCCTCGTGGTGTTCCCCTTCCTCCGTGTTTCTAAGAAGAAGCCTGAAGATACAGCTCAGGAAATTGGTCAGTACCTTCAGGAACATACCGACGTTATTGCTTCGTTCAACGTCATCAAGGGCTTCTTGAACCTCGTGATTGCCCCTGCCGCTTGGATTGCTTTGTTGAATGACATCCACGCTGCGGAAAAGTATGGCTTCACAACGCCTACCGATCGTTCGCCCCTCGTGATGATTGAATATTCTTCGCCCAACACGAACAAGCCCCTCCACTTGGGTCACGTGCGTAACAACCTCCTTGGTTGGGCGGTGGCACAGATTGCCGAGGCTAACGGCAACCGTGTGGTGAAGACGAATATCGTGAACGACCGCGGTATTCACATTTGTAAGTCTATGCTTGCTTGGCAGAAGTATGGCAATGGTGAAACTCCCGAATCGTCTGGCAAGAAGGGCGACCACTTGATTGGTGACTACTACGTGGCTTTTGACAAGCACTATCGCGCAGAAGTGAAGGAACTTGCGGCGAAGTTCATGGCGGAAGGTATGGATGAAGAAGCGGCTACGGAAAAGGCAAAGGCAGAAGCACCCCTTATGAAGGAGGCTCGCGAAATGCTCGTAAAATGGGAGCATAATGACCGCGAGGTGCGCGCACTTTGGCGCAAGATGAACGAATGGGTGTACGAAGGTTTCGATGAAACGTACAAGGCACTCGGTGTGGGCTTCGACAAGATTTATTACGAAAGCGACACCTACCTTGAAGGTCGTGAAAAGGTAATTGAAGGGTTGCAGAAGGGTCTTTTCTACAAGCGCGAAGACGGCAGTGTATGGGCAGACCTCACTGGCGAGGGTTTGGATGAAAAGCTCTTGCTCCGCTCTGACGGTACGTCTGTTTACATGACCCAGGATATTGGTACGGCAAAGCTTCGCTTCCAGGACTTCCCCATCAACAAGATGGTGTATGTCGTAGGTAACGAGCAGAACTACCACTTCCAGGTGCTCTCTATCCTTCTTGATAAGCTCGGTTTCGAATGGGGTAAGGACCTCGTGCACTTCTCTTACGGCATGGTGGAACTCCCCAACGGTAAGATGAAGAGCCGTGAAGGTACAGTGGTTGATGCTGACGAATTGGTGGCTGAAATGGTGCGCCAGGCACGTCAGACGAGCGACGAAGCGGGCAAGTTTGCCGACATGAGTGAGGAAGAAAAGCAAGAGGTAGCACGCATCGTGGGTATGGGTGCCTTGAAGTACTTCCTCCTTAAGGTGGACGCACGCAAGAACATGCTCTTCAACCCCGAAGAAAGTATTGACTTCAACGGCAATACAGGTCCCTTCGTACAATATACTTACGCACGTATCCGCTCTATCCTCCGCAAGGCTGAAGATGCTGGCATCGTGATTCCCGAAGCACTTGAGGCAAACGTAACGCTCTCAACGAAGGAAGAAGAAATCATTCAGCACGTGGCAGAATTTGCACAGGTGGTGAAGGCTGCAGGTGTGGATTACTCGCCCTCGGCTATCGCCAACTACTGTTACGAACTCGTGAAGGAATACAACCAGTTCTACCACGAATTCAGCATTCTCCGCGAAGAGGATGAAGCAAAGAAGGTGTTCCGCCTCGTACTCTCGCAGAACGTTGCCAAGGTTATTCGCCTCGGTATGGGACTCCTCGGCATCGAAATGCCTGAACGTATGTAATCTGTGCCACCGACATGGCGAAGAAACCGAAATACTATGTCGTGTGGGAGGGACACTCTCCCGGCATCTACACCGAGTGGGAAGCGGCAGAAGCACAGGTGAAGGGGTATCCCGAAGCCGTGTTCAAAGCCTTCTCCTCGCGTGAAGAGGCAGAAGTTGCCTTTGAGGAGGGGCCGCTGGAATACATAAGAAAAGGAGAAAGGAGAACTGACGAACGAAGTAAGAGCAGAGGGCAAACTTGTTTGCACTATGCCTTACGAGGAGGAAGTCAAGACTGCGAGGCAGGATTAAAGGAGAAAGGAGAAATTGAAGCACTGCAACAGTACGAATGTGTTAAAGACCTTAAAGACTCTAAAGACCTTAATGCCCTTAAAGACCCTACTCCCTCTAAAGACCGCTTAGAACTCTTGCGCAAGCAGGCGGCTTTGAAGGCGTGTCAAGCACTTCCCACTGCCGTCGATGCACAAGCCATTGCCGTGGATGCTGCCTGCAGTGGCAATCCCGGGCAAATGGAATACCGCGGTGTGTACCTCAAAACGGGCGAAGAAATCTTCCATTACGGTCCCGTGTTCGGCACAAACAACATCGGTGAATTCTTAGCCATCGTTCACGGTCTCGCCCTCTTGGCACAGCGTGGGTACACCATTCCCATTTACTCCGACAGCGTCAACGCCATG
>JAZORE010000042.1:0-46075 GCA_045656425.1 Alloprevotella sp.
TGAACGTATATCTGGCCCCCGACACGTTTGTGGAGTTTTATAACAAGATTATATCCCTCAAGCGTCAGGCGGATGAGGATGAGGCATATCTATTGCGCCGCCTCATCACAACGCTTTCGTACACCCGCCTCGAACTGGCACGTTATCAAGGGTTCAAGAAGCATGGGTTTGCTATGCGCGAGGGAAACGCTATGTTCGTAAAGGAAGAGGTAGCCGAATGGTTGGAGGTGTTTAACGATGGGTATAAGGCCTACAACCTTGTAGCCGTAAATGAATCGGGAGATAAGAGTGCTGATTACGTCAGCAGTTGGCAACACCATCTGCTGAAACCAAAGAAGGTGTCCAGCCTGATTTTCGACCACACACTCACCGTTAAGAGCGAGCAAGGCACATTCCTAACCCCTGGACTGACGGATGGCGAATTAGGACTTCCCGTAAACTACTACTACGGGTGGAACATCCTTCCCTATCGTGAGATTTCTATAAATATTCCTACGAAGGGTGCCACCACGATTGCGATGAACTTCTTCTCCTACATCCGCCACCGCATTCAAGTGCCCTCAAAGATTGAACTTTATTCGGGCAATAAACTCCTTCATTCCGAACGCTGGGACACTCCCGCCCGTGATGGCGCCTTCCAAACACGATGGGAAAAAGAACTGCGAGGACACGCGGGGGGAACCATCACCCTCAAACTCTACTCTTCAGGCAAGTACCATATTGCCATTGATGAAATTTTATTAACCAATTAACCAAGATGAAGAATCTGCTTTTAATAATAGCTATCATCACTGCCAGCTTCGGCACAGTGGGGTGTAAGCGCCAAATAAGCAATACCACAGTCTACGTAGAAGACTCTATCCGACACTACTTCCCCATCCGTCAGGGGGAACAGTTGAGCATACTCTACAAGATTGAGAACACGGGTGACGCCCCCTTGATGATTCAAGATATCCACACCTCCTGTGGTTGCGTCATCCTTGAGCAAGATGCCAAGCGCCTCATCCCTCCCGAAGGAAGTTCTTACCTCCACCTGAATTACAACAGCCGTAAGAACGTAGGCGAAGTGATGCACTCCGTATACATCTACGGTAACATCGAACCTAACGGCATCAAGGAACTCAGTTTCATTGTCAATGTTGTGCCCGACCCCGACTATACCCGCGACTACGAGCAACTCTACCGCGCCACCCAGCAAGGAGGCGTAGGTGACATTGTAGACGGCGAAACGCGCGACAAGGGATACTTCATCAAGGGGTACTACCCCGAAGAATTCATCAATCCCCCCCGCACAGAGGTGCGCGATGAAATGAACCCCTTCAAATAAGAACAAGAAACGGACAAGCAATACAATCATTGCTTGTCCGTTTCTTGTAATACTAAATCACCTGGATGCCCTGCTCTTCACAGAGTTTAAGTCCGAGATCCTTGAGTTTGAACTTCTGAATCTTACCACTGCCCGTCATGGGGAATTCTTTGATGAAGAAAATGTAACGAGGAATTTTGTAGCGCGCAATTTTGCCTGCGCAGAAGTCACGCACGTCAAGGTCGTTCATCTCCACGCCTTCGTGAAGGATGATGAAGGCGCCCACTTCTTCGCCGTAGCGCTTTGAGGGGATGCCAGCCACTTGCACGTCCTTGATGCCCTCCATCTTGTAGAGGAATTCTTCAATTTCGCGGGGATAGATGTTTTCACCGCCACGGATAATCATGTCCTTGATGCGCCCCGTGATGCGGAAGTTGCCGTCGGGGTCCTTCACGCCGAGATCGCCGGAATGGAGGAAACCGTTTTCGTCAATCACTTCAGCCGTTGCTTCAGGATTCTTGTAATAACCCTTCATCGTGTTGTAACCACGGTTACACATTTCTCCCTGCACGCCTACGGGGCACTCTTCGCCCGTTTCGGGGTCGATAACCTTGACTTCGGTAAATTCAAATTCACGACCTACGGTGGTGCAACGCACTTCAAAGGGGTCGTCAATGCGGGTGTGGGTCATACCCGGCGATGCTTCTGTGAGACCATACACACTCGTGACGCGCATGAACATCTTTTCTTCCACCTGACGCATAAGTTCGATAGGACAAAGCGAACCCGCCATAATGCCTGTGCGGAGGCTTGACATGTCGAACATGGGGAACATCGGGTGGTTCATTTCTGCGATGAACATGGTGGGGACACCGTAGAGCGCAGTACAACGTTCCTTGTGGATGGAGGCAAGCACAACGAGCGGGTCGAAGCGTTCGACCATGACCTGCGTACATCCGTGCGTCAAGCAGTTCATCGTAGCGAGCACTACGCCAAAGCAGTGGAACAGGGGCACACAGACGCAGAGTTTGTCGTCTTGCGTAAACTTCATGTGCTCACCCGTAAGGTAACCGTTGTTACTGATGCTGTGGTGGGTGAGCATAACACCCTTGGGGAAGCCAGTTGTTCCCGAGGTGTACTGCATGTTGACCACGTCGTGGCAGGTTACTTTTTGCTTTGCCACAGCAAGTTCTTCATCATCGATATTGCTACCGAGGAGGAGGATTTCTGCGGTGTTGTACATGCCACGGTATTTCTCCTGCCCGATATAGATGACGTTCTTCATCTGGGGCAACGTCTTGCTCTTGAGGTAACCGCGCTGGCAGGTGCGGAGTTCGGGGAGGATGTCGTAAACCATGTTCACGAAATCGTCATTTCCGCGGTCGCCATTCACAATGCAGAGCGTGTGCATGTCGGAGTTCTGACACACATATTCTAACTCCGCACGCTTATAGTTCGTGTTTACCGTTACGGCAACGGCACCAATTTTGGCGCAGGCATAGAGGAAGGTCAACCAGTCGGGCACATTTCCCGCCCAGATACCTACGTGCGTGCCTTTCTCCACACCGATGGAGAGCAAGCCCTTTGCCATATTATCGACGCGCTCATTAAACTGCTTCCACGTGAAGCGCAAGTTGCGGTCGGAGTAAACAATATATTCTTTATCTGGCGTAGTGGCAGCCCAATGCTCCACCCATTCGCCGAGGGTGCGATTAAAGAGTTCCATAGCGTGATGCTCCTTAGATTTGTTTCATTAAATAGGAGTGTAAACCACCGCCAAAATCTTTGCCGCCTGTCCCTCGAATCCATGAACGTGGTGGGGTACAATGCAGTCGTAATAAATGGTGTCGCCAGCCTCAATGACGTACTTCTTCTTGCCGTGCGCCACTTCCACCGTGCCTTCCATTACGAAGATAAACTCTTCGCCTTCGTGAGAAGAAAGGACGTAATTAAGGTTCTCTGTGTTGTCAATGTCAATGATAAAGGGTTCCATGTGGCGGTCTGCCTTTGACTTTGACAAGGCGCGGTAATGCATGTGCGTACGTGCATCCATGGAGTTGTTGGAGAAACTGATGGTGTCGCTCGTTTCTTGCTTGCGACACACCACTGCACCGTGGTCGTCCTGGTCGTCCAAGAAGGTGCCAAGGCGCACACCCAAAGCACGCGCAATCTTAATCAGCGGCGCCAACGAGGGAATGTCAATATTATCTTCAATACGCGCAATCTGCTCTTCTGCCAACCCTGTGCGCTCTGCGAGTTCTGCCACGCTGATTTCGCGGGTTTCACGAAGCGCCTTAATCTTTGCGCCTACAATCTTTGTGCTATCCATAGTTTTGATTTTGTGTTATTTTGTTAAGAGATTAGCAAAAGTACAAATAATTTGTTAATGTCCTAATGTTTTTGGTAATAAAAAAGGCACACCCCAAGGATGCGCCGAATTTTATACCTATAGAAGGGTTTCAATAGCGTTTGTTGTAACCCGAATGGAGTGTCCAATTACGGATGATGCCACGAAGTAAGAGACTATAGGGTTGGTAGAAGAAGCATCCTACGATTATCATATACACCATGTTGTATAAACATTTCAAGAAGTCCTCATCTTCATTTTTGAAATAAATTGAATCTAATATAAACATAGTTTTTACCCATACATAACATGCCATGGCACCCAATAGAAATATTGCGACAAGATAAAAACAGAGGTGCAGTTTATTCTTAATAGCGACTCCTTGAAGCAGCGTGGTCGTGCCCATTTTCATAAATGCCAATACGACCCCCAGAATCAAACAGAAGATACTTAAGAATATTTCAAACCCACCCCCTTCGTAAAAGTATTGACACAATCCTCCAAAGATACAAAAGATGCACGCCACAATCATGTAGCTGTTCATGGGATGCTGCTCGCCATAAGTGCGAATGCCCAATCTTAATCGGTGTAGTTTTCCCCCTCTTGCCATATTGTTTATTTTGATTGTGGGTAATGTGGATAAAAAAGGAAAGGCGCACATTGCCGTACGCCTTCCGTGAGATTCCCATGCGGGATTACTTTGTCAAATATTCAGTAACGTTCTTCTCAATGCGCGCAGCGAGATCTTCGCCATCTTCCTTTACGAATGCTTCGCCCGTGATGCGTTCGTAGAGTTCCATGTAACGCTCAGAGATGCTCTTCACGATTTCAGCTGTCATTTCGGGCACCTGCTGGCCTTCCTTACCCTGGAAACCGTTGTCCATCAACCATTCGCGCACAAATTCCTTAGAAAGCTGCTTCTGGGGTTCGCCTGCTTCGAAGCGTTCCTGATAACCTTCAGCATAGAAGTAACGGCTTGAGTCGGGTGTATGGATTTCGTCCATCAAGTAGATCGTACCGTTGTGCTTACCAAATTCATACTTGGTGTCCACGAGAATCAAGCCGCGTTCAGCAGCAATTTCAGAACCGCGCTGGAAAAGAGCGAGGGTGTACTTCTCAAGGAGTTCGTATTCTTCGGGAGTAGCCAAACCCTGTGCCAAGATTTCTTCCTTTGAAATATCGGCATCGTGCTCACCGATTTCAGCCTTCGTAGTGGGAGTGATAATGGGAGTGGGGAACTTCTGATTTTCCTTCATGCCTTCAGGAAGACGTACGCCGCAGATTTCGCGAACACCGCTCTTGTAAGCACGCCAAGCCGAACCGCAGAGGTAGCCACGCACAATCATTTCAACGGCAAAGCCTTCGCAACGAACGCCTACTGTTACCATGGGGTCGGGAGTAGCCATCTTCCAGTTGGGGCAAATGTCTGCAGTAGCGTCGAGGAACTTTGCAGCAATCTGGTTCAACATCTGTCCCTTGTAAGGAATACCTTCGGGAAGCACTACGTCGAACGCAGAAATTCTGTCACTTGCTACCATCACCAACTTATCGCCTACGCTATACACGTCGCGAACTTTACCGTGATACACTGCTGTCTGACCAGGGAAATTAAAGTCTGTCTTTGTTAATGCACTCATAATTGTTGAGGTTATAAGGTTTTGAGATTGAGGTTTTGAGGTTATAAGGGGTAAGGAGGGAGCGGGGGGTAGAGACTCTATATTGTCTATAGCACCTATAGTATCTATAGCATCTAAAATTTCTATTTATTCTGCTCCGCCTCCTCAGTTGCGCGGTGCTGCTTGCTTTCCTGCTCGTAGGCTTCCACAATGCGGGTCACCAACTTGTGGCGCACGATGTCGCGCTTGTCCATTTCGATAAAGGCAATGTCGCTCACGTCCTTCAAGATGCGTTGCGCTTCAATGAGTCCGGATTTCTGTGAGGGCGGAAGGTCTATCTGTGTGCGGTCGCCGGTAACAATCATCTTCGTATTCCAACCCATGCGGGTGAGGAACATTTTGATTTGTGCGGAACTCGTATTCTGTGCTTCGTCAAGAATGACTACGGCATCGTTCAAAGTGCGTCCGCGCATAAAGGCGAGTGGCGCAATCTGGATGATGTTGCTCTCCATATACTCCTGCAGTTTTGCCGCAGGAATCATCTCTTGAAGGGCATCGTAGAGGGGTTGCAAGTAAGGGTCAATCTTATCCTTCATATCGCCGGGGAGGAAGCCGAGTTTCTCACCTGCTTCTACGGCGGGGCGACTGAGGATGATTTTCTTCACCTCCTTATTCTTCAATGCGCGCACGGCAAGGGCGATGGCGGTATAAGTTTTACCCGAACCCGCAGGACCGATGGCGAAGAGCATGTCGTGCTTGGCATAAGCCTCAACCAAGCGACGCTGATTCTCGGAACGCGCCGTGATGGGTTTGCCTCCCGTACTGTAAACAATCACACCCTCCTGGTGTTGCTTCTGTGTCTTGCCACGCTTAATGATGTTGAGAATGTCTTCCTCCGTGAGTTGGTTAAACTTCACGCAGTGAGCTTCCAACAAACGGAAGAGGTCCTCAAAGTCTGCCATCTCCTCTTCGGAGCACATCACTTTGACGACATTGTCGCGCGCAACGATGCGCAATTTCGGGCAAAGCGCCTTCAACATACGCAGGTTGGCATTGTTCGCCCCATAGAAAATTACGGGGTCAGCCTCTTCTAAGATAAAATGTTTTTCAATCACACTGCAAAATTAAACATTCCTATGATATATTTTTAGTAATTTTGCGTGGAAAAATGAATTAGCCCCATGTCCTTACCCATAAAATTCAAAAAAATACATTTTCTTGTCCTCTTTTTTGTCATAGTGGGGGTGCTCTACGTCGTGCGTATCGTCCGACCCGATGTGTGTACTCTTTCTGGAACTGTTGATTCTTCTTTGATGGCAAGTGCAGAAGAATACCTCCCTTCAACTGTTGACTCGCTTATGATTGATGGAAGCGCAGGCTTTGACGAGGTGGATGAAGAGGATGCCGTAAAAAATGTGTCTACTGACACTGCAACGTTCTCCCTTCCTGTTGATGACCCCACGATGATCAACCGCATTTTGAGGCACAGTAAGAAGGTTGATGAACTTTATCAACAACCTCGTGCCGACGTTAAACTTGTGGATTACCGAGGTCGTCCTGTGAAGAACAAGGTGAGGGGCGTTAGTAGTTATGTTCGTGTGTTTAACGACCTCAACGACGTGCAAATAGCGACAGCTTCACGTGTGGGAATTGACAGAATTGCTGACCGTAAGGCGGCAGCGGCAACTAAAGATAGTTTGGTGTTTGTTGGAGACAATCCTTACTACACGGTGAAGAAGTTGACACACTCTATTCCCTACCTCGTGCCTCGAGCTGCCGTTTGTTTGGAGGAAATATCCCGTGCATTCATGGATTCCTGCGTTACAAAGGGTATTCCCATGCATAAATTGGTGTTGACTTCCGTTTTGCGCACGGAAAATGACGTGAAGAAATTGCGACGTGTCAATGTGAATGCCAGCCAAAACAGTTGCCACCAACATGGTACAACGTTTGACATCAGTTATAACCATTTTGTGATGGTTCAGAATCCGAATTCGTCACCTAAGCGACCCATTCCGATGAGTACTTTGAAGCAGATTTTGGCAGAAGTGCTGGAGGATCAACGTGATTTGGGTACGTGTTACGTGAAATACGAATACCGTCGCAGTGCTTGCTTCCATATTACAGCACGATAGGTGGTTGAAGCACCAATATGCATTGTATTCAGGTGTCGGTAGAAATAACTCTGTTTGTATTCAAAGTGCCCCAAAACTAATCGGCACTTATTTCAAATTAAGTGGGAGATAATTCAAACTATCTCCCACTTAATTTTTTGTATCTCGGTTGTTGTATCAAAAAGAGTGCTTTTAGCGTACACTGGCTCTGTGTAAATACGTGTCAATGTCCTTGTCGCCTCTTCCCGAAAGGGTTAATATTACAATGTCTTCGGGTTTGAACGTCATTTTGCTTAATGCCGCCAATGCATGTGCCGACTCCAATGCAGGAAGTATGCCGTCCAAGCGATTAAGTGTGAAGGCGGCGTCTAAAGCCCCCTTGTCGGTGATGGGAAGTACGCTTGCGCGTCCGCTACTGATAAGATGAGCCGGAAGTGGACCTACACCAGGATAATCCAACCCCGCAGAGATGCTATAAGGACCTTCTGATAAGGTGCCAGCGTGGGGTAATACCATTGTGTTCGCACCGTGTAACACGCGCTCTTGCCCACAAGTTAAGGAAGCCGCGTGACGCCCCGTTTCGATACCCTCACCTCCAGCTTCCGCAAGGACAAGGTTGACAGATGGCTCGTCTAAGAAATGGAAGAAACTACCTGTCGCATTACTGCCTCCGCCAATACATGCTACTACATAGTCGGGTAATTCTCGTCCTTCCTGTTCAAGCAGCTGTTTGCGCATCTCTTCGCTGATAATGCTTTGCAGGCGTGCTACCATGTCGGGGAATGGGTGAGGACCTACGGCAGAACCGAGCAGGTAATACGTATCCGTCGGGTTTTCGCTCCATGCGCGGAGGGCGGCATCAACTGCATTCTCAAGGGTTCGATTGCCTTCAGTTACCGCTTCCACCTTTGCTCCGAGCAGGCGCATCTTTTGTACATTTGGATGCTGGCGCACTACATCTTCTGCGCCCATATACACTACGCATTCCAAGCCCATCAATGCACATGCCGTAGCGGTGGCAACTCCATGCTGCCCAGCGCCAGTTTCTGCCACTATACGCTTTGCCCCCATGCGCTTTGCTAAAAGCACTTGCCCAATCGCATTGTTAATCTTGTGGGCACCTGTGTGGCAGAGGTCTTCACGTTTCAAATAGATGGTGCACCCATGTAATTTGCTCAGTTTTTCTGAACGGTAAAGTGGGGTGGGGCGCCCTACATAGTCGCGCAGGAGGGCGCGGTATTCGGCTTGAAATTCCGGGTCGTCAATGTAACGACGGTAATTCGCCGCTAAAGTCTGTGTGCATTTCAAAAGAGATTCGGGAACGTAGGCACCGCCAAAGTTTCCGTAATATCCCTGTTCAGTTACAGTAAAGTTTTGTGTCATAAGAAGTAGATTTTATAAGGTTCTTTAGATTAAACGATGTGATGCTTCCCTTGCATCAATAGGAATTGGGATTGTGTAGCATTTTTAATAATAAAAAGGGCACTCACGTCGTAAGTTTGACGGAGTGCCCTTGAGTACACATATTATAATATACATACAGAGGTTCCTGCTTACGACTTTAAGAGTAGTAAGTGACGCCACCAACTGTTATGTATTGTAATATTTCTCATGTTTTCCTATTTATGTTGGCAAAAATAACAGCAATATTGGAAATTGCCAAACATTTTGCTAATTATTTTCTAAATTAACCTTACAAAAAGATAATTTATGAGTATTTCTACTCAAGTGTAGAAAAATCAATGTCAGGAGCCTGAGTGAAGTTACCTGTACGCTCAAACTTTGTGCCTGTAGTGAGGTATTCATCAAAGAAACCGCCCATTGAGAGGAAGTAACCGCCTTCTGCAGTGCCGCCTGTGTAGTCGAGGCGCATCTTTGTGCGACCAGTTTCGTCACATGTAAAGCGGGCATTCTTCAAAGGAATCCATCTTCCGTCTACGGTGCGCGCCCATTGGTTTTGGTAGTACGCCTTACGGTTAATGTATCCCATCACAGGGTTGAAGTTTTCCAAGAATGAGTGCGCATTGGTGTACCAAGTGTTGGTTTGCGGACGACGCCAAGAAGCTACGAGCACCCACTTGCTCTCATGATTGTCATAGAAGTAAGCAGTGTAAACAGTAGTATTGTTTGTGTCGGGACGCACACCGATAAGGAAGCGACAACGTTCGCCAGCCTTCCAATCGTAGTGCATGTAGCTCTGACCACCTGAACCTTCGTTACCAAATTCTCCGACCTTAGTTCTTTCGCCCTTCTTAATAAGTTGCACGCGCAAAGAATCGGGAATTTCTGCGGGGTTGTCTGTAGAGAAAGGACTCCATACTGAGAAGAGAATACGGCGGGGATGAGGACTATTGTTCTGCATACCGAAATATCCTTCGCCAAAACCGCATGCCATGTAGTAACTGCTGGGGATATCACCTTCTTCGGGTACTACCACTTCGTTATAGAACCATTCGATTTTCTCTTCGCGGGGGAAGGGATAGCCCAAGTGTACCGAAGGACCACGGCGACCGAAGTGCGTGCTGAACTTTTCGTTCACACAAACTACGGGACCTACTTCACCACCTACGAGCAACGCAGCAACATTACCGAACTTTTCGCCTTCAAGAATCTTCTTGCCACGAATGTCCACCTTAACATATTGCGCCTTCTTCACCTTGAAGGTACCCACCTTGACATCGGTAAGTTCATCACTGTTGAGCTTTACCTTCTTCGTCTTGCCCAACAAAGAAACTTCGATTTGCGAATGTCCCTTTGCTTTAAGGGTAAGGTCAAACTTGCCTGCTTTTTCAGCTTTGAAGTAGAAGCTGATGACAGCGTCGGTGTTGTTCCAATTTCGGATGGCAGAACGGCCTTCGTCAATGTGAGCTTTACCTTCTGTAACGTAGGCATTACCAGCCAGGGTTACAACAGTTTCGCTTTGTGCCGCAATAGGGAGTGAAAGGAGCGAGCAGAGGGCGAATGATACGAGACTTAAAAAACTTTCTTTCATGATTGTAACTATTGAATAGTATCTTGGTGCACCGAGTGGGGAAATGTTTACTCACTCGGTGCCAAGATTCATAACATTATTGAATTTCGATTTCGTCAATAAAGAGGAAGGCGGGATGTCCCTTACCTCCGTGCCATTCGGGAAGCGAATGTTCGGGAGCGGCAATAACCTTAACGTAACGCGTAGTGACGGGTGTGAAATTCATCTCATGGTCGTAAATACCGTTGGCGTTTTCAAGCGTCAAAACGGGGAAATCGCCAGTAGCCACTTCCGTAAATTTCTGACCATCTGAGGACACCTCTACGGCAAAGTGACGTACGTCAAACACCCAGTCGCCTTTTTCCACGCAAGTACTGATGCCCACCTTGCTAATCTCCATTTCCTTTTGAAGGTCAATCACTGCCTCCATGTCGTTACGGTAGAAAGCAATCCAACGTCCGGTTTTGTAATTGCCATTACCCTTAAGACCGTCCACCAATGTGGGAGCACCACCAAATTCATACTGCTTATTGATAGGCTTCAGCATAGTGATGGGCTTCATACTTGCCTTGTTGAACTTAATCTTCTCGCCAATCACACGACCCAACTTTTCGCCACGAACGGCACGCGCCTTAAAGGTGCAAGAATCCGTAATGGCAATGGGTTCCTTATACAGCGGAGATGCTGAAGTGGGTTCTGTGCCGTCAAGGGTGTAGTGAACATTCGCGTTGTCGATAGTCTTGAGCGTAATCATCAACGCATTCTTCACGGTATCGGGATCAAATGAAGCGGTTACGTCAAACACGTGTGTCGCATAGTTATATCCCTTCATGTCGTAGGTCTTCACCATCTGGGGAATGCGCTGGAGGAAGTTGTCGTAGTTCTTCAATTCAGGCATTGTCCACTGCACTTCAGCAAGTGCCGCCATACGGGGAAGTTCCATGTATTCCACGTGGCTGTAAGTGGGGATGTATTCTGTCCAAAGGTTAGCCTGTGCACCGATAATGTGCTTTGCTTCTTCGGCTGTCAACACTTCAGGAACGGGTTCGAGTTCATATACCTTTTCCAAGGGGAGATAACCACCGATAGCGAGAGGTTCACCTTCGGTATCCTTAGTTTGGTAGTAGTCGAAGTACATAAATGTTGTGGGCGACATAATTACGTCGTGCCCCTGGCGAGCGGCTTCAATGGCTTCGCCGAATCCGCGCCATGCATGCACAGTAGCATTGGGTGCCAAACCACCTTCAAGAATTTCATCCCAACCAATGATCTGGCGTCCCTTGCTGTTGAGGAATTTTTCGGCATGGTTGATTACGAAACTTTGGAGGTATTCTTCCTTTGTATGCTTCGCGTCACCCTTGATGCCGAGTTGCTTGATGCGCTTCTGACACTTGGGACATGAAGCCCAACGAACTTTCGGACATTCGTCACCTCCAACGTGGATGTACTCAGAAGGGAAAATGTCAATGATTTCCGTGAACACATCTTCGATAAAGCGGAGGGTTTCATCGTTACCTGCGCAAAGTACATTCTCAGATACGCCCCACATCTTCCACACTTCATACGGACCACCCGTACATCCGAGGTGGGGATAAGCGGTAAGCGCTGCCTGCATGTGACCTGGGAGGTCGATTTCGGGAATAACGGTGATGTGACGTTCAGCTGCGTAAGCTACAATCTCACGCGCTTCGTCCTGAGTGTAATGTCCGTCGTGGGGAGTGCCGTCGTACTCTCCGCTGTTGCGACCAATTACTGTTTCAGGGCGGTAAGCTGCCACCGTAGTGAGTTCGGGATACTTCTTAATCTCAATACGCCAGCCCTGGTCGTCGGTAAGGTGCCAGTGGAAGCGGTTGATGTTGTGAAGCGCAAGCATGTCGATGAAGCGCTTTACAGAATCCACGGGGAAGAAGTGGCGTGACACATCAAAGTGTGCGCCACGGTAAGAGAAGCGTGGGTAGTCGTAGATGTTAGCCGCAGGAAGTTCAACAGCACTTGCCGTAGCCTTGGGGAGCGACTTACGGAGGGTTTGGATGCCGTAGAATACGCCTGCTTCAGAAGCGCCCGTGATGCCTACTTGTCCCGCTTCAATAGTCATAAGATAGGCTTCTTTGTTTTCATTCTCTACACCAAGTGCCAAGCGGATGGCAGGTGTTGCCGTTTCATCTGTTGTCGTAGTGAGCTCAATGCCTGTAGCCTCCTTGATATAGTCAGCTAAGAATTCGGCATTGCGCTGCATAAGAGCGTTGTCTTCAGGAAAGACGATTTTGACGTTCTTATCAAGCACAAAGGACTTACCTTCAGTGAGGTTAATCTCCTGCGGAAGCGGAATTACCTGGTAATTCGCCTGTTCGCGCTGCGTGCATGAGACGAAAGCGCCGCAACATAGGGCGGCAAGGATAAGTTTAATTTTCATAATATTAAAAATATGAGTTGTATGCGTCAAAAGAGTAGGGGTGTTTGGCTTGGTAAAAAGATTCATGGATAGTAGAAAAACTAAGTGCCGAATAATTTTAATTAACTGCCGATTAGTTCAAAATATTCGGCACTTAGTTTTTTCTATTTCCCAATGATAAATTCTATTGTTTGAAACAATCTCCTAATATCAGGGATGTATCCCGTATATCTGCCTACTTACAAATAGGTACGCTTAGAGCAAACTCCAAGCTACCGTAAGACCAGCCATCACAATGCTCACCATGCTCATCAACTTAATCAAGATGTTGAGCGAAGGACCAGACGTGTCCTTGAAGGGGTCACCTACGGTGTCGCCAACGATAGTTGCCTTGTGGGCATCGCTACCCTTGCCGCCGAAGTTGCCTTCTTCAACAAACTTCTTGGCATTGTCCCACGCACCGCCGGCATTTGCCATGAATACGGCGAGTACAAAACCAGAACTCAAACTACCGATGAGCAAACCGAGAACACCTGATACGCCGAAGATAACACCCGTCAAGATGGGGATGGCAATAGCAATGAGTGAGGGCACAATCATTTCCTGCTGAGCCGCACGTGTGGAAATCATAACGCAACGTTCGTAGTCGGGTTCTGCTTCGCCCGTGAGAATACCCTTAATCGTGCGGAACTGACGGCGCACTTCTTCTACCATCTTGGCAGCCGCGCGACCCACAGCGTTCATTGTGAGACCGCAGAAGAGGAAGGACATCATTGCGCCGATAAACATACCTGCCAACACCTTGGGGTTCATCAACGTTACTTCATAGTAGCGCATGAAGTCGGCAAAGGTTGCCTGTTGCAACTCTACAATTCTTCCGTCAATGTTCAAAGTAGTTGTGCCAATGCGTTCGAGACCGATGCGCACTTCTTCAATGTAAGAAGCCAAGAGGGCAAGACCCGTCAAAGCGGCAGAACCGATGGCAAAGCCCTTACCTGTGGCAGCTGTAGTGTTACCGAGTGAGTCGAGGGCGTCAGTACGCTTGCGCACTTCAGCGCCAAGTCCGCTCATTTCAGCATTACCACCAGCATTGTCGGCAATAGGTCCGTAGGCGTCGGTAGCAAGGGTAATACCCAAGGTAGAGAGCATACCCACAGCGGCAGTACCGATACCGTAAAGTCCCATGGAGATGTTGCTCATGTCACCTCCTGTTGCGAGAAGGTAAGAAGCGATGATACCAATCACTACGGCAATCACGGGAATGGCTGTTGAGAGCATACCTACGCCAATACCAGAGATGATTACGGTAGCTGAACCCGTCAAACCGTTTTCTGAGATGCGCTGTGTGGGTTTATAGGATTGTGAAGTGTAATATTCAGTTGCCTGACCGATTGTTATACCCACGGCAAGACCTACTGCTACGGTGCAACCCATCTGCCACCAGTTTTCCAATCCGAGCAAATAAAGCACGCCAAACGAAGCAATCACAATGAGTGCCGAGCTCAAGTTCGTACCTACCGCCAAAGCGCGAAGGAGGTCCTTCATCTTCGCACCTTCATGGGTGCGCACGGCAAAGATACCCACCAACGAGAGCACAATACCCACCGCCGCAATCAACATCGGCGCAATCACCGCCTTGTATTGCATTTCTACATTACCACTTGCCATATAAGCCGCAGCACCGAGCGCAGCCGTTGCCAAGATCGAACCGCAATAACTTTCATAAAGGTCAGCGCCCATACCCGCTACGTCACCCACGTTATCACCTACGTTATCGGCAATCGTTGCAGGGTTGCGGGGGTCATCTTCAGGGATATTCGCTTCCACCTTACCCACAAGGTCGGCACCCACGTCGGCAGCCTTGGTGTAAATACCCCCACCGACACGTGCAAACAATGCCTGCGTTGAAGCACCCATACCAAAGGTGAGCATCGTTGTGGTAATCATGCACAACTTCGCCGTGGGCGTAGCACCATCGGGCACGAAGTGGTCGAGGAGCAAGTACCAGAAAGAAATGTCGAGCAAACCGAGTCCTACAACAACGAGACCCATCACCGCACCACTGCGGAAGGCGATGCGCAATCCGCCGTTGAGCGATTCACGAGCAGCATTAGCCGTGCGCGCAGAGGCAGCAGTTGCCGTCTTCATGCCCAAGAAACCAGCCAAACCTGAGAAGAAGCCACCCGTCAAGAAGGCTACGGGCACCCAAGCGTTTTGAAGGTTGAAACCATACGCCATGATGGCAAACAACAAAGCGAGGCAGATGAACACAACGCCTACAACCTTATACTGTTGCTTCAAATAAGACATTGCTCCCGAACGTACTGCTGCGGCAATATACGCCATGCGTTCCGTACCTTCAGAAGTTTTTTTCATTTGTGCGTAGAAGAACCACGCGAAGCACAATGCCAGCAACGACGCTGCTGGGATGAGCCAAAATAAGTTTGATACCATAATATAGATGTGTTTAAGTGTATAAATTCGGGACTAAATTAAGTAAAATATCGGGGATGTGCGCCTTTTTGCTTCATGTTTTTTAACGTAGAGGCTTAGCTCGTGCCAAAAAACGGAAACTTTGGCATTAAAAACCCTATTCTTGCACTTTGTGAATACTGCAAAATACGTAATTTTGCAGTATAATCAAGTATGGGCGCGCATGGCTAACAACGGAACCGCGAACGGGGTTGGGGCGCTCCTTACGGCTTATTATCATTATGGCTTACAAACAAGAAACAATAAAACCTTATAGTCAGGAAGGGGAAAAAGGCAAGCAGGTTGAGCAGATGTTTGACAATATTGCCCATAGTTATGACCTTTTGAACCATGCTCTTTCTCTTGGAATAGACAAGCATTGGCGCAAGGCGGCTATAGCTTCCTTGAAGCCCTATGCTCCGCAACGTATGCTCGATGTGGCAACGGGAACGGGTGATTTTGCGTTGTTAGCAGCCAAGATGCTCCGCCCCGAGTCACTTGTTGGAGCAGACCTTTCGGAAGGGATGCTCAGTGTTGCCCGTCAAAAAGCACTTCGTAGTGAGTACAGAACGGTGCTTACCTTCCAAAAGGAGGATTGTATGGCATTGAGTTTTCCAGATAATAGTTTTGACGCCGTTACAGTCGCCTATGGGGTGCGCAACTTTCAAGACCTTGATCGCGGACTCCGTGAAATGCTTCGCATCCTGCGTCCTGGAGGTCGATTGGTCATCATAGAACTGACGACACCTCAGCAATTTCCGATGAAGCAACTTTTCCGCTTCTATTCTCGCGTGTGGATGCCATTTGTTGGCAAACTTATATCAAAAGATAAGCAAGCATATTCCTACCTCCCTGCGACCATGGAAGCCTTTCCCCAAGGAGAGGTAATGCAAGAAATCTTAAAGAAAGCTGGGTTCCAAGATGTGGAATTTAAGCGCTTTACATTTGGGCTTAGCACACTTTACACGGCTGCAAAGTAGGAATAGGAAAATGAAAAATGAGAAAGGAGCACTGAGACTGTCTACCATGCGGAGGAACTCCCGTTTATCTCAGCAACCTTCTCGTCTACTTGTACCTTGTCAACGTGTCAACTTTTCAACAACAAACTATGGACGCATACGGATTAGTGGGTTATCCCCTTGGACATAGTTTTTCGGCAGGTTACTTTGCTGAAAAATTCGCTCGTGAGGGGATTGCGGCGACATATACAAACTTTGAGATCCCCGACATTGCGCAGTTTGCATCGCTCATTGCCGAACGTCCAAATCTGCGCGGTGTGAACGTAACGATTCCCCATAAACAAGCGGTAATACCTCTGCTTGATGCACTCAGTGATGAGGCTCAAGAGATTGGTGCCGTCAATGTAGTGCGCATATTGCGCGATAAGGATGGAGGGGTACACACGAAAGGATTTAATTCCGACGTGATAGGTTTTGTAAACTCCCTCACTCCGTTGCTAAAGTCGCACCACCGCCGTGCGTTGGTGCTTGGAAGTGGCGGTGCGTCTAAGGCGGTGGTCTTTGGCTTAAAGAAACTCGGAATCGCCCCCACTTATGTCAGCCGTACCAAGCGTACAGCCGCGCTTACTTACGAAGAATTGACGCCAGAGGTGCTTTCAGCGCATCACGTGATTGTGAATTGTTCGCCTGTAGGGATGTTTCCACATGTGGATGAGGCTCCGAATTTACCTTATCACCTGCTTACACCGCTTCACCTCTGTTACGACCTTGTTTACAACCCACTTGAAACGGCGTTTATGAAGAAGGCAAGTGCGCAAGGGGCTGTGGTTAAAAACGGACTCGAAATGTTGCATTTGCAAGCTGAAGCTAGTTGGCAATTTTGGCATTCTACAGACGATTGAACCCCTCTTTTTGCTTTTAAGGTCTAAGGTCGTGGGACTGATATCAGACAAAGCAACAAAAAGGTCCAAGATCCCAAAAACTATCTTCGAGTTATTTTGAATTATCTCCAAGTTAATTTGATTTATCTCCTAATTTGTTTTTGTTACGGCGCCGTCTAATTCTATAATCCTCTATTTATGAAAACTCTTTTCCTCGTTATAGGTAAAACAATTGATAAGCATCTCGTGGCACTCATTGATGAGTATGTGCAACGCGTAAAGCATTATCAACCTTTTGACCTTGAGGTGATTCCTGAACTTAAAAATACAAAGGCACTCACGCCCGAACAGCAGAAAGAGCGTGAGGCAGAACTCTTGAAGAAGAGCCTGAAGGAGGGGGACTATATCGTGCTCTTGGATGAAGGAGGCAAGGAGTTTCGTAGTGTAGATTTTGCCCGTTATTTGGAACAGAAACAACAGACGGTGTCGCGCCGGTTGGTGTTTATCGTAGGAGGACCCTACGGATTCTCGCCCGACATTTACGCTCTGGCACGCGAGAAAGTGTCGCTCTCACGCATGACCTTCTCTCACCAGATGGTGCGCCTTTTCTTCGTAGAGCAGTATTACCGTGCGATGACCATTATTAAGGGTGAACCTTACCATCATGAATAGTGTGCGCAATATAATCATTATAGTGGCGCTCCTGAGTGTTGTAACCACTATCACGGTTGCCGCTCAGGAGCGCTTCCGCATTATGGAGTATAATGTGGAGAATCTTTTTGATACGGTTCCCAATCCCCTGCGTGATGATTGTGATTTTCTCCCGAATAGCAGTCGCCAATGGACGTCTGAACGCTATTGGGCGAAACAAGGGCGCTTGGCGCGCGTTATTGCTGCTGCAGGAGGCGACGTCCCTGTGGAGTTGGTGGGGTTGGTGGAAGTGGAGAACGACACGGTGTTGAAGCATCTTACTCAACGTACTTCCTTAGCGCGGTTAGGGTATGATTATATCGTTACGGACGGACCTGATGTGCGTGGTATAGATGTGGCATTGCTGTATCAACCTGGAAGATTCCGACCTATTCATCGCGAAGACTTACGTGTGCCACAACGTGAAGGACAGCGCCCTACGCGTGATGTGCTGTATGTCGAAGGATTGCTGCCTACGCTTGATACCCTCACCCTATTTGTTGCCCATTTCCCCAGTAGGAGGGGAGGAAAACGCATGACGGAAAAGCAACGCTGTAGTGCGGCTCAGGTTGTGCGGCATAAGGTGGATAGCATCCAGCGACAACGTCCCAATGCCTTAATAGTAATCATGGGGGACCTAAATGATGAGGTGCATGACAAGGCTTTGCGGCAGACGTTACGAGTCGTTAGTCCTGAAATGGACGATGTGCCGAAACAAATGTTTTCTAAAGCGCAACAGCCGCTTTATGACTTGCCGCCTATGGCAACCGACTTACCTCAAGTGGATGGCACTTATTACTATCAAGGGAAGTGGGAACGCATTGACCATCTAATCGTGTCGGCTTCTTTATTTCACCCTGAGTCTCCTTTGAAATGTGTGTCGAAAAACACTCAGATTTTAACATTGCCCTTGCTCTTAGAACAAGAATCGGACGCTATTACCCCTCGCTTCCGACCGAAGCGAATGTATCTTGGGACGCATTATCACGGAGGTGTAAGCGATCACCTGCCTTTAGTGGTGGAACTCAAATTATGTGGCCTTTGAGCACTGAGAAAGGAATCCGAAAAAAAGAACATAAATGTTATGTTTCTAAAAACTGCGTGTATGGAATAAAGTTTTTATCTTTGCACTCACAAACCAAATTGTAGTCAAAGACATGATAGATGAAATTACAATAAAAGATATGTTGGCTTTGTCTAATCAGTACACGTATGCGTGCGAGGACTTCATCATTGTGAGCGAGGCAGAAAAGGTAAAGAATGGCATCCTTGCAGGTAATGGAGAGTTTGCACTAATGATGGATGCAATCTTTCTTTTTATCCGAGAAGGAGAGGGAGAATTTGAAATCAACGGTGTGCAGACGAAGGTGAAGGCTGGAGACATTATAGTCTGTAAGCCCAATTCTACATTCCGTCGTGAGATGGAAGTAGATAACGGATTGCGCGGCAGTTTTATAGTAGTTTCGCGCCGTATGCTTATGGATTTTATACCCAATACTCAGATGATTGTTGGGGCCTTACTAAACCTTGATCGTTCATTCCATATCCTTAGACTTTCAGAAAAGGAATTGGCTGTCTTCAAACATTATGGTGAACTCTTAAGGCTTAAGATTGAGGATACCGAGCATGCGTTTCGTAAAGATGTGGTGCACTTATTGGTGAAAGGTATGCTTTGTGAAATCATTGGAGCGCACATGTTTGAGGAACTCGCAGCGAAGCAGTTTGAGGTGGGACAGAGTGAAAAACTTTTCCTGCGTTTTATCAATTTGCTGGAAACTACGCATCCACGTCCACGATTCATCGACCACTATTCTTCAGAACTCTGTGTGACAGCGAAGCATCTTTCGGAAGTATGTAAGAAAGTGTCGGGGCGAACCGCCTTACAATGGATTACAGAATTCATAGAAAACGACATTCGTCACTATCTATTACATACAGACCTGTCTATCAAGGAAATTGTTTATCAGTTGCAGTTCCCTAACGCCAGTTTCTTCGGAAAATATGTGCGTGCGCATTTTGGAAAGTCGCCCAGCGAATTTCGCCGTTCTACGGGAACCAAGTAAATGTGAGAATCTCTAAATAACAAAAGGTGAGACGCATCGGTTGCGTCTCACCTTTTGTTATTTAACAGTAATGCTACATGCCCCATCGTGTTGCGCAAGTTGATTTCAACGCAAGGATGGAGTTTAAGGGCGTCTTCTTGTTTTACTACCATAAGGTCAACTCCCAGCGGGCCCAAGTAGTGCCCTTCGATTAGTGCTTGAAGGTGGTAGATGAGGCGCTCAATGCACGCTTCAACGTGATTCCGGGGGATAAGGCGGTTGATGAGGTTTTGTAGTTCCGCTTGTGTGCCCTCAATATTCCCTAAATAATTGCCACCCACTGAAGTGTTGAACACGGAGAGTCCTGCGTAAGTAATGGTTCCGTCTTTTCGTGCGTAGAACTCAAGGGCGAAGTCTTGGATACGCTCGCAATATTCTTCTATGGCGATGCCGCCGTACTGCTTGATGATATTGCGCATACGGGCATCAGCTGGAATCACATTGTCTTCCGCTTCTACGCGAAATACACCCCTTCCGCTGCTCGACCAAGGGGATTTTGCCATCGCTCTGCCGTATGTGCGGACCGCTTCCCAGGCGTCTTCAATCGTGGAGCACCAGGTGGCGCGCCCTGCAAGTGTTTCATCTTCCACGGTTAGGCGATGGAGTAGGGTGATGGCGGTTTCTCGACTGCTCAAACGGCGGCGGTGTTCCAGTTCTTCATCGGTGGGTAAAAGTGTGTCGGGGATGCCGAGACGGCGCAGGGTGTGGCGCAGGTAAGCATTCCACCCCCAGGGTTCGATGCGCGTGATTTTATGGATAAACTTCGGGGTAAGTTCGCGCTTATATATATAAAGGAAGGGCTTGTCCGTATCGTTAGCCACAGGACGCTCTCTGTCGTCCGTTAAAAGTATCGCATCCCCCGGCTTCGCCCACAATTCTGGCAACGTGCAACGTTCCCGCGCAAGCAACATCGCTGCTTTCGTGGGAACGTAATACGGAGAACCAAAACCAAGGGCCTCGTCGTGGGAGGGGTTGAAGATGTGGAGAACCATCTGGGGAAAGGGGGGAGGTCAAGACTGCGTAGCAGGATTAAAGGAGAACGGGGAAAGGAGAAAGGGGGAGGTTGAGAAAGAATCTTGTTCCCTTCGCTGCGACAGCGTCGCAGCGTACATACATCCTATCCCTTTAAAAATCTCTCAAACGTGCGCTTCGCCACCTCATATCCTTCATCGTAAAGGCGGCGCATCTTTTCGGGGTCCTTACAAAGGCGTCCTACTTCCAAGGGGCGTTCGGGACGAATAACGAGAATCTTGCCTTCGCGCTCCAATCTCTCCACCAACTCCATCTGCGCATTGTACATCTCGTTGCGGCGCGCAAGGGTTTTACGCAGGTTGGGGTATTTGCGATAGATAAAGGCGGTGCGGCGGTAGAAACCCGAGTTGAAACGGAAACCAGCGTTGCGGGTGAGTACTACAACGTTAAAGTCGTGACCACAGTCTATGGCGCGCTGCAGGGGGATACTGTCGGAAATACCACCGTCGAGCATGGGCACACCGTCAACTTCCACCATCGGACTGATGTAAGGCAGACTGCTCGTAGCGCGGGCAAGGGTGAGAATGCGGTCTTCGCTCTCCTTATCCGTGAAGTAGTTGGGTTCGCCCGTCAAGCAGTTGGTTGTTACAATCTCGTAGGTGGCAGGATTTGCAAAATAGGTATCGTAATCGTAAGGATAGATTTCGCGCGGCAGCGTGTTGTAAAGGAAGTCCATGTCGAGGATACTGCGCTGCTTGCGCCAGTATTTGAGTCCCACGTAGGAGCGAGTGTACATAATATCGAGCGTAGATTTTCGAGCACGTTCGCGCTGACGGCTCATGTAGGAAAGACCGTGGCACGCCCCTGCCGAAACACCTACGCCATAGGGCAGGTAAATCTTTGCGTCGAGCATATAGTCTAACACGCCAGCCGTGAACACACCACGCATACCGCCCCCCTCTAAAACGAGTCCGGCATTGCGCAATAATTCTTTATTATGATTGGTGTTATTTCCCATTGTAAATTAGATGAGTAATTTTTGCAAGGCAAAGTTAAAGTTTTTTGGGTAAATACGAGCGATGCGCTCCCGTAATTCAGTAATTTTATGTAACTTTGCAAGAAGTTTATAAAATGCCTTTCTATGCCCCATTGAAAAGGGGGTATTAGATGAGGCAAAGCCTTTAAGTTACTATGCTTTTTTCAAGAGAAACATACGTTGAACGCCGTGCCGCGTTGCGCCAGTTGGTGGGTGAAGGTCTGATCCTTCTTTTCGGTAATAACGATTCACCGATGAATTACCCTGCCAATGCTTACAAGTTCCGTCAGGACAGTAGTTTCCTTTACTTCTTCGGTCAACACCGCGATGGTCTCGTAGGGGTGATTGACTGCGAAAGCGGTGTGGAAACCCTTGTGGGCGATGAAATTGATATTGACGACATCGTTTGGTATGGCAGCGTGACTTCTGTTGTAGAAATGGCACAGCAGAGTGGTGTTGCCGAAACGGCGCCCATGGCAAAGTTGGCAGAACTCGTTTCTGCAGCAAAGGCACAGGGTAGAAAGGTGCACTTCTTGCCCCCTTACCGTCACGACACGATGATTCAGTTGATGGACCTTACGGGCATTCATCCTTCGCAGCAGAAGGCAGAAGCTTCGCTCGCGCTGATCAATGCAGTAGTGAAGTTGCGCTCAAAGAAGTCGGCAGAAGAAATTGCTGAAATGGAGCGTGCAAGTCATATCGGTTACCTGATGCACACGGCAGCGATGTCAATGGCAAAACCTGGCGTTACAGAGCGCTACATTGGTGGTGTGCTCGACGGCATTGCAGCGTCTCACGGTGCCATCTGTTCGTTCCAAAGCATTGTTTCGATGCACGGCGAAGTGCTCCACGGTTATCCCTCAAATCGCGAGTTGGAAGCAGGACGCTTGCTCCTCGTTGATGCTGGTGCAGAAACGGTGAACCATTATTGTTCGGACCATACGCGTACGACGCCCATTTCGGGTAAGTTTACGCAGCGCCAGAAGGATATTTATGACATTGTGGTGGACTGCCACGACTTGGCACTCACGCACTGTCGTCCTGGTGTGCGTTACTACGATGTACACATGGATGTGTGCCGCTTGATGACAGAACGCTTGAAGGCACTTGGTCTTATGAAGGGCAATACGGAAGATGCCGTCCAGGCAGGTGCTCACGCCCTCTTCTTGCCCCACGGACTCGGACACATGATGGGTATGGATGTGCACGACATGGAAGGTCTCGGACAAATCCACGTAGGTTACGATGCTGAAACTCGCCCCAGTAGTCAGTTCGGTACAGCAAGCTTGCGCTTCGGACGTCGCTTGGAAGAAGGTTTTGTGGTGACCGACGAACCCGGTATCTACTTCATCCCCGATCTCATTGACCTTTGGAGAAAAGAAGGTATCAACAAGGACTTCCTCAACTTCGATGTGATCGACACTTATAAGGACTTTGGCGGTATCCGCATCGAGGACGATGTGCTGATTACTGCCGACGGTTGTCGCTTCCTCGGTGACGAACGCATTCCTTACCACACAGCAGAAGTGGAAGCGTTCCTGGAGTCACAAAATCTTTAATGCTTTCAACCTTAAACCTTAGAACTCAAAACCTAATTAAATAATTAAAAAATGAAGAAATTTTTAACTCTCGCGCTCGCTGCTTTGGCGATGGGCGCTACTGCACAGGAGAAGAAGGATTCTGTTGTGTACGAAGTAATTAAGGAAAATGCGATTACTCCTATCAAGGACCAAAATCAGAGTGGTACTTGTTGGTCATATTCAGCATTCGCATTCTTTGAATCTGAAATCCTCCGTTTGGGCAAGGGCGAAGTTGACCTCTGCGAATCATTCCTCGTGTACAACACGTATATGGATCGTGCTGACAAGGCTATCCGCACGCACGGTGACGCTTCATTCTCACAGGGTGGTTCTTTCTACGATGCTATCTACTGCTTGAAGAACTACGGTCTCGTTCCCCAGTCTGCAATGCCCGCTCCTGGTACTCCTTACGGTGACTCTCTCTTCAATGCAAACCAGCTTGACGCTGTAACTACTGCGTATGTTGAAGCTCTCGCAAAGGGTAAGCTCAAGAAGATCAATCCCGTTTGGCGCAAGGACTTGAATGCTATCTATACAAACTACTTCGGTGCTCTCCCGACAGAGTTTGAAGTGGATGGTAAGAAGTTCACTCCTAAGTCTTACGCTGCAGAGCTCGGTTTGAACCCCGATGATTATGTTTCTCTCACAAGCTACATGCACCAGCCCTTCTATTCTAAGTTCATCCTCGAAATTCAGGACAACTGGCGTTGGGCTGAAAGCTACAACCTTCCCCTCGATGAATTCATGCAGGTAATGGACGAAGCTGTTCGCAGCGGTTATACTTTCGCTTGGGGTTCTGACGTAAGTGAAAAGGGTTTCAACGCTCGTACAGGTGTTGCAAGTGTTCCCTCTAACGGTAAGGCAAACGACAAGACTGGTTCTGACGCTGCTCGTTGGACAGGTGACAACTTCAAGGGCGCTACAATCTCTGGTGGTGACGACGAAATGACAATCACTCAGGAAATGCGTCAGGTGGCTTACGACAACTGGGAAACTACTGACGACCACGGTATGCAGATCTACGGTCTTGCAAAGGACAACAATGGTAAGGAATACTTCATGGTGAAGAACTCATGGGGTGAATACGGTCCTTACAAGGGTAAGTTCTACGCTACAAAGGCATTCGTTGCTTACAAGACTATGAACATCGTTATCCACAAGGATGCGCTTCCCAAGAAGATTGCAAAGAAGTTGGGTATCAAGTAATACATGAACCCAATCTTTACATAAATAATGGGCGACAGACTGTAGTTTGTCGCCCATTTTGCGTAATTTCGCAGGCAAATTTGAAACGGAACGTATATGTATTTTAAGAAATTCTTATCTAAAACGTTTGCGGGGGCGTTGATGACGAGCCTGATCACGTGCTTTATCTCTTGTGCAACCCCTGCGGCTTGCGGAGTGTTGTGTGATGGCAACGAGTGGGTGGATACGCAGGGAAATCCTATCAATGCCCATGGCGGGGGAGTGCTTTACCACCAGGGGAAGTATTATTGGTATGGCGAGCACAAGAGTGACTTTACTACGGCAGCCATGGTAGGCATTACCTGCTACGCTTCCAAGGACTTGCGCCAATGGGAAAACTGCGGGGTGGTCTTGCCCGTCGTGGATTCTATTGGTGCAGATATTGAGCGCGGTTGCGTGATGGAGCGCCCTAAGGTGATTTATAATGAGAAGACCCAGCAGTTCGTGATGTGGTTCCACCTCGAACTCAAGGGGCAAGGATATAATGCAGCGCGCACTGCTGTGGCGGTGAGTGACAGTTCGAAGGGACCGTTCCGCTATGTGCGCTCTATGCGCGTCAATCCCAATGTGCTGCCCGTAGATATGTCTGACAAGCAGTGGGGAGAAATGATGCAACTGCGCCCCAATGATTATAAGAAATGGTGGACCAAGAAGTGGCGTACGGCTATAGAAAAGGGGCTTTATCTCAAGCGTGACCTCTCCACAGGGCAAATGTCGCGGGATATGACGCTCTTCAAGGATGACGACGGCAAGGCCTATCATATTTATTCTTCGGAAGAGAACCTGACGCTGCATATCGCCGAACTCACTGCGGATTATACGGCACACACGGGAAAGTACGTGCGTGTGGCACCTGGAGGACAGAACGAAGCGCCTACTATTTTCAAGCGCAACGGCACCTACTGGATGATTACCTCTGGATGTACAGGTTGGGATCCTAATGCGGCACGTATGTTCTCTGCACCCACTATTTGGGGACCTTGGACGCAGCACGACAATCCTTGTGTGGGCGAAAAATCAGAAATTACCTTCGGAGCGCAAGGCACGTTTGTACTCCCCGTCAAAGGACGTAAGGACGCCTACTTGTTCATGGCAGACATCTGGCGTCCCAAGTGCCCCTCCGACAGTCGTTATCTATGGTTACCCATTAGCTTTACTCCTGAAGGTGTGCCTGTTTTGTCGCATTCTAACACAGAACTTTACTAATTCTTTATTGACACTAACAGCACCAATAGATAGCAGCAATGCTATGTTGTGAAATGAATATTGAAAGGTGTTGTTTCAATTTGTGTGCCATTAAATACTGAAGGTAGAAACATCGATGCAAATACTGATTGAGTAGTTTATACCAATAATTATTGTAGTTTGCTTTCTGATTCCGATTTCAATCCTTCAGCAAGAAGCACGAAAAACATTGCGTATAATGTAACTTTTTCGTGCATCTTTATTACCTTTGCATATATACATATGTAGTAAACAAACGTAAAGATGGATCATAAATTGAATTGAATAAAAGTTATGTTGGTTGGACAGGTGAGACTGCCAAATGGCTTCTGAGCAGGTGGGGAAAGCTCTTGCGACTGTTACTAAGTTGTGTGCAAGTGGTGCTCAACCTATCCTTGCGACCATGATGAAAATAGCCCAACTTCTCGAATGCAATCTTGATAACCTCGTGCGTTTTGAAGCATTACCCAAGGATGTTGTAGTCGAGAAATAACCTTTAAATAGAAAGAACATGAACAAACTTACGTCTTTCCTCATTGATGAGCAACAAACTCGTCGCAAAGGAGGTTTATATCATAAAATCCAAGTGTTGCTTGCTTACAACTCCAATCGAATTGAAGGTAGTAAGTTAACAGAGGAACAAACACGCTACATCTTTGAAACTCGGACTATTGGTTTCAAAGATCAGGAAGCTGTGCCTGTGGACGATATTATTGAGACAACAAACCACTTTGTTGCCTTTGATTATCTCTTGCATAGCATTGAAGAACCTCTTTCAGAGGCCTTTATAAAGGAGTTTCATCGTATATTAAAGACAGGAACTGCCGATGCTCAAAAGGCGTATTTTAATGTTGGAGAGTACAAAAAAATGGCAAATGAAGTAGGTGGCCGTGAAACGTGCAAACCTGCTGAGGTTGCCAGGGAAATGAAGTCGTTGCAAAAATGGTATAATTCACAAAAAGATATTAGCATTCATACACTTGCTGAATACCATTGGCGTTTTGAAAGCATTCACCCATTTCAGGACGGTAATGGCCGTGTTGGCAGGTTAATCCTTTTTAGAGAGTGTCTTCGTCATGACATTATGCCTTTCATTATTGATAACGATCACAAAATGTTCTACTATAGAGGGCTATCAGAGTTTAGTCAGACTCCTGGATTTCTTGTCGGAACCATGCAGTCTGCACAAGACGAATTTGAAGCATGGGTGAAGTATTTTAATGAGGAACTGATTGAAGGTTTGAAAATTGAGTAAGTAATAGTAATTTATTGTCCTGGTCAACGTATAAAGGTTGGATGGTGGAGTAGAATATATGAAGGGTGTGTATCTCTTATTCATGTTGGAGAAAAATGTCTTTATTGTAGATTGGGGTGAAAGTACGGAATTGTTGAACCTATGTAAATAATTCGTATTCAATGGGCAAATATTCCTATTTATTTGATGAAGTAATCTCTACGGAAACTACAAAAAAGAAAGTCAAAGAAATACTTCCCATTCTTATCGGTTGGGCTAAATCTGGGGCCACTAATAAAACGTATGGTGACCTTAATAAACTTTTAGGATACAAGTCTGGACTGAATTCAAGCATAGGACACATGCTTGGCGCATCAGATTTAGTGTTGAAACGTCTTGAAGAAATGACTGGAACGTCTATTCCCACACCTAATGGACTGGTTTGTAATGCTAATACTGGTGTTCCTTCTGATGGTTTATCTTTTGTCACGGAGGATAAATATAAAAAGATGTCAAAAGAGGATAAGGAAAAGTTTATTAGACAGCTCAACTCAGTAGCGATGCATTATGACAAATGGGATTGGGTCCTCGCTCAATTAGGTTTGAAGGCATCTGTCTCTCTTTCTGATATTGAGGAAATTCGTTCAGGACATGTTTTGGGCTCTGGTGGTGAAGGTGTTGAGCATAGGGCACTTAAAGAATACGTTGCTACACATCCAGAACTTTTTGGCGCAAAAGAGAATGGTATAACTGAATATATACTTTTATCTGGTGACAGATTAGATGTTTGGTTCCCGAAGTCGCAAATCGCAGTTGAAATCAAACCATCAACATCACCTGATTCAGACATTCTCAGAGGTATTTTCCAGTGCGTAAAGTATAAGGCTATGCTTGATGCTGAAGCATCTGTTATAGGTGAGAAACCAGAAGCAAAAGTTTTACTTGTCATTGGTGGAAAACTAAGTGTAAGCAACAAGGAAGTTCAGAAAACATTAGGTGTTACAGTTTATAATATTTCTATATGATAGTTCTTGATACTGAGATAGAATGGATTAACAAATAATGTGAGCTATAGACGTTTTGCGCACAGAATTTTCCTCCGCATGGTGTTACTCGCAACACTCTATCCACTATTCACCAATCTCCCTCTTCCAAGGTATTGACTTGCAGAACCTTCGATTCGTGAACAATAGTGACCATTCGTGGCTTTCAAAACTACGTGAAAATACGTGGAGTGATTTCTGTGTATTCCGTGATTTCTGTGTGAAATTGTTTGTGACGCACAATGGCTAAGGAGCTACTGGCGTGCCCTAAAAAAAATAACCGCTCCCTCAAATCTGAGGGAGCGGTTAAATTTATGCTGTAATTATTGGAATTACTTAGCTTCTTCCACAGCAGCTTGAGCAGCAGCGAGGCGAGCAATGGGCACGCGGAAGGGTGAGCAAGATACGTAGTTGAGACCAACCTTGTGGCAGAACTTAACAGAAGTGGGTTCACCACCGTGTTCACCACAGATACCGCACTTGAGGTCGGGACGAACCTGACGACCCTTAGCAACTGCCATTTCAACAAGCTGACCTACACCGTTCTGGTCGAGAACCTGGAAGGGGTCTACCTTCAAGATCTTCTTTTCGAGGTATACGGGGAGGAATGAAGCGATGTCGTCACGAGAGTAACCGAATGTCATCTGAGTCAAGTCGTTAGTACCGAATGAGAAGTATTCAGCGCGGCTTGCGATGCGGTTAGCTGTGAGGGCAGCACGAGGAATTTCAATCATTGTACCTACCTTGAAGGGAACTTCTACGCCTTCTTCAGCAAATACCTTAGCTGCAGTTTCGCGAATCACCTTTTCCTGAGCTTCGAATTCGTAGAGGATACCTGTGAGGGGCACCATGATTTCGGGCTGAGGATTGAGACCTTCCTTCTTCAACTGACAAGCAGCACCGAGGATAGCGCGAGTCTGCATTGCAGTGATTTCGGGATAAGTGTTACCGAGACGGCAACCACGGTGACCGAGCATGGGGTTCGCTTCAGCGAGAGAGTGAACGCGCTGCTGGATGTATTCAACAGTTACGCCCATAGCTTCAGCCATTTCCTGCTGACCCTTGAGATCGTGGGGTACGAATTCGTGGAGAGGGGGGTCAAGGAGACGAACGTTCACGGGACAACCGTCCATAGCCTTGAAGATACCTACGAAGTCAGCCTTCTGGTAGGGGAGGATCTTAGCAAGTGCCTTTTCGCGACCTTCAGCATCCTGAGAAAGAATCATTTCGCGCATAGCAACGATCTTTTCTGCTTCGAAGAACATGTGTTCTGTACGGCAGAGACCGATACCTACAGCACCGAAGTTGCGAGCTACAGTAGCATCGTGGAGAGTATCAGCATTTGTGCGAACTACGAGCTTAGAGTGCTTAGAGCAGAGGTCCATGAGTTCTGCGAAGTCACCGCTGAGTTCTGCAGCCTGAGTGGGAATTTCACCAGCGTAAACGCGGCCTGTAGTACCGTTCAATGAGATGAAGTCACCTTCCTTATATACAACGCCTCCAACTTCTACAGTCTTAGCGTAGTAGTCAACGTTGATAGCACCAGCACCTGATACGCAGCACTTACCCATACCACGAGCAACAACTGCTGCGTGAGAAGTCATACCGCCACGAGCTGTGAGGATACCTTCAGCAACTGCCATACCTGCGAGGTCTTCGGGAGAAGTTTCAACGCGAACCATGATCACCTTCTTGCCTTCTGCAGCCCATTCTGTAGCGTCGTCAGCGTGGAACACGATCTGACCGCAAGCAGCGCCGGGAGAAGCGGGAAGACCCTTAGTGATTTCCTTAGCAGCAGCGAGAGCAGCCTTGTCAAATACAGGGTGGAGGAGCTCGTCGAGCTTGTTGGGTTCGCAACGGAGGATTGCAGTCTTTTCGTCGATCATACCTTCGTGGAGGAGGTCGATAGCAATCTTAACCATAGCAGCACCTGTGCGCTTACCGTTACGAGTCTGGAGGAACCAAAGCTTACCTTCCTGAACTGTGAATTCCATATCCTGCATGTCGCGGTAGTGGTTTTCAAGCTTAGTCTGGAGCGCATCGAGTTCAGCATAGATTTCGGGCATTGCTTCTTCCATTGAGGGGAAGTTCTCCTTACGATCTTCTTCAGAAATACCCTGAAGCGCAGCCCAACGGCGTGAACCTTCAAGTGTAATCTGCTGAGGAGTACGGATACCAGCAACAACGTCTTCACCCTGAGCGTTTACGAGCCATTCACCGTTGAAGAGGTTTTCACCAGAACCAGCGTCGCGAGAGAAGCAAACACCAGTTGCAGAAGTGTCACCCATGTTACCGAATACCATCGCCTGTACGTTTACAGCAGTACCCCATTCTGCGGGAATACCTTCCATCTTACGATAGAGGATAGCACGGTCGTTCATCCAAGAGTCAAATACGGCGCAGATAGCACCCCACAACTGTTCGTAAGCATCGTTGGGGAAGTCCTTACCTGTCTGTGCCTTTACAGCAGCCTTAAACTTCACAACGAGTTCCTGGAGGTCAGCAACTTCGAGTTCGTTGTCGAGCTTAACGCCCTTAGCTTCCTTAACTTCTTCGATGATAGCTTCAAATGGATCGATGTCTTCCTTGTTTACGGGCTTCATACCCAAAACAACGTCACCGTACATCTGAACGAAACGACGGTAAGAGTCCCAAGCGAAACGAGCGTGACCAGTCTTGCGGATGATACCAGCAACAACATCGTCGTTCAAACCGAGGTTGAGGATAGTGTCCATCATACCGGGCATTGACGCGCGAGCACCTGAGCGTACAGATACGAGCAAGGGATTTTCGATGTCGCCGAACTTGCTGTTCATCAAAACTTCAACGTGGTTGATAGCCTTTTCAACATCGCTCTTGAGGAGCTCAACCATCTTGTCCTTACCTACTTCGTAGTATTCGTTACAGCAATCAGTAGTGATAGTGAAACCGGGAGGAACGGGAACACCGATGAGGTTCATTTCCGCGAGGTTCGCACCCTTACCGCCAAGCGTGTTACGCATGTCAGCACGTCCTTCAGCTTCACCATTACCGAAGGTGTAAACTCTTTTTTCGTTTGCCATTGTTAGAAATGTTAATATGATGTTAATTATAATATATACACGGTTGACCGCAAAGTTATTGAAGAAATCTTATATTAACAAGATTTTTTATACTTTTTTTAGAATTGCACACGAAACTTTTTTCTGTGCGGTCATGAAACGGTGAAAGATAAAGGTCAAAAATTCCGAACAAATGGAAATTGCGTGGGTGCAATGATGTCATTTTGTTTGCTGCTAAAGAGTTTGTCTTGCAGATTGACACAATGAACGTAAAACTGCGACTTTTTGAAATATTTGTAAAATGTAGTATGTGGATTACAAAAGAAATCGCTGCTGGTTGCTTGACAAATAACAGGGTGATGTTGAAAAATAACAACCGATAAAATTGAAATAATCGGCGGGAATGTTGATTTATGTCGCTACTATTCCCTATGTATCAGAAAGCCTCGATTCCAAAGAACCGAGGCTTTATAATTATATGAGCGAATCGTGAAAGTCGTGTGTTACGGCATTCTACGAATCAGGTGTGATACAAGTTCTGTTGGGCCTATTCCCAAGTGTGTTGCCAGTTATGTTCTAAACGGTTGTTCATGAGTGCATCATCCTTGGTTGTTTCATCGGAGATGTTGATGTCTGCCTTAGGAATAGATGTAGCAATCAGCCCTTCAAAGTTTAATGTTGCCACTTTGAGCGCAGGCGTGATGTATTGTTTTTTCATAATTATTATATAATGTAAGTCGTTAAAATCTTTGTCCTATGAAGTTCATTTGCCAATTATCGCGATGCGTATCTATTCGCACATATCAAAGCGCTTGTTCTTGAGGTATAATAATAAGGTGCTAAGTGCAGGTAAAAGTCGCAGTTTTGATGAACTTTCAAAATCGAGGTGCAAAATTACAAAGAATTTATGCGACGGTGCAAACGGCTGAGTGATAAATTGTTGTGATAAGCTTGAATTTAGATTTTAACCAAGTTCTTTGTAATGTTGAGTTTGCGTTTTAGGTGTGAGTGTAATCTTGGGTTAAACATTATCTCTTTCAAGAATGATGCTACTACGTTATATAAAGTGTATGCTTGTCGAATGACAGAGAGGGGTGTATTGATGTCGAAAACTGAGGGTAGAAACCTTGGTTGAGACTTGCTAAAAACGAAGTGCCGATTAGTTCGAACTAATCGGCACTTCGTAAAAACTAATCGGCACTTCATTTTCTTGAAATCCGTTGTAGGAATAGCTTATGCGCATGTTGCCCGCTCATTCTTGGAAAAGTTCTCTTGTAAATAGCTCTTAATTAAATGTATGCGCCAATTCGCCGTCTGTCATTATCGCATAAATGCGCTGCCCCGTGGGAGTGAATGTTGAGGTGGGGAGATCAAATAGGCGATCAAGAAGGTCGGTACATTCCGCAGGGCTGAGGTACTGCCCATAGGCAATGGAAGAGCGTTGGGAGAGCACGTTGGCGATGGTATGCGTGATGCGCTCTTTGAGGTTCTCGGTAGAGATGTCAGCGTTAAGCAGTTCAACCAAAATTTGTTCAGGGTGTGCATTCTCAGTTCCAGCAGGTACGGCAAGAATGGAGAAGTCGCCCCCGCCAAGTGGGCTGATTTCAAAACCTGCAGCCTCTAATTCGTCGGTGATGAGCGAGAGGGTCGCAACTTCCTTGGGGGAGAGTTGTACCAACAGTGGGAGCAATAACATTTGTGAGATGCTATGCTCCGTAGTAAACTGTTTCATATATTGCTCATAGAGGATACGGATGTGGGCACGGTGTTGGTCCACAATGAGCAACCCATTGTGGGTTTGCGTGATGATGTAGCGCCCACGAATCTGCAGCACTTCGGTGTTTCCTTTGATCCATAAACTCTCGTTGTCCAAGCCGAGGGCAGAAAGTAGAGATGAGGATTCTTCTGCAGGCGTTTCTTCCTGCGTAGGGATGAGGGTGTCGTAAAGGCTTTTCCATTCCTTGGGGGCAGAAGTGGGTGCGCTCCAGGCGCGTTCGGGACGGTCCTTTGTTGTGTTGAAGGGATTAAATGTATCGTCCACTTCAATGGTAGGCGTCGTAAAGAACGGTGTGCCTTCAGTGTTTTCAATACTGCCTAACCCCGGAATGTCGGGGCGGTTTTCGGTGTCGAAATCAATGCTTGGCACAGCATTGTGGCGCCCGAGAGTCTCGCGTACGGCAGCTTGGAGAATTTGGAAAATAGCGGCGTCATCTTCAAACTTTATTTCCGTTTTCTGAGGATGCACGTTTACGTCTAATTTCGCAGGGTCAACGGTGAGGTTGATGAAGAAGGGGATTTGGTCGCCCTCGGCGATAAGACGGTCGAATGCCGACAAAATACCCTTGGCGAAATAGGGATGTCGCATGAATCTTCCGTTGGTAAGGAAGAATTGCGCGCAACCTTTTTTCTTCGCACTGGAGGGAAGTCCTACAAACCCGTTGATAGTGACCAAAGACGTCTCTACGGATACGGGTACCAGTAGCTTTTCGTAGCGCTTTCCAAAGAGGTCAATGATGCGTCGCTGGAAATTTTGTGGCGGAAGGTTATACAGTTGGCTCTCACCATGATGCAGGGAGAAAGCAATGTTGGGATGTGCCAACGTAACGCGCTCAAATTCTTGAAGGATGTTGTTAAGTTCCGTCTGGTTGGACTTCAAAAACTTACGGCGCGCAGGGATGTTGAAAAATAGGTTTTTTACGATGAAATTTGCCCCTTGCGGACACATTACAACGTCACTGCTAATGATTTTTGAACCTTCAATTTGGATGCAGGTACCACAGTCGTTTCCCTCAAGTCGTGTGCGCAGTTCTACTTGTGCTACTGCGGCAATAGAGGGAAGCGCTTCGCCGCGGAACCCCATGGTTTGCAGTGTGAAAAGGTCTTCGGCGGAGCGAATTTTTGAGGTGGCATGACGTTCAAAAGCCATGCGCGCATCTGTTTCGCTCATGCCCTTGCCGTTGTCAATCACCTGAATCACCGTCTTTCCGGCATCGACAATATGTATTTGTATAGCAGTTGCCCCCGCATCAATAGCATTTTCAACCAATTCCTTGACTACACTGGCGGGACGCTGAATGACCTCGCCGGCGGCAATTTGGTTGGCTACGGAGTCGGGAAGCAGGTGGATGATGTCCATAGATTTGGAAATGAGAAAGGAGAAAGATTTGCTAAATGAGAAATGAGAAAGGAGAAAGGAGAAAGCGCCATGCGGGGCGGTATTACAGTCCGCAAGGTCTTTCTCATTTCTCATTTCTCCTTTCTCCTTTAACAACTTGTTGTTTTATGCGCGCTTCAAAATATCCAAAAGGTGATCCCAAACAATCTTTACAGAGGGGATGTGGAGGCGTTCTTCGGGTGAGTGTACGCCGCGGAGGGTGGGACCAACGCTAATCATATCGAGTTGGGGGTACTTTTCGCTGAAGAGACCGCATTCAAGGCCGGCGTGGATGGCAAGGATTTTAGGTTCCTTGTTGTAGAGTGCGCGGTAGCTCTCTGTAGCGATGCGAAGGATTTCGCTCTTGGGGTTCATCTTCCAACCGGGGTAGCCTTCGCCCGTTTCGCACTGTGCGCCACCAAGTTCGAGACACGCACGAACGACAGATGACATGTTTTCACGACCACTTGCTACGGAACTGCGCTGACTTGTTGTCACCACAATCTTGCCTTCCTGCTTGCGGATGCTGGCAAGGTTTGTTGAAGTCTCAACAAGGCCTTCCATATCCTGACTCATGGCATATACCCCGTTGTGAAGGGCATGGAGCGAGAGGAGCATGGGGCGCACTACGGCTGGTGAGATACACGTAGTCGCAGCGGGTTCGCTGGAAAGTTCCCAAAGCATGGAGGGTTCGGTTTGGGGGAACTCCTCTTCCAACGCTGCACTATATACATTGAGGTCAATGCGCACCTGTTCCTTCATCTTCATGGGAACAGCACAGAGCGCCCAACCCTCGCGAGGGATGGCGTTGTGAAGACCACCGCTCTGGATGTCGATGAGGCGGAGGTCCATCTTTTCCATTTCGTTGCAGAGGTAGCGTACCAAGAGTTTGTTGGCATTCGCACGGTTCTTGTTAATGTCATCGCCTGAGTGACCACCCGTAAGGTTCTTTACACCCACCTTGAAGCAGAAATAACCCGCGGGGAGCGCTTCTTCGGTGTAAGCAAAAGTAGCTTCTGTGCGTGCACCACCGGCACAACTTACAAATATCTGACCTTCGTCTTCAGAGTCGAGGTTGATGAGGTAATCGCCTGTGACAAAACCAGGTTCGAGTCCCATAGCGCCCGTAAGTCCTGTCTCTTCGTCGCGCGTGAAAAGGCATTCGAGGGGACCATGAGCGATGTCTGTAGCCTGAAGTATCGCCATCTGCATGGCAACACCGATGCCGTCGTCAGCGCCAAGCGTTGTGCCCTTTGCCTTGAGCCATTCGCCGTCAATGTAGGTTTGAATGGCGTCGTTGTCAAAGTCGAACTCGGTATCGTTGTTCTTTTCGCATACCATGTCGAAGTGGCTTTGGAGTACAACCGTCTTTTTGTCTTCCATACCTGCGGTGGCGGGTTTCTTGATAAGCACGTTACCCGTTTTGTCTACCAAAGTTTCAAGTCCGAGGTCCTTGCCAAACTTTTCAAGGAAGGCAATCATCTTTTCCTCACGCTTGGAGGGGTGGGGGACTTGACAGATGGCGGAAAAACAGTCGAATACAACTTGTGGCTGAAGCATAGGGGTATTATTCATAGCGTTTAATCGTTAAAAATAACAAAATTTGAGGTTATATGAATTATTCGTTTTACCTTTGTGGCGGAATTACTCGCAAATTTACGAAGAATGTTTGAATTATTTCTTATCATCCTGGTAATTATTGCCGTGGCATTTGCGTTGCTCGCCATTAAAGTTTTGGTGGGCAAAAAGTTTGTGCATACCCACATTGACGGCAATCGCCATTTGAACAAGAAAGGGATTCATTGCGTGCAGTCTATGGATCGAAAGATGCGCAAGGACAATCCTAATCGAGTGAGTGAGCATGCCAAGTAGGGAGGGGATTCAAGCTGTTCGTGGTTTTAGAAAAGCATCGCTTTAACGGTCTTCGTGAAAATGTGGCTCATGCGTTGAAACTCAATAACACAAAATAATATGAACGTATTAACAAAATTTCTTTCACTTGCTGTATGCCTGCTCTTTGTAGCTTGTAACGGCAATAATGCAACAGCTCCTCAAGCCAACAATGATTCAGTAACGGTTAAGGAAGCTATCACAGTAGCTTACGTAGATATGGATACGCTTCAGGCGCAGTATCAGTATTATCTTGATTGTCGTCAGGAGTTAGAAACGACTTACAATGGTTATCAAGCAACTATCGGTAAAAAGGCTGCTGCACTTCAGAATAAGGCTGCTGAAATTCAGCAGAAGCTTCAAGAAGGTCGCTTTGTGAGCGAGGCTGAATTTAACAATGCTCAGGCAGCGTTTGCAAAACAACAGGCTGATGTAGAGCAGCTTCAGGCAAAGTACGCACAACAGTTTGCTGAAAAAGAATTGGAATTTAATAAGGCTCTTGAAGATAGTATTCAGAGTTTCCTTGCTACCTATAACAAGGAGCATAAGTACACACTTATTCTTACGCGCGCCGTTATTCTTAACGATAATCCCCAGCTTGACATCACAGCTGACGTTGTAAAGGGGTTGAACGAGCGCTACGAAAAGGGTAAGCAAAAGTAAGTAGCAATAGACCTCTCTTGTGAGAGTTTCATAAGTTTAATGTTAAATAGTTGTCGTGTGGATTCGTTCCACACGACTTTTCTTTTGTGGGGATAGGCGAGATAGACAAACGTGGGTGCAACCTTAACATTTTTGCCTGGGAGTTTCTCAAAACAAATCGGCGTTTAATTTTAATAAATCGGGAGTTAATTTGAATTAAACGCCGATTTGTTTTTGGAATATCCCTCATGGCTTTTGAGGACTTGCTTGTGATTGTGTATGTGTGAGTTATAAATTAGATTGTTAATTAAATAATAGTCCTGTTTGCTTGGTTGAGTTTGCAAAACGAGAAGTATAAATGTTAAATTTGTCGATTTTTCATAAACCAGGCTTCAGAAAACTTAAAAAAATAGTGGGATATTTTGTTAAAACTTTCTGAAACTCGTAACTTTGCACTCGTTAAATCCCTATACACATGAATTTTACAACAATTAAGCGCTTGCTTGCTGGAATTGTTGCCTTCTCCGCAGTTCACACGGCTGTCGGGCAGGATTTGATTGCTAAGCAAGCTCCCATTGATAGAAAGCTTCAGGCTGCCGACTCTGTAGCGATGATTTTGATGCTTGAAGTAGAAGAAGAAATTGATAATCTTTACAAAAGTTGGGACAATACTTCAGCACATTGTTACTCTCGCGCTGATGTTCCTGATAGTCTTGAGATTGACCTCCGCGGATTTTCTATGCCCACCACGAGCCGTAAGGTGACGAGCGGGTTTGGTTATCGCCCCCGTTTCCGCCGTATGCACAAGGGTATCGACGTAAAGGTGCAGACTGGCGACACTATTTATGCTGCTTTTGATGGTAAGGTGCGCATCGTGCGTTTCGAGCGCCGTGGTTATGGTAAGTACGTTGTGTTGCGCCACGAAAATGGTTTGGAAACTATTTATGCACACTTGTCAAAGTATCTTTGCGATGTGAATGAAGAAGTGAAGGCTGGTCAACCCATTGGTTTGGGTGGTAATACCGGACGTTCTTTCGGTTCGCACCTTCACTTTGAAACGCGTGTCATGGGTGAAGCGATCAATCCCGCATTCCTTTTTGACTTTGCAAACCAAGACGTAACGGGTGATACTTATATGTTCCGTAAGCAAAAGTCTGATACCTATTTTACGGGTGAAGGAACTAAAAACAAGGTGGCAAGTTCTGGCAGCCGTTACTACAAAGTGCGTAAAGGTGATAATCTTTCAAGAATTGCAAGCCGTACGGGTACTTCTGTAACGCAACTTTGCAAGATTAACCGTATCAATAAGAAGACCATGCTTCGTCCTGGTCAGTTGCTCCGCTTTTAATTCGAGTGAAATAGATTTGTAGTTGTAAACTTGCCTTTAGGGGCGGTTGCAACGAACTGACAAAAAAGGCGTGCCTGACAAGTTGGTTTAGGCACGCCTTTGTTTTTTTATTTAAGTACATTTGTAGTGTGCCATTTGCGTGGTGTAAGGGCGTGGCGCGCAAATAAATGCTGATAAATCTATGCTTAGAGGTATAATATATATATTGTGTGCGTGTTTTTGGGTCGGAGGGCTATCTGCTGAGGCGCGTACAAAAAATAAAAAGGATGCAGCGAAGAAGAAGGGTGCAACCGTGTTTCATCCTTCTCCTGCGCGTACGTCAAGTCCCGATGCGCTTCCTGTGACTCCTATTTCAGGTGGTAGCATGAGCGGTATAGGCGCATTGCCCGTGTTGACCTCAAACTTTTACCTTGGTCGCAGGTATTTAGAAGGGATAGATGTGAGCCGTTATCAGGGGGTAATCGATTGGAAGGCAGTAGCGCGTAGCCGAAAAATTAGTTATGCGTACATGAAAGCCACTGAGGGAGAATCCTTGGTAGACCGTATGTATCGCAAAAATATTGTAGAGGCGCGTCAAGCGGGGATTCGTGTGGGGAGTTACCACTTCTATCGTCCTAATGTTAATTGGAAACGTCAGGCGCAGAATATGCTGAAAACCGTAAAACCGGAGGAGCAGGATTTGGTGCCTATTGTTGATATTGAGGTGCGCGGTAGGGTGAACCATGAGAAGTTTATCCGTGACTTGAAGCAATTTATTTCTGAAGTGGAGCGGTTTTACGGCAAGAAGCCCTTGCTTTATACCTATCATAACTTCTATAACAAGCATCTCGTGGGGTATTTTCATGGCTATCATTGGATGATTGCGCGTTATCGTGAGGATGCGCCAACGTTGAATGACGGTACGGACTTTATTATGTGGCAGTACACCGCCTCGGGTGAAATTGAAGGTGTGCGAGGCGATGTCGATCGCAGCTGTATCATGGAGGGCTTCAGATTGTACATGGTAGATATGTAGGGGATGGGTAAAATTGCAATGCAGAGCTGATTGTTCTCAAAGAACCTGTACCCTAAATTGAAGAATGTCATTCTGTGGTGAGGGTAATTCCCTTAGATTTTCCTAAAAATATCATGTCAAGCTGTTTCTAATACCTCTTTTTTGAAGAAAAATATAAAAATATTTCTAAAACTATTTGTCATTTCAAAAATATGTGCTACCTTTGCACTCGCAAACGGGAAGGAACAAGGTTCTAACCTGAATGTAACAGGGTATTGAGAAGTTTTCTCATAAACCTACTGCCTCTTTAGCTCAGTTGGCCAGAGCACGTGATTTGTAATCTCGGGGTCGTTGGTTCGAATCCGACAAGAGGCTCAAAAAAAGGATTGAAGATTTTCTTCAATCCTTTTTTGTCGCTGCGCTATAATGGTTTGCCCTGATGAAGTTTGCTGTATATTTAGGGTTATTGGTGTCCGGTAAAGTTTTTGAGAAGTAACGGCCTGAAAGGCCAATAAGCACCCAGCCCAGGGCAACGCCCTGGGTCAATGGATGTTTGGGTTTGCGCCCTGAAGGGGCAAAAGCATTGCAGTTCAAACTCTTATAATTGCTTTTGCCCTTTCAGGGCGTAAGTCTCGACTGCAACAACACCCAGGGCGTTGCCCTGGGCTAATGGCTTTATCCCCTTTCAGGGGAATCATCCAAGCTGTGGGGCTTATACCATTCGAACATATTTATATTCATAGAGTTAGAGGCGTTTACCGGACAGCAATAATTCTGAAATGACAGGCAAAAGTAACTCATTCCTCAAAAACGACAAAGTCCCTGAAAGTTTATCTAACCTTCAGGGACTTTATGCATTACTTGATATACACCTTCTTATTGTTGATAAGATAGATGCCAGGAACTGTTACCTGCTCTACCTTGCGACCGCTCAAATCGAAGATCACGCTTTCCGTAGCGACCTCAGTAGGCAACTTTTCAATGGCTGTAGTTCCGCCAAAATCAAAACGAAGACTAAGCTGAGAGCCACCAACTGAAGTATCTAATTCTTCATCGTCGTACACTCCCAAATCCTTTCCTCCCAACATCAAATACGCCTTATTGGCGTTGTTAAGGAATGCCTTATCCGTAAGCTGAGCAGGATACATACCTACTTCACCATTAACCTTTGAAAGCACAAATGCTGTAGCACCTGAGGGTACTGAAACATTCTTATTCACGATACTGCCCTTAAACATACTCTTCGCAATAGCAGGAACATCGGTGGTAAGACAGTGGAAGTTATAAGAACCCTTCGCAGCCTTAACGATAACCCCAGTATTTGCGGGAATTGTACCCTCAACAGGTTGCATCTTCAACAAATTACCTTCTACAGCATTTGCCGTATATACCTCAACGCCATTAGGGATTTCAGCTGCACAACCAAGGTATAATGTAGCATATCCAGCATCAGAAACGTTCACAGTGTGATCATACTCCATTTCTTCGATGTTGGCAATATTGTTCCAACCTTCAGTTGTAGCGTAAACTGACTTTGAACCTGCGGGAACAATAAGTGTCATCTCATCGGTTTGCTGAGGCCAACCGTAACAATTAAATAAGTTTGCAGCAATGATATTTGAGGTTACAGTAGTTAATTCATCATTAGCCCAAAAAGCATTAACTCCAATCTCGGTTACACTGCTTGGGATTTCAATAGATGTGAGTCCACAACCTGAAAAGGCTTCTCTGCCAATGCTCTTCAAACCATTAGGAAGTTGGATTTTTTTAAGAGAGGTACAACTTTGGAAAGCAGACTCTCCGATACTTGTAACCTTGTCATGAAGCGTCACACTTTGAAGTGCACCACAACTGTTAAATGTTTCATTCTTAATTTCAGTAATATCTTCAGGGATTACAAGGTCTACCAAAATTTCACCATTCAAATACAGATTACACTGACTTTTCGCAGCAACAGGATTCGACGCATCTGCAAAATCGATTTGACACCAAGCTGACAAATCTGAAATGTGTACTTTAGTTAAATTTTCACAAGAAGAACTAAATGCATAATCAGCGACGCTACGAATTTCCTTACCAATGGTGATGGATTCCAAACTCTCATCATAGCAAAAAGCCATTGAGCCAATACGAGTAACCTTATAAGTAGTACCTTCGTAAGTTACATAGTCAGGAATAACTACATTACCAAAATAATTATAACGTCCAGCCCCTTTCGTAACCTCAACAGTTTTGTTTTCTGCATCCGTGATATTATAGTAGATGTTATCTACTTTGAAATCATAAGCATTTGCTACAGTCGTGCATAATGCCAAAAGCAATGTAAGTAAGGACTTGTAAAATTTCGTCATAAAGAATATTATTAAAGTTAAAAATCTAAAAATCTGATATTTCGTGCAAAGGTATATGTTTTGTGAAGAACCAAAGTTGTCCATTTAAGTCCATTTAATCATCGACGCGATATTTAGACATATTGCCGCGTGAGACAAAAAATATTGTGTCCGGTAAATACAGATAATTCTTTGTCCGATAGATTGTTGCACTCATACAAGTCCCTTATTGAGATTCAACTGAAACAATACAGAATTTCTATGTTTAAGAGAACGCGAACCGAAGGTCGCGCAAGTCAATACCTCGAATTTTACCATCCGGATGGTATTCGTGAAATTCGTATGCGATTAGCAAATTTTGCCCGCATGGTAATTCGTGTTATTCGTGAAATTCGTGTTCTAAAAAAAATTATTGGTGTCCGGTAAATACAGATAACTCTTTGTATGATGGATAGTTGTACTCATACAAGCCCCCTCATAGATATTCAACCAAAAAAAACGAGAATTTCTATGTTTAAGAGAACACGAATTTCACGAATAACACGAATCACCGTGCGGGATATTTTTTTGCTTATCGCATTCGAATAACACGAATCACCGTGTGGGGCATTTTATAACACAAACCGAAGGACGCGCAAGTCAATAACATGTTTTTTATTATCCGGATGGTATTCGTGAAATTCGTATGCGATTAGCAAATTTTGCCTGCATGGTGATTCGTGGAATTCGTGAAATTCGTGTTCTCTAAAATAAAGAGATAAAATTTACTGGACACCTATATAAAAAATAGAGGGTGTGCCCAGAAGACACACCCTCTAAATTGAGAAAAATTTCAAACTGTTGTCCCAACAGTAATGATTGGTGCTATAATGATTTTGTGAAAACTTATTGCACCTGTCATATACTAATACCAACTGGATTTAGTATCATTTTCATACCAATTATCAGAAGAGAATTGGTATTTGCGGCGCGTATCTGCTTCGCCTTCTTCACCTTCTTGCCCGCCTTCAACAAAACTATTGGCAAGAAGCACTGACTCCACACGAAGTTCTACACTTCTGAGAGCAGGACGGATATACACATTCTTTTTCATGTTTCGTTTCAAATTCATTAAGGGATTAAAAATATCGTCCCCAAATAGGACTCCCTTTCGGGGACGATACACATACATACTGTTTACGTTAAGGAATAATATATAGGAGTTTCTTCCTTACTTTATAATCTTCACGCCACCAATCATGTAAACGCCCTTAGGCAATGCGTCAAGACTTGTAGCCTGCTTCATTACCAAGCGTCCATTGAGGTCGTAAACATCAGCGGGCCAAGAGATAGCGCTTTCATCGTCCATCACTGCACCTTCGATACCTGTTGTGCCAAACTCATCCTTTTCAAATACGAGGATTTGCTTGGGCGCATAGAAGGTAGCATATCCTGCACGTGCTTCGGGTTGCAAGTACCAACGGTAGGGCTTCAACGTCGTTGACACCGTGGGGGTAAGCAGCTTACCACTACTCATGATGTAGCAACCATTTTCGCGCAAGTCAACGCCCGAGATGGGAGCGTAAATACCTGTAAACGTATAGAGCACACGCGTAGATGAGCAGTCAATGCTGTTGCTTTCAGAGGGATAAAGTGTAGCGTCGTCAACGTAGAACTTCGTTTCTCCCGTAGCCTTCGCACGAACCATATAGGGAAGATTAGCCTGAATCACGTCACCGCTCTTGAGGCGTTCGATTTCGAGTGCCCAACGTTCAAACTCACCGTCGTTGTTGTCGTCAAACTGGTGAACGTCGTTCAAGCGTGCTACGTCGAAGTTATCGCTAATAGCGTCGTACTCCATTTCGAAGGGCACGTACCAAGGTTGCCAATTCGTGTTCTTGAAGTTACGTGAATAGCTAATGCGTGACGCTTCCTTTTCTACCGCATTCGTAAAGTTCTCACCATCAGTAAGCACTTCAATTTCGCTAATCAACTTCAATGCAGCATTCAGGCGATCGATAGTTTCCTGCGTAGCCGCTTCAGCTGCCAATTCTGCCTTCGCATCAGCGATAGCGTCACGAATCTCAGCCTGTTCATCAGCTGTAAGACTGTTCAAGAATTCGCCGTAGCGGCTGGTATCCCAGATACCAAACTCACTGAGGCTAAAAAAGAGGTTGCCATTAGTAGTGCGTCCATCGTTGGTATTTTCAACAACTATGCGAAAGTAACGATAAGCTTCGGAAGAACCAGATTGAATAAACGCTATCAATTCATCATAACCAAAGGCAGAAGTTCGATACTCCATATCAATCGTAAACTGCTCATTCCAAGTATCTGAAGTAAGATCGTTCGTAGCATATACACGAACCGTCTTCGGAGCGTCATTGTGGGTAGTTCCGATACGGCGTGCAAATATGAATATAAATTCATTAACCGCTTCACCCAAGTCTACCTGTAAGTAGTGGAACTCGTCATCCGTATTAGCTGTGCTCCAAGTAGAGTGGAAGAAAGTGTTGACATCACCATCGAGCAAATGTTCGATAGGACCTTCTGTGGGTTCCTGCTTGTTCGTGCTGACAAACGAAGCGTTGCGAATCAAGCCGTGGTCGGTAAAGGTTTCCGAATCGCCAAAGAAGTAATGACGTGTCAACGCATACTTCTTAGCTTCCAAAGTACGGTTGCGTTCCTTTTGCGCGAGCAATTCTTCCACCACATCAGCAGGAACTTCTACAAATTCCCAAGCGTTCTGCACATTGCTTGCATCTTCCCAACGTACCACCTGATTGTATGACTTGTCGGCATGCATATAAATATATGGAGAACCATAGGTATTATCGCCAAGAAGGAAGGAACCATTACCCAAATGAGTCATCACGTATCCAGAACCTGTTTCTGAAGTAGTGTAGCTTCTGTAGAGCGCAGAACTTGTTGTGATAAATCCTTCTGTATACAAATTCTGGAACTTCACGACATCGTCAGTCAAGTAAGCCTTCCAAACTTGTCTACCACTGGTAATGTTGCTCCATTCAGGCTGCAACGCAACTGCTCCCGCATTTGTTGCATAAGCAATTCTATCACCTTCACCAGCAGACTTCAACACGTAATACTTTCCATCTTCAGGAGTGGGTATTCCTACAATCGTATAATTGTTCCAAGGCGACACATTGTAATTAGTTGTGATATCGCGGGGAACGTAGATGGTTGTGATAGCTTCGCAACCTGTAAAACCATCAGATCCAACCGCAGGAGGCATTACTCCGAACAATGTTACACTCTCTAAATAGTAACAACCGTAAAAGGCACCCTCATCTATAGAAGTAACTGAAGCAGGGACTGAAATATGAGTTAAGTCGTTCAAATATCCAAAAGCAAGACCCTCCAAACGCGTTACAGATGAAGGTATAACGGTGGTATGGCAACCTATAATCAACAAGTTGGTAGCTGTTTCAATAATAGCATTACTATTATCACGCGAATCGTAAACAGGATTATCACTATCTACCTCAATAGATACCAAATCTCGACACTCCCGAAACGGATTTTGTTCTATACTTGTAACAGAAGCCGGAATATAAATACTTGTCAACCCCGTATTTTGAAATGCACCATACTCAATATCTGTAACGCTATTAGGAATTGTAATGCTATTAAGTGTTACTGAGCCATTAAAAGCATTAGCCCCAATAGCTGTCACCGCAAAGTCAAATCCATAAGCTGAGATGCTTGCAGGAATTACGATGTCCCCGCTATAGGGAGCACCTTCTTCATACTGTGCCACTTCAGCCGTCTTCGTTGCAAGGTCTACATTGTAATAGAGTCCGTCAACCAAAACACGGCTGTTAATTTCCTGCACATCATAGTTGCTCCATGGCTCACCGATGTAATTGCTCGCAGCACCTATGGGCACGTAGACAATAGTAGAGTTGTCGGAATTTATAAAAGCGGCTGCCGTAGGAGGCGTCACACTTTGGAAGGTTACACTTTGTAAGCTTGTACAATTTCCAAAGGCTCCAATACCAATACTTGTAACTGAGTTAGGAATTGCTACTTGCGTAAGACCGTCACAACCATAAAAAGCTCGACTTCCGATAGTCGTAACTGAATTTGGAATGTCGATATGCGTAAGACCATCTATGCCAGAGAAAACATTTGCAGAGATGATTTCAATGGTATTGGGAATTGTTGTACTCTGACAAACTCCAAGCAAAGTATTACTTGCTGTTTCTATAAGAGCATTGCAATTCTCACGTGAATCGTAAACAGGATTGCCTTCTTCTACAACAATACTTGTAAAATTACCATAGTTGAACGCGTACTCACCAATACTTGTAACAGATTTAGGAATGAAAATGCTCGTAAGATTACATTCAAAGTATTTACAACCAGTTATTACTCAATATTTTGCGAGTAATAAGTCAGAAATATGGTCATAACCTTTAAGGGTGCATTCTAAAAGGTGAAGATTTAACATTTTTATTGTTTCTTAACACTCAAAGCGTATCAATAAAGGGTG
>JAZORE010000043.1:0-2290 GCA_045656425.1 Alloprevotella sp.
AATTTTGAAATAAAAATCAGCGCTTATAACTTGCTGAATGTCTAATTGTTAAGTGTGGTTTTTCGCTCTTTTTTGAGATGCTAAATGACAATAAAAGACAAACCTCCTCCCGCGTGTTGTATCTTTGCATAAGGAAATGGGAATGAAAATGGGGAGCGGTAGGAGGTGAGGGATACTGTGAAAGTAGGGAGAGGCAGTATTCAGGCGCGTCGACCTTGATTAACTACGAAAAGAGGGAAACTAAGTGAAATATTGCGGCAAAAGTACATATTTTACCAGACAATAATAATAAAGCCATTTTTAAGCAATAAGTGGGGGAAATTCCATTCTTATATGCTTAAAAACGGCTTGTGTTGGTTGACGAAGTTACAAAAGATGTATGCAACAAATTTAGTGAATTGAATTTTGATGTACTCCTCTTGTAATGTCAGTGGTATGTGTAATGATAGTTCTCTTATTTAGTAAGCAAAAAGAGGATATTGGCTCATTCTTTCGTTAATGTGTTGACGTATGCTTGCGATGACTTCAGGGTTGTCGTAGTTGTCAAGTACTTTTTCTATCATTTCAGCGATTTCAACCATGAGATTTTCTTTTGCTCCTCGAGTCGTAATGGCTGGTGTGCCGAGTCGGATACCTGATGTTTGGAATGCTGAACGACTATCGAAGGGTACCATATTTTTGTTTACGGTTATGTCTGCTGAAACGAGTGCCTTTTCTGCTATCTTACCAGTTAGTTCTGGATACTTAGTACGCAGGTCGAGGAGCATGCTATGATTGTCTGTTCCGCCACTGATAATCGTAAATCCACGCTTCATAAGTTCATCTGCAAGTACAGAAGCATTGCGTTTCACTTGTCTTGCATATTCCTTAAATTCAGGTTTCAGCGCTTCACCAAAGGCTATTGCTTTAGCAGCAACGATGTGTTCGAGCGGTCCGCCCTGTGTTCCAGGGAATACCGATGCATTTAGCAACTGACTCATCATTTTTATTTCACCCTTAGGAGTTGTGTAGCCCCATGGATTTTCGAAATCTTCCTTCATGAGAATGATGCCGCCTCGAGGTCCGCGTAGCGTTTTATGTGTAGTAGAGGTGACGATGTGTGCGTATTCTAATGGATTGCTGAGTTCACCAGCAGCAATGAGTCCAGCGGGGTGTGCCATGTCAACCATAAATAGTGCGCCCACTTTGTCTGCGATACTGCGCATACGTGCGTAGTCCCAGTCGCGACTGTATGCGGAACCACCTCCAATAATGAGTTTAGGCTTGTGCTGAAGTGCGATGCGTTCCATTTCGTCGTAGTCAACAAGCCCCGTTTCGGGATGTAAGTTATAACCTATGGGATTATAAAGTAGCCCAGAGGTGTTGACCTTAGAACCATGAGATAGGTGACCTCCATGTTCAAGGTTTAAGCCCATGAACGTGTCACCAGGCTTGAGGACAGCAAGAAATACGGCTGCGTTTGCTTGTGCTCCGCTATGAGGTTGTACGTTTGCGTATGTAGCGTTGAAAAGTTTGCATGCGCGGTCGATTGCGAGTTGTTCAATTTTATCAACTACTTCACATCCTCCATAATAGCGCTTTCCAGGATATCCTTCTGCATATTTGTTAGTTAGGCACGAGCCCATGGCGCGCATTACGTTGCTACTAACAAAGTTTTCTGATGCGATGAGTTCGATTCCGCGAGATTGGCGGTTGTATTCTTCCTCAATAAGATTGAAAATTTCTAAATCGTTTGTCATTGTTTTTTGAGTTTAGTTTATGTGTGAATGGATTGGTTGTTTTATAATAGAAGAATTGTACGGTTGTTATAAATGAGCGTGTTTTTTCTTCTGTAATAATTAGTTGTAGTTAAGTAATTTGATTCGTTTTTTGAGAATAGAGACGTATAGTATTGGTAAGAAGGTTCTTATACTGCTGGATCAATAGTATCTACGTTTCAATATTGCTATGAAAAGGGGAGTATGTTTACTTTCTAAATCTTTTGTTTACTAACGCATATTGACAGGTTTGACACAAACGTTCTGAAACCTGATGACGTGAGAATGAGTCGTATAGGTTCTTTGCTCGAGCTGAATTTAGGATTTCACTGAGGGGTTGCTTATATAGATTACCGAGATTTATACTTCCTTGAGAGTCTATACAACATGGGACTACCGTTCCATCCACCAATACGCCAATTTGATTTCTAAGTGCATGACAAAATACTTCTTGACATTTGTATGGTTCGTTTTCTATGTTAGGCCATTCAAAGGTTGTGTCGGTCTCAAGATAGATAAAATCAGAAAGTTTC
>JAZORE010000044.1:0-10496 GCA_045656425.1 Alloprevotella sp.
TTATGCGCCCTTGAGGATTGCTATACTCTGCACCGATGACGCCACCTAAATTTGTTTCAAGGTAGTGGCGCAGAATTTCAATATCTGCTCCATAATATTTGAAATCGGGAGTGACGCAACTAAAGATACCCGAACCTCCTAACTCATGAATCAGATAGTCTAACGTAGCGATGGTATATTGCTGCGTTTTATCAAGTGGTTGATACGCGTTGCTCTGCTTGTCAAGCACTTCAACCTGTGAGACACGGCGCTCGCCTTCACCTACGCTTGCAAACATGCCTGCTGCTTCGTCTTTTATGACGGGGGAGGGGATTCCCTGATTTATCTGGAAGCGCAGACCACTGACTTGCATGAACGTACCTGATTCGGCAGGCAACGCAGAAACGGCATATTCTAACACATCAAGCAATTGCTCTCCCGAAAGTGTGCCCGTAGCAATCATATCGCCGAAGGGCATCACATTGATGAGGTCGTTAAACAAAATATCGCCACGCTTTATGTCCGTACGAATACCCCCACCGTTAATGAGAGCAATGTCAGCACCCGTAAATGTGCGCAAGGCATCGGTACAAAAATCGCCGAGGTTGGATTCCTGCTTGCGTACAATACGCTTTCCGTCGGCATCGTAAATGGTGAGGTCCACCTCACTACTACCTACAACGAAATTACCATCTTCACTCACTCTTTCCTTCAGTTGTTCTACAAATTGCTGGCACTCACTATCAGCCGCAACTGCGCCATTGGAAGTATTGATAAGGGATGATTCAAGCGTACCGTCGGTATTGATGGTCAACTGACCAATGTATTGAAAATTGGTTCCCGAAGAAGTAAGCAATACAGGGCGACCCTCCTTATTGTTGACAAGCTGCTGCTCGATGACATGATGGTCGTGAGCGTCAATGACGGCATCCAGCCCCGTAGTGCTACTGATGAGTTCCATAGAATTTGCGTGACCTCCAGTTTTGGGAGTGTCGCCCAAATGCGCAAGCGCTACAACGTAGTCGGCACCCTCTTGGCGGGCCTTGTTGATGAAGTGTTGCGCATTTTCATAAAAATTCTCGCGCATAAAACTATAAAGCGGATTGCCTTGTTCGTCACACAAACTTGTAACGGTGCCGGTTGTCGTGGTGGTAAAACCTATATAAGCCACATCCACTTCCCCATAACGAATTATCTTATAAGCAGGGTAGGGGTAAGTTCCTGTTTGCACATTCTTAAAATTCGCACACACCACTGGAGCATCCAATGCCTCTGTAAGCTTAAACATTTGCGGCATGCCGTAATCCAGTTCGTGATTACCCAAAGCTACCACATCATAGCCTACATAATTCATCAACTCGACAATTTGTTCCCCCTTAGAAACGGCACCTACAAATCCGCCACTTGCGAAGTCCCCGCAAGACACTGTTGAGACATAATTCGTGCGTGACAAACATTCATTACGAGCCGTAACAAACATTGGGTAACCATCGACAGTACAATGAACATCGTTTTCAAACAACACAATAATCTGTTGTGTAGGCAAGTCGGGCACCTTGCTCTCAACTGGATCCTGTTGTGTAGGCAAGTCGGGCACCTTGTTCTCAACTGGATCATCATCGTTACAACCCCAAAATAGGAGGTTACAAATGGCAAAGAGCATTACGAATCCATAACGACTCTTCATGAAAAAATCTCTTGCTTTCATAAGTCTATATCATATATATAAGTACTTTCTTTTCTGTGAACGAATCCTTAAAATCCTTACCCCACAATCTTCCCCTCTTTCCTGTACCACCCTATAAACCAAACGAGGGCGATGATGGCGCAGGTGCCACCGATGGCGTAGGCGATGGGTTGGGGGAGGGAAAGTCCTTCTGGAGCGATGCACATGTAGGGGGAGCAGACCAAGGTCATGAGCAAGGCGGGGAGCAGAGCGATGTAGAAGTTTTTGCCGTGGCGCACCAAATACACGGTGATTGCCCAAAGGGTGAAGACGGAGAGTGTTTGATTGCTCCACGCAAAGTAACGCCAGATAACCTTAAAGCCTTCCGCGTCGCTGAGGCTGTAAACGAGTACACCGATAGTGAGCAGGAATAGCGGAATACATATTAACAAGCGCTTGCGAATGGGTGTTTGGTCGATGTGCAGGAAGTCAGCGGCAATCAATCTCGCAGAGCGCAGGGCGGTATCCCCACTCGTGATGGGTGCAGCCACAATGCCGAGAATGGCTAAGATGCCGCCCAACGTACCGAGCCATTCATTTGAAATGCGCGTTGCCACAGCCGCTCCCGAGAATGCCTTGCCCGTTTCGGCGTCTATCACGCCATTTTCATGGAAGAAGTAAGTGGCCGCCGCCGCCCAAATCAGTGCCACCGCACCTTCGGCTACCATCGCCCCGTAAAAAATGGGGCGGCAATGCTTTTCCGACTTCATGCAGCGCGCCATAAGGGGAGATTGCGTAGCGTGAAATCCGCTGATGGCGCCACAAGCAATGGAGATGAACATCATGGGGAAAATCGGACTCGCCTCGTACTTCGTACCGAATCCGTTCCACATTTCAGGCAGGTCAGGATTCTTCACATAAAGCATCACCAACACGCCCACCGCCATAAACAACAGGGCGAAGGCAAAGAGGGGATAGACCTTGCCGATAATCTTATCCACGGGCATCATCGTGGCGAGCACGTAATACAGGAAGATGACAACAATCCAGAAATAAGCATCCATCCAGTCGGGCGTCATTCCCGCAATCAACTCTGCGGAACCGCTTACGAACACTGCGCCGACGAGTATCATCAGTATCATCGTGAAGACCGTCATAACCTTCTTTGTTCGCTGTCCCAAATAGCGCCCAACAATTTCTGGCAGACTCTCCCCGCCGTTTCTGATAGACAAGGCACCCGAGAAGAAGTCGTGCACCGCCCCCGCAAAGATAGTGCCGAACACAATCCAGAGATAAGATGCCGTGCCAAACTGCGCACCCATAATTGCCCCAAAGATGGGACCGAGTCCTGCAATGTTCAAGAACTGAATCATAAAGATTTTCCAGTTCGGCAGGGGGATATAGTCCACCCCGTCTGCCATAGTTGTAGCAGGCGTCGGGCGATTGTCGGGACCAAAGACGCGGTTCACGTAAGAACCATAAATCCAATATCCGAGAACGAGCACAACGAGGGCAATGGAAAAGGTTATCATAGTGTCAATTTTTTTAGTGTAAAACTCAAGCGATAGCAACTGGTTGAGGTAAAGCATACCGCTAACTTAGCGGTGGTTGCACAAAATTCGGAGTTTTTTGGGAAATACACAAATAAATTTGTGAGGTTTTAGGAGGTGTCGGAGTTTTCGGAGAGCTCAGAGGATTCAGAGTCCTCAGAGCCCCCACCCTACCCCTAAACAAAATGGCTGCCTCCGCCTTGTGTTTGCCCACAAATTACTAACTTTGCGCACGCTATGCAAATAATTTTTAGAATACTCCTGCTGTGTTGTTGCACCCTTCCATTTTCAGGTGTAGCACAACGCCTCGAATTTGGGCACGTGCTTTCCAGCAGTTTGGAAAATAGAAATCAGGAGAAAGTGGGGGAAGGTGGCATGCAGTATGTCGCCGGAAACCTCACGCTCCCCCTATCCATAAAGCGAGATTCCCTTCGCGGCATGCGCACATGGATTGCCACGATAAACGGAAAGTATGCAGCGCTCGACAACACCGGAGGCGCTACTCTGATCAACCCCAAAGACATCATCAACACGGGCGTGATGCTGACCCACGTACGCACCCTTGCGCCCCGCTGGAACCTAATTGCCACAACGGGCATTAGCCTGAACGCCCCTTCTGATTACATCCGCACCCACAGCCTTTCGCTCACCGCTGGAGCCATCTTTTCTTACCGCATGACGCAGGGCTTAAACCTCGGCGTGGGAGTTGTGGCAACCACGGCGTATGGCGAACCCATCTGCATCCCCGTGCCGTTTATCACGTGGAAGAAGACGGGACGCATTAACTATGAACTGAACATGCGGGGAATGCCTGAGTTTAGAATGTCCACCCAGATTTCGCCCAACTTCCACTTAACGCTTTCCCCCTTTGACGCCGAACGCTTCTCGGCAGTTGTAAAGGCGGGCAACACGCATAAAGTCTATACGAACAACGTGATAAAATCGACGTTGGAGGGCACCTTCCACGTAGCCAAACACCTGTCGCTGAAGGCAGATGCCGGATACGTTTACTACCACAAAGCAAAGCTGGTAGACCGCAGTTGGCGCGCCTTTTGGAGCAACATGTTCAGCCGCAAGAATGCCTACAAGTACAAGCCATCGTTCACCTTCACGGTTGGCGTGCAGTACCGCATTTCGTAGGATGCAACAAATGCCTTGCGCTCATAATAAGGCGAAAGCTGAACGCTTAAAGAATCGTACCTATCCACTTAAAAATAACTACTATGAAAAAACATTTTATCCTTTCGCTCTTCACACTACTTTCCTTTACGGGAATGGCACAAGTGGTAAATTCGTCTGCCGTGCTGATTGGGGCATGGTCGGGCAAACTCAAGGTGGGACCAACGGAGCTTACTTTAGTGCTTCACATCAAACAGGGCGACGGATACTTAGAATGCTCGTTAGACAGTCCCGACCAGGGGGCGAAGGGTATAGGTCTGTATAAAGAACACCTGACCGACGATTCCCTTGCTGTAAAAGCGCCACAATTAGGGCTCACTTATCGTGCACGCATAGCGGAAGGCAAAATGGTGGGCACCTTTTCGCAGATGGGCATGAACTTTCCGCTTACATTAGAAAAGGGTACCTACGAAGTGCGACGCCCACAACATCCCGCGCAACCCTATCCTTATAAGACGGAAGAGGTTTCCTTCGTCAACGAAACGGACCACGCCACGCTGGTGGGTACCCTCACCTACCCTATCCACTTTGACGCATCTCAGGAGGTGCCCGTCGTAGTGCTCGTTTCGGGAAGCGGACTTCAAAATCGCGATGAAGAGATTTTCAATCACAAGCCCTTCCTCGTCATTGCCGACTATCTGGCGCGCCACGGCATCGCCACGCTCCGCTATGACGACCGCGCCTTTGGAGCGTCTACTGGTGGCGACCGCATTCTGAACCAGGCGACCACGCTTGACTACAAGCGCGACGCCCGTGCCGCAATAGATTTTCTTAAATTGCGCAAGGAGTTTGGAAAAGTAGGTGTCCTGGGGCACAGCGAAGGTGGTTGCATCGCCTTCATGCTGAGCAGTGAGGGCGCAGTGAATTTCGCCATCAGCATGGCAGGAACGGGCGTAAAGGGCGACACCGCATTGACTGCGCAAACCAATGCCATTCTCAAACTGCAGGGACAAACGACCACCTTAACCGTTGAGCAGTACCGCCAAAACGCACAAATGGTTCCTGGCGAGTGGATGCGCTGGTTCCTGGACTACGATCCCACTGCCGACATCTCAGCGGCAAAATGCCCCGTGTTTGCCCTCAATGGCGATAAGGACGTGCAGGTGCTTTCATCCCTTAACCTTACAGCCATAAAGGAAAAACTACCCCCTCTCCCCCACTCGCTCGTTAAGGAATACGCAGGTCTCAACCACCTCTTCCAGCATTGCCAAACGGGATTGCCCACAGAGTACAACACTATTGAGGAAACTATTTCCGAGGAGGTGTTACAGGACATCACTGAGTGGATACTTGCATTGCCAAGGGAATGATGAACCCTTTATAATCTTACAATACTAAAAAAACAAGATACCCCTTAAAGTTTTCTGCTTTAAGGGGTACTTTATTTGTGCAATCCATTATCGTACGCTTATCCATGCGGCATAACCTCCGTTGCGCACCATTCTGAGTTTGACCACGTCGCCACGACGAACTATTTGTTCACGCTTAACATAGTGCATGGCTTGGCGGTCGGCATTCACTCCGTCTTCAAAAGCGGTTAACGTGAAGGCGGTTCCTTCGGGAAGGAAATCAAGCTTTACGTCGAGTTCCAATGGTGCTTTTCGCTCTGCCGTCATCCCTCCGATAAACCATTCGTCACCGCTCCGTTTGGCTACTACTACATGATCGCCAAGTATTGCGGAGAGCACTTTCGTGTCGTCCCAAAGCACGGGAACTGAAGCAATGAACTGCGTACACTCGTCATTGTTATAATAGAGCGTAGGATTATCAGCCAACATCTGAAGCCCTGACTCAAATACCACGAAGAGCGCCATCTGGTAAGCGCGCGTACCGATACTTCCTGAATTAGGGCGTCTCGCCGAATAATTGTCGGGTTGCATGCTAAACATTGCGCCTGGAGTGTATTCCATAGGGCCTACGGCATTGCGGATGAACGGAAGGTAGATGCTGTTCTCAGGCTTGCAATTCCCCATTTGCTCCATGCCCACAACACCTTCGTAGGATAGCAAGTTGGGATACATATATTCAAGTCCCGCAGGTTTGAAAGCGCCATGATAATCTACGAAGATATGATGCTTCGCTGCTTCCCTAACGGTGCGCTCATAGAAGTTGACCATCCATTGGTCGCTACGGTCCATAAAGTCTATCTTCACGCCCTTCACACCCCACTTTTCGAATTGTGCAAACAATCCAGGATTTGCTTCTACACACCGCCAGGTGAGCCAAAGAATGACTCCCACCCCAACTTTATTGCCATGCGCAATTATCTCATGCAAATCGCAATCAGGGTTAGGAGTAAATGCGTCCATATTATCCTTTGCCCAGCCTTCGTCCATCACGATATATTCGATGCCGTATTTCGAAGCGAAATCCATAAAGTACTTATAGGTTTCCACGTTCAATCCAGCCTTAAAATCTACGTGGGGACCGTAAGGAATGGCGCCGTTCCACCATTCCCAACTTGCCTGCCCTGGCTTAATCCATGACACATCTTCCAACTTGTTATCTTGCGACAAACGACAGGTCATTGTATTCTCAATCAACCCTGCATCCTTGCTCGTAATGACAAAGTAGCGCCAAGGGAAGGTGCGTGTGCCCGAAGTTTTTGCGATATAGCGCTCACGAAGCAACACGTCGGTGCTCTTGTCGCTACGAGGCTTCTCAACCGCAGGAACTCTGGGAAATACAGAAGACACGCCGTCGGCATCATTACTGCGAAAGAAAACGGCAGGATAGTCTATGAGGTCGGCTTCACTCATCAATATATTTGTGCCAGCGGGAGTTGTCGCCAAAATCGGATAGTGAGCCATCTTTTGATAACTGTGCCAATCTGCCACCTTTGTGAAAGCATAACGTTCTTCATAAGATGTGCGATAACGGTCGCTCTGTTGCAGCACCAACTGGGTGTCGTGAGGAAAATACACGGTAATATCCTCGTGGTTTACTTGAATGGTCCCCTTCAAAGCCGTCTCAAATCTATAAGCGACACCATCATTGAAGACTCTAAACGTCACGGCATACCCCTCCTTCATCTGAAGTTTCAGTTCGTTATATTCGTTGGGAACTTCAGCGTATTTGAAATGTAAGAAGGGGCGTTTCATTTCACATACGGAGCGCTCCGTTGCTTGCTTCAACTTGGGCGAAGAGCCCAGCACCTTTCCGTTTACATCAAGCGACAAACGGCAGGCATCAAGCACCAACTCTGTGCCATTATATACGCTATAAGTAATACCATCGGCAAGCGTTATTTCCACCTTAAGATTTTTATCGGGCGAACAAACCGTGCGCACTGACTGCGCCACAAGAGCTATACACCCCATTATGGAGGTTAGCAAAATAACCAAACTTCGCAACATAACTAATACGTCATTTAAGAAATGAATTGTAGAACTCGTGTCTAATGGGTTTTGAAGTATTTATTAAATAATTCTTCAGCTACGGAAATGGGGTCTTCTTTCGGGATTTGGGTAATCGTCTTGCTCCTGCTCCAACGGTCTTCCCACTGGAACCATTCGGGCGATGTTATGTTCTTCCCTTCTTCTAATGCTTTGAAGAAGATGTCCCAGCGTGCACGGTAGAAGTCGTTGAGCATACCGCCCCACTGACGACTCGAATAATCGTGCAAACGTCCACGTTCTGCACTCTGCTCTGGTCCCCAAACAGAAACCAACGTGCGTGCGTTCCACTCCATCCAATCTCTGTCAGCCTCGGTGGTGCCTTGCACTTCGTTACATACATTCCTTGCCGACTGTGTCCAAGTTTCTAACTTAAAGGATTCCACCTGTGAGAGCAGACGGTTAAGGTCAGTGAGGATATTAAGGAAGACGGTGTAGCGCTCCTTAAAGGCTTCCATATCCTTGTTCTTATAACTTGTGGCGATATCCTTAAGGAGATAGTATGTAGAATCGGTAAGCGTTTGTCGCACCACGTCCGTCACGTCGTATTCGTAGTTTACATTTCCCCTAAAGCGGTCTTTCTCCTGAAGCATCAGACGCGCTGCCTCACGCACCTTGCGAATGTCGTGATAAATTTTTGTCGTTCCCCACCCCGACACACGTGTTACGTTAAGCGAGGGACGCGCACAGATTACAGCCTCAACATCTTGCATGGGTTGGGGACAATTTAACACCGATTTCGCCAAGATTTCCAACCCCTTCTCCATCGCCTCGCTCTTCGCTCCATAGCGCGCCTCAGCATATCGCTTCACCCAATCCTTAGTTTCTTCTCGCTCCATCCACGGCAATTCAAACAGCAGGTCATAAAGGATAGGGCTCGTTTCCAATCCCTCAGGGATGGCGCCAATACCCTTTGCCCCATTAGGATATTGCTCTAAAGCGTTGTAATAACTCTCCAACATGGTTTCGAAGCGCCCGTGCATGCCCGTTTTTCCGCCGAAATTGTGCAGCATACACCAAACAAAGTCGTGTTCGGAGTAACCCTTCTGTTCTTTCCACTTTGCCAAACCTTCTGAATAAAGGTCGAGCACCAACAATCCGCCCTTAGGGAGGGTATCCAAAGCCTCTTGACGCGGATTTTCTCCCCAAGCCTGCATCGCCCACACTGCTCCAGGAGCATGCTTCTGCATCTCTTGATAAATGGTGTGAAAAGCCTCTTTAAGGTTGACACCATTCGTGCGCCCTCCTTCGTGGAAGGGGTCCATGCTATAGTATTTTGACTTGCCCATCACCTCCTCCAAATGTTTGTAATAGAGTTGGGCAATTTCGGCATAGCGCTCATCGGTGGGCAACAAGAAAGAGGGTCGGCGGAATCCCGAACACCAATTTCCTTGATCAATAACCTTTACCCCCATCTTATCTGTCGCGTTGCTGGGCAAAATACTACTGTAGCCAGGCAACACAGGCTCCATACCGAGTTCGCGCATTCTGCCTAAAATAAACTGACAGAGGTTTTCCTGGCGCTCATACCACCAATCGGGATTCGGACCGCCCCATCCCTCAAGGTTATTCATCAGCCACCAAGCCTGAAACCCTGGTCCTGCCACAAATTTGTCAATATCCGCTCTGGAATATCCTGCCTCCGTAAGCATGTTCTTCCACACGACATCCGTACCTACGAGTGCCAAGGGAATATTTATGCCGTGAAGCGCCATCCAGTCAATTTCCTTTTCCCAACGTTCTTTCGTCCAAAAAGCCATAGAGTAGGAGTAGGTGCAATAATTCAGATAATACCTGTAATCCGCACTACATTCTCTACGCTCTTTCTTTTCGGGCACAGGGAGTGCCACTGCTGAAAGGTCAGTAGTAAGTTTGTTCCACGAAAGGTTGACGTGCGCATAATGATTCAAGTACCAACCAATACCCGTAGTCAGTGCGCTAAGCGAACTCCCCTGAATAAAGGGTTTTCCCTTTTTAGAACTGATTTCAAAAACGTCCTTGCCATCGTCAGAAAGCGACTTTTTCACGCGCGTCTCAATACGCGCAGAAGTTCCTTCGCCCCCAATTCGGTCAAGAAGGGCAGATACCTCAGCGGGGTTCCGTTGACCAAATGCCACAAGGGCAAAAACAGTGAACAAAGACAATAAGATTTTTTTCATATCAAGTATTTGTATAAATACGTCATAGCTGCATTGGCAAATATAAGTATTTATATCGAGAGAAATGGTTCACATTCATTTTTTTACAATATTCAAAATTTTTACCACAAACATCATTAAAACTAATCAGGAGTTAATTCAAATTTATTACTTCTATATAACAAACGCTTGTTTCAGGGGAGAAAACTCTATTGATTGATAATTTGTCTCACGCAGACTGCGCAGACTTTCACAGAAGCGCACACACTTTGTTTGTGCTTGCCATCCGGATGGTAGCGCAAGCGTAGCGTGCGATAAGACTATTCCTATCCGCATGGTCTCTGCGATTTCTGCGGAGTCTGCGTGAGAAACATAAAACTATTTTCTATACAACAAAAACATCATCCTGCTGTTATATCCCTTTTTTGTTTGCCTTAGGCAATGGGAACTGTCCGAAAAAATGTGTACTTTTGCTCATGGTTAACCTTTAAGTGTGGTAACTCAAAGATAACCAAAAAGGGCTGAACTCCAAAATCGGAGATCAGCCCTTTCTTTTTTCTGATTCGATAAGTTTTAGCGGACAGTAATA
>JAZORE010000045.1:0-11008 GCA_045656425.1 Alloprevotella sp.
TACCTTGCTTATCGCATACGAATTGCACGAATACCATCCGGATGGCATTCGTGTTATTCGCCTCTGATTAAGAAATATTCATCTCGCATGGAGATTCGTGTTATTCGTGCAATTCGTGTTCTCTTAAACATAGAAATTCTCGTTTTTGGGGGTTGAATATCTATAAGGGGGCTTGTATGAGTACAACAATCCATCAAACAAAGAGTTATCTGTATTTACCGGACACCAATACTTTAGATTCCGAGAATTAGAGAGGGGGCTAACAGCAATAAATCAAAAAGAATCCGTAGTGCTATTCACAAGCACTACGGATTCTTTGTTATAAATGTCTCATACCTTCCTTTCTGAAAGACACAGATTGTGAAGATGCTTATTGAGCCGCGCCATTATTCAAATCGCGCAAGAAATAACCACGGAAAATCTCGATGGATTCGGGGTGATTGGTGGCAAACGACTCGATATGGCGGATACGCTTCTGCTCCAAGATTTCTTCGAAAGCTATAAGGATGCCCGTTTCTTCCACTTCACCAAAGTCATGGTTTACGGCGGTACCAAAGACACGCATCGTAGGGCTCAAGCCCATATAGGCATTCACAAGGGGAGGGATATTGAAGCCCATCTTGCGCACCTCCGTATTGAGAATCTTGTAATCTGCCTTGAAGTCTGTTTCGCAAAGCACGGCAGCAAGTTCTTCAACAGGTGTATCCAACACAACGGGATTTTCAGGAGTTACCCACACATCTTTATCGCCAAAGTGCTTGTTGAGGAAGTAGAGAATCAAGTCGCGTGAACGGCGGTGGAACGAGGGGTACATCGTCATCTTGCCGAAGAAGTATTTGATGTTGGGCAAGACAATAGTAAGCGCACCGAGACCGTCCCAAAGATTGTCGAGCGCAAAGAGTCCCTTACCAATTTTGCTGGAACTTTGATATTCCAAGGTCACGAAAGAGCGACCGAGTTCTACGGTATCAGGAAGACAGTTGTCAATGAAGTCCTGCGAGAACTTAAACATGTGACTCGTCGCCAACTTGGGTTGTCCGTCCTCACCGAGTTCGATTTCCGTACCAGGAAGGAAACGATAACCGCCGAGAATCATTTCATCTTCGGGGTCCCACACGATGAGTTGGTAGTAGGGATGCTCGCACGTATCAAATTCGTCAAGGTCGCACGCCTTACCTGTTCCACCCCCTGCGGCACGGAACGCAATCTCACGCAGACGACCAATTTCACGAACGACATTGGGCGCCTGATGATAGGTTACGATGTAAATTTCGTTATTGCTTTTGTTGGTAATGCGCAAGCGACGCTCTGGCGTGAGCTCCGCCATGAGCAGTTCCTTGGCAATGGGTTGTATGATTTCTTCCATTATAATATAGTGGAGCAAAATTAACTATTCTGCATGGCATAGACTTGCTGTTTGACGTGCTGCGCCCACTCTATGGGCGACTTCGACTTGTCAAATGTCTGCCAGGGAATCGGTTTCCCGATACGCACGGTAAAGGTGTTGTGCTGGTTCTTAAAAAGTTCATCTGCCAGGAAGAGCATTGCGATGTTGAACTTAATGCCCAGCGCTTTACTCACATTGGCAAGACGATAGAAGAAGTCAGAATTTCTTCCCTCGAAATAAATGGGCACTACGTCGCGCTGTGTCTCAACGCTCTTGGTGACAAAAGTCTTCTTCCATTCCAAGTCGCAAATCACACCGTTCGTGCGGCGCGAACAGAGTCCAGCGGGAAACATGATGATGTGGTTGTCGCTCGAAAAGCCCGCCTCAACAATAGCAGGGAAGTTGCGACTCTGCTTGCCCGTTTTATTGATGGGAATGAAGAGCGGAGCGAGCCCCTTCAAGTTCATCAGCAGGTCATTGACCAAATATTTCACCTGACCTTCGTACCTCCGTCCAATTACTGCCCCCAAAGCGAGACCGTCCAAGCCCCCAAGGGGGTGATTGCTCACAAAGGTGTAACGACGTGGGTCGGAAGCGTCGGGGAGGTTCTCTGTGCCCTCAACGACTACCTTCGTGTCCAAATATTCCAAACAATCCTCAATCCATTCTACGCCCTGCTTGTCCCCCTCCTGCTCAATAAAGCGGTTGATTTCGTCTTGGTGCACAATGCGCTTCAACCAGTTTACCACAAAGCGGGGCACCCATTTTGACTTTGCACCCATCTTGCTTTGCAGCACCTTATCTATGTCAATCTTAAAGGTTTCCAAGGTTCGGAATGTTCTATTCTACGGATTGTAAAAGAAAAAATTTTTGCAAAATTAAGATTTTTTTTCTTTTTCTGCAATATAGAGTCCTACTAATCTACGAATTAGGGGATACAGAAGACAATTCAGACTGTTTTTCGGATGATTTACGCGTGCGCGTATATATAATAATGAGTACGGCGGGAATAATCATCGCAACGCCTACCCCCACATTCCAGGTAAAGGCTTCGTTGAAGAAAAGGCAGCCAAGCGCTACCGCCGTAAGGGGTTCGAGCGCACCAAGCACAGCGGTCATCGTTGAACCAATACGCTGCACAGAAAGAACCAGCGAGAGGTTTGTAACAACCGTACAGATCATGACAAGGGCAAAGATATTTACCCACTGCACCTGCGTTGTCAACGGTTGGAAACTATCTTGACGGAACGCCTCAGCACCAAAAATAAGTCCGCCAATCAACATGACATAGAAAGTGAGTTTCAGTCCATCCATGTGTTGCACGCGCGAACGACTCACACGAATCATATAGAAGGCATAGCAGAAGGCAGATACTAACTCCAACATCACCCCACGCATATTGATGCCCTGCCCCGACTGGTAAGAGAGCACCCCGACACCCGCGACTGCCATCCCCACAGCCAAGAACGTGGAGAGTTTGCGCGCCTCATGGTAAAACGCCACCATGATGAGCGTAATCATCACGGGATAAAGGAAGTGGATGGTCGTGGCTACACCCGAAGAGAGATAGGGATAACCTGCAATCAAGAAAAGGGCAGCACCATCGGAAAGGAAGGCAAGGTAGATGAGCGTTACCAACTCATCACGCGTGATACGAAAATTCTGACGCTTAAAAAGCATCACTCCTCCCAACACCAAGGCGGCAAAGATAAATCGGTAGAACATTACCGATAAGTCACTCAATGCGTGTTCACCACCCGTTTCACCTGAAATGGGTAACGTGAAGGTGGGTATCAAACCGTAGCATACGGCAGCAATCATGCCTAAAAGTATGCCTTGAAGCGTGCGCGACTGAAACATATCACGAATGCACTATAGGTAGATTAGTAAACGAGGTACGAGTGAAAATAAGGGTACAGAAACAGCGGTACGCGCCTATCCTTAGAATTAGATTATTTCCTGAAAAATTTTCTCGGCAGAAAAATTTATTTTCTCGGCAGAAAAATTTATTTCCAAGGCGTGGTATTTTTTCTAAGACGGATACCACTGAAATCTATGACCTACTTAGACGTTTCCAGTCCCGAACGCTTCGAGCGGTTATAGCTGCGGTAGTCATCAAGTTCGATTTCCACTTCGGGTTCTACGAGTTCGCCCACCGCAGGAAGTTGGAACTTCAAATACTTAATGGTCAGTCCGCGCGTGAGCCACTGCTGTTCGTAATACGTTTGGATGCCAAGAATCTGCTTTACCTCATCATCGGTTTCTGATGCCAACATGTTGTAAAGGTCTTCGGTCTTGAAGAGCACGGGCAAGGTGTTCTTCTCCACCATATAGTTGGTATAGGTAAAGAGGAAGTTGCTGTCGGTCTTCAAGTGGATAAGCCCGCCATCCTGAAGGAAACCGCGGTAGCGCTCCATGAAGAAGGTGGAGGTCAAGCGCTTAGTCACCTTCTTCATTTGGGGGTCGGAGAAGGTCAACCAGATTTCTGCCACTTCACCAGGGGCAAAGAAGCGCTGGATGAACTCAATATTAGTACGCAAAAAGGCTACGTTGGTCATGCCCGCCTTAAGGCTTTCCGTGGCACCCGTCCACATGCGCGCACCCTTGATGTCTACGCCGATAAAATTCTTATCGGGGAAAAGGCGTCCGAGACCCACGGTGTATTCTCCGCGTCCGCAACCGAGTTCGAGTACGATGGGATTGTTGTTCTTAAAGAAGCGCTCGTGCCAGTGGCCCTTCATTTCAAACTGTGCCTCCGTGTCGAGTGCTTGGAAGGGGGCTTCAAACACGTGGGGGTAACTTGCCATGTCGGCAAACTTCGAGAGTTTATTCTTGCTCATTGTTCAATATGTTTTCAAGTTCTTGGGTGGTTGCCGTAAGGCGTTCCTTGCAGAACGCAAGTAATTGCTGCGCCTCTTTGATTTGCGCGGCAAGCGTATCAACGTTTAGTGTGCCCGATTCAAGAGATGCTACGATTTCTTGAAGGCGCTGGGTGGCTTGGGTGTAGGTCATTTTTGAGGTTGTGAGGTGTAAGGTTTTGAGGTTTTGAGGACCATGCGGGAGAGAAACTTGATGATGTCTTACACAACTCTTGTCGTGACTGTTCCTTGTGCTAATTGCGTTTCCAAAAGGTCGCCAGGGTTTAGAGTTTCGGCATTGGTCACGACTTTTCCGTTCAAGCGGGTCACGCTGTAACCCAGGGAGAGGATGTGTTGGGGATCAGCGAGTTGCAGACTCTTTTCAAGGAGCAAGAGGTGGTGACTTTCCGTGCGCAAGGTTTGCTTGGCGAGCAACTGAATGGCGGTGCGGAGTTGTGCCAAACGCTCTTGTTCTTGGGCTGTTGCCTGATGCGCCAAAATGCGCAACTGCTGCGTGAGCACAAGCAGGTTTTGCTCTTCTCGCGAAAGGAATCGCTGGGCGGAAGTATAGAGGCGCGCCTCTAATTCTGCCACGAGGTCCACCTCATTACGGCGTTGCTCAATCAAGAATGCGGCTACGGCGGTAGGAGTTTTCAGTCGCGTGTGCGCCACAAAGTCAATGACCGTTTCGTCACGCTCATGCCCGATTCCCGTAATCACTGGGATGGGACAACATGCCACGGCGCGCGCCAGGTTTAAGGATTCAAAGCCGTAAAGGTCGGCAGCGGCACCCCCGCCTCGGATAATCACGATGCAGTCCCAGACTTTGGCATCAGCACACACCGCTTGGAGGGCTCGGATAATACTTTCCTCCACCTGTTCTCCCTGCATGATAGCAGGAAAAAGGGTGCATTCAAAAGGATAACCCGATTGCGCAAGTTGGTCTTGGAAATCGCCGAAACCTGCCGCCTTACTGCTTGAAATCACGGCGATGCGGCGCAAGGGACGTGGGAGTTGCAGGTTTAAGTTGCCCTCTAAAACGCCCTCTTTCTCTAATTGCGCCAAAATCTCCTGCCTGCGCTTGGCAATATCTCCGAGGGTGTAGGTGGGATCTACATCTGTGACCGTCAAGGAATACCCATAGAGCGGATGGAAGTTCACACTCACCAAACAGAGCACCTTCATGCCCGCTTGCAGGTCGGTTCCCGTAGCCATTCGGAAGCGGAAGGCAATATTTTGGTAGGCATTGCGCCAAATATTTCCTCGGGCTCGGGCAAGGATGTTACTGCCACTCTCGTCCTTCTCCACAAACTCTACGTAGCAATGCCCATTGGATGCCACGCGTGCCTCGCTCAATTCCGCCGCCACCCAATAGGTGTCGTTGAAATTGGCTTCCACGGCCTCGCTTACGGCACAATTCAGTTCGTATAGGCTGAGGGGAGTCATGCGTTTGTAGTTTTAATGAATGTCTAAAAGTTCCTTGATGAGGGGCAGCACTACTTTATTGAGAATCTCATCATTCAGGCGGTGCTCACCCTCAAAGACGGTGAAATGTTCCTTGCCATAATGCTTGCAGAAGACGGGTTGAAACTCCTTGGTGACCTTATCGGCATTGCCAAAGAAGGCATAGACGTTTGCGCGTTCATCGGGGGTGATTTTGGCAAAGGATTCCTTCTCCAAAACCTTGAATTGGTCAATCATCACCTTGTCTACCTTGAAATCCTTCGCCCCATCCTCGCGCTTGTTTAAGAAGGGATAGCGCCCCATGCCCTTAAAGGTGAGCAGGCGCGCCATCTTAAAACTGGGATTTACCAGAATGCGCTTCCTTCCGCGGAGCAATTCCGTGTAGAATCCGCCCATCGAGGTGCCGATAATAAGGTCGGGATTTTCCGTTTCCACCAAGTTGCGCAAGAGTGCGATGGCGTCAGCAGGAAGCACGGGAAGGTCGGGCGCAATCACCTTTACGCCATGAGGATACAGCATTTGGCGCAGCATCATTACCGTGCCAGATGAACCGGACGAACCGAAGCCGTGGATGTATAGGAGGGTTTTCATTGTGGTTGAGGGTTAAGTACGTTGCGACGCTGTCGCAACGGAGCGAACGAAGGATTGGGAAGGGATTGTCAGCGCTACTTACTGCGCCAAGTAGGCGCCTATACCGCGCTGATTGCCAATAATTGCACCGCCAACTAAGCGCTGCCCAATGTAAAGCACGGCGCTTTGCCCGGGGGTAATGGCGCTAACGGGAGTTTCGGTCTTGAGCAACAGACGCCCATCATCCAGGCGCGCTATGCGGCAAGGCACGGGTTGGGAGTGATAGCGGACGCGCACCATAAGGTCGGGCGCTGAAAAAACTTCGGTTTCATCGACGAATTGAGCATCTTCGGCAAAGAATGCTTGCGTGAGGAGTTCGGTTTCATCGCCAAGGACGATAGTGTTTTTCTCCGCATTAAGGCGCAACACGTAGGCGGGTTTTCCGAGGGCGATACCTAAGCCCTTGCGCTGCCCAACGGTGTAGAAGGGAACGCCCAAGTGTTGTCCCAATCGGCGACCGGTTCCGTCCACGAAGAAACCTCCTGCCACTTCATCGGCAAGTGTGGGCAACTGTTCGCGCAGAAAGTCGCGGTAGTCGGCTTCTACGAAGCACACTTCCATCGATTCCGCCTGCTTGGCGCGCCATTCAAATCCACGTTCAGCAAGGACGCGGCGCACCTCCGCCTTCTCCATCGTGCCGAGGGGGAACAGACAACGACGAAGTGTCTCTTGCGGCACACGCCAAAGGAAATACGACTGATCTTTGCGCACATCGTCGCCCATCAGGAGGTAGTCGTTGCCTGCGTGACTGACGGTTTTGACATAATGTCCCGTTGCCATGCGGTCGCACCCCAATTTATCAGCCAACTCATGGAGCAAGCGGAACTTAAAATCGCGGTTGCAACGCACACAGGGGTTGGGCGTGCGCCCCTGTCGGTACTCGTCGAGGAAATACTGGACAATGGATGCACGAAACTCCTCGCGAACGTCCACCACATGGTGCTCAATGCCTAATTCTTGTGCCAGGCGACGCGCACTTTCGATGAAATCGGGTTCCGTAGCACCTTCGGCAAACTGGCGAGGCAAATCATAGACGCGCATCGTCATGCCTACCACTTCATAACCTTGTTCCTGAAGCAATAAGCACACAGCGGAGCTATCCACTCCGCCCGACATCGCCACCAATACTCGATTGTTCATATAGAAATAACACAGAGGGTGCGTCAAAGGTCTTGACACACCCTCTTTTTATCTAATTTACTTTGTCAACGCTACTTCTGCCTGATTCTGGAGCACTTCGCTACCGGGATAACCGCCTGTCTTGAAGTTGTCGTAGGCAGTGCTACCGTCCTTATTGAGAATCATGTAAGAAGGAATACCGCGCAAGCCCAAACTGCTGCAAAGCGCACCCCACTGCTTGTTCGTGATGCGGTAATGGTCGCCTTCAATCGTAGCAATCATACCCTCCCACTTTTCAAGGGGTGAAGTTTCGCCCGTAAGGTACACAAACACCACACCCTTCTTCTGAAGTTCGGGTTTAATCTCGTCAATCAACTTCATCGCCTGGCGACAGGGACCGCACCAAGTTGCCCAGAAGTCAATCACCACAACCTTGCCTTCGTAATTCTTGGCAATAGCAGAAAGGACATCCGTTCCTGCCACGTTAGCATCAATCGTTTTCACAACCGCACCCTTAGTTTCAGGAGTCTGTGCAGTAGCATTCACACCAAACGCTGCCATAGCAAACAGCGCTACAAGAATAAGTATTTGCTTTTTCATAATTTAATTTGGAGGTTATAACGTTGGAGGTTTGAGGTTATAAGGTCTATGCAGTCCGTAAGGTTCCTTAGAATCGAACGACCTTGAGCCCTATCACCTTTTTTAACTTATCAAAGCAAAAATACAACATTTCAACAAGACAGGAAAGGAGTACCCCGTTATTTTTTGTTAAGGGAGTACTACGAGATTGCGCTTCTGAAAGAATTACCTGAATTATGCAAGATATGTGGGGGCAAAGTTGTATTTTTGTGAGTTAGTAGACAAGAAGGGCACCGAGATAAACGCGCGATGGGTGCTTCTTAAAACCTCACAACCTTGTAACCTAAAAAACTCAACCGATATGCAAACTTTCCTTTACGCAAAAGACCTTGGCAACCTTTCTGATGCGCTTGCCTTGGCAAAAGAAATTAAGGCAAACCGTTATGCTTACGAACACCTCGGTAAGCGCAAGACGGCGTTGCTCGTATTTTTCAACAATAGCCTTCGCACCCGCCTCTCTACGCAGAAGGCGGCGCGCAACTTGGGACTCGATGTTATTGTACTCGACGTGAACCAAGGGGCCTGGAAGTTGGAAACCGAGCGTGGCGTCATCATGGACGGCGATAAGAGCGAACACCTCTTGGAGGCAATACCCGTGATGGCTTCGTTCTGCGACATTATCGGCGTACGCACTTTTGCGGGACTCACCAACCGTCAGGAGGACTACACAGAGCATGTGCTCAACCAGTTTATCAAGTACAGCGGCAAACCCGTGTTCTCTATGGAAAGCGCTACAGCACACCCCCTTCAGGCACTTGCCGACCTCATCACGATTGAGGAACATAAGGAAACGAAGCGTCCCAAGGTGGTTTTGACATGGGCACCCCACCCCAAGGCACTCCCACAGGCAGTGCCCAATAGTTTTGCGGAATGGATGCGTGCGGGAGATATTGACCTCGTAGTGACGCACCCCGAGGGTTATGAGCTCGACCCGCTCTTCGTTGGGGATGCTCGTGTGGAGTATGACCAGATGAAGGCGTTTGAAGGCGCTGACTTCGTGTATGCCAAGAACTGGAGTTGCCCTGGCGTGACTTGCCCCGAAAACTACGGTAAGATTCTTTGCCAGGACCGCTCTTGGACGGTGACGGAACGCCAAATGGCGGTGACCAATGACGCACACTTCATGCACTGCTTGCCCGTGCGCCGCAACGTCATTGTGAGCGACGACGTGATTGAATCGCCCCGCTCACTCGTAATTCCCGAAGCGGCAAACCGCGAAATCTCTGCAACCGTTGTGTTGAAGAAGATGTTGGACGCTATTCAGTAAAATCCCCTTCACAATGCTGCTCGAACGCATTCAGTCTCACTTCCCCCACCCCCTTACGGCGTGTCAACAAACTGCCGTAAGGGGGTTGGCACGTTTCTTTGCGGCGCAAAATGAGCAGTCGGTGTTTATTCTGCGCGGGTATGCCGGAACGGGGAAAACGTCACTTGTGGGGGCGCTGGTGAAGGTGATGAAGGAGATGCGCCGCCATGTGGTGCTCCTTGCGCCTACGGGACGTGCGGCGAAGGTGTTCTCCCACCATGCTGGGGCTCCTGCATATACCATTCACAAGGCGATTTACCGCCAGCAGACGTTTAATGGTGAGGACACGCGCTTCGGATTAGGTTACAATAAGCATCAGGGCACACTCTTCATTGTGGATGAAGCCTCCATGATTGCTACGGGGGATGGCGGAAGCAAGATGTTTGGCAGTGGGAGTCTGTTAGAAGACCTGTTGCGCTTTGTGTTCGAGGCAGAGAATTGTAAAATCATTTTCGTAGGCGACACCGCCCAACTTCCGCCTGTGGGTGAGGACGAGAGTCCGGCACTGCGTGCGGAGACCATGCGATACTACGGCATGGAGGTGTATGAGGCGGACCTCACGGAGGTGGTGCGTCAGGACGCAAAGTCGGGGGTGCTACACAATGCTACGCAGTTACGTGAACTGATTGCGAACGAAATTTTCTGCCTCCCCGAAATTACAGGTTCTCGAAAAGGGAAAGTGCGCTTTCTTCCTGGCAACGAACTCATTGAGGCGCTCGTAACGAGTTATCGCGAATATGGGTCAGAGGGAACGATTGTCGTGACACGCTCTAACAAGCGGGCGAACATTTATAACAACGGTATTCGCGCCCGCATCTTTGACCGTGAGGAGGTTTTAACGCGCGGCGATATGGTGATGGTGGTGAAGAACAACTATTTCTGGACCACCGAAGCACGCCGTGGTTGTTCGCCCGAAGAACTGAAGGAAATCCGCTTGCCCGACTTCTTGGCTAATGGTGATATAATGGAGGTGGTGCGCTTGCGGAATATTCATGAGCAGTATGGCTTTAACTTTGCCGATGCCACCCTTCGCCTGCCCGACTATGACGATAGTGAAATTGAGTGTCGCGTACTGCTTTCTACTTTGTCCTCGGAGTCGCCCTCGCTGACGCATGAGGAGAGCGAAAAACTCTTCCAAGCCGTTTACGACGACTATTTTGACATTCCCTCGAAGCGCGAACGCATGAAGAAACTCCGAGAAGACCCGTATTATAATGCCCTCCAACTGAAGTATGCCTATGCCGTGACCTGCCATAAGGCGCAGGGTGGACAGTGGGAGCACGTGTATATCGACCAAGGGTATCTCACGGAAGACATGGCAGACATTTCCTACCTCCGCTGGCTTTACACCGCCTTCACCCGCACTTCCGAACAAGTCTTTTTGGTGAATTGGCCGAAGGAACAGCAGACGGTGGTGGAGGAAGAAGAGGAGTTAGACTGATTGGATAATTTATAGAATAAAAAATTATTGGTGTCCGGTAAAGTTTTTGAGAAGTAACGGCCTGAAAGGCCAATAAGCACCCAGCCCAGGGCAACGCCCTGGGTCTATGGATGTTTGGGTTTGCGCCCTGAAGGGGCAAAAGCATTGCAGTTCAAACTCTTATA
>JAZORE010000046.1:0-18784 GCA_045656425.1 Alloprevotella sp.
TTTAAACCCTTAACGCTATTTATCTACTTACTGCCAATATTAGTTTCACTTTTTACTTTGTAGCCCATAGGAGAATCGAACTCCTCTTTCAAGAATGAAAATCTTGCGTCCTAACCGATAGACGAATGGGCCTTACCTTAATCAAAATCCCGTTGGGGCTTGATTGCGAGTGCAAAGGTACGGCTTTTTTTCTTACTACCAAATAAAACTGGATTTTTTTTATCAAAATATTATCACATTCTGAAAAATATTCAGGATTAACTGTAATTTTGCAAGACGAAAGTAACAACAGTGGGTCTTAAACCTCGTTTTCCCTTCTCCTCATCCTTGTGGCAGTTACTACTGTGTTAGAGGCTGTGTGTGATGTTTACGGAGCCTAACGCCTTTCGCTCACGTATGTCTCCCACTTTCTGAAAACTAATTAGGAGATAAACCAAACTAACTCGGAGTTAAATGAAACTAAGTCCGAGTTTGTTTTAACCCTCTCGGATGGATTTTTTTCTAAATGGCATTTGTGGAGTTTCGTAGCCGATACATATTATATATATGTGTAAGGTATGGCGCTTGCCTGCTATTGTAGTTGAATATATTGCTTTTCTTTCTATGCTGATAACATCTCGTGCTATCATACTTTCCATTGTGCGTTATTCTGACGACTCATTGATTGCAGATTCTTTCACTGAGGAGCAGGGGCGTGTGGGATTCTTAGTAAAAATCTCGCGCTCGGCTCGTGCTGCAGTACGTTACACGCTCTTTCAGCCACTTGCCGTGTTGGAAATAACTTGGGATCATCGTGCAGGAACTGGTTTGGCTCGCCCGAAGTCCGTGCGCTCAGCACTACCTTTCGCTTCGTTGCCTTATGATCCTTATAAATCTGCTATGGGACTCTTTATCGCAGAATTCCTTCATCATGCGTTGAGGTCAGAACCCGCATCTACACATTTATATAATTATATAGAGCAATCCATCAACTGGCTCGACACGTGTACGCGCAATTTCTCGAATTTTCACTTGGTATTCTTGGTGCGCCTCACGTATTTCTTGGGTATATCGCCCAATGTTGAGCACCCCGAGCGCTACAAATTCTTTGACCTGCGTGCTGGAACTTTTGTTACCGACCGTCCAAATCACGTGGATTACCTTGTCGACCCAGAGGCTCAGTTTATACCGATGCTCCTGCGCATGCGCTACGAAACGATGCACATATTTCATTTCAACGGTGCTGAGCGTACGCGCCTTTTGCGTTACATAAATACCTATTACCGCCTCCACCTTGAGGGGATGCCCGACCTCAAGTCATTGGACGTGTTAAGTGAGGTTTTTTAATCCCGAATAGAAGGGGTGTATTGGCATGTCGAGTATATAAACAGCATGATTGTTGCACAAATTTGGAATATATGTGCAAAATATATGCACAAACTTTTGTTGGTTGTGCAATTTCTTCGTAATTTTGCACCCGAAATCCAAAACCAATCCCAATTATGAAGAAAGTATTAACACTTATCCTCCTTGCGGTAACGTTTATTTTGCCCTCATTCGCACAGGCTGGATTGAACGACAAGGCTGACAACATTGTTGGCGAGTATCTTACGGACCGTGGTGGCAAGAAGAGCAAGGTGCGTGTGACTAAGGAAAAGAATGGCACTTATACGGCTCAGGTATTCTGGGTAGAACAGCCCCTTGACGCGAATGGTAAGAAGCGTAAGGACGTGAAGAACCCCGATGAGAAGTTGCGCAACGTGGATATCGACAAGGTGGTAATCGTGCGCGGTCTCAAGTACGACAAGGATGATAAGGAGTGGGGCGATGCCAAGATCTATGACCCCTCAAAGGGTATTCGTGTGAACGTAACGGCTTACTTTGAATCACCCAAGAAGCTTAAACTCCGTGGCACGATTCTCGGTATTGGCACAACGCTTTATTGGACAAAGATTAAGTAATAACGTGGTGTTTATACCCCACTTTCAAACGCTCAAAAGGCGCTTCCGAAGGTGCTGAAATCTATTTCTGGAGACTGTTCCTAAGCAGGGAATAGTCTCCTCTTTTTTTGTGCAATCAAACCTCCCATAATAAAATTTTTTGAATTATGCAATAGCTTGTAAATCGCAGTGGATCAGTCGATTTTGTAATTTCAAAAATTGCATATACCTTTGCACCGTCGTTCGAACAGACAAAGTTTTTTGTAATTCATAAATTAAATTTCGTTTGTGTATGATGCAAAATTTGAAAAAGTATTTTCAGCAGTGTGTGGCGTATGTAACTTTGGGCTTGGCGTATCTTCAGGCGTTGTGTGTGTTGATATGTGCGGTGGTGTGCTCAGTGTTTCATCGCGGATTTTATGAAGTGCGTTTCATAAAGGTTCGTGGCAAGTGGTACTGCAAAGTTCCGGGATTTCCCAAGGCACTTTTTGAGCACACGATGATGGTGGCTGGCGCGGCAAATATGCTTGAATATTATGCGCAGGGAGATGATGATATTACAGTGCAGATAAGAATCCCCCGCAAGAAGGAGTACGATTGTTTTTGCGGTTTTCGTTTAGAGCAGACAAGTGCTACGCTGACAGGAGGTGCTTTCTATAAAGACCCCCACGGATTTTTTAACGAGGAGTTTTGGCTTTGCCCCGTCACATTGTTCTTGTTGGGTAAGTACCCCAAGAAGATTTACATCTACAGGGTGCATAAAGCGCAGGCACACTGTCCTGTGTTTTATTGGTAGGCGTGGCGGTGTGTGACAGGTGGGAAAAGAAAGAAGGAGGTTGTGACGTGATGGTCACAACCTCCTTCTTAAAAGTAAAGTTTACTCAAATGCTGCTTGAATCTTGGCGGCAATTTCCTGCATTTCCTCGGGCGAGAGCTGGAGTTTCTCGCGGCGGAAGTCCATATCGCCTTCCGAGTGAAGGGGAATGAGGTGGATGTGTGCGTGAGCTACTTCCAATCCGAGCACTGCCATACCTACTTTCTTGCAAGGGAATGCCTTTTTGATGGCTTTCGCTACACGCTTGGCAAAGAGCAGGAGAGCGGCATATTCTTCGTCCTCAATGTCGAAAATGTAGTCCGTTTCCTTGCGGGGAATTACCAATGTATGCGCTTTGCCAACTGGATTGATGTCAAGGAAAGCGTAGAAGTTTTCGTCTTCTGCACACTTGTATGAAGGAATTTCGCCTGCTGCGATTTTTGAAAAGATGCTCATGGTGTGAGGATAGTTTTAAGGTTGAGATTTAGAGTGTATAAAGTTTTGAGGCTGGCCTTATGGTCTGCATATTCCGTATCTGTGGCAGGGATATGAGGTTTGTGTTTCATCCGAAAGGTCCTTCAATAATCAAATCCTTACAATCTTCATTCCCAACCCTCGCAGTTTGCTTATGCAGTGATTTCAAGAATTTCTAATTTGATCATTCCGCTGGGAATCTTGGCTTCAGCGATTTCGCCTACCTTTTTGCCGAGGAGCGACTGGGCAATGGGAGTGGTAGAAGAAATCTTACCTGCGCGAAGGTCGGCTTCGCTTTCGCTAACGATGGTGTACTTCATCACCATGCCGTTAGCAATGTTCTTCATCTTTACAGTAGAAAGAATCTGCACGATGTCGGTGCGAATGCGTGAAGCGTCAATAATTTTAGCTTCAGCAATCGTAACCTTCAACTGCGCAATCTTCGCTTCAAGGTTCGCCTGAGCTTCCTTAGCAGCGTCGTATTCTGCGTTTTCAGAGAGGTCTCCCTTGTCGCGTGCCTCTGCGATAGCAGCCGAAGCGGCAGGGCGATCTACGGTTTCCCACTCATGGAGTTGCGCTACGAGTTTGTCGTAGCCTTCTTGTGACATATAAGCCATTACTTCAAAAAATAGTTTTGGAGGGGCGCCCCTCCGTGTTTGTATTATGCTTTGTTTGGAATTTATAAAAACGGAAAGAATCCCGGTTGCACACCGGAATCCTTTCGTAATCCTTAGAATTTCAAGGCAAATGTACACCTTAATTTCGTTTGGGCAAAATTATTTGCCGAAAAAATAGGCTAAGGGCCACTTTTAGGGGCTTTTGTGGGAATAAACCCTGGGGAGAAATGCTGATTGTGACGTGTGTGATTATTTTTTCGCAAACGTGGTTACTTAAAATGGGCTTATGTCAAAAAAATGGATTACTTTTGCATTTCTAATACACATTATATATATGGCAACCAAACAAACTACACATAAAACCAAGGCCAAGACCGCTAAAAAGGTGGTGAAGGAGTCGTCAAACGAACCTTCATTCTTGCAAGTGGTGTTTGGCAGCTTTTATTCCACCTTGCGCAGTCAGAAACTCTGGGTAAGTATCGGCGTAACCATTTGCATTTTATCGATATTGCTTGCTGTGTCGTTCGTAAGCAATATCCAGTTGGGCTATGCCGACCAAGCCAATCTTGAAGAGGGACTTCCCGTTGCGGCAAAGAATAGTGTTGGCCGTATGGGGGCAATTATTTCTGATTATTTCATGGCAAAATGCTTCGGACTCTGTGCCTTCTTTATCCCCATCTTTACCTTCTGCTTGGGGCTCAAGGCTATTGGAGCCAGCAAAGTAATCTTGCGTAAGTGTTTCGTACAATGCGTGCTTTGGCTCGTTTGGGGGTCTGTAGCATTGAGTGTAGTGAGCTATCATCTTGCCGATTTTACCCATTTGCGTCTCACATTCCCCCTTGGAGGTGAGCATGGGGAGGAAGTGCGCAAGTACCTTGAATTGCAAATCGGTGTGGCTGGTACATTAACTCTGTTGGGTGTGTTGGCACTCTGCTATGTGATATATTTTAGCAGCAAGGCCGTTATCTTTATCCGTACGTTGCTCAATCCTGCTGACTATATCAAGAGTAAACTTCCCAAACGCAATACCGAGGAAGGCGAGGATGGAGACGTAGTTCCCGAAGAAACTTCAGAAGAAGCGACCGCGCAAATTGAAGAAGTGCAGACGGAAGAAGGCGCTCTGATGGTCGACCTCACAACGGGCGAAGTAATCGAACCAGAAGGCACAACGGAGGGAGAAACTCCCGATGGAGAAGCCGAGGATGCCGAATTGGCAAACGAAGACGGCGAACCTGCAGTTGTAGAACAGACGGAAGGTGACGAACCTTCGGAGGAAACTGCTGACAATGCCGCACTGGACCTCAGCGTTGAGGTTTCGCAGCCAGAAGTCCGTGAAGAAGGCTTTACGGTAGAGGAAGGCACGCATGAGGAAGCGGCTTCGGGGCAAACACTTGAGGAACTCAAATTGCAAGGTCCCTACGACCCCAAAAAAGACCTCGAAAACTACCGCTATCCTACGCTTGATTTGCTTAAGAAGTACGAGGGTGGCGACCTTCAACTCAATAGCGAGGAATTGAATGCCAATAAGGACCGCATCATCGAGGTGTTGCGCAACTTTGGCGTAGAGATTTCAAGCATTAAAGCGACTGTCGGATCCACCATTACGCTTTACGAAATCACACCTGCCCCTGGTGTGAAAATTGCTAAGATTCGTAACCTTGAAGACGATATTGCGTTGAACCTTTCAGCCATTGGTGTGCGTATCATTGCGCCTATCCCAGGAAAGGGTACCATTGGTATTGAAGTACCTAACCAAAAGCCGCTCATCGTCTCCATGGAGAGCATCTTGAACTCCAAGAAGTTCCAGGAGTCAACCTTTGAACTCCCCATAGCCTTGGGTAAGACGATTACGAATGAGGTGTATATGGTAGACTTGGCGAAGATGCCTCACCTCCTTGTGGCAGGGGCAACCGGGCAAGGTAAGTCAGTAGGTCTAAACGCCATCATTACGTCATTGCTGTACAAGAAGCATCCCGCAGAACTTAAGATTGTGATGGTAGACCCCAAGAAGGTGGAATTTTCTATCTATGCGCCGATCGAAAATCACTTCTTGGCAAAAATTCCTGGCGATGATGATTCTATTATCACGGATGTGACGAAGGTTATCCAGACACTTAATAGCCTTTGTCAGGAGATGGATACGCGCTATGACCTATTAAAGAAGGCGCGAGTCCGTAATATTAAGGAATACAATGCGAAGTTTATTGCCCGACAGCTCAATCCCGAGCATGGACATAACTTTATGCCTTACATCGTAGTGGTTATCGATGAATTTGGTGACCTTATCATGACGGCAGGTAAGGAGGTAGAGCTTCCCATTGCCCGTATTGCACAGTTGGCACGTGCTGTAGGTATGCACATGATTATTGCAACGCAGCGTCCGACGACAAATATCATCACGGGTACGATTAAGGCGAACTTCCCTGCCCGTATGGCGTTTAAGGTGATGTCGCAAATTGACTCGCGTACGATTCTTGATGCCAAGGGAGCCGACCAACTCGTAGGTAAGGGCGATATGCTCTTCCTTGCAGGCAATACGCCCGTTCGTGTTCAGTGTGCATTTGTAGATACCCCCGAGGTCGAACAGATTTGCCTGCACATTGCGGTGCAGCAAAGCTATCTTGGTCCGTTTGAATTGCCTGAACCTGCCATCGAAGGCGGAGATAGTGGCTCTTCTGAAGGATTTGATTCCTCAAACATGGACCCCATGTTTGCCGATGCCGCACGTGAAATTGTCATCAACCAACAAGGTTCAACCTCGCTCATTCAGCGTCGCTTCTCTATCGGTTACAACCGCGCAGGTCGCCTAATGGACCAAATGGAAAAGGCGGGTATCGTAGGACCTGCGCGTGGCGCAAAGCCTCGTGAGGTATATTGTGCCGACTTGGCAGAACTTGAGTTGAAGTTAAACTCGCTTTAACGAGAAGGTTATTAGGTTTAAGGTCGCTTCGCTTTAAGGTTGTAAGACCCTTTCGGAGTGTATGCCAACCTTATAACCTTAAAACCTAAAACCTCATAATCTAAAGTTTATTATGAAGCATCTATTTATAATCTTCTCCCTCCTGCTCAGCAGCATCACGGCCTTTGCCCAAACGGGTAAGGAAGTGCTTGACGCAACCTCGAAGTTGCTGACCAATAGTACGGCAACTCGTGTGACCTTTACGGGTACAAATTTTAGTGGCACGCAGGAAACCGGAAATTTCAGCGGAACGATTGTCTTGAAAGGCAATGCTTACAACCTTGATTCCGACATGATTCGAGCATGGTTTGATGGAAAAACGCTTTGGACCATTCTCAATGGCAGTGAGGAAGTAAATGTCAGTGTGCCCACGGATGAAGAACTCCAAACGATGAATCCGCTCTATTTTATCAACCTCTACAAGCAGGGATTCTCCCTTACGTGTGATAAAATGGACTACAATGGAACGCCTTCCTACATTGTAAAGATGCATCCCACGGGAACTGATGCAACGATTGCGGAGATGAGCGTAATTGTAAGCCGTGCTACCTCGCTTCCCCTCTCTATTCGTATGAAAAAGGGGAACGACTGGTTCCGCATTCGCATCACTGAATGCGCTATCAACCAAAAAGTGACCGACGACTTCTTCCGTTTTGACCAAGGGATGTTCCCTGGATACGAACTCATCGATTTGCGATAAGGGCAACCCCATTCTCTGGGCGGTATCCCCTTTGGCGATAGGAGCGGGTGCCGATTCCGAAAAACAAACTCCGCGTTAATTCAAACAAACTGGGAGATAAATCAAATTAGTTGGGACTTTGTTTTTACCCATAAGCACTTATGGCAAACGACCTCCCTATAGTACAGCTAAAATAATCATTTAATAAGAATAATATGGAACTCATTAACTGCCTTATCCTCGGTTCAGGTCCTGCAGGCTACACTGCTGGTATCTATGCTGGACGTGCAGGTCTTAGCCCCGTGCTTTACGAGGGGCTTCAGCCTGGTGGTCAGTTGACTACAACTACAGAAATTGAAAACTTCCCTGGTTATCCCGAGGGAGTGGATGGTAATCAGATGATGGACGAAATCCGTCAGCAGTGTGAACGTTTTGGCACAGAAATTCGCTCAGCTATTGCCGTGAAGACCGACCTTAGCAAGCGTCCCTTCACCATTACGTTTGACGACGATTCACAGGTGCAGTGTGAAACCCTCATCATTGCTACGGGAGCTTCTGCAAAGTACCTTGGTCTTGCGGATGAAGAAAAGTACCGCGGTCAAGGCGTGAGCGCTTGCGCAACGTGTGACGGTTTCTTCTATCGTAAGAAGACGGTAGCCGTAGTTGGTGGTGGCGATACTGCATGTGAAGAAGCAACTTACCTTGCTGGTCTTGCGCAGAAGGTATATCTCATTGTGCGTAAGGACTATTTGCGCGCTTCTCAGGCAATGCAGGATCGCGTATTCAACAATCCCAAGATTGAAGTGCTTTTCAATACGAATACCGTGGGACTCTTTGGTGAAAACGGCGTAGAGGGCGCAAAATTGGTGTACAAGAAGGGTACTCCCGAAGAGAAGATTCACGACATAGCGATTGACGGTTTCTTCCTTGCCATTGGTCATAAGCCCAATAGCGACATCTTCAAGCCCTGGGTGGAAACGGATGAAGTGGGTTACATCATTACGGAAGGCGCAACGCCCAAGACGTGCGTGCCCGGCGTATTTGCTGCGGGCGACGTGGCAGACCCTCATTACCGTCAGGCAATTACGGCTGCGGCAAGTGGCTGTAAGGCAGCGATTGAAGCTAAGAAGTTCCTTGAAGAGCAGGCATAGCGAACGAAAGAAAACTTTATATCTAACAAGAGGAGGTTAAGTACCGCTTTAAGCGGACTTAGCCTCCTCTTTCTCGTAGGCAGAGGGGGTAAGTGGGGAGGTGGTAGTTCGCATCAAGGACGTGCTTAAAACTAATTTGGAGTTAATTCAAATTAAGTGCCGATTTGTTGAAATTAAGTGCCGATTTGTTTTTGCCATTTGGCATGTGCTGCGTGTGCCATTGGAGTTTAGGTGTGCAAACTCCCATTGGCAAACGGGAGGAGGGCATTTGTGTGCCCGAATTTCCTTAAAATGCGTTAAATAAAAGGGTGGAGGGAGGTAAGGCTCTGTCATTCGTTAAAAAAAATGTGTAGGTTTACGAATAATATCGTACCTTTACCTCGGATATACCGTTGTGTATTCCTCTCAAAGCAACAGATAATACATTCATCTACTAAATCTTAATATCATAAGCCTATGAAGAAACATTCACTCCTATTAACACTTTGCATGGTGCTCTTGGGTGCGCTTTCAACCGTTGCTCAGGTTACGGTGAGCGTGAAAGAAGGTAACGGCACTTGGACTTCGAGCAACGGTAACGGCACTTGGCACGCTCGATGGTCAAGTACGGAACTCGAAGGGTTCACCTTCGCGGCAAATGCAAACAATATGCAGTATTCAAACGGCAATATTGCAGGTTATTCGGGCTCATCGGGTACGTGTACTTACACCCTCTCGGCGCCCTCTGGGTATGTGATTGAAGGGTATTCCTTTGATTTTGCCAATACTACGGGGGACAATTCGTATGAACTCACTTTGACGGTACAAGGTACTACTTACAAGTCAAAGGCTGAGAAGCAACACGTAGCTGTAAGCGGACTCGAAGACCGTACAGCCCAGTTCTCACAAATTGGAGCGAACAAGGGCTTGACGTTCTCCGACTTTACCGTGACTCTTGTGCCTTCAACGACTGAGGAAGAGCCTTTCTTTGTGGTGTTTGAAACACCTACAACAAGCGCAATCCCATATCGTATTCCTGCAATCGCACGTGCTTACAACGGCGACCTTATTGCTGTTGCCGACTACCGTCATAGTCGTGCCGACATCGGTATGGCACACAACGGACGCATAGACCTTCGTGCGCGCATCTCAAAGGATAACGGTAAGACTTGGGGCGAAATTTTCGACATCGTACAGGGTAAGGGTGGTGCCTCACCCGACTTTATGAATGTCGGATTTGGCGACCCCTGTATCGTTGCTGACCGCGAAAGTGGCAAGGTGCTTGTGTTGAGTTGTGCAGGTAATGTTTCCTTCCCCAACGGTACGCGCGACAATCACCAAAACATTGCGCGCTTCTACAGTGAAGATAACGGCGCAACCTGGAGCAAACCCGACGATATTGCTGAAAGCATCTACAGTCAGTTTGATGTGCGAGCTGATGGTCCAGTTCGTGCCATGTTTATCGGCTCAGGCAAGATTATTCAGAGTGAAACGGTGAAGGTAGGCACGCACTATCGCCTTTACTGCGCAGCTTTGGTAAAAATCAACGATGGTACGTACACGAATTTCGTATTCTATTCTGACGACTTCGGAGGCAGTTGGAAGGTGCTCGGAGGTGTGCACGTAGCACCCGTACCCAGTGGCGCTGATGAACCTAAGGTGGAAGAATTGCCCGATGGTTCTATCCTCATCAGCTCACGTGTAAACGGCGGACGCTGGTTTAATATCTACAATTTTACGAATAGCGAAACGGCAGAGGGTTATTGGAACACCGTGAAGCAATCGAACAGCGGCAACAACGGCGTTGTGGCAGTTTCTAACTCTACAAACGGCGAAGTGATGGTAGTTCCCGTAACGCGTAAGGCGGATAACAAGCCCATGTACTTACTTTTGCAGTCGGTTCCCTTTGGTTCGGGTCGCGCAAACGTAGGTATTTATTACAAGGAGCTTGAAACGCTCAACGACTTTGCTACTACCGACAGCATTGCGGCAAATTGGGATGGTCGTCACCAATCAAGTTACCTCTATTCGGCATACTCTACAATGTGTTTGCAAGCTGATAACACGATAGGCTTCCTTTATGAAGAGGAAACGTATTGTGGCACAGGCGGTGGCGGCTATTCTATCATCTATAAGAATTACAGCATCGACTATATCACAGATTCGCTTTATACTTACAATCCTAACGTCGACCGTAATGCGATTGTTGCCACCGCTATTGATGGTAAGGCTGCGCAGGTGCTTGATAATGTAGGTCCCTACGTAGGTAATTATCTTGAAAGCGCAGGTGGTGTAATCAATACCGCACTTGAAGCGTACAAAGCGGCACCTTCAAAGCAGGGATACGAAGCTATAAATGCAGCTATCGCAGATGCGCCCCGCATTCAGGTAGAACCCGGCAAGTGGTACACGCTTCGCAACTATTGGCGCTCAAACGGTTCGCTCTATATGGCTCCTGGTACAACGCGCTTCCGTGCTACTGCCAAGGATGACGCAGATGCCGACCAGATTTTCAGTTTTACGGCTACCGATACGGAAGGTGTTTACCACCTCTACAATGGTAATTTCAAATTGTACCTGGGTAAACTCGGAGCAAACGAAACTCAGCCCGCCGTACACGAAACTACTGATGAGGCTGGACTTTATACCGTCATCAGCAGCGCAAACGGTCTCAGCGCACTTGCGTGTCAGAACAAGACGGGCAGTAATGCTGGTGTGCACCTCTCTGGCGACAACGATCGACTCGTGCCTTGGAATACGACTTCCGAAGCCTCTCTTTGGTATATCCAACCCGTTGAAACCTATAACGTGAAAGTGCCTGCATCAGGTTACACTACGTTGTGTTTGCCTTTCTCTGTAGAAATCCCCGAAGGCGTTAAGGCATACAAGGCGCTCGGTCGCGTGGAAGTGGATCAGGTGGAATGCCTCCGTGTGGCGGAACTCGCCGACGTAATTCCCGCAAATCTGCCCGTAGTGCTCAATGCTGAAGCCGGTACTTGTGCAATGGGTGTTGTGGCATCCGAGTCGGTTGCTGAGGCGACTGAGGAAAGCGAAATGAAGGGTGTGCTCAAAGCACAAGGCTCCGTAAATAACAGAAAGAAGTTGATTTACACCCTTACGGGAAGTGAGTTTGTGAAGTCTACAAAGTCTACATTGTCGTTTACAGCCAATACCGCATACCTTGAATCGGAAAGTTCAGTCGGCAGACTCCCGCTTACGGAAGTTGAAGGCGTGCCTGTAGGTATTGACGGCATTTCTGGCGTAACAGTTGCGCCCACAGCGCTTTACGACCTCAATGGTAAGCGCATTTACAACCCCACAACGGGTATTTATGTCACAAACCAGGGGCAGAAGGTGTTTATCTCACGCTAAAGTCAACGCATCAGAACCGTTCGCCAAGGACGAACTCCTGAGTGTAGCGGTATAGGTGAAACGCATGAATGCAACAGCGGAACGTATCGTAGGGTGCGCTCCGCTGTTGTGCGTTTGGGGAATGCTGAGGTCTGCCCTATTGTCCCTAATAAAGGATTGATTTTTTACTCTTTGCTATTTAGTAGTCCTAAAAACTTATGATTTTGTAATCTGAACGTTAAATTTTTGCAGTTAATACTTGTCTATTATAAGAAAAGTGGTATTTTTGCGCCCACGAAAATGAACTAACAAAATTAAATGTAAGACTATGTACTGGACACTTGAACTTGCGTCAAAACTCGAGGACGCACCTTGGCCTGCATCAAAAGACGAATTGATTGACTACGCAATGCGCTCTGGAGCTCCCATGGAAGTTGTAGAAAACCTTCAGGAACTTGAGGATGAAGGCGAAATATATGAAGCTATTGAGGACGTTTGGCCTGATTACCCTGACAAAGAAGACTTCCTCTTCAACGAAGACGAATACTAATCCCTGATGTAGACAAGGGAACTCATAAACACCGAGACAAGCAACGCAATGTGCTTGTCTCGGTGCGTTTTTATGCTCATAGTAGGCGTATGTTTTGAGGGAAGTAAGGCGATGAAATAATGGGTTCGGCATGTTACAAAAACAAATCGGCAGTTAATTTGAACTAATCGGCACTTAGTTAAAATTATTCGGCACTTTGTTTTTCGTAAAACCGTTGTTGTTTTTCACATCACGTAGTGCAGTGTTGGGAAAGCCCAAAAACGGTGGTGTTTAACCCTTTTTAAGGGGATAAATCCCTCATTTCTCTACCGAAACTCCGCCTACGCCAAAAAAAAGTCGTAATTTTGCACCTGCTTATTGTGAATATATAATTGAATACCTAATATGAAGAGATTTCTTTCACTTGCTGTGCTGTTCCTCGCTACTACTTTGGCGATGGTGGCGCAGATTGATTTCAAAGTAAGCTACAACCGCGTATCGCCTTCGGAGTTAGACATTGTGTTTACGGGTACGGCTGACGCTGGTTGGCATATCTATTCTACAAACATCCCCGACGGCGGTCCCAACCCTGCGGAGTTTGGCTTGGATAAGATTGAAGGTGCTGAATTGGTGGGTGCGTTGAAACCCGGTGCGGGCGCAAAGACGGAATATGATGCCATGTTTGAAATGGATATCACCTTCTTTGAAAACAATTGTACCTTCACACAGCGCGTAAAACTTTTGGCTGAAAATTATGCCGTAAAGGGTTACCTCAACTACTCGGCTTGTAACGACCAAAACTGCTTGCCCCCCACGAATGTGGAATTTGACTTGAAGGGTACGGACGGTCCCAAGGCTGCTGCGCCTGCTAAGGAAAAGAAAGAGGCAAAGGCGGCTGTTGTAGAACCCGCGAAGAAGCCTGAAACTAAGGCTGAGGCGCCCGCAGAAGTGCCCATGATGGAACTCACTCCTGCACAACCCGTGGAAAATGCCGTTAGCAACTGGTGGACTCCCGTTATCGACGAACTTCAAGTGTTGGACGGCGGACAGACTGACGTAGCAACGCAAAGTCTTATCGCTATTTTCTTCCTCGGTCTCGTGGGCGGTTTCATTGCCCTCGTTACACCTTGCGTTTGGCCCATCATTCCGATGACTGTGAGCTTCTTCCTGAAGCGTAGTGGCGACCGCAAGAAGGCGATTCGCGATGCGGTGACTTATGGTATCTCTATTATCGTGATTTACCTCTCACTCGGTTTGATCATCACCGCAGTGTTTGGCGCAAGTGCCCTGAATGACCTTTCTACGAACGCGTTGTTCAACATCTTCTTCTTCCTGATGTTGGTAGTCTTCGCCGCAAGTTTCTTCGGAGGCTTTGAAATTACGCTTCCCTCTTCTTGGGGTGCTGCTGTTGACGGTAAGGCAGAACAGACTACGGGTGTGCTCTCCATCTTCTTGATGGCATTTACGCTTTCACTTGTAAGTTTCTCTTGTACAGGTCCTATTATCGGATTCCTCCTCGTTGAAGTCAGCACCAGTGGCGGTTCTATCCTCGCTCCTGCGGTGGGTATGTTTGGTTTCGCCCTTGCGTTGGCACTTCCCTTTACCCTCTTCGCCCTCTTCCCCACGATGTTGAAGAAGGCTCCCAAGAGCGGTGGTTGGATGAACAAGGTGAAGGTGACGCTTGGCTTCTTGGAATTGGCATTCGCCCTCAAGTTCCTCTCTGTAGCCGACTTGGCTTACGGTTGGGGCATTCTCGACCGCGAAACGTTCCTTGCGCTTTGGATTTGTATTTTTGCCCTCCTCGGAGTGTACCTCCTCGGTGGCATTAAGTTCCCCCATGACGATGAAGATGAGAAGCAAACAAGCGTTCCTGCGTTCTTCCTCGCCCTCTGCTCACTTGCTTTTGCCGTATACATGGTTCCCGGTCTTTGGGGTGCGCCCTTGAAGGCAGTAAGTGCGTTCTCTCCTCCCGTTTCAACGCAAGATTTTAACCTCCACGAGGTACACGTAGAAGCGCAATTCAAAGACTATGAAGCTGGCATGGAATATGCGAAGCGCACAGGTAAGCCTGTGTTCGTAGACTTCACAGGTCACGGTTGCGTAAACTGCCGTAAGATGGAACTTGCCGTTTGGCACGATCAAAATGTGCGCGATTTGCTCAATAACGACTACGTTTTGATTTCACTCTATGTGGATGAAAAGACACCCCTTCCCGAAAACATGGAAGTAGAAGAGAATGGCAAAACCACAACGCTCCGTACCATCGGCGACAAGTGGAGTTACCTCCAGCGCTCTAAGTTTGGCGCAAATGCACAGCCCTTCTACGTGCTCCTTGACAACGAAGGAAAGCCCCTCTCTCACTCTTATTCGTACGACGAAGACGTACAGCGCTTCGTAGACTACTTGAAGGGTGGTTTGAAGGCATATAGTCAAAAGTAAAAAGGAGAAAGGAGAAAGGAGAAATAGGCTGGCGCAGTAATTTCTACGCTATATTTCACCTTTCAAATACTCCACTTAATGTTGGAAGTATAAGTAAAAATGGAAAAATAGACCGGACGGCATTTCTCCTTTCTCATTTCTCCTTTCTCATTTCAAAAATTTTCTCCCGTGCTTAACCTAATCCGCAAACCCATAGAAGGAGAGTTGGCTAACTACAAGCAACTCTTCGATGAAACCCTGACGCATAAAGATCCCTTTATGTCTCAGGCACTTTCCTATATCAAAGGGCGAAGCGGAAAGATGATGCGCCCCATTCTGACGCTCTTGGTGGCAAAAGAAATGGGCGAGGTGGTAACACCCTCGCTGAATTCTGCCATTTCGTTGGAACTGCTTCATACGGCAAGCCTTGTGCACGACGATGTAGTGGACGAAGCTGGAGAACGTCGCGGACAGGCGTCTGTCAACAAGAAGTATGACAACAAAGTTGCCGTGCTTCTCGGGGATTACCTCCTTTCCCTCAGTCTTGCTCAGGCTGCACAAACGCGCAACCTTGATGCCGTAAGCATCATTGCGCGCCTTGGTGGCACACTCTCGGAAGGCGAGATTTTTCAGTTGGAAAATATCGACAATGAAGTGCTCGCTGAGTCGGCATACTTCCGCATCGTGGAGCGTAAGACGGCAGCTCTCTTCTCTGCTTGCGCACAGTTGGGCGCTATTTCCGTTGGCGCAGATGCAAAGTGCGTAGAAACTGCGCGTCGCTTGGGAGAAATCATCGGTGTATGCTTCCAAATTCGCGATGATATCTTTGATTATTACAAAGAAGACATTGGCAAACCTACGGGCAACGACCTTCGTGAAGGCAAGTTTACCCTTCCCGCCATTTATGCCATTACGAATAACCCCTCACCTCGCATGAGCGACCTCGTGAAGCGTGTAAAGCAACAGCAGGCGACTATCGAGGAGATTGAGGAGATTATTGAATTTACTAAGCAGCACGGCGGTATTGAATATGCTGAACAGAAGATGGTGGAACTCCGAGAAGAAGCCCTCCAACTCCTTGCAGATTTCAAGAATGCTGAAATTCAGGAAGCCTTGAAGCAATATATTGCTTTTGTGGTGGACAGAAAATTGTAATTGCAGGAGCTTCCTGCACCACCTCTGCCCTGCAGTATGTATTTACTTAATACCTGATCAGACTATGACAAACGATTGGAAAGAAAAGGGGTGTATTGACACCCCGCTCCCTGCTGGAATTGATGTGAAGGCAGAGATACGTCGCCTGTGCAGCGAGAAAAACGCTGTAATCATGGCGCATTATTATACAGAAGCCGACATTCAGGAAATTGCTGACTTCGTAGGCGACAGTCTTGCCCTTGCGCAGAAGGCGGCAACGACGGATGCTGACGTCATTGTGATGTGTGGTGTACACTTCATGGGCGAGACGGCGAAGATTCTTTGCCCTGGAAAAACGGTTATCGTACCTGATCTCAATGCTACCTGCTCACTCGCAGAAAGTTGTCCCGCGGATAAGTTTGCAGACTTTGTAAAGTTGCACCCCGATCATAAGGTGATTTCGTACGTCAACACTACGGCAGCCACAAAGGCGGTAACAGATGTGGTAGTCACTTCCAGCAATGCGAAACAGATTGTAGATAGCTTCCCCAAGGAACAGAAACTCATCTTTGGTCCTGACCGCAACCTCGGAGCCTATCTAAATAGCATTACCGGCAGACAGATGCTCCTCTGGGACGGCGCTTGCCACGTGCATGAGCGCTTCTCTGTAGAAAAGCTCATTGACTTGAAGAAGCAACATCCCGAGGCAAAGGTGTTGGTGCATCCTGAATGTAAGGGTGCCGTTGTAAAACTTGCAGATGTCGTAGGTTCTACCGCTGCCCTTCTGAACTATTCAGTACAGAGCGACGCTACGGAGTTTATTGTCGTTACGGAAAGCGGCATTCTCTATGAAATGCAGAAGCGCAGTCCGCAGAAGACGTTCATTCCCCTGCCTCCTGAAGAGGGCACCTCACCCTGCAACGAATGCCAGTATATGCGCATGATTACCCTCCGTAAGGTGTATAACTCACTCCAACACTTGGCACCTACCATCGAAGTACCTGCCGATGTAGCCGCAGCTGCTGTAAAATCAATCGACTGCATGCTCGACATTTCGGCGAAATTGGGACTTTAAGGCGGTATTTAGGGACATTGTAAGGCACTGAACGATGGGGATGTCCCTTCAGATTAGACGAGGTGCCGATAGATGAAAAACAAACTTGGAGTTAATTCCAACTCAATGCCGATTAGTTGAAATTAACTCCAAGTTTGTTTTTTGCAGAAAGGATTTAGTTTTGCGTAGTCCCCACGACGGGGGCAGAACTGCCAAATTCCTCGATGAAATCGTGCTTTTTTAGCGTAAAATATCAGAGCGGAGCAAATAACCTACAAGGTGTTTGCTCCGCTCTGTGCTTCGTGTGATGCGATTATTCCGCTTCCGCGGCCGTAGGTGCGGTTGTGGCTTCATTATCGCTCATCGCTTGTTGGCGACGTCGCTTTCTGCTGTTACCACGTTGGTGCTTCTTGCGGTCGGCAGGCTTTTCTGTGTTTCCCTCTTCGGGTTGCACTTCCTGCACCGCTACTGGCGCGTCTTTAACCGCTTCATTCTCTAACTGCGCACGCTCGGCAGCACGCTTACGGCGTAGTCTGCGCTTCGCAGAGTTCGAGAGTTCTCCTGTAGGCTTCTGTTGCGCTGTGCTTTCCGCCTCTGTGGTGTTGTTACCAAGGCTTACTTCAGCAAAGATGTCGTTGCTGGTGTCATTGTGCTGAGGTTGTGTGAGGCGTTCTAACTCGTCCTTGGCGCGGTTTGCCTCGCGCTGCATACGCTTATTGCGACGCTTTTCCTCACGCTCTTCCTTGATGCGCTGGCGTTCGGCTTCAACTTCCTCTTCAGACTTTACCTCCGTCTTTGTGTACTCAGCGATGCGTGTAACCTTGTGGCGGGGGCGCTTTTCCTTCTTGGGAGTTTCAGGACGAGCGGGTTCGGCAGTCTCTACGGATACCTCTGTTGCTGAGATTTCAGGTTCAGGAGTTGTAACCGCAACTTCTGAAGTTTCAATTGTGGGAGCAACTTCCGTAGGTTTCGCCTTCTGCTCAGATTTCTGCACTTTGTAGTCTTCTGCAGGGACAATTTCGCGCTTGCGAGGTTGTGGGGTGGGGACAACAGCCGTGCTGTGAGGTTCAACTACCGAGGGTAAGTGGGGAGCACCAGCTTCCGCTTCCGCAATAGCTGCTTCGGCAACAGAAACGAGGTTTACAGGGGCTACGTTAGCCACTTTCTTCGGCTTTTGGGGCGCAACTGGGGCTGCGGTGGCATTCGGTTGTTCCGCATCAACAACCTTCTGCTCCTTAGGTGCGACTTCCTGTTCTACAGATACAGGTTTCTGTTCTTCAACACCCTTGTCAGCTTTCGGTTCCGCAGCAGGCTTTTCGTAGTGTGCCTTCTGTTGTGCCTTCTGCTCCTTGCTGTCTTGTTTTTGCACTACTTCCACCTCAGGTTTCGGCTCCTTCTTACGGGGCTGAGGCTGTTCCTTTGCGGGTTGTGCCTCCTTCTTTTCCTTAGGCTGGGGCATTACGGACTGTTTCGGTTCCTGCTCCTTGCGTTCCACCTTTCGTGGTTCGGCAGGTTGGGAGCGCTTCGCTTGTTGTTGCTCGCGGAGGAGGTCGTCTTCGATTTCATCAATCTTGGGAAGTACAGCCATTTCATTGGCTTCCATGGCGGTGCGCTTTTCCTTAGAGCGGAATACGCTGTCAACGACATTCTCGTCGCGGCGAAGCATGGTGAGCGTCTCACGTGCGGCTTGTTGCTGTGCTTCCTTC
>JAZORE010000047.1:0-46061 GCA_045656425.1 Alloprevotella sp.
ATGGCGCTCTCCCCCTGTTTATAGGGGGAGGGGGCCGCCTTGGCGGTGGGGGGGTGCAAATATGCACCGCATGGCATACTCCTAACTACTCACTCCTAACTACTCACTATTCTTGCACCCCCTCACCAGCAAAGCTGGTCCCCTCCCCCTATGAACAGGGGGAGAGCGCCTCCGGACTTGGTGATACAAAAAAGGGTGTGCTTGTCGGCACACCCCATATTATTATACTATTGTCTATGTTCTAAAAAACTACTCTGCACCGGGGCGCTGGATGTAAGCAATGACGTCGCCCTTCTGCACGTGGGCACCTTGGTCGGCATTGATTTCCACGATCTTGCCACCCATTGCAGCGGGGAGTTCGTGAATCTGACCGTAGTTGTTTTCGATGTAGCAGAAGAATTCGCCTTCCTTATACTCCTTACCGATGTAGGGCGCAATCGCCTTTACGCATTCGCCGTCACCACCAATCTGCCAGAGTACCGTACCCGCTTCAGGAGCCACGATGGCATCAGCCTTCGCGTGCTTGAACGCTGCAGCTTCTTCGGGCGTCATGCTACCCGCATTTGCCTTGTCCTTTGCCGCCTGGAGGTCAGCCAAGAAGCGCTTCTTGGCAGCGCCGCTCATGTAGTCGCGATACTGTGTTTCGTGCATCGCAAATTCAAAGAGTTCTTCTTCATCGGGACCGAGGGGCCAGCCGTTGGCTTCCATTTCGTCGCGGAAGCGGTCGAGGTCGTCGGGATAGAAAGTCTGAGGATCTTCAGTAGAGAACTCAAAGCCCTTTTCCTTAGCGAGCGCAATGATTTCGGGATCGAGTTCGCCGGGAAGTTTACCGCTCTTACCGAGAATCATGCCCCAGATAGAGTTGTCCATCATAGAGTAACGGGGCTTACCCATTGACTCTGTGAGGAGGTTCATGAGGGCAATGTTCTTCACGTATTGTGAGAAAGGCGTTACGAGGGGAGGATAACCTACGCGGGGCCAAACGTATGCCACTTCGTCGAAGAGGCGTACGAGGAGGGCGTCTTCAGAAAGCGCTTCTTCGCCCTTCGCCACGCGGTTGTTGTTGATTGCAGCCATAACGCCAGTAAGGTCTGCCATCATAGAACCCATCATACCACCGGGAAGACCGCAACCAAGGAGGAGTGAACTCATCAACTTATTACCTGAGTTCATGAAGTAACCAAGGAAGTCGTCGATAAATTCCTGTGTCAACTTGCGTGCCTCCATGTAGGCTTCCATGTTGATTTCGGGAACGTCGAAACCGGCGTTCTTCAACATGCTCTGCACAGAGATGATGTCTGGATGCACCTTACCCCAAGAGAGCGGTTCGATTGCGGTGTCGATTACGTCACAACCGTTGCGGCACACCTCGAGGATGGTCGCCATAGAGAGACCGGGACCAGAGTGACCGTGATACTGGATGATGACTTCGGGATGCTTGTCCTTAATCATCTTACAGAGTTGTCCGAGCATCGCAGGCTGACCGATACCTGCCATATCCTTCAAGCAGATTTCGGGTGCACCAGCTTCAATGAGTTGGTCGGCGATGTTTGAATAATACTCTGCCGTGTGGATGGGTGAGTTGGTGATACAAAGTGTAGCCTGAGGCGTCATACCTCCTTCGAGTGCGTACTTGATAGAAGGGATGATGTTGCGCACATCGTTCAAACCGCAGAAAATACGCGTAATGTCAACGCCCTGAGCGTGCTTTACGCGATACATCAACTTACGAACGTCGGCAGGCACGGGGAACATACGGAGGGCGTTCAAGCCGCGGTCGAGCATGTGAGTCTTGATGCCAACTTCGTTAAAAGGTTTAGTGAAGGCGCGCACGGCCTTATTGGGGTTTTCACCATAAAGGAGGTTCACCTGTTCGAAGGCACCACCGTTAGTTTCTACACGTGAGAAGCATCCCATCTTAATGATGACGGGAGCAATGCGCTCCAACTGGTCCTTACGGGGTTGGAATTTACCGCTTGACTGAAACATGTCGCGGTAAACAAGACTGAATTGTATTTTTCTTGCCATAATTCTAATAATGTGAGGTTTCCCACCTTGCAAATTTACGGAAAACTAATGATATAATCAAAAATTTGGTAGAGGAAAAGGAACGTCTGCCGTTTACCGCGCATCGTTCCCCAAGCTCCCCTCCCCTATTTACGGAAGAAACTCCAGCAACATTTTCAGGGACGCCTCATCGCGCCAGCTCCACCATTGGTCGCGCATGAGTTTCTTAAATTCGTCCATGTGGGGCTTACTGATTTCACGTTCTACACGGGCTTCGTTAGCGACAACACATTTTCCCTTGACGATAAAATAATACTTGTCCTTCACGGGAAAACCTTTTTCAAGGTATGCCTCATTGTGCAAATCTATAAAGTTGCTCTGCATACGCCCAATCCCATCAAAGTCGAGGAAGCCGGCATTCTGCGTGCCGTCGTGCTCTTCATTATATTGCTTCATATCAATGGTGCGCACACGAACGAGGAAGTTATAGCCCTTCTGAGCGATCACCTCGCCCAACTGCAGACCTTCCACCTTGCGATAGGTCACGGAGCCAAACTGCACGGCAATAACCTTATCCAAAAAGGCTTTCTTCATGGTGTCGTTTTCCATGAAGAAGAGGGAGGCGTCTTTCAGAAAAATATTCGCCTCAGCCCAAACGAACTTCCCAAACGGCTGAATGATTTTGGCCCGTTGAAATTCCTTGAGGGCAAAGGGGGTTGCACTACGTTCTTGTTTTTTCGATTGCTGCGCCATTACGATGCCTGGCACAAGCATTAAAGTTGCTAAGATTAAAAGTTGCTTTAGTTTCATGTTGGAGGTAAGTTTTAACTATGGGGAATTGGAACACGCCTCACGACGGACATTCCTCTGACGAAGGCGTTACAGGTAATGCTTCCTCTTGTCGTGAAAGGAATTTCCGCAGCTGGTCTTGCACCCACAAGTATTGTGGTGTGGTCATAAATCCACTGTGGCGCTTCAGCACGTCGTCTACCGAAGCTACGGAATGCTGGTAGGACGACAGTTCGTTTTGCATCTGCTTGTTGTGCTCGGCATACTTGCGGATGTCGCGCTCGCGCTCTTTGCGGAGCAGGTCGCACACCTTTGCCGTGAGCATGGAGACGATACCGTCGAGCAGGTCGTGACCGCGCATAAAGAGGTAGGTCGTTTCGGGCGTTACGCCCAATTCTATAAGTTCTGCCTTTAGGGGTTTATACCCCTTCTTAGCTTCGGGAAATTGGTGCTGCAAGCGTGCCATCTTGGAGTTCACGCGCCGGCGCAAGTCGTTGAGTTCCTGTTCGGGGTGGTAAAGGTTAATATCGCGGAGGCGCACGATGCGGTAGAAGTCAGCCATGGAGAATTGCTTGAACTTGCCTTCGCGGTAGCACCACACGTTCCATACAAACAGGGGGTGGATGATTTCAGAAAAGTCTTTCAGAAACGCCTCAAAGTCGAAGATGCGGCGGTCGTTGAGGGTGGCAGAAACACATACGTTGTGGAGCGAACTGGCGTGGCACTGATAGTTCTCAATGGCGTAAACAAGGGTGTGGAATACGTAGGGCGAGCGACAGACCTCCTCCGAAGTGGGCGTACTTCCCTGCATCAAGTAATCGTAGTCCGCATCCACACACGCAATCATATTCGGTCCCAACTGATTTGCCAGCGCAATCTTCTTCCCCTTACACAGCGAAGTCTTCGACGGGAGCATCACCTCAAAGTAAATATCCTCCGTCTCCAACGGGCGCAACAGGGTGCTCCAAAATGCCACGTCGTCAAAACTCTCCACATACACCACAATACTCTTCCGCGCATACTTCCCCGCCAAGCGGTTTGCCGCCTGGACGTAATTGGAGGATATGTAACTTGAAAGGGAAGGCATGGGGGGGAAAGTTAGTAGTGAGTAAGTAGTAGGTAGTAGTGAGGAGTTAGTAGTGAGGAGTGCCAACCGGATGGCGCTCTCCCCCTGGTTATAGGGGGAGGGGACCAGCTCTGCTGGTGGGGGGGTGCTTGAATACGCACCGCAAGGCATACTCCTAACTACTCACTCCTAACTACTCACTGTATTTAGCACCCCATCACCACTTCGTGGTCCCCTTCCCCTATAAACAGGGGAAGAGCGCCTCCGGAGTGCGTTCTGCAAAGACCTTACAACCTCACATCGTTATCTCACCCATCTCCGTGACGCAATCTGCCCAGCCGTTCATGACTACTGCGGGCGAGTGGGTGGTGAGAATGATTTGCACGTTGGGGTTGAGTTGGAGCACCATGTCGATGAGGCGCTTTTGCCACTCGAAATGGAGGCTCGCCTCGGGCTCATCCATAAAGAGGACGTATGGTTGGCGGTCTTGTGTGAGGGCTGTGAGCAGGATGATGAGCATTTGCTTTTCGCCGCTGGAGAGTTTGTAAGGCGAGAGTTGCTCTCCGAATTGCAGGAAACTCAATTCGTTGCTCGTGCGATCAATGCGCTTTCCCGTTTCCGAGAAAAGGTCGTCCACAAGGTCGAGGAACATGGTTTTATATGCCGATGCCTCCGTTGCCTCTTCCTTAGCGTTGGGCGCACCACTCGTCAAGAGTTGAATCATGCGGTTGCCCACGTTCACCTGATAGTCCAAGTAGCGGCGCTGCAGCTGGTAGAGTTGCCAGTCCAATTCCGTAGACACCGCCGCATCGGTAAGTGTGCGCAGGCGGTCGCTTTGCAGGAGTTGGCGGTCAAAGGAGCGGATGATGTCGTAGCGGATGCTGGTAGCGTCCGAGGGCGAGAAGTCTATCGTCACGCCAAGGTGCGTGCCACCCGCTATTTCTCCGCTCACAGGAGCTGTGCGCAACTCCTGCTCCATACGGTTAAGAATAGTGCTCTTCCCAGCGCCATTCCCTCCGCTCAGCACATTCACTCCGGGTTGCAAATCCCAAACGATGTGCTTGTGGCCGCTCCACAAACTCTTAATTTCAAGGCGGCGAATATAGTCGGCGTATTTAATCATAATCTTCGTGTTAATTATATTGAGGGAGTCCCTACGGCAAAATTACCATTATTTCTGGATACGCGCCAAAGGGAGGGGTAAAAATCACGAGTTTACACGTTGCGCCTCATATTTTTTACATAAATTTGCAAGTGATTCGCCAGCCCAAGGGTGGGTGAGTCAATACATAGATTTCCGCTCCATCACTGCGCGTAAGGTCGTGAACCTTATGGCACGGGGGCAGAAAGGACGTTTCTAACGTTATCTTCTCATTCAAAACTTCGCACCTTTTGTAGCTTGGAAGATTTCGCAACGAGGCGTCCACGTGGGTGTATTATACCCGTATGCTTGTCAGCCAGTATTGGCTGACAGCATACAGCGTTTATAATACCTTTGGCGTGGGCTGGCTAAGTTGCTTATCTTAAGCTACGGGCAATGCGAAGGCCTTGAATGGAGATAAGCGCGAGAGTTTCCCCACGTCTTTTTTTGTGTCCCTACGGTTGAGTGGTTATTCATATTCAGTCTAACAGAATTAAGTGTATAACCCTAAAATTACAATTATGAAAAAGTTCAAATCTTTTGTGCTGGCAATGATTGGATTGCTGTGTAGTAGCAGTGTGAGTGCCGAGGACTTTGAGGTTGATGGCATTTATTACAACATTACGTCGTCAACGAACAAGACGGTGGAGGTGACTTTCCGTGGAAACTACGACCATTCTTATTCCAATGAATATTCAGGTGCAGTGAATATTCCCGAATCAGTGACCTATAATGGGAAGACCTACAATGTAACCAGCATTGGGGAAGATGCTTTCTCAATTTGCTCAGGTTTGTCTTCTGTGGAGATTCCAAACAGTGTGACCAGCATTGGGGATCATGCTTTCGGTAGTTGCAAAGGGTTGACTTCCGTGGAGATTCCAAACAGTGTGACCAGCATTGGGGACTATGCTTTCGGTAGTTGCTCAAGTTTGACTTCCGTGCAGATTCCTAATAGTGTGTCCTACATTGGGACTTCCATATTCTCCGGAACTGCATGGTATAACAACCAACCTGATGGCCTTGTCTATTGTGAAGATTTTTTGTTGGGTTATAAAGGAACAATGGCTGAAAATACTTCTATCAGCATTAAGGATGGTACTAAACTGATAGCAGGAAGTGTTTTCTATGGTTGCTCAGGTTTGACTTCCATAAAGATTCCTAACAGTGTGACTAGCATTGGGAAATCGGTTTTCCATGGTTGCTCTAGTTTGACTTCCGTGCAGATTCCTAACAGTGTGACTAGCATTGGGGAATCTGCTTTCTGGGGTTGTTCTGGTTTGACTTCCGTTGAGATTCCGAATAGTGTGACTAGCATTGGGTCTTTTGCTTTCTCAGATTGCTCTAGTTTGACTTCCGTGGTGATAGGTAACGGTGTGACCAGCATTGGGTCTTCTGCTTTCTCAGGTTGCACAAATTTGCTATCAATAACATTAGGGAACAGTATCAAAAGAATTTATGATAGTTGGAGTGACCTACAATTACGAACAATTATATGTTTAAATCCTAATGCTGTAGAGATAATCCAGGGAGCCTTCAGTATGAATACGTTTAATCATGCCGTAGTATATGTGCCTGAGGATAGTTACTGGAACTATGCTTATTCTAATTGGGGAGCATTTATCCATATTAAGGAAATAGTTACAGAAGCAAATAGTTTACAGTCACGCAAGGCTTATATGATTGCCGATAGCAAGGGCACGAACTTTAAGGTGTATGATGCTGAAAGGGATGCCTTGAAGAATATGGAATACACGCACGCCTTGGATGAAGAAAGTGAGGATTGCTGTTGGACGGTTATGAAGGAGAATGGTGAAACTTACTTATACAACTTGGGTGCGAAGAAGTTTGGCGCTGTGGGTGACAATGGCGCAATCACCTTGTCTGAAACGCCTGTTCATGTAACTATTTCTGAAACGGAAGTTGGGTTAAGCATCAACGGTAATAACTGCATGTTTGTGTTGAACAAGCATGTTGAAGTGGATGCTACAGGTATTTCAGATGTGTTGCTGAATGGACAAGACGCAAAGAATGCTCAGATTCATTCTTTGGATGGTCGTCGCCAGCAGACGCTGAAGCGTGGCGTAAATATTGTTAATGGCAAGAAGGTATTTGTACAGTAAGAAAAGAAGAAACGGGCGGAACCAATTTGGTTCTGCCCGTTTCTTTATGTGAGGAACTTGCTCCGCATGGCGCTCTCCCCCTATAAACAGCTAATCTTTGTACACATTTTATTTCAGAGGTAAAAGGTCGCCTCGAAGAGGCAAAAGCTAACAGCCCAGGGCAGAGCGACGAAGGAGCGGCACCCTGGGTTGGTATACGCCCCGAATGGTACGCCCTGAATGGGCAAAAGCCGCATACAAAAAATAACATCTTTGATTCCAATGCTTTTTGCTTTTGCCCATTCAGGGTGAAAGCCATGCGGTCTATGTACCCAGGGTGCCGCTCCTTCGTCGCTCTGCCCTGGGCTGGTGGCAGGTTGGCCCTTTAGGCCACCCGAGTTGAGATGTGTACAAAGATTAGCTATAAATAGAGGGAGAGTGCCTGCGGAGTATAGTCACATTTGCAAAAAAACAGAGTACAACTGCTATTCGGAAATAATCCGCACGGCAGTTGTACTCTGTACTCTGTACGTTGTACTCTAAAAAGTCTTATCCAATAGTAATAAGCGTAGTACCTTCCATCACGCTATCTCCAGGTGCGCAGCATACGCCGGTAACCTTACCGTCGTTTTCGGCAGTGATGTTATTTTCCATCTTCATGGCTTCAAGCACGAGGACGACGTCGCCCTTCTTCACGGCATCGCCTTCGGCAACGAGTACCTTTGTTACTACGCCGGGGAGGGGTGCCTTTACGGGAATGCCTTCACCAGCTGCGCCCTTCGCTGCGGGAGCGGCGGGTTTTGCTTCTGCCTTTGCGGGAGCGGCGGTTGTGGTTGCGGGAGCGGCAGTGCCCATTGTGGGAAGGTCACCTTCGGCAAGCGCAGAACCGATGATTTCTACGTTGAAGGGCATACCGTTGACTTCCACCGAAGCCACCTGACCCTTGATAGAGTTGATGGTTACTTCGTAGTCAACTCCATTTACCTTATAAATGTATTGTTTCATTGCTTCAAAACTTCAAAGTTATTTACGCAAGTTATTCATTTGGCGAGCCGGCGAATTCCAGGGCGTGCAGTGGCGCTGGAGGGTGATGACGTCGGTTTCCTCGTCGTGAACAACCTCTGTTTCGTATGTGAGCAGCGCAAGGCTAATGACTCCTGCGATAATGGGCATCTCTTCGGCTGTAGGCTCAAGCGGTTTGCCGTTGGCCTCGATGGCGCGAATCGAACCACGCTTTTCGTCGAGCGTGATGACCAGTTGTTTGCCGCCCACGGTATAAGCTAATTTCTTCATAGTCTGAAAGTGTAAAAACTGTGGGAGTCGCCGAATTAAAGAGGTTCGTTGCCGTGCTTCTTCGCAGGACGCGTCTCCATCTTTGTTTCCAACTGAGCAAGTGCACGGCAGATGCGGAAGCGTGTGTTGCGAGGTTCAATCACATCATCGATGTAACCGTATTCAGCAGCCTTGTAGGGGTTGGTGAAGAGGTCGTTGTATTCCTTTTCCTTCTGAGCGAGGAACGCCTTGGGGTCTTCCTGTTCCTTCGCTGCCTTAGCGCTGAGAATAGCTACCGCACCGCTCGCACCCATTACCGCAATTTCTGCAGAGGGCCAAGCATAGTTGAGGTCCGCCTTGAGTTGCTTACAACCCATTACGATGTGTGAACCGCCGTAGCTCTTGCGGAGCGTCACCGTTACCTTGGGCACAGTAGCTTCGCCGTAAGCGTAGAGCAACTTCGCACCGTGGCTGATTACAGCATTGTATTCCTGACCTGTACCGGGGAGGAAACCGGGAACGTCAACGAGCGAAACGATAGGAATATTGAAGGCGTCGCAGAAGCGTACGAAGCGCGCACCCTTACGTGAAGCATTGCAGTCGAGCACACCCGCATAAACCGAAGGCTGGTTGGCTACGATACCTACGCTCTGACCGTTGAAGCGTGCGAAACCAATGATGATGTTCTTCGCATAACCTGCCTGGACTTCCATGAACTCTCCGTTGTCCACCACAGCACCAATCACCTTATACATGTCGTACGCCATGTTGGGGTTGTCGGGGATAATTTCGTTCAAGAGGTCTTCCTTGCGGTCAATGGGGTCAGTACATTCCACGCGGGGCGTACGTTCCATATTGTTCTGGGGCATGTATGAAAGCAACTTGCGAATGAGGCCTGAGAATTCCTCTTCGGTCTTTGCTGTGAAGTGACACACACCGCTCTTTGTGGCATGTACAGACGCACCACCGAGGTCTTCCTGACTTACATCCTCACCTGTCACGGTCTTTACCACCTTGGGACCGGTCAAGAACATGTAAGAAATGCCCTCGAGCATCACGATGAAGTCCGTGAGTGCGGGAGAATATACCGAACCACCGGCGCAGGGACCGCAGATACCTGAAATCTGGGGTACCACACCTGAAGCCTCAATGTTGCGCTGGAAGATGTTGGCAAAACCTGCCAATGAGTTCACCCCTTCCTGGATACGCGCACCACCCGAGTCGTTCAAACCGATACAGGGAGCACCTACCTTCATAGAGAGGTCCATCACCTTGCAAATCTTTTCCGCCATAGTTTCAGAGAGCGAACCACCGTTCACCGTGAAGTCCTGAGCGAAAACATAAACAAGGCGACCGTTGATCGTACCGCTACCGCAGACAACGCCGTCACCGAAATATTGCTTCTTCTCCATACCGAAGTCGTGACAACGGTGGAGTTTGAACATATCCAATTCTTCAAACGAACCCTTGTCGAGCAAGAGGTCGATACGCTCACGCGCCGTGGCCTTGCCCTTTGCGTGTTGCTTTTCAATAGCAACTTCACCACCGCCAAGGCGTGCCTTTTGACGGAGTTCTACAAGCTGCTTGATTTTCTTTAATTGTTCACTCATAGTTATATAATACTAAGTATGTGGTTGCAGTACCTTGGCGCCGTGCGCACAAAGCACATTACTAATTTCACAATAATTTGAGGGAGGAAGAATGCCGTTTTTGCCCCCTTAAAGGGGGATTTCCGTACAATCCTTCTCCACCTTACCGATGCAAAGGTAAGAAAAAACTGTTACGTCCACCACAATATTGGGTAAAAAACACCTTTTCGCCCCTACTACTCCGTCTTTCCGACTGCCAAAATAGGGGTAGAAAATAGACCTACCGAATTTGTAAAAACAAACTCGGAGTTAGTTTGAAATAATCGGCGCTTTGTTAAAACAAATCGGCACTTTGTTTTTGGCATTTCAGAAGGGAGGAAATCATTTCCTCATGTTCCGCCTATTTATTCAGAGATTATTATTACTTTTGCCCCAATAAAGGGCAATACATCTTTAACCATTTGCCCCAAGTACCTATTACTTATGTCTTCGTGGATTAGCGAAACGCTGTTTTCTCACTCTGCTGTTCAGGCAGTTATCGTAATATGTCTTATCTGTGCGATAGGACTCAGTTTGGGCAAGATGCGCTTCCGTGGCATTACGCTCGGCGTCACTTTTGTGTTCTTCATCGGGATTTTGGCGGGCAGTCTGGGACTGGAAATTGACAGTCAGATGCTCAGTTACGCCGAATCCTTCGGTCTCGTACTCTTTGTTTACACCCTCGGACTTCAAGTAGGTCCAGGTTTCTTGAGTGCCTTCCGCACGGGGGGTACGCAGCTCAATATGCTTGCTGCGGGCGTCGTATTGCTCGGCACGCTGATGATGCTCTCCATCCTGTGGATTACAGGCTACCCCTTGGGTGACATGATGGGTGTGCTTTGCGGCGCTACGACCAACACACCTGCGCTGGGTGCGGCACAGCAGACCCTCAAGATGGTGGGTGAAAACTCCTCGGGCGCAGCCTTGAGTTGCGCGGTGACCTATCCCCTTGGGATGGTGGGCGTGATTATCGCCTTGGTGCTGATGAAAAACTGGTTGCTCCGCCATGAGCGTGCCGTTGAGGCAAAACCACGTGGCGAGGCGTTTATCGCCTCCTTCCGCGTGTGCAACCCTGCCATCTTCAACAAGTCTCTTGCCACCATTGCAGGCTTTGACGAAAGCAAATTTGTCATTACCCGTATCTGGCGCGGAGAGAATGCCATTCTTCCGACATCGGAAACGGTGGTGTACGAGGACGACCTTGTGTTGCTCATTACTGAAGCAAAATTCGTAGACCAGCTCACCGTCTTCTTCGGTAAACTCGACCGCACGGACTGGAATGCCAAGGAAATCGATTGGGATTCCTTGGATACAAAACTCGTTTCGCAACGCATCCTCGTGACTCGTGCCCATGTCAACGGCCGTCGCTTGGGCGACCTTCAGTTACGCAAGCGCTATGGTGTGAATGTGAGCCGTGTGAAGCGCGCTGGCATTCAACTTGTGGCGACTCCCGACCTCGTCATTCGCATGGGCGACCGCATCACTGTCGTGGGTGAAAAGGAGCGCCTCAAGCAGGTGGCGGAAGAATTGGGTAATGCCGTAAAGGTGCTCAACGAACCCAATATGGTGACCATCTTCATTGGTATTGTCCTCGGTTTGGTGCTCGGTTGTATCCCCTTCCACATTCCCTCAATGACCTTCCCCGTGCGCCTCGGCCTTGCGGGTGGTCCGATTATCATGGGTATTTTGATTGGTGCCTACGGTCCGCGCCTTCACATGGTGGCGTATACCACTACGAGCGCCAACCTCATGCTGCGCTCGCTGGGACTTTCCATGTACTTGGCGTGTCTCGGACTGGACGCGGGTAGTGACTTCCTTTCAACAGTCATGCAGCCCCAGGCATTGGCTTGGATTGGTTACGGTTTGCTGATCACCATGGTTCCCGTGCTCATTATGGGTGTCGTGTCAGTCGTTTGGATGAAAAAGAGCGTACCAACCACTGCCGGAATGCTTTGCGGCGCGATGGCAAACCCCATTGCCCTCAATTATGCCAGTGACATCCTTCCTGGCGACAAGGCCAACATTGCTTACGCCACTGTTTATCCCCTCTGTATGTTCATGCGTGTCATCATCGCCCAGGTGTTGGTGATGATGTGGTTGGGATAGAAGGGAAATGAGAAAGGAGAAAGGAGAAATGAGAACCGACGCCAAACCGAGTGCAATCAAGCTCACTTGAATTGCCGAGGTGCGAAGGAGGAAAAGACCACGAAGTGGGATTAAATGAGAAAGACCGTTCGGAGTGGGGCAAGGGTATTTCCACAGGCGTTTATCTCGCAACCCTCTCGTCTACTCGTTTACTTGTCTACTTGTTTACTAAAATACACCTCAAACAAAAAAACATCCGAAAGTCCCGTGGGATTTTCGGATGTCTTTTTTTGAGGTAGGTAAAGGTTTAGCCCTTAGTAGCAACACGCTTTTCCTTAATGCGTGCCTTCTTACCAGTGAGCGCACGGAGGTAGTAGAGCTTCGCGCGACGAACCTTACCAATCTTGTTCACTTCAATGCTTTCGATTGCAGGTGATTCGAGGGGGAAGATACGTTCTACGCCCACAGTACCTGACATCTTGCGAACTGTGAAACGCTTCTTTTCGCCGTGACCAGCGATCTTGATTACAACACCGCGGTAGAGCTGTACGCGTTCCTTGTTACCTTCGACGATCTTGTAAGCTACAGTTACAGTGTCACCAGCCTTGAATGTGGGGTGCTGCTTACCAGTAGCAAATGCTTCTTCAGCAATTTTGAGTAAATCTGCCATTGTGATTTATTTGTTAAATTGTTATCGCCCCAGCGCAACATTCTCAGCCGTTTTCGCTTCGGTCCTGACAGCGGTTACGCGGAAAAGCGGTGCAAAATTACTGATTTATTTTGGATTGGCAAAGGGAGGAGGGCAATTTCTTGGGAAAGGAGAAATGAGAAAGGAGAAACCATGCGAATCTTCTTTGAATCTCTAACCTATGACTCCGTATGCTAAAATGAGAAAGACCATGCACGTTATGTCCCGCATGGTCTTTCTCATTTCTCATTTCTCATTTCTCCTTTATTTCAGTTCCGGATACGCAATGCGCGTATGGTAGGCACGCATGAGGTTTTCGATAAGGGTTTGCTTCGCCAGTTTGATGTCCTCAAAGGTTATGGGACAGTCGTTGTAGCATCCCTCGCGGAGTTGGGTATCAATGATTTTGTTGACAAGGTTGGAAATACTTTCCTCGGTGTATTCCTTCAAACTGCGTGAGGCTGCCTCTACGGCGTCGCACATCATGAGTGCCGCTTGTTCGGCGGTGTGCGGATAATGTCCGGGATAGGTAAATGCCTCGGGGTCGAAGGTTTCTTCGGGGTGCTTGTTCTGCCACTGAATGGCGAAATACTTTGCCATACCCTTGCCGTGGTGGGTCGTAATAAACTCGCGCACCACTTCGGGGAGGGAATGCTCTTCCGCAAGTTTCAATCCGTTGTTGACGTGGTCGATGATAATGCGCGCACTGCTCATTTCATCAAGATTGTCATGGGGATTCACGCCCGACTGGTTCTCGGTGAAGAACACAGGATTCTCCAATTTACCAATATCGTGGTACAAGGCCCCCACACGAGCGAGAAGGGGTTTCGCACCAATGGCACGCGCCACTTCTGCCGCGAGGTTGCTCACTTGAATCGTGTGGTTGAACGTACCCTTTGCCTCACGCGACATGCGGCTCAGGAGACCCTCGTTGAAGTTCATGAGTTCGATGAGCGTCACACTGGAAGTAAATCCAAAGATGCGCTCAACGAGATACATCAAGGGGTAAGCCAAGAGCTGGAGTCCGCCACTGATAGCAAGGTCTACGTAACGGTGGTAGTCAAAACGAAGTACGTCTTCCCAAGAACCGAAGGTCAATCCACGCACGAGGTCGAGACTGAAGCACACAATCCATGCCGCAAGGATATTGAAGAATGCCACGCGCAACACCTGCGAGCGCTCGGTCACTTCCTTGAGTGAATAGATGGTATTAAAGCCTACGATAATCTGCACGAGCAAGAATTCGTATTGGTCTGCCGCAACGAGCGAAGCCAAAAGGGCGACGACAAGCGTTACTACCAATGAAGTGCGCGTGTCCAAGAAGATGCGCACGAACATCGGCACGATGGCGAAGGGTATGAGGTACACACTCAAACTCGTGTGCGCTGCTACGAAGTAAGCAATCAGCGGTAGCGTTGTATTGAGCGTAAAGAGCAGGCAAAGCACGTTGTTGCGCTCCATGTAGTCACGGCGGAAGAGATAGATGTAAGTGAAAAGTGCCGTGAATACGAGACTGGCAAAAAGGAACTGCCCAAGCAGTACCCACCAATCCGAGTGATGCTCGCCCTGGCGCTTGTCATAAGCGTCTTTAAGTGAGTCCAAAATACTCACCATTTCGGGAGTTACGATGTCACCCTGGCTGATAATCTTCTGTCCACCCTGCACCATCGTACTGAATTGCCCAATGCTGGCAAAAGCCTCGTCCAGCGCAGCGTTATTTCGGCGTTCATCGTAAGACAAGTTGGGTTGCAGATAAGTATTCAGGTTACATTTCTGTAAATCCGTGCCCCAACGGTGCAAGGAGTCGGCAGCCATGATAGATTCGTAGGCAGTACGCGTTGTGAGCACCTCATCTATTTCGCGTGTCATGGCACGCTGGGCACTGACAATGCGGATGCCGTTAGGATGTTCCACCTTTACTTCGCCGTAATCCTTCACAGAAAGGAATCCTTGGGCGTAAATGCGGCGTAATTGGTTTTCGGCAAACTGCAAACACCCTTTGGGCACATCGGGATACTTACCTGCTACCACGTCCTGCTTAAAGAGCGCAATCTGTTGCTCGCCAAGTCCCGTCTGCAACTGATAATAGGGTTGGTAAGCCAGACGAATGCTGTCGCGCATCTGCTGTTGTTCAACCTCTGAACGGAGCACGGGGAAGTCAAACTCCGCAATTAGCGTAGAGTAGCGCCAGGGCTTATCGGGTTGGTATTCGTAACCAAACTGCGTGGTATGGCGCGGCGCAAAGGTCAGCAAGAAGGCGGCGCAAGCCACGATGCTGAAAATCACTATCGCGATGCGCGAGCGGCTGATGTGTATTTGTTTTTTAGCCATAGTTGAGTGTGTTAAGTAGAGAATGCAGGGGGACGTCCTTCCTCAAGACCTAATTACCTTAGGACCTTAAAACCTCAAGACAAAATCCCACTTTGCAAAGCAAAAGTACGAATTTATAGTATTCTCCCACTAAATCCCCCTGCAGAATTTAGAAAACAGGGCAGAATTTTGGCAGTTTTTTGGGTGTGCGCTAACTTTGCAGTTAAAATTTAGGGAGGTAGAAGGCTTTGCCCACTCCGAAATACAGGTATGCCTCAGGCGTATGCTACATTCAGAGAACGCTCCCGATCACACCCCATTTTATTTATGCAGGACATTCGCAATATTGCCATCATCGCACACGTTGACCACGGAAAGACTACCCTTGTTGACAAAATGCTCCTTGCGGGCAACCTCTTTCGCAGTAACCAGAACTCGGGCGACCTCATGCTCGACAACAATGACTTGGAGCGCGAACGAGGCATCACGATTCTTTCCAAGAACGTTTCTATCAATTACAAGGGCACGAAGATTAACATCATTGACACCCCGGGACACTCCGACTTTGGTGGAGAAGTGGAGCGCGTGCTCAATATGGCGGACGGTTGCATCCTGTTGGTGGACGCCTTTGAAGGACCTATGCCGCAGACGCGCTTTGTGCTTCAGAAGGCTCTCGAAATTGGTCTCAAGCCCCTCGTAGTTGTCAACAAGGTGGACAAGCCTAATTGCCGTCCCGAGGAGGTATATGAAATGGTTTTCGACCTTATGTGCGACCTTAACGCTACGGAGGAGCAGTTGGACTTTACCGTGGTTTACGGTTCGGCGAAGAACAACTGGATGGGCGAAGATTATAACACGCCCACGGATTCTATCGAATACCTGCTCGACAAGATTGTAGAAATCATCCCTGCCCCTGAACGCCATGAGGGAACGCCGCAGATGTTAATCACGTCGTTGGACTACTCTAACTATACGGGGCGTATCGCTATTGGACGTGTGCACCGCGGAACGATTTCCGAAGGCATGAACGTTACGATTGCCCACCGCGATGGTACGTTTGAGAAAACTAAAATCAAGGAAGTGCACACCTTTGAGGGCATGGGGCGCGTAAAGACCCAGGGCGTGAGTAGCGGAGACATTTGTGCGGTGGTCGGATTGGAGAAATTCGACATCGGGGATACGATTTGTGACTTCGAAAATCCCGAACCGCTCCCCACAATCGCCATTGACGAACCCACCATGTCCATGCTCTTCACCATCAACAACTCTCCCTTCTTCGGAAAGGAAGGTAAGTACTGCACCTCTCGCCACATCAACGACCGCCTTGAAAAGGAATTGGAAAAAGACTTGGCTTTGCGCGTGAGCAAGACAGAAGGTGCCGACGCTTGGGTAGTTAGCGGTCGCGGTGTGCTCCACCTCTCGGTGCTTATCGAAACGATGCGCCGCGAAGGGTATGAGTTGCAGGTGGGGCAGCCTCAAGTAATCTACAAAGAGATTGACGGTGTGCGCCACGAACCTATTGAAGAACTCACCATCAACGTGCCCGAGGAGTTTTCTTCTCGCATGATCGACCTCGTTACGCGTCGTAAGGGCGACGTCACCTCAATGCTTACGATTGGCGACCGCGTGGATATTGAATTTAACATACCCTCGCGTGGTATTATCGGATTGCGCACCAACGTGCTCACTGCCTCTCAAGGCGAAGCCATTATGGCGCACCGCTTTAAGGAATATCAGCCCTTCAAGGGCGAAATTGTGCGTCGCCAAAACGGATCTTTGGTTGCGCTTGAGAGCGGTACGGCGTTCGCTTATGCTATTGACCACTTGCAAGACCGCGGTAAGTTCTTCATCAACCCACAAGATGAAGTCTATGCTGGACAGGTGGTGGGTGAACACATTCACGATAACGACTTGGTAATTAACGTGACCAAGGCAAAGCAGCTCACCAACATGCGTGCCTCTGGTGCCGACGACAAGGCGCGCATCATTCCCCCGATTATCTTCTCCCTTGAAGAGGCGTTGGAATATATTAAGGAGGATGAGTATCTTGAAGTGACGCCCAAGTCGATGCGCATGCGCAAAGTGATTCTTGACCACTTGGCACGTAAGCGTGCGGGACGCGAATAGAGTTTAGAGTACAACTAACAGAGTACAGAGTACAACTACCATGCGGGAATACCGCGGAGGAGTTGTACTCTGTACTCTGTTAATTTTGTACTCTGAAAAGAGTTGTACTCTGCACTCTGTCAGTTGTACTCTATATATTCATTTCCCAGGTTTCGTAGTTCATTGCACGGGCTCCAAAGCCTTCTTTCTGCATTACTAACCCCTCGTTGAGCACCTTTCCACCCTGCTCTACGCTGACGCCAAAGTCAAACCACTGTTTGTGGGCATATCTATCACGAATGAGGTGCATAAAAAGTCCGTCTAACGCACCTACTTCACGGCCATAAGGCGTAGAAGCTATGTATTGCACATGGGCTGTTGTTTCTGTTTCAAAAACAACGCATCCACCGTGTGTCACGCCCAATTTATCTACCATGCAGTGCAGATGAATCTGCTCAGGGAAGCGCTCTTTCAGTAATAGCATCTCCTGGAGCGTATGCACGGGCGTTGTTGCATGACGTGCTGCAAGGTTTTCTTCAAGCATCTGCCAAAACGCCTTCCAATCGGGCGTTTCTGAAAGCGTCAACTCCGCCTTCTCACATTGCTTAACCTTACGCTTACGCAACTGATTGGGCGAGAGCGGTGACGAAAGTGGAATGACGGACGATAGTTTCACCGCTGAAAGATGGGCACCTAAGCGGAACAGAGCGTAGCGGTCCTCCTCTGTGGGGTAAGTAGCATAAAAGGATGGGGCAGCGGTATAACGCAACGTATGAATGGCGGTTTTCGTGCGCAGGTAGTCGACTAAAAGTTCAAAACACTTTAACACACACACCGCCGTTCCTGGCGCGCCAACAATCAACCCTCCGTAGGTCAATCCTCCGTGAGAATTTAACACCCCCTCGCGCTCTTCAGCTGGAAGTACGGCAATGAGTTCCTCGTTGCGGTAAAAGAGCAGGGAATGGTCGGCAAAGTGATCTGCGTGATAATCCATAAAGCCACGCTGCAACAGGAAAGTGCCGTTGCGCGAAGCTCGCACAAAGGCATCCCACGAGGATTGCAACTCGGCAGAGTAGCGCTGTATGGAATAAGTAGCGTTGGGCACAGGAATTTAAGTGAAAAGTGAGGAGTTAGTTGTTAGGAGTCGCCTCTGAGAATTTCTTGCTGAAACTCTTCGTAGTCATTGATGTAACTCTCAGGTTGATACGTATCAGAAGCAAGTACAAGCAACACGGCATCTTCCGAAAAATGCTTTAACTCTATCCAAGTTAATGGTGGAACAAGGAGGCCCTCATCCTTCTGACGAAGTTGGTAGGTATTACGCCCCGTGGCATCTTCTAAAACCACCTCTACACGTCCACTCATCACCACTAAATACTCATAACACGAGCGACTGGCATGATAACCGCGCTCAGCCCCTTCAGGCACGTTGTGCAACCAATAAACACGGTCGACAGAAAAAGGAAAATCCTTCTGCGCCTCAACAATCGTTAGGCAACCGCGTGCATCTGTATGTGTTGTGAGTTTATCCATAGAGAGTAATGAAACAATAAGCACCACTTCATTCCCACCAATTGGCATAAAACACGAACTCCATTCATTTGCCCCTTTTCAATATGAATGAAGGGGAAAGGGCAAATCTGCTTTTGTGCATTCCTACTGGGAACTGAAGCTTTGCAAATGTACAATTTATTTATGGCGTAGGGAAATTATTGGTTGGGAATTTGAGTTCTCCCCTACTCCTCCACAGATAGAGCACCGCCTATCCCACTTATACACCGAAGTATGCAACACAAGCAAGAAACTTCTGCGAAATGCCAAAACTAATCGGGACTTTATTTGAAATCGTTGGGACTTAAATCAAATTATCTCCTAATTTGTTTTTAGGAACTGCGACGTAATTGCGTCATCAAGCGATTTACACCTTTGAATATGGGAGTCTGCCCCCTTTTGGAGGGACGGGAATGCCCACAACTCGCTGTTCACACTCCCCCACTCACTTATTGGAAATGAAAAAGCCGACACTCAGATGAGCGTCGGCTTTATTTATAATGCTTCTAAGCGAAGTTACGGATTAGAGCTGGGGACCAGCAGCTACAAGAGCCTGACCAGCAGCGCTACCTGCAGTGTACTTCACGAAGTTCTTCTGGAAGCGAGCAGCGAGGTCCTTAGCCTTTTCTTCCCACTTGCAAGCACATTCGTAAGTGTCGCGGGGGTCGAGGATGTTGGGGTCAACACCGGGAAGAGCTGTGGGCACTGTGAAGTTGAAGATAGGAATTACCTTAGTTTCAGCCTTGAGGATAGAACCGTCGAGGATAGCGTCGATGATACCACGAGTATCCTTGATAGTGATGCGCTTGCCAGTACCGTTCCAACCAGTGTTTACGAGGAACGCCTTAGCGTTGTGCTGGTTCATCTTCTTCACGAGTTCTTCAGCGTACTTAGTGGGGTGGAGTTCGAGGAACGCCTGACCGAAGCAAGCAGAGAATGTGGGAGTGGGTTCAGTGATACCGCGTTCAGTACCAGCGAGCTTCGCTGTGAAACCAGAGAGGAAGTAGTACTGAGTCTGTTCGGGATCGAGGATAGATACGGGAGGAAGAACACCGAATGCGTCAGCTGAAAGGAAGATAACGTTCTTAGCGTGACCTGCAGCAGAAACGGGCTTAACGATGTTGTCGATGTGGTTGATGGGGTAAGAAACACGAGTGTTTTCAGTTACGCTCTTGTCGTTGAAGTCGATCTTACCGTTTGCATCAACTGTAACGTTTTCGAGGAGTGCGTTACGACGGATAGCCTTGTAGATATCGGGTTCGCTTTCCTTGTCAAGACCGATAACCTTAGCGTAGCAACCACCTTCGAAGTTGAAGATACCGTTGTCGTCCCATCCGTGTTCGTCGTCACCGATAAGCATACGCTTGGGGTCAGTAGAGAGGGTAGTCTTACCAGTACCAGAAAGACCGAAGAAGATAGCAGTTTCGTTCTTTTCGTTAGTATTAGCAGAGCAGTGCATTGAAGCGATACCCTTGAGGGGGAGGTAGTAGTTCATCATTGAGAACATACCCTTCTTCATTTCACCACCGTACCAAGTGTTGATGATAACCTGTTCGCGGCTTGTGATGTTGAACGCTACGCAAGTTTCAGAGTTGATACCGAGTTCCTTGTAGTTTTCAACCTTTGCCTTAGACGCGTTGTAAACAACGAAGTCAGGTTCGAAGTTAGCGAGTTCTTCAGCAGTGGGCTGGATGAACATGTTAGTTACGAAGTGTGCCTGCCAAGCTACTTCCATGATGAAGCGTACAGACATACGAGTGTCAGCGTTAGCACCGCAGAAGCAGTCAACAACGAAGAGACGCTTGTTAGAAAGACATTCCTTAGCGATGTCCTTGAGCTGAGCCCAAGCTTCTTCAGTGATAGGCTTGTTGTCGTTCTTATAGTCATCAGAAGTCCACCATACTGTGTCCTTAGAGTTTGCGTCCATAACGATGAACTTGTCCTTAGGTGAACGACCAGTGTAGATACCAGTCATTACGTTCACTGTGTCGAGTTCAGTGTTCTGACCCTTTTCGTAGCCTTCGAGGCTAGCCTTTGTTTCTTCTGCGAAGAGAACTTCGTAAGAGGGGTTGTGGACAATTTCAGTAACACCGGTAATACCGTGTTTGCTCAAATCCAATGTTGCCATAAGTAATTAAAGTTTATAAATGGTAAATTGTAATTAGTTAGCTGTGCGGACTGTGAGTGTGAGATGCGTAAACACCTTTCTCACCGCGAAGCAAATTTACGAAATTCCCCGAAGAGGAAAAAGATTTTAGCACTTTGTTTTCGGTAAAACCGTTTTTTTTCAAAAAATATTTGATATTTCTCTGATCACACGTGGAAATTGCCACATAGGTGTAGCAGTTCTTCTGCGTAAGTGGGTTACCTCACACCCCACAAGAGTTTTACTATCCGATTTGAACCGTTCTGATGAAACGCGCAAGGCTTAACGCAAGAAAGCATGGGATTTCCGAAAAACAAATCGGCGTTTATTTCAAACTCAATGCCGATTTGTTTGAAATAAACGCCGATTTGTTTTGTGCGTCTTAGCGTTCTACGGGAACAACGTGCTTTCCGTAGCTCAACTTAAAGAGTTCGAAGAAGGGCACGTGCTGATTGAGGCGCTCAACAAAGTTCTTGTAATCACGACGCGCCTGTACGGTCCATCCCGCCTCGGCTACAGCTATCAAACGTGGGAAGGTGAGGTATTCAAGCGTTTCGTTCTCGAACACATATTCCGTCCAGAAGTTTGCCTGCACCCCTTTATAACGGGGAAGCAGCGCCTTGTCAATACCATTGGCGGGAATGTAGGCATAAACCTTCTCCAAAGTTTCATGACCGTGACCCTGCGAACGAGGTTCGTTGGGGTCAGTGCTCTGACGACGGTTGATGTAGTAAGGAATCTGGGGCGAGAGGATGTTATCAAAGCCACGCTGTGCGGCATCCTTGGCAGCGCCGTCCGCACCAATCCATGCCATTACCGTAATGTCCTTCAACTGCGACGTATTGCCGTGAAGCATTTCGTTCCAGAAGATAAGTTTGCGCTGCTGTGCCTGAGGTTTCGCCAAGATGTAGTCTTGAATCTGCTTGTAGAAGTCTGTTTGGAGATCACGATAGTTTGTGCTACCGATTTCCTTAAGTCGCTGCTGACAAAGCGCATTGTGCTCCCACTTGTGCGTAGGACATTCGTCCCCACCGAGGTGGATGTAACCAAAGGGGAAGAGTTCCGTTAATTCATCTACGACATCCTTTGTAAACTGAATGGCTTCGGGAGCAGCAACATTCATAACGTCAGCCGATACACCCTGATGGAGCCACACTTCATGTTTTTCATTGGGTGTACAAGAGAGTTCGGGATACGCAGCAAGGGCAGCCTGGAAGTGGCCGGGCATATCAATTTCAGGAAGAATCTCAATGAAGCGTTCCTTAGCGTAAGCCACGATTTCCTTCACGTCCTCCTGTGTGTAGAAACCGCCATAGTGCTCACCATCCGTAGGATATTCACTACCCCACCCCAACTTCTTCGTTTCGCGCCACGCTGCAACTTCCGTAAGTTTGGGATATTTCTTGATTTCTATGCGCCAACCTTGGTCTTCCGTCAAGTGCCAGTGAAAACGGTTCATCTTATACGTTGCCATCATGTCAAGAATGCGCTTTACTTCCGCTTTGCCAAAGAAATGGCGCCCTTCGTCAAGCATAAAGCCGCGCCACCCGTAAAGAGGTTCGTCCGTAATGCTCACGCAAGGGATTTCGGGACGCACTTTCTCCGCAGTAGCCACTCCCGCCATGATTTCAGCAGGCATCAACTGCTTGAGCGTTTGAAGTCCATAGAAGAAACCAGCAGGACGAGCGGCTTCAAGCATAATTACACTCTCTTCGATTTCAAGGCGATACCCTTCGTCGTTGATATTGGGGTTCGTACGCAATTCGATATGGCAACGCTTGGGCGTTACTGCCGACTTCACTTCAAGTCCAAAACTATTTTTCAGTTGCGCTGCAAAGTTATTCACCACCCCCTGGAGGCTATCGTTTTCGTAAGCGGGCACAAAGATGCGCACCTTCTTAGGCATTTTGAACGTTCCCGTGCGAAGGGTCACATTTTGGGGTTGAGGAATAAGGGGGAGCGATGCTTGTGCCATCATGAAGGAAGGCACGAGCAACATTAGGAGGAGAGAGCGTAAAAGTTTCATCATATTTGTCAGAGAATAGAGTTTAAGGGTTATCAATGCTAAAAAGTTATAGAAGTCATAGAATTTAAGGACTGCAGAAGCCAGCATAGCTCCTTTTACTCCTTAAATTCTACAACCTCTATTTGAGATTGGCTTGCGTTTATCTTCTTTGACGGCGCACACTAAGGCCTCCACCTCCCGATGAAGGCGCAGATTGGCGCTTTACCTTGGGTTCTTTCTTCTTCTTTTCTTTCTTTACCTTATCGGTTGTGCCACGGCGAGAAGAGCGGCGCACCGTCTTCTTTTCAACCGCCACTACGGTATCACCCTGAACCACAGCGAGGGTATCCACCTTGACATTCACAGAATCACCCTTCCAAAGGATACGCTGGAAGTCGGTCAATTCCTTTTCAATGCGCTCTTGCTCACGCTTCACTGCCGTATCGGTAGGACAATAGTCCGCAATCAGACGGTCCTGGAGGTTTGACACCTTATAGATGTCGCCATCATAACGCGAGAGCGTGAAGAAATCATCCGCAGAAAGCATTGAGGCGTTATTATAATTGCTACCCATAAGCATAAGTTTGCCTAAATAGGGAGCTGCCTCATCATAATTTACCCAGAAGAGGGGGCGCTTCTGAATCGAACCGCTATAATCATCCGCACGGTGCAAGACGGGACAAATAGCTGTCACTCGCGTGCGCATCTGTGCCATAGCACGGTCGTAATATACCACTTCCTTGATAAAGTATGACTTTACTTCCTCATTAGGAAGGTCTGCGTCGTTCACACGGAAGCGTCCGTCGCGTTCTTCATACAGAATTTCGTTCGCATCCATGAGTTGCTTTGCCGTCACTACGTTTTCAGCATCAAAGCGTTCGTTGCCATCAAGGTTGTATTTGTAAGCCTTAATTTGTCGACGCAAGATGAGCTTAAAGACGTAGTTGAAAAGGTTTTCACGACCGTCAGTCGTAGCCGTAGTGGGGAAATAAAGCACGGCATTCTCGTCTTCCGTAAGGTCAAGTTCACGGAAAATCTCGCGACGCCAAGTTACGTCTGTAGGCATTGCGGGAGCCGTGGGAAACTCACGAATGGAGGACGCCACAGGTGTTGTTTTCGTTTGTGCCGCAGACTTTTCAGCTTCAGCCTTACGGCGTGCTGGCGGTTGTGCTACCATAGAGATGGCACAAAACGAGAGAATAAGAGACAACAGTAGGTTTTTCATTGTTGTAAATGGATGTTTCGCACTGCACGATGCGACTTATTTGCCACACCATCGGAGATGCGAAAATTTATCTCGGACTTATTTTGAATTATCTCCCGATTATTTTGAATTAAGTCGGAGATAATTTACGGCAACTCGGTTGCCGTTTTAATTAACAATCACTTCGAGCGGCTGAGGCAGGATTCTTTCAATACCATCAGGACCTATACAACGCACTCTTGAGAGGTAGAAGCGCTGGCCACGGCGCAAATCACGCACAAATTCCTTTTGGGCATCGGTGAAATTGGCAGATTGCGAAACTGAAACCACAGCGTTGCCCATACGGTCGAAGAAGACCGCTTCAAAACCGAGCACGCGGAAGGGAATATTGAGAAGGCCATCGTCAATAGCAGCCCCCAAGCTCTTCGCTCCAAGGATGTCTGCTTTTGAAAGGCGTCCGCCACGGAAATGGTCGGTACCAACGGTAATATATGCCGTGGGATCGGGCAACTTGCGCACCTTAAAGGAGTAGGCGCCCATCGATTGCGTACGACCATTGACTACGCCCGTCACGTTAAAGGTTACGGTCTCGCCCACCTTCTCGGGGCGCGCAATGTATTTGCCATTGCCTTGTGCCGTAAGGCTTCCGCCCGTCATGGTCAAGGTAATCTTGTTTGAAGGAACACCCGAAGCACTCACACTTACGGGATTCTCAAAACCAGCATAGAGCACGTTCATCAAATCTGCCGCCACCGTAGCACCAACAGGAGGAGCGATGACATTATAGCGCTGGGTGAACTCGCGACGAATGATTTCGCCCGCCGCATTGGGCATTTCGAGGTAACCGCTAAAGCTGTATTCACCAGGACCGCCGACAGGGAAACTATAGATACCGTTGGTCTCAAGGCGCTGACCGTTCACATAAATTTCAGGGCGCTGAGTCGTATCAACAGCCGCCATGAAGATGTGCGAGTTAAAGGTCTGCCCCGGGAAAAGCGTGGTTGCTTCGGGCAAAACATAGGCATTGAGCTCATTCACACGGATGTCCTTGAGGTCAATATTGTCGGCAAGGACGCGAAGCACCTCACTCTCGGTGTTACGCACGTCATTCTGCAACTTTGTAAGCATCGTGATGGAGGCAATCGTAGGCATTTCTTCAAACATATACTGTTTCCAGTCTTTGCCTAAGTTGTCCTCGCTCTTGGGCACGTCAGTCGAGAGGTTTGAAGCGATAATCGCCTTCTCACGAGGGTCGGTGATGTAGCTCATCATCGTTTCGCGATAAGCCACAATCTTGTCGTGGAGTTGTTGCCCCTTGCCATTATACTTTGAGAGCATAACGATGTTGGAAGCATTGAGGTCCTCCTTGTTTTCAAGCTTATCGGGATTGCCCTTCTTGCCATCCACCTCACGAGCAAGCGCCCAGCGGAGTTGTTCTGCAAAGTCGTAGAGCGAATCCGACATCTGCTTCACCACCATAGCCTTGTCATACCAAGGGCGTACCTTTGTGGGGTTCTGCTTCAGTTGCTCCGCAAAGTTATCATAGAGAGTTTGGTTCTCCTTCATGGCATTGTCGGTCGTGCGTGTCAGACTCTCGCCCACAAGTGAGAATCCCTTGAGCACATCGCTCGACACGTTGAGCGCCAACATGGCCATCAGCACAATGTACATGAGGTTAATCATGCGCTGACGCGGAGAAATTGGATTTTTCTTTACTGCCATGGTTTAAGAGTTCGCTATCGGGTTGCTGATAGCAGTAAGTTTCTTAATCATCTGTGCGTAAACGTCGTTGACTTCCTGAATCTTCGCAGCAAGTCCGCGTGTCTGCTCGTTGATTTCCTCAATCGTGTTCACCTGCTTAGAGATACTTGCAAAGTGAAGGTCGTAAATCTTGTTGATACCGATAAGTGTGCGGTTGAGGTTCTCCATTTCCTGGCTGTCCTTGGTAAGGCGTGCCGTTTGTTCGTCCACCTTGGCAAAAGTTTCGGTCAACGTGCGGAGCTTTTCAATATATACTTGCGTTGCAACCTCCATGTCGGGAGAGAGCACGGCTTGAGCGCGTTGCAAGAGTTCATCATTTGCCATGCGGATGATAGAAGCGAGTTTCTGAGCCTCTTCTTCCGTCGTAGATTCAGCAACTGCAGCCTGCACAATGGGATGTTGTGCTGCAAGTGCTGCCTTACCGTCAAGCGCAGGTGCCGAAGGAGGCGTGCAACCTCCCGCTACGGTGCCACCACCAATGATTACCGTACCGCCACCGAGCACTGCAGGACCAGCACCTACGGCAGCCGCAGCACGTTCGAGTTCCTGCTGTTCGGCATCAACGGTTTTGGCAACAGCGTCGCCCACATAGGTACCATCAACGAGGGCTTCAGCCTTTTCGATTTCCTCGTCGGTTTCAATTTCGTCGGGAAGCGCCTTACCGATTTCATTCTTATCAAAGGGACGGTCGAAGGCTGCGAGGAAGAACACTACAGCTTCGGTGCCCATACCCAAGAAGAGCATGAGGTTACCCCCAGGAAGGTGGGTCAACTTAAAGAGCGCACCAAGGATTACGATGGAAGCACCCCAAGAGTAGGCGTAATTTAAGAATGTCTGCCCAGGCACACTGTCCATCCAGTGTTGCAAGCGGGTAACAATGTTTATTTTTGAAGGCATATTCGTTTATTTTTATAGGAGAATGGTTACAGGGAGAAAAGGAACGGATTTCCTCGAAACGCATCGGCACTTAAATCAAATTCAACGGCACTTAATTTCATTTATCTCCCAATTTTTTCTATCACTTCGTTACAGCCTTAGAGCGCACACAGCGGAAGCCTACGAAAGAGCGGGGTTGATTCTGATATTCCCAGTTGCGCCAAGCAGAGCGAATGAGCGAAATGGGATCCTTCCACGAACCGCCACGCACACTCTTGCGCTTTAACACATAGGGATCTTCTGCAGCGGCGTTATATACCAATTCGGGATTGATGTCTGCCATAGCTGCAACACCAGCTTCGGTGTAAACGGTATTTGTCCACTCAGCCACATTACCTGCCATGTCAAAAAGTCCGTTAGAGTTGGCTCCATAGATACCTACCTTTGAGGTAATGAGGTTTCCATCCTCTGTATAGTTACCGCGGTCGGGTTTGAAGTTGGCATAGAAGCATCCCTTCTCGCTCTTTGCGCTATCACCCTCCCAGGGGAAGGGGTTATTTTCGCGACCACGAGCAGCAAATTCCCACTCAATCTCTGAGGGCAAGCGATAGCGCTGAATGTAGCGCGCCTGAGGTCCAAGTCCTTGAAGGAGATAGTTTGTGCGCCATGCGCAGAAGGCATTTGCTTGTTCCCAAGTCACACCTACAACGGGGTAATCGTTGTATGCGGGCATCGTAAAGTAATGCTTCATGTAGGTTTCGTTACGTGCGTTCGTAAAATCGTTTACCCACACCGTAGTGTCGGGATAAACGGGAACAATATACGTATTGAGGAAGTCATAAAGCGAGCTCAAAGGGCGCTCAATCGTTTGACGCACGATATTACCATCGTCATCAATGTAAGCAGTGTCCTTAGAGATCATAATAACTTCGTCGAGGGCGGGGGTAAGGTCCGTATTGAGGTTACGCTCCTTGGGGTCAAGACGGTACTTACGGAGAGCCGCCTTCTCGTAGTCGAAGATTTCGTAGCGATATACGAGTTGCTTTACATCAAGCATCTTGGTACCGTCAATGGGGTGAGTAGTGTACACACTCTCAATGGCACGCTGCTGATCTTCGTCAGGTTTGCGCCAAGGGATAGGCTTTGCCCAATTCAAATGGGGCGTTACGGGTTCGCCATACTTGTCCACCTCAATCTTATACGTTTCATCGCCGCCATAAGAGGGGTCAGCGAGACGTTCACGAATGATAGAGTCGCGCACCCATTCCACAAACTGGCGATACATGGAGTTGGTCACTTCCGTTTGGTCCATCCAGAAACCATCCACCGAGATTTCGCGCTGTGGAACGGGGAGCCCCCACAAAGAGTCAGCTTCCATACCAGCACGCAAAAAGCCACGCTTCACTTCAATCATGCCAAAGGGAGCGGGTTCATTGTAATTCACGGCACGCTGACCTGTTACTTCACCTCCACTACGCATAGCACGAGAACCGCCCACACAAGCCGTGAGCAACATAAGCGTAAAGAGGCTAATAATAATTACGATTTGCTTCATATATTGTTTTTTTAGTTATCGAGAGGAGGGGGAGTTTAGTGAGGAGTGAGCAGTGAGGAGTGAGTAACCCCTGCGGAGTGAGGGGCATTAGGACTAGGGAAGCGGTTCGGTGACGTTAAAGACCTTACAGACCTTTATACCTAAAAGTCTAAAGACCTTAAAACCTCAAAACCTTACGACCTTACCTTACAACCAGCGTACACTCTTGTGTGCATTGCGTCCTTTCTTTCCGAGGTTGAGTTCTACCTTATAGCCAAGGGTGATTTCGTGATTTCCAGCGGCAATACCCATTCCGTTGGTGTTGGCTTCGTAACCGTAACAGATATCTAAGCCATGAAATACGAATCCGAAGAAGGCGCCAATGCTGTATTGTGGGGCGTAGTTCACACCGCCGTAAAGCGTGCGCCCCTCACCACTATACTTAATGCGTGCAGTGAGGTCGGAACGGAAATCTGTACCGTCATAACGCAAGAGCACTGAGGGGGTTAAAGTTATAAACGAATATTTTGTGGGAATATTGTAACCCGCCATAAAATTATAGGCAGAATTTACCTTCAATTCGCTCTTGTCGCCCAAAGAGATTTTTGGCGCACTCAAATGTTGCATCGCCAAACCAGCATACCAACGGCGGTGGGTATAGAAAAAGCCGACAGAAGCATCAAACTGCGAACCACTCAAATCGCCCCCCGAAAAAACGGGGTCGTTAGGATCGTTCGTCTCTGCCTTTCCACCATCAACAGTTTCACTTAACATATCCAACTGTACGCCTCCCGCAAGCTTTCCGCCCCAAAGGGAGTGCTGATACGCGTATTGCGCAGAAAAGCGCTTATGGGAAAACAAACCAATTTCATCATTTATCAACGTCAACCCTACTCCATGGCGTGTATTCCCGAGTGCAAAAGCCATATCTGCCCCAGCATAAAGCGTACTTCCCGCATCTTCATAACCGGTTGCGTGGGTCTGCATCGCAATACTCACATTCAACTCATCCTGACGCCCTACCGCTGCGGGGTTCAGCATTGGTTCAACTTGCCAATAGCGCATAAACGCCGCATCATACTGTGCATAGCCCTCAATCGCATTACTACACGCAACACCAAGCAACATCAAAACATGATGCAGCTTAAAGTGATTGGCGAGATTGAAAATGAAGTTGCGCATACTAAGGCAATTTACTATATCGTGCAAAATTACAATTTATAAAGGAATGCTCTTGATTTTTCCTAAAATATTTTACAACGAAATTCCCACACAACCATCGTATTGTCGCATTTAGTTTTTGGAGTCTTAGCACGCACAAAAACAAACTCCAAGTTAATTTGAATTAAGTACCGATTAGTTTGAATTATCTCCTTATTTGTTTTTCAAAATACGCACTTATTTCGCAGAGTGTTGAAGGGAGCTGCAAAAGCGACGTCTCTGCGAGGTATAATTACGAATCCACATCCACACACTATAAAGATGCGCCACAATCATACCGTCCCATACGATAACGAAAGCGGGTGCACCGCCATTGCGATACACCCGCTTGGGATTTTTATCCTATTCCGCACGGAGCGGAGGGATTACTTATTAGTCAGCCAACTTTGCCTTGATGAACTCACGGTTCAAACGAGCGATGTTAGCGATGCTTTCGTTCTTAGGACAAACGGCTTCACAAGCACGAGTGTTTGTACAGTTACCGAAACCGAGTTCGTCCATCTTAGCAACCATTGCCTTAGCACGCTTCGCAGCTTCGGGACGACCCTGGGGAAGGAGGGCGAACTGAGAAACCTTAGAAGCAACGTAAAGCATAGCTGAACCGTTCTTACATGCTGCTACGCACGCACCACAACCGATACAAGTTGCGCAGTCCATAGCTTCGTCAGCATCCTGCTTGGGGATGAGGATAGCGTTAGCATCCTGGGGCTGACCTGTACGTACTGTTACGTAACCACCAGCAGCCTGAATCTTATCGAATGCTGAACGGTCAACCATACAGTCCTTAATCACGGGGAACGCTGCTGAACGCCAGGGTTCTACAGTGATAACGTCGCCGTCGTTGAACTTACGCATGTAAAGCTGACAAGTTGTAGCACCTGTAGCTGTCTTACCGTGGGGTGTGCCGTTAATATAAAGCGAGCACATACCGCAGATACCTTCGCGGCAGTCGTGGTCGAATACGAAAGGTTCCTTACCGTCGTTGATAAGTTCTTCGTTGAGGATGTCAAGCATTTCGAGGAATGAAGTGTCATCGGGGATATTCTTCATTTCACGCTGTTCGAAGTGACCCGCATCCTTAGGACCATTCTGCTTCCAGTATTTAATGGTGAAAGAAATATTTTTTGCCATTGTTAGAAATCTTTTTGGGTTCTACGAATTAGTTCTTGTAGTTACGAGTCTGAACCTTGATAGCTTCGTATACGAGGGGTTCCTTGTGGAGAACGGGTTCCTTAGTGTCGTCGCCCTGGTATTCCCAGCAACCTACGTAGAAGAAGTTTTCGTCGTCGCGCTTAGCTTCGCCTTCTTCTGTCTGGTATTCTTCACGGAAGTGACCACCGCAAGATTCGTTACGTGTGAGCGCGTCGTGTGCGATAAGTTCGCCCATGATGATGAAGTCTTCGAGGCGGATTGCCTTTTCGAGTTCAACGTTCACACCTTCAGCAGAACCAGGAACGAAGAGGTTAGCGTAGAATTCCTTGCGGAGTTCCTTCATCTTAGCAAGACCAGTCTTCAAACCTTCAGCTGTACGACCCATACCTACGTAGTCCCACATGATACGACCGAGTTCCTTGTGGATTGAGTCTACAGAACGCTTACCCTTGATGTTGAAGAGCTTCTGGATGCGTGCCTTAACTGCTTCTTCAGCTGCCTTAAATTCGGGAAGGTCTGTAGAGAAGCGGGGAACTGTAATTTGGTCAGAGAGGTAGTTCTGAATTGTGTAAGGAAGCACGAAGTAACCGTCAGCAAGACCCTGCATCAACGCAGAAGCACCGAGGCGGTTTGCACCGTGATCTGAGAAGTTACATTCACCGATAGCGAAGAGACCCTTAACCGAAGTCTGGAGTTCATAGTCTACCCAGATACACCCATTGTGTAGTGAACGGCGGGATAAATCATCATCGGAGTTTCGTAGGGGCTTTCGTCAGTGATTTCTTCGTACATATCGAAGAGGTTACCATAACGAGCTTCGATTTCCTTGCGACCGAAGTCCTTAATAGCCTGAGAGAAGTCGAGGAATACAGCGAGACCAGTGTTGTTTACGCCGAAGCCCTTGTCGCAACGTTCCTTAGCAGCACGTGAAGCAACGTCACGGGGAACGAGGTTACCGAATGCGGGATAGCGACGTTCGAGGTAGTAGTCGCGGTCTTCTTCGGGAATATCCTTACCTTGAATCTTACCTTCCTGGAGCTTCTTAGCATCTTCCAACTTCTTGGGCACCCAGATGCGACCGTCGTTACGGAGTGATTCAGACATAAGTGTGAGCTTAGACTGCTTGTCGCCGTGAACGGGGATACAAGTGGGGTGAATCTGCACGTAAGAGGGGTTAGCGAAGTAAGCACCCTTACGGTAGCAAGCCATAGCTGCAGAACAGTTACAACCCATTGCGTTAGTAGAAAGGAAGTAAGCGTTACCATAACCACCAGTACCGATAACTACTGCGTGAGCAGCGAAGCGTTCGATAGCACCAGTGACGAGGTTACGAGCGATGATACCGCGAGCACGACCGTCGATGATTACAACGTCGAGCATTTCGTAACGTGTATAGAGTTCTACAGTACCAGCATTTACCTGACACATCAATGCAGAGTAAGCACCGAGGAGGAGCTGCTGACCTGTCTGGCCCTTAGCATAGAAAGTACGGCTTACCTGAGCACCACCGAATGAACGGTTCGCCAACATACCACCGTATTCACGAGCGAAGGGAGCACCCTGAGCTACGCACTGGTCGATGATGGTTGCACTTACTTCAGCCAAACGATAAACGTTTGCTTCGCGAGCACGGTAGTCACCACCCTTAACTGTATCGTAGAACAAACGGTAAACAGAGTCACCATCGTTCTGGTAGTTCTTCGCAGCATTGATACCACCCTGTGCAGCGATTGAGTGTGCACGACGGGGAGAGTCCTGAATGCAGAAGTTCTTTACTTTAAAGCCCATTTCACCGAGTGAAGCAGCAGCACTTGCACCTGCAAGACCTGTACCTACTACGATAACGTCGAGCTTACGCTTGTTCTTGGGGTTCACCAACTTCTGATGAGCCTTATAATTGGTCCATTTCTCAGAAACGAGACCTTCGGGAATTTTTGAATCAATTGTAGCCATTGTAAGGAATTGTTTAGTGTAAACCCTCATTTATATAATGAGTGTCCATAAACTAATTAAGAATTGATTTAGGCAGGAGAACCGCCAAGATTAGCAAGTTGCACCACAGCAGAGGCTGCGACCAAAGAAACACAATGCCACTGCTACATACATCAAGATGATGATAGTAGAGTAGATGTAAGAAATGTTCTTCCAACGAGCGAACCAAATCTTACCGTTCCAACCCATTGTCTGCATTGCACTCCAGAAACCGTGAGTAAGGTGGAACCACAAAGCAGCAAGCCACACGAGGTAAACTACTACGTAAACGGGGCAAGAGAATGTCTGCTCAATCCAGTAAACACCATTGGTAGCGAGTTCGTGATTGCCAGCAGGAAGCAATTCCTGAAGCATCATGTTGTACCAGAAGTTGTAGAGGTGGAGACCCATACCGAGCACAACGATTACGCCGAGCACAAACATATTCTGTGAAGCCCATTCTACCTTTGCGGGACGGTCTGTCACAGCATAAGCACTGTTACCACGCGCCTTCTTGTTCTGGAGCGTGAGCTTAATTGCGTAGAGGAAGTGAAGCACTACGAGTGCACCAAGGCCAGCAGTAGCTACCAAAGCGTACCAGTTAGCTCCCAACATCTCGCAAATCATGTTGTAACCTTCTGCAGAGAAGATTGCGACTACGTTCATGCATGCATGGAACGTAAGGAACAAAATAAGTGCTACGCCAGTCACTGACATAATCACCTTTCGTCCAATGGATGAATTACATAACCACATAGATGAAGTTAATTGAGTTAAAAAAGTTAGTGAATTAAAATTGTTAAGAATTTTCATACCAACCCTCACCACCACAAGCCTCTAAATAAATAGCGGCACGGTAGCGAGCAGACATACGGGCACAATACACCAATATTATCCTTCTGCAAAGGTAATGCACAACCCGCAAAGCACAAAATTAAAGGAAGATTTTTTAACTTCTTTCCGTAAAATACACAAAGGAGGAGCAAAAATTAGAAGCAAACCTTTGCCAATCAAAAGGAAAGTCGTAATTTTGCACTCGCTTTCGAGCACAAACAATTTATTCATTCCCAAATTTATTTACACTATGTACTTGGATTCTGTAAAGAAGCAAGAAATCTTTGGACAGTACGGCGCGTCTAACACGGATACTGGTTCTGCTGAAAGCCAGATCGCCTTGTTTTCTTACCGTATTTCCCATTTGACGGAGCACATGCGCGCTAACCGTAAAGATAATACGACTAAACGCGCGCTTGTGAAGTTGGTAGGTAAGCGTCGTGCGCTCCTCAACTACTTGAAGGACCGCGACATCAACCGCTACCGCGCTATCGTGAAGGCTCTCGGCCTCCGCAAGTAATCCAAACTTCTTGCAAAAGCAAACAACTGGACTGTGTCACTCGACATGGTCCAGTTTTTTATTATACCCCAATCCGCCACTTAACCCTCGCCCTCACCCTCTCCTCTTACACATTTGTATAGGTACAAGAAAGCATTATTGCTCCTCCTCCCCCATCGCAGCGGTACAACATCCGAATCCTTGAAAACAAAATCCAAGTTAATTAAAATTAACTACCGATTAGTTGAAACTAACTCCTAATTTGTTTTTTCAAATTCCCACAAACTGACGACACAATCGCGCTGCAACCCCAGAATCCGCGTCTTTAGCGCCATCATTCCACGAACGGCATTCACCACACAAAGCCTAATTGTCTTATAATCAAACACAATTACCAAAATATTGGTTAGACCTATCAATATATAGATTTTATATATGTCATTTTTTAGGTAATTCATTTGCAATATCAGAAAAATGTTTGTTCTTTTGCATCAGAAAACATAACAACATTGATAACAATTAAAATTACACGACTATGACTAAGAAATTTATCTGCACTGTATGTGGTTACGTTCATGAAGGTGAAACTGCTCCCGAAAGATGTCCCCAATGTAAGGTTCCTGCTACTAAGTTTAAGGAAGTTGACGAATCTGCTGGTTTGGCATTTGAAACAGAACACGAACTCGGCGTTGCTCAAGGTTGCGACGAAGAAATGATTAAGGACCTCAACGCACACTTCATGGGTGAGTGCACAGAAGTTGGTATGTACCTCGCAATGAGCCGCCAGGCAGACCGCGAAGGTTACCCCGAAATCGCTGAAGCCTTCAAGCGCTACGCTTGGGAAGAAGCTGAGCACGCTGCTAAGTTCGCAGAACTCCTCGGCGACGTTGTTTGGGACACAAAGACGAACCTTGAAAAGCGCATGATGGCAGAAAACGGTGCTTGCTCAGACAAGTTCCGCATCGCTCGCAACGCTAAGGCTCAGAACCTTGACGCTATCCATGACACGGTTCACGAAATGGCGAAGGACGAAGCACGTCACGGTAAAGGCTTTGAAGGTCTCTTCAACAGATATTTCAAGAAGTAAACCACTCATTTATATAATTAAGGGCAGCACCTCAGCGCTGCCCTTAATTTTTTATCGAAAAAAAGTAACTATAGGGCTTATTACCTCTATAGTTACTTTTTCTTTTAGCAATTACTTAATCAAGTTCTTACCAGTCATTTCTGCGGGTTGTTCCAATCCCATGATGTGGAGGATTGAAGGTGCAACGTCTGCGAGTACACCGTCTTCAACCTTTGCATCCTTATTTTCTGTTACGTAGATAAAGGGAACGGGGTTGAGTGAGTGCGCAGTGTTGGGCGTGCCGTCGGGGTTGATTTCGTTATCAGCGTTACCGTGGTCGGCAATGATGATTGTTTCGTAACCTACAGCCTTAGCTGCTTCTACGGTTTCAGCAACGCAAGCGTCAACAGCCTTAACCGCCTTTTCTACTGCTTCATAAATACCTGTGTGACCCACCATGTCGCAGTTTGCAAAGTTCACCACGATGAAGTCATACTTATCTTCCTTGATGGCAGCAACGAGCTTGTCCTTCACTTCGTAAGCTGACATTTCGGGTTGGAGGTCGTAAGTTGCCACCTTGGGAGATGCAACGAGGATACGGTCTTCGCCTTCGTAGGGAGCTTCACCACCACCGTTGAAGAAGAAGGTTACGTGAGCGTACTTCTCAGTTTCAGCTGTGTGCAACTGCTTGAGGCCCTTGCTTGCGATGTATTCGCCAAGAGTGTTTGTAACATTTTCCTTGGGGAAGAGGATGTGCACGTTCTGGAACGAAGCATCGTAGGGAGTCATGCAGTAGAACTGAATGCCAGGAATAGTCTTCATGCCAGCTTCGGGCATATCCTGCTGAGAGAGTACGATAGTGAGTTCCTTCGCACGGTCGTTGCGGTAGTTGAAGAAGATCACCACGTCACCTTCCTTGATTGTGCCGTCAACGTTTGCGTTATTGATGGGAAGAACGAACTCGTCAGTTACATCAGCATCGTAACTTTCCTGCATCGCCTGCACCATGTCAGTAGCCTGCTTACCCTTGCCTTCCACGAGAAGGTCGTACGCTTCCTTCACACGCTCCCAACGCTTATCGCGGTCCATTGCGTAGAAACGACCTACGATAGAAGCGATTGCTGCGCCGTTAGCGTCGCATACACCCTGGAGTTGTTCGATAAAACCCTTACCACTCTTGGGGTCAGTGTCGCGACCGTCCATAAAGCAGTGTACGAAAGTCTTATCCTGCACACCATATTCCTTCGCCACTTCGATAAGTTTGAAGAGGTGGTCGAGAGAAGAGTGCACACCTCCGTTAGAAGTCAAGCCCATCAAGTGAAGACCCTTGCCGTTCTTCTTTGCGTATTCGTAAGCAGAGATCACTTCGGGGTTCTGAAGGATAGAACCGTCTGCACAAGCGCGGTTGATCTTCACGAGGTCCTGATAAACGATACGACCTGCGCCGATGTTCAAGTGGCCTACTTCAGAGTTACCCATCTGACCATCGGGCAAACCAACGTTTTCGCCAGATGCCTGGAGCTGTGAGTTAGGATAATTTGCGAAAAGCGAATCCATGTAAGGAGTAGCAGTCTGGAAGATTACGTCACCCTTACCCTTGTTACCAATACCGTAACCGTCGAGGATCATTAAGAGAGCTTTCTTTGCCATAGTATATTTGTATTTATTAAATGTGTTAATGGGTATATTCTTTGGAAATTTTAGCGCACTGCAATGCATTCAATTTCCACCAACGCATTCTTGGGGAGTGTCTTTACGGCTACAGCAGAGCGCGCGGGGCAAGTGCCGGGGAAGAATTCGGCATATACGCTGTTCATATCCGCAAAATCTGCCATGTCAGCGAGGAATACAGTTGTCTTCACCACATTCTCCATGGTCAAACCCACTTCTGCAAGAATGTTCTGCATATTTGTGAGCGACTGACGGGTTAATTCCTTCACGCCACCTTGAGCAAATTCGCCCGTAGCGGGATCTATGGGGAGCTGACCAGAAACGAATACGATGCCATTGGCTTCGATTGCCTGACTGTAGGGACCAATAGCTGCGGGAGCCTTAGTTGTTGCGATTTGAGTTTTCATTTTTTGAGGTTATAAGGGTTATATCATTTATAGGAACTATAGTAACTATAGGCACTATAGCATCTATAGCCACTATAAACTATAGAATTTTTATTTCAAGTAATCTTCAAAGTAGCGCGTGATACGTTCGTGCAAGTGTACCATATCCTTGCCCATCATGTTGTGACCTTGTCCAGGATATACGAAATAGTCGGGCTGCGTGCCGGCATCTGCTGCAGCGCGAAGGAAGGAGAGGCTGTGCTGCAAGATACATGTGGGGTCGTTATAGCCTACGATAATCTGGAGTCTGCCTTTCAAATTCTTTGCCTTCTTGAGAAGGTTAGAACCTTCGTAACCTTCGGGATTTTCCTGGGGAGTATCCATATAGCGTTCGCCATACATTACTTCGTAGAGTTTCCAGTCGATTACGGGACCGCCGGCTACGCCCACCTTAAATACATCGGGGTACGAGCACATGAGGTTGGTGGTCATAAATCCACCGAACGACCAACCGTGTACGCCCAAGCGGTCGGCATCTACATAGGGAAGCGACTTCAAGTATTCCACACCCTTCAACTGGTCTTCCATTTCTACAACACCCAAACGGCGGTGTGTGCAACTTTCAAACTCGAAACCACGATACTGCGAACCACGATTATCCACCACAAAGATGAGATAACCCTTCTGCGCCATATAGATTTCCCAAGGACGCGCTGCGTAGTTCCAACTTTCATCTACGTTGTGCGCATGAGGACCTCCGTAAACATAAACCACGGCAGGGTACTTCTTCGCAGGGTCAAAATTCACGGGCTTCACCATGCGGTAGTAAAGATCTGTGCTATCGTCAGCCGCCTTAATCGTGCCGCAAGAAAACTCGGGCACATTGTAACCTTCCCAAGGCGTACCCGCTTCATGAAGTGTAATTGCCGCGGGCTTTGTGGTGTTCAAAAGGTCAATCTGTCGGTAAACGCCGGGAGCGCGCCACGTATCGCAAAGATAGTTTCCGCTTGCTGAAAGACGCGCACTGTGTACGCCCTTACCATTATCGAGAAGCGTGCGCTTCAACGTCTTCACGTTTACACTATAATAATTGTGGCGAATGGGAAGTGCCTCATTCGACTTGTAGATAATGCTTTTCGCCTTCTCATTAAAGCCTAACACGTCGATAACTTCGAAATTGCCCTTCGTGAGTTGCGCCAATTCCTTACCCGTAGTGTCAAAGAGGTAAAGGTGGTTGTAACCGTCGCGACGTGATTGGTAAATAAACTTCGTATCATCCCAGGGGAGGAACTGGATAGGCGTCATGGGCTCCACATAACGGTCGTTGGTTTCCGTATAAAGCACCTGCTTGCGCGCACCCGTCGTTGCGTCGTAAGCCACCAACTCTGACTTGTCCTGCGAACGGGGAACTTCGATTACATAAACCGTCTGTTCGTCCGGACTCCACGCTACGTTGGTAAAATAACGGTCGGTGTTGTCACCTGTCTGGAGATAAACAGTCTTATCCGTAGCAGGGTTGTAAACACCTACCCAAACCTTGTGGCTGGTCATACCTGCCATAGGATATTTCTCGGGTGCAAGCGTTGCTACACGGGGAGAATTATCCACGAGGGGGAAGTCCGTCACCATCGTTTGGTCCATTTTGTAGAACGCAAGTAAGTTGCCCTTCGGACTCCAGAACAATCCGTTGTGAATACCAAACTCATCGCGGTGCACGCTTAATCCATATTGCATTTCGCGAGACCCGTCGGTGCTGATTTGAGAAACCGTGCCGTCTGCCTTTTGCACAAAGAGGTTCCAGTCCTTCAAATACGCCACACACTTACTTGCACGCGCCACGCCTCCTTCAGGAATGCCTGCAGGAAGAGCAAGTGTCCACACGATTTGCTTCTTGGTCCAGTCATAGCGCACTAAGAATTTGCCAGTATTGAATTCTGCAATGGTTTCTCCGGCAACGGGGAAATTAGCATTGAGAAGGTTGCGCACCTTGCCGTACTTCTCCACGTCCAAAGCGGCATTCACGTCATCATCAGTGAAGAGCACAACGGGCTCCTTCAAGAGTTTTCCCTTGGCATTCGCAAGTTGCTTCACTTCCTCTACTTCCAACTGCATGAGGTTGTCACCCCACCACGCCGTGTAGAGGTTCTTGGGTTGCAAGTTCCAATAATTTGAACCGCCCCACATCAAGTCGTCGAGCGTAAACTGCTTTAATTGTGCCGTCATAAGGGTTGGGAGGAGCGCAAGGGCGAGTGCCAAGGTTGCTTTAAGGTATTTGGTAAACATATAGGTCTTGAGGTTGTGAGGTTATAAGGTTGTGAGGTTACGAGACTACTTCTGCCCAAACTTACGAGCAAAAGGTTTCTTGCCGTCTTTGCGGTCGAAGGATTTCTTTGAGCGGTCGAAGGATTTGCCACCCTTGTCGTAAGGTTTATTTCCCTTGTCAAAGGACTTGCCGCCTTTATTGAAAGGCTTATCCCCGCCACGCTTTTCAAACTTACGGGGTTGGCGCTCGCCACCTCCCTCTTCGCCTTCCGCTTCACGGCGACGGCGGCGCTCGAGTGCATCTTGGTTGCGCACAAATTCCTGGTGGCGACGCTTGAGGAGTTCGTAAGCGGGATCGTAATCGTCATCGCGCTCAATCTGGCGGGGACGGTCGTTGAATTCTCCGCGGTCGCGCTTGAAGCGACGCTTTTCGCCCATCTTGCGAAGTTCACCCTCGGTCTTCACTTCACCTCCTTCAGCACGGAAATCCTTCATCGTGCCGTCGAAAATGACATACTTGCGGAGTTCACAATCAAGCGCACCATTGTAAAGGGGCGTCTTGAGCGAGGGACGCATACCGATTTCGCGGAACAAGTCTTCCTTATAAGAAATCACGTGTGCCTCGCCACCCTTAAAGGCATGCTTGAGGCGGTTACCGAGTGTGCGATACACCTCATAGAGGTCTTCGGGTTTCAAACGCTCACCGTAGGGCGGGTTCGTAATCATGATGGCGGGTTGTGCGGGTTGCTCGAAATCACGAATGTCGCGCTGCTGAATCACAACGAGATCCCCCACCCCAGCATTCTTGGCATTGGCACGCGCTGCCTCAACGGCACGCAAGTTCAGGTCATAGCCATAGAATTTATAGTCACACTCGCGCTCCTGTGAGTCGTCGTTGTAAATGCGGTCGAAGAGGTCGGCGTCAAAATCCTTCCACTTTTCAAAACCAAACTCCTTGCGGAACACACCTGGGTAGATATTGCGCGCCATAAGTGCAGCCTCAACGAGCAGAGTACCTGAACCGCAGAAGGGATCTACAAAGTCGCTCTGCATATCCCAACCCGAGAGTTTGATAAGTCCCGCCGCGAGCACTTCATTGATAGGGGCTTCCACCGTAGCCACTCTGTAACCGCGCAAATGCAGACTTTCACCCGACGAGTCGAGAGAGAGGGTTGCCGTGTCGCCCGCAATGTGCATGTTCAAGCGGATGTCGGGGTTGGAGATGCTGATGTTGGGACGGTCGCCCGTAGTGTCGCGGAAGTAATCCACGATAGCATCCTTCACCTTATAGGCAACGAACTTCGAGTGACGGAACTCATCGGAATAGACCACCGTATCCACGGCAAACGTAGTGTCATTGTCCAAATAGTCTGCCCAGTTGATGGCACGCACCCCGTCGTACACTTCATCAGCACTGCGTGCCTTGAAATGCTTAATGGGTTTGAGGATGCGCACTGCCGTACGGAGGCAGAAGTTTGCGCGATACATCATTTCCTTGTCGCCCGTAAACGAAACCATACGGCGACCGATTTGCACATTGTCCGCACCGAGTTCGATCAACTCCTGTGCCAACACTTCTTCAAGACCTTGGAAGGTCTTTGCGATGAGTTCAAATTGCATTGTCAATACTATCGTTATTGCGCCACCCACACATCAGCAAGTTCATGCTTCAGCATGGTTGGCAAACCATTTCTTCTTACAAGGAATTGCGCGACACGATTGTGCACACTCCTTACACGTTACAAAATTACAGAATTTTAACGGTACACATCGCATAAAACGCCCAATCTTTTCTTTCAGAAAACAAGTTTTCGCACTTACCCAATGATTTTGACATGTTGGCAGACAAGTCGCAAATCGTTTCTGACGCCTGCGTCCCCCATTTTCCCCTTTAATTCCCCAATCCATTTACCTGCGGCGCACATATATGACCTTGAAAAGCACCAACCATAACCTATATGAGAATTTGCAAAAACAAACTCCAAGTTAAATTAAACTAATCGGTACTTAATTCAAATTAACTTGGAGTTTGTTTTCGCTTTCTCCTCAGCATTTTTTCATAGGTCAGCAAAAAGAATGTTTTTTCGCATAATTTTAACATTTGAAAATACACTTTGACTCTATATGTCAAAAATGAGGGCGAATTTTGCACCATCAACCAACAACAAGAGGGGATGCTCCTCAAAATTATCCGTTCAAAAAATTACAAATCTCTATACTATGAAAAACTCAACAGCCCTCCATCGCGATTTCAGTGTGAAAGCAACTACAACGTCCTCTGCGCTCACAACGCTTGCCGCGATTTACAGCACTCTTTTGGATGAAACCATAACGTTGCGCAAGTTACACCATCTACTTCACGTTCAGGTGGCTGGAATTTCCCTACTTCCGCTTGCGACATGGGACACCGCAGCATTATTTGTTGGTATAATTTGGTTTGCAGTAGCCCTCTATGGAGCAAAAACCGAGTGGGACTGTAGCAAATAAGGTTTAGCCCCGACAAACGACAATGAACGAACCGCACATTCCGACTTGACTGGTCTCCCTCCCACGTTCTACAGCAACATGAAAGGAGCGGCAATTTGGAATGTGCGGTTCGTGTGTATTTCAAACAAATTAGGTCAGTGACTCAGCAACTTAATGTAAAATTCAAGTGCCGCATCCAACTCGCTCAGGCAGATAAATTCATCTGCCGTGTGTGAACGCGCCGAATCTCCAGGTCCCAACTTAAACGAGGGGAAGGGCATCAGCGCTTGGTCGCTCAGCGTGGGCGAACCAAAGGGTTTGCCTCCAAGCGCCACACAGCGCTGGATAAGCGGATGGTTTTCAGGGATAGAAGAGGAGTTCAGACGGGTACTGCGCGCCTTAACATCTGCAGAAAGATGGGCAGTGATTGCGTCCAACACCTGCTGGTTGGAGTAGCATTCGTTGGTGCGCACGTCCACCACAAAGGAGCAGGCGTCGGGCACGACATTGTGTTGCGTGCCGGCGTTGATTTGCGTCACGCTCAACTTCACGGGACCGAGCAAGGACGACACCTTTTCAAACTGGTAGTTTCTAAGCCACTCGATATCGGGAAGCGCCTGATAAATCGCGTTCACCCCTTCGTTGCGAGCGGCATGTCCCGACACACCGTGGGCAGTGCAATCGAGCACCATCAGTCCCTTTTCCGCAATGGCGGGGTGCATGCCCGTGGGTTCGCCGACTATCGCGACATCAATGGGAGGCAGGAGGGGCAAGGCGCGTTCTACACCGTTGCGCCCCGACACTTCTTCTTCCGCCGAGGCAAGATATACAAGGTTGTAGGGCAGTTGTCCTTCGTCAATACTGTTGAGGTGGATGAAGGCAAAGAGGAGCGACACGAGTCCACCGCCACAATCGTTCGTACCGAGTCCATAAAGGCGGTCGCCCTCAAGCGTGAGTTCGTGCGGGGGGCGTTGCCACCCGCTGACGGGTTTTACGGTGTCGATATGCGCATTCAGAAGCACGGTAGGACGGGTGGGCAAGAACGTTTTTCCCACACACCATATATTATTAACCTCACGCTGGGGGCGAAGTCCTTGCGCAAGCATATACTGTTCAAGGGTATCCGCCTTTTGCGTTTCTTCACGACTGATGGCGGGGATACTGATAAGGGTAGAAAGGAGATTTTTCACAGACACAGAAGGTTTTTGAGAATGGAAGGAGAGGTGCCGAAAACGAACTCGGACTTCATTCAAAATAATCGGGAGATTGTTTCATTTATCTGGGAGTTTGTTTTTAGAAACTCGGATTCCTGTCGTTGCAAAGTTGCGTAAATTGCTCGGATTGTTAAAAAAAATATTCCACAAACTGCCCTCGGATGCAGAAAAACCTATAACTTTGTCACAAATATCGCGTGCGCAAGTTGTCAAAAGTAGTTCTTTTGCCCACTTGTGCGCCCCCAATTCCACTACTTATGCTTAACAGATCACACTTTGCCACCCTCATCCAAGAGCAAGCTGCCAAGTATGGCGAAACTCAAGTAATGTCGTATCGCGATTACGACTTGAACAAATGGATTCCCATCTCATGGAACACCTTTCTTGAGAAGCAGGTATTGATGTCGCGTGCGTTGCTCGCACACGGTGTTGAGGTGCAAGAGCGTGTGGGTGTGTTCTCACAGAATAAGCCCGAATGCTTGTTTGTGGACTTCGGGGCATACGCGATTCGCGCCATAACAATCCCCTTCTTCGCTACCAGCAGTACGGCACAGGTGGCGTATATGATTAACGACGCTGAAGTGCGCTACGTCTTTGTGGGCGAACAGCAGCAGTACGACACGATGATGGCGCTGGGCGACTCTTGCCCCACGCTCAAGAAGGTGATTATCTTCGACCCCAAGGTGGTGCGCACGGAGGGCGATACCCTTTCGGTGTATTTAGACGAATTCCTTGCCAACACCGACCCCGCCTTTGACGCAGAACGTGAAAAGCGTCAGAAGGAAGCGCAGCCCAAGGATATGGCAAACATCCTTTACACCAGTGGTACGACAGGACAGAGCAAGGGCGTTATCCTCACGCATGAAATGTACATAGAAGCCCTTCGCGTGAACTCCAAGGCGGTGCCTATCCGCGAAGGCGACACGGCAATTAACTTCCTGCCCTTTGCCCACGTCTTTGAGCGCGCATTCTCTTACTGGTGTTTGGCAGAAGGTCTTAAATTGGCCATCAACTTACGCCCCCTCGACATTCAGAAGTCGTTGACGGAGGTGCATCCTAACTGTATGTGCTCCGTGCCCCGTTTCTGGGAAAAGGTGTACCAGGGTGTATTGCAGAAGATGGAGACGGGTTCGTTCATTCAGCGCACCCTCATTAAGAATGCGCTTGCTGTGGGTTCAAAGTGTTGGTTGGAATACACTTCCAAGTGCTTGCCCATCCCTTGGTTGCTCCGCCTGCGCTACAAGTTCTACGACCATACCATCATTCACTTGCTCCGCAAGACGTTGGGCTTGGAAAATGCCTACTTCTTCCCCACGGCGGGTGCGGCTGTTTCTCCTGAGGTAGAAACCTTCGTACATGCTGCTGGTTTGAACATGCTTGTGGGCTACGGACTCACGGAATCTACCGCCACCGTCTCTTGCGACGTGATTGGCAAACCCTTCACGAAGGGCAGTGTGGGTCGCCTTGTGGACGGTCTCGAATGTAAGTTTGGCGAAAACAATGAAATTCTCCTCCGTGGTAAGACCATTACTCCGGGTTACTATAAGAAGCCCGAGGAAACGGCAGCGGCTATTGACAAGGACGGTTGGTTCCATACGGGTGACGCAGGTTATATGAAAGACGGCGAACTTTACCTTACCGAACGCATTAAGGATTTGTTCAAGACCTCAAACGGTAAGTACATTGCACCGCAGATGATTGAAACAAAGCTTGTTTTGACGCGCTACAACACTCAGGTGGTGGTCGTTGCCGACAAGCGTAAGTTTGTTTCCGCCCTCATCGTGCCCGACTATACCCTCCTCCGCCAATATGCCGAAGAAAATGGGTTGAACTGTACGACTCACGAAGAACTCTGTCAGCATCCCGCGATCATCAAGATGATTCAGGAAAATATTGAGGAGTTGCAGCAAGACTTTGCGCCCTACGAAAAGGTGAAGCGCTTCACCCTCTTGCCCCAACCCTTCACTATGGAAACGGGAGAACTGACCAATACATTAAAGGTTAAGCGTCGCGTGGTGTACGAAAAGTATGCCGACATTATTGATGGCATGTACGCAGAATAAAGCGCGACTCCGCAGTATATGATAACGATTGAACAACTCAAAGAAACCACTGAGCGCGTAGAGGCGCTCAACCGCTACCTCGATATTGACGCCAAAATTATTGAGCACGAGGAAGAATTGCTCCGCACCCAGGACCCTGGATTTTGGGACGACGCCAAGCGTGCCGAGGAGCAGATGAAGAAGGTGAAGGGTTTGGAGAAGTGGATTAAAGGTTACCGTGAGGTAAAGACACTTGCCGATGAACTCGCCCTTGCCTTTGACTTTTACAAAGAAGAAATGGTGACGGAGGAAGAAGTGGACGAAGCGTATGCAAATACCCTCCGTGCGCTGGAAGAATTAGAGCTCCGCAACATGCTCCGTCAGGAAGAAGACCCGATGGACTGCGTATTGAAAATCAACTCAGGCGCAGGTGGCACCGAAAGTCAGGACTGGGCGTCGATGCTCATGCGAATGTACATGCGCTATGCAGAAGCCAATGGGTATAAAGTCACTATCGTCAACCTCCAAGACGGTGATGAAGCTGGCATTAAGACGGTGACGATGGAGATTGAGGGCGACTCTGCCTACGGTTACTTGAAGAGCGAAAACGGGGTGCATCGCCTCGTGCGCGTCAGCCCTTACAATGCGCAGGGTAAGCGCATGACGAGCTTTGCTTCGGTATTCGTGACACCCTTGGTGGACGACTCTATCGAGGTGTACGTAGATCCCGCCCGCATCAGCTGGGATACGTTCCGCTCAGGCGGTGCTGGTGGTCAGAATGTCAATAAGGTGGAAACGGGGGTGCGTCTCCGCTACCAATATCAGGACCCTGACACAGGCGAGGAGGAAGAAATCCTCATTGAAAATACGGAGAGTCGTAAGCAACTTGAGAACCGCGAGAACGCCATGCGACTCCTGCGCTCACAACTCTACGACCGCGCCTTGCAGAAGCGTAAGGCGGCACAGGCTAAGATTGAAGCGGGCAAGAAGAAGATTGAGTGGGGCAGCC
>JAZORE010000048.1:0-32088 GCA_045656425.1 Alloprevotella sp.
ATAAGAGTTTGAACTGCAATGCTTTTGCCCCTTCAGGGCGCAAACCCAAACATCCATAGACCCAGGGCGTTGCCCTGGGCTGGGTGCTTATTGGCCTTTCAGGCCGTTACTTCTCAAAAACTTTACCGGACACCAATAAAAGAGTATATAGTTTGATAGAGGTTGCAACCTACATATATTCTTAAATCTGTCGTCTGCTCCAATTTCCCCAACGGAGGTAGCACCAACAATAAAGGAGAAGACCTGCGGAATAAAGCACTTCGCTCGCCCAGCAAATGGTCAGGTTACTACGGAAGCCGAATACGACAACGACAAGGTAGAGGGCGTAAGCAACGAGCGTAACAAGTTCTGCACAGAGTGAGGTTCGGGTGTTACCCGTGCCCGAAACTACGTGCAATAAGATTTGAGCAGGTATCCCAAAGAGGTAAGAGAAAATCAGCATGCGCAAGGGTGCTATACTCATTTCTATCAAGGCTGGATCTGTGGTGAACACCCAAATTACGGGTTCGGGGAAAAACGCTACTAATAGGCAGAACGGCACCATCACTAAGTAACAGAGGCGCACGATGCGCCACATCAGCGGAATAACACTGCTCGTTTCCTTCTGTCCCATGAGGTTACTCGAAAGCGTGCTCGCCGTAGCACCCAGTGCTGCCATACTCATAAAGAAGAAACCCGAGATGTTGCGCAACACGTTAGACGAAGCCAATTCTGATTCCCCAAGATGCTCTACGCCAAGAAAGAAAACAAACCATGTGGCAAGGGCAAGGAAATTTTGAATCATGGTCCACACTCCTATGCCCAACACGTTTTGCAGGGTGTTCAATCTAATTCGCGGAAAGCGGTCAAGCGCATATTTTCGATAGTCCGCTTTAAGCAAGGTGTAGACCACGAAGAACACCACTGAAAGGATGCTCGCCAACGAAGAGGCCAGCGCGGCACCTGCGATGCCCATCCTTGGCATACCAAGCGCTCCAAAGATCAGGGCGTAATTAAGAATAATATTTCCGCCCACCATAATTATAGAGTTATAGGTCAGCGTCCGCGTATTCGTCGTTGCCACATAAAATGCACGAAACATAGCGCAAATTACTGCCGCTCCATAACCCACAACGCGCCAGTTCAGATAAGTTGTTGCTGCCTCCGCCACTGCGTCGGACTTAATCATCAGCCGCATCAACCCTTCTCCCCACATCAAAGTAGCACCTGTAACTACAGCGGCAATCAGTAGTAGAAACACAATGCCGTGGTAAAAGATAGAACCTATTGCCGTATAATTTCCCTCACCATTGCGCCGCCCCATCAGTATTTGCGCCCCTGTGGCAAAACCAACTGCCAGCATAAACAGGGAGATGTAAAGAATACCGCCCAAGGCAGACGCCCCTAATTCAACTTCGCCGACACGCCCAAGAAATGCAGCGTCGGTCATCCCTATCAGCTGCTCCATCAAGACACTAACGAGGATAGGCAGGGCGATTTGAAATATCTGTTTTGTAGAATAAGTTTTCATTGTGTGGTTGATACATCTTATTTAACGGTGCAAAATTACCTTAAATGCAGGAAACTACTATCCTCAGTCGAGATTATTTGCTAAATTTGCCGAGTAACACACAATATACTAAGATGACACTCTATCCAAAACTCATTACCGACGCACTCTTGAACGTGCGCTACCCCGGAACTGGGAAAAACATCGTAGAAGCAGAGATGTTGGAAGACGACCTCCGCATTGACGGCATGAACGTCTCCTTCACCATCATATTTGAAAAGAGCCCCGACCCCTTCATCAAGTCTGTGGTGAAAGCCGCCGAAGCTGCCATCCACACGTATGTAAGTAAGGACGTGAATGTTGCCGTAAGCGTAAAAACTACTCAGGCTGCGCGCCCCGAACCTGGGAAGATGTTGCCACAGGTGAAGAATGTGATTGCCGTAAGTTCGGGTAAGGGCGGTGTAGGTAAGAGTACGGTGGCAGCCAACCTTGCCGTATCACTCGCGGCAATGGGTTACAAAGTAGGACTTCTCGATGCCGACATCTTTGGTCCCTCAGTGCCCAAAATGTTCCAGTTGGAGCAGGTGGACATCTTCGCCGAAATGGTAGAAGGTCGCCAACTCGTCATCCCCGCATATAAATATGGAGTAGAACTCCTCTCTATCGGCTTCTTTGTCAACCCCACAACCGCCACACTTTGGCGCGGCGGCATGGCAAGCAACGCCCTGAAGCAACTCATTGCCGATGCCAAGTGGGGAGAACTCGATTACATGATTCTCGATACACCTCCCGGCACCAGCGATATACATCTTACGCTCCTCCAAAACTTGGCGATTACTGGAGCTGTGATTGTATCAACCCCACAACAGGTTGCCTTGGCAGATGCGCGCAAGGGCATTGACATGTATCAGAACGAAAAGGTCAACGTCCCCATTCTCGGGTTGGTGGAAAACATGGCATGGTTCACCCCTGCCGAACTCCCCGAAAACAAGTACTATCTTTTCGGCAAGGAAGGCGTAAAGCGCTTGGCGGAAGAGATGAACGTGCCCTTGCTCGGTCAAATCCCCATCGTACAGAGCATTTGCGAGAGCGGCGATGAGGGTGCGCCCATCTCAATCAACACAGAAACGATGACGGCTCAGGCATTCCGCACACTTGCAGAGAATGTGGTGCGCGAGACAGAGCGACGCAACGCCGAACTCCCCGCTACGACGATTGTAGAAATGAAGAAATAAAACGCTTCTGCTCCATCCGTAAGCAACGTTCCGAAAAAGCAAAGACAAACTCCAAGTTAGTTGCGACAAACTCCGAGTTAAATTAAACTAACTCCTAATTAGTTTTTCCAACATCCCATTCATTTTTTGCAGCTGCGAATTTTCACAATAATAACCTGAATCTATTTTCCCCTATGCTGAAAAAACTTACTCTTTCCCTGCTTTGCGCTACCCCATTCTTCGGCACCGCGCAGGACCAAAAGGAACCGTGGTTGAATCCCTTGGTAAATCGCGTAAATTGCGAGGCACCCCGTTCGCCCTTCTTCGCTTTCGAGTCTGCCGAACTGGCTGAAGCGGGTTGTAAAGCGCAATCCGAGCGCTACCTTTCCTTGGAAGGTATGTGGAAATTCAAGTTCGTGACGCATCATTACGACCGTCCGAAGAATTTCTACACTACGGATTTCGACGATTCGCTTTGGGAGGACTTCCCCGTGCCTGGACTTTTCGAACTCAACGGATATGGCGACGCCATTTACAAGAACATTGGCTACGCCTGGGCAACGCAGTTTGAGAAGAACCCTCCCTACGTTGAGGAGAAGAACAACTACACGGGCTCTTACCGTAAGGTGGTTGAAATTCCCGCAGATTGGAAGGGCGAACAGATTTATATGCACATCGGTTCGGCAACTTCCAACCTCACACTTTGGGTGAACGGCAAGGAAGTGGGCTATGCGGAAGACAGTAAGGTGGCAGCGGAATTCGACCTAACGAAGTATCTCAAACCAGGCGAAAAGAATCTCATCGCCATGCAGGTCATGCGCTGGTGTGACGGTTCTTATTTCGAGGATCAGGACTTCTGGCGTCTCACAGGTATCGCTCGTGAGGTCTATCTCTATTCGCGTCCCAAGAGTCAGATTGCCGACCTCCGCATTGAGGCAGATTTGACCGACAATTTCACAAATGGTGCGCTCTCTGTGGCGCTCGACCTTGCGAATGCGAAAGGTAAGAACGTGAGTCTTTCACTCACCGATGCCAAGGGCAAAGTCGTTGCTTCAACAAACGCTCCCGCCGTGGCGAAAGGCACACAGCAGTTTGATTTTACCATTGATAAGGCGCACGCTTGGACGGCTGAAACGCCCTATCTCTATACCCTCAGCGTGAATCTCACGGACAAGGACGGTAAGACCTTAGAGTGCATCCAGCAAAAGGTGGGTTTCCGCAACGTGGAGATTAAGGGTGGTCAGTTCTTGGTAAACGGTCAGCCCGTACTCATTAAGGGTGCCAACCGTCACGAAATGGATCCCGACGGAGGTTATCTTGTAAGTGTTGAACGCATGATTGAGGACATCCGCATCATGAAGGAGCACAACATTAACGCTGTGCGTACGTGCCATTACCCGGATGATCCCCGCTGGTACGACCTTTGCGACCAATATGGTCTTTACGTTGTTGCCGAAGCCAATATTGAAAGTCACGGCATGGGTTATGGCGAAACGACTTTGGCACGCGTGCCCCTCTATGAGCAGACCCACATGGAGCGTAATAAGAATAATGTGTTTACGTTCAAAAACCATCCCTCGATTGTGACGTGGAGTATGGGGAATGAGGCAGGTCACGGTGTGAATTTCGATAAGGTTTACGACTGGATTAAAGCCTACGACACGAAACGTCCCGTGCAGTACGAACGTGCGGGAACCGAGCGCGCCACAGATATTTACTGTCCCATGTATGCCCATCTCGGTTGGGTGCATGGTTATTGTAAAGGCAACGACGACCGACCCTTGATTCAGTGTGAGTATGCCCATGCCATGGGTAACTCTATGGGTGGCTTCGCCGACTATTGGGAACTCATCCGCCACTATCCCAATTACCAGGGAGGCTTTATCTGGGACTTCGTTGACCAAGGTTTGCGCGTGAAAAACGCTGAGGGCAATTACATCTTCGCTTACGGTGGCGACTTCGGTCGTTATCCCGCTACGGACCACAACTTTAATTGCAACGGACTCATTCGTCCCGACCGCCAACCCAATCCTCATGCGGCGGAAGTGCGTTATTATCATCAAAACATCTGGACCTCGCTCGTGGATACCGTTGCCGGTAAGGTGGAAGTCTATAACGAAAACTTCTTTACCGACCTTAGCAACGTCTATATGGTTTGGGAACTCTTTGAAGACGGACAGCGCATTGCCAGTGGCACAAACGACCTGAACGTAGCGCCTCAGCAACGTGCCGTTGTCGCACTTGAAGGGTACAACCTCCCGAAGTCGAAGGGCGAACTCACGCTTAATGTTTCGTATAAGGAAAAGGTGGCATCGCCTCTCTTACCTACGGGTTACGACATTGCGCGTCAGCAGTTCATCGTCCAACCTTACGCCTTCCCCAAGGCAGAAGCGCTCCGTTCATCGGCATCCGTTAAGGGCGAAGTGACGAAGGAGGAACAATTAGCCTGCCTTACGCTTTCGGCAGCGGGAATTGACGTGACGTTTAACAAACAGACGGGTTGGATTGACTACCTTGATTGCCACGGCAAGCCTATGTTTGAAGACGGATTCTCACTCAAGCCCGACTTCTGGCGTGCGCCGACCGACAATGACTATGGTGCAAACATCCAGCAGAAACTTGGTGCGTGGAAACACCCACACATGCACCTCAAGGAGTTTACTGCTGCGCCCGAAGGTAAGGACTACAACGTGAAAGCGGTTTATGACCTGCGCTCATTGGATGCTACGCTCACCATGAACTATGTCTTTACTGCCGAAGGTCGACTCATCGTAACGCAAAAGTTACAGGTGAATCCCGATGCCAAACATAAGCCCCAACTTCCCCGTTTCGGTATGCAGTTAGTCATGCCCAAGGATTACGGTTGCCTCAGTTACTACGGTCGCGGTCCGATTGAAAACTACGTTGACCGCAAGGATTCACAGTTCCTCGGCACTTACCAGCAAAAGGTTGCCGACCAATATTGGGGCTATGTACGTCCGCAAGAAAGCGGTAACAAAACCGACGTCCGCACTTGGAATGTAACCGACGTTGCAGGCAAGGGACTCCGTTTCTACGGCACTGCGCCCCTTGAATGCAGCACCCTCAACTTCCTCACTGAGGACCTCGACGGCGGCATGCGCAAGGAAGCGAAACACATGCACTCAGGCGACCTCAAGCCTCGCGACTTCACCGTCGTACATATCGCTGACCGCCAAATGGGTCTCGGTTGTATCGACTCATGGGGCGCATGGCCACTCGGAAAGTACTTAATCCCATACGCCGACCAGGAATTTACCTTCGTCATTGAGGTGAAGTAAAAACTTGGAGTGCTCAGAAAAATCTGAGTTCTTAGAAAATTCTGAGCACTCCGCCCACTCAAATAACTACAACAAACAGTCTAACCTTAAAATCAATCCACTATGAAAAAAGATTCTATTGGGCACAACGCAGGTCTTGTATGGAACCTGCTCAACTGCCACTGCATGCACACGCGTGCCGAACTCCTCACCCTCTCCCACCTTTCGGAAACCGAACTCGCCGAAGCCCTCGGTTGGTTAGCCCGCGAGGACAAACTCATCTTCATCGACGATGAGGGCGAAGAGAAAGTGATGCTCAACAATGCGCCCTACTTCTAAAGGGCAACCGCAATCGGTACAATACACCCCAACTACCGTCCGCAGCCTCCCACGACATGGAGTTGCGGACGGTTTTTCGTTCTAAAGAACCACGAAGAAACGCCGCTTCACGGGAGACGCTTTCCCCCAACCCCAAAATAACAAAAACAAATCGGCAGTTATTTCAAACTAAGTGCCGATTTGTTGAAACTATCTCCCTATTTGTTTTTCAGAAAACGGTACTACTTTTCAGCGTTCGCTTGTTATATGCCACCCTAAAGGAAAAATTTTAGCCTCTGACTAAAAAAAATTCAAAATTCTTGTTACAAATTTGCACTTCGTACGTTTACCCTATTGTAAAAGGCAACAAACTCATGAGCAAAGACATCTTAACCACTGTATTTACCTCCCTGCGAAAGAACTTCTTGAAGCAGGCACAGCGCATCCTCGCTTCGGAAGAGGATGCAGAGGATGTCGTACAAGATGCCTTCTGCAAATTATGGCGCAGTGACTACACGCTGAAAACAACGAACGAGGCGGAGGCACTGGCGCGCACCACAATCCGAAATCTCTCACTTGACGAACTGCGCAAGCAGGAAGTACGACCGCAGTTCTCCCTTGACACCGAGCGCGACACGGTTCTGCAACGCTCCGCTTTAGAAGAAATTGAAATCCGCGAGCGCTTCGAGCAGGTTGAAACTATTATTGAAGCCGAACTCTCGCCCTCTGAGCGCCGCGTGATGCACTTGAAGGAATATGAGGAACGAAGCATTGAGGAAATTGCCCAAATGATGGACCTCACAGAAGCCGCCGTGCGCATGAAGTTGTCGAGGGCACGCAAAAGGATTCGCACCGTTTACCAAGAACAAAACAAAAAGGAAGGAGGCAGTCATGACTACTGATAAGACATACTGGAAAGCCCTTGAGGAACGCTATTTTGAAGGACTTACCACGAAGGAAGAAGAGCGTCTTCTGCGCCAATTTCTCACCACTGAGGAGGCGCAAACCGAAGACTTTGAAGAGCTCCGCGCCGTTATGGGATACCTCGCCGTAGGTAAGGAAGTCCACAAGAAAAAGGCCATTCCCCTTTGGCGCAGTCCCAAGGTACTAAAATGGAGTGCCGCTGCGTGTTTCTTCATCCTTGGAGGCATAGGTATTTATCACCTTCAACCCCGCACAACCTACATTGCTTACGTCGACGGACACCGAACGACCAACAAACTTGAGGTCATCGCACAGATGCACAGCGTTATGGCAGACATCAATGCCGACACGCCTACCAGTACCATGGAGGCAAGCATGAGCGACTTACTCAATACATTGAACACAGAAGAATAAATTTTGACCATGAAACGCATATTCTTACTCTCCACCCTCTGCCTTTGCCTCATGTCGGCAACAGCGCAAAAGGACCTTAACATAGCGGTTTATTTTTCAAAACCTTATCTGGAATTGGTAGGACTTTCGCACGTTCATATTGAAGGTAACGACCTCGTGCCCTACAACCTTTCCCTGTTTCGCAGTATTCGCCTCACGCCTGAAAGTACGCCTGACAACTCAAGAAGATTGATGGAGCAACGCGTCATTGAAGACGGGAAACATGCCACGAAGAAAGAGGTGGCTATGATAGGCGGCAGACTTTATTACGGATTCTACGTATTGCCCCCCAAAGACGGGAAGACCAATCGCTACATCTTCTACCGCAACAACTGCCTGAAGCCCGAGGCGAAACCTCAAGAAATCATGCTTGTCTATATTGAGGGGAAGGCTTCGCCCGCTGAACTTAAAAAGATATTCAAATAAAAAACTCAAAAACTGATATTATGAAACGCAGATTACTCTTTGCGGCAGCAGCATTACTTGCCGCGCCCGCTACATTTGCCACTACTCAGAGCGACACACTCACCGTCAAGAATCCCGCTCAGGTAAACGTCATCAACACCGACACGACCTGCATCATTAGTATTCAAGGTAAGGAGGGGAACCCTGACTTTTCTTACCGACAGGTGATTCCGCTCAGCAAGACGACTCCCGTACTCATCAACGAGTCAGAGACGGAGTGGAACTTCAAGATGCCTTTCTTTAGTAGCAGTAAGTCGCAAACCGTCAAGATTACAGAGGTTAAATTGGTCAAAAAGCACCGATGGGAAAATGCGGCTCCACAGTTGAGTATAAATCTTGGATGTTTGGGTGTCGGTTATGTATCCAGTCTTAACACACCTCAGGGCATGCACACGGAAATGTTTGACTCGTATGAGTTCTTAGGTCCCCGCTTAATGTTTATGTACCAACCGCGCATGAGCCGCTTCTCTTACGGTTTCGGGGTGGGTACGAACTGGAAGAATTTCCGCATGACGGATGAGGTGCGCTTTAGTCGCGAACCCAATGGCAATACCGTTTTAACGGGTTATCCCGAGGGCGCACATGTTGGTTTTTCACGCGCAAAGGTGTTCAGTTGGACCGTACCCTTTGAGGTGAAATATTATATGACGGATAAAATCAGCCTCAGCGCTTCGAGCATCCTGAATTTCAACACTTATGCTTCGCTAAAGACACGTTACACCATGCCCGAGGGACAGGGCGTAAAGGAACTGGACACACATCTCCACCAAAACCCCGTAACGGTTGACTTCATGGGACACTTGAAGTACGGTGCCTTGGGTTTGTACGTGAAGTACAGTCCTTGCAACGTCTTTGAGAGCGGAAAGGGTCCGAAATTCCAATCTTGGTCAACAGGTATCACCTTTGGTTTCTAATTCCTAAGAGATAGCAAAAACTAAGTCCGACTTTTTTCAAACGAAGTGCCGAGTAGTTTGAAATAAGTCGGACTTAATTTTCAACAAGTCGGTTTCTCTACCGCCCCTTTGCTTTGCTGTGTGCAGAGAAATTCGTACTTTTGCAGTTCCGTAGGAGTTTGCTCCGCGCAAGTCTCCTGCTACAACAGCTAAATCACTCAGCTCCTTATGGCAAACGAAAAGATTATCCTTACGGGCGACCGTCCTACGGGCCGCCTCCATATTGGTCACTTTGTAGGTTCACTCCGTCGCCGCGTTGAACTTCAGAATGAGGGTGACTTCAAGAAGATGTTTGTGTTTATCGCCGACGCTCAGGCACTTACCGACAACATTGACAATCCCGAAAAGGTGCGTCAGAATGTTATCGAAGTGGCACTCGACTACTTGGCGTGCGGACTCGACCCTGAAAAGGTGACGCTCTTCATCCAGAGTCAGATTCCCGAACTCTGCGAACTTTCGTTCTACTTCATGGACCTCGTAAGCGTGAGTCGCTTGCAGCGCAACCCGACGGTGAAGACTGAAATCGCGATGCGCGGTTTTGAAAGTTCAATCCCCGTAGGTTTCTTCACCTATCCCGTTTCGCAGGCAGCCGACATTGCGGCCTTCCGTGCGACAACCGTTCCCGCAGGTGAGGACCAGCGCCCCATGATTGAACAGGCTACTGAAATCGTGCGCCGCTTCAACCACATCTATGGCGAAACGCTTGTTGAACCACAGATTATGCTCCCCGAAAATGCAGCTTGCCTCCGCCTCCCCGGCACTGACGGTAAGGCGAAGATGTCCAAGTCATTGGGCAACTGCATTTACCTCTCGGAAACTGCCGATGAGATGCGCAAGAAGGTTATGTCGATGTACACTGACCCCTTACACGTGAACGTAAGCGACCCTGGACACGTAGAAGGTAACGCTGTATTTACTTACCTTGACGCATTCTGTACCGACGAACACTTTGACCGCTACTGGAAGGACTATGCCAACCTCAACGAACTCAAGGAACACTACACACGTGGCGGACTCGGCGACGTGAAGTGCAAGCGCTTCCTCGAAAGCATCCTCAACGAAACCCTTGAGCCCATCCGCCAGCGCCGTTTGGAATTCCAGAAGGACATCCCCGCCATCTACGATATGCTCAAGCGCGGTTGCGAAGATGCGCGTGAAGTTGCCGCAGCAACACTCGACGATGTGCGTCGCGCCATGAAGATTAACTACTTCGACGATGCCGAACTCATTGCAGAACAGGTGAAGCGCTTCTCGGGACAGTAATATAGAGTACAGAGTACAACTGACAGAGTACAACTATTGTTTGACGACGCTCTTCCGTAGACTTTAGGTAGTTAATTCTTAAAAAAGACGGTTAATATTTTGCAGGGTTAAAAATTATTCCTAACTTTGCACCCCGAAAACCCACATCCGTTGATTAACAAGAAAATAATATAAGACAATGAAAAGAACATTCCAACCTCACAACCGCAAGAGAAACAACAAGCATGGTTTCCGACAGCGCATGCTGACAGCAAATGGTCGTCGCGTTTTGGCTGCTCGCCGCGCTAAGGGCCGCAAGAAGTTGACCGTATCTGACGAAGTTCACGGCAAGAAGTAAATCTCTGCGTAGTCGAGAGACTACATGCGACGAGGTTTCAAGAAATAATGAGAGAAGTAGGTTTTTCCAAGAAATCTTACTTCTCTCATTTTTTTATTTTAACTTTGCCAAAGTAGTAAACAAGTTTACAGGTACGAGGCACAAGACCTTGCGGGACAATCTTCCAACAAATCCCCGCTAATCGTTAACCCCTCACCGTTAACCATTAATCTCCCAACTTATGGACTTCAAGAATATCGGCAAAAAACTCATCAGCCCTATCGTCTGGGGAAATTTCCTTGCAATGGCACTCTTCCTTGTTGTAGTCATTACAGGACTCATGATGTTCCTCAATAATTATACGCGCCACGGTGAAAGCATCGAGGTGCCCGACTTGCGCGGACAGAAACCCGAAGCAGCCATGATGCGCTTGGAAGCCTTGGGACTCAAAGGCGTGGTGACCGACACGGGATATGTGACGTCTCAACCGCCGTACATACTTCTTGACCAGTCCATCGCCCCTGGCAAACATGTAAAGACGGGGCGCACGGTAAATCTCACGATAAATGCCAACGGTGCACGCCCCATGACCATCCCCGACTTGGCAAACAACACCTCTGTGCGTGAAGCTGAAGCACGACTCCGCACCCTCGGTTTTACACTTACCGAGCACAGACTCATCTCGGGTGACCGCGACTGGGTATATGCCGTGAAGGTGCGCGGACGTGACGTAAAGGCTGGCGAGAAAATTCCTATTGACCTGCCCATTACGCTCGTAGTGGGAAGAGGCACAGAGGAAGATTTTGAAGCTGGCGAAGATTTCTAAGCAATCTCAATAACTAAACGACAAAGGTTAGAGGTTTATGAGTCGCTGTTTAAGCATCAATGTCGTGCCTTCCGAATGGCACCCTTACAACCTCATAAACTCACAACCTTACAACCTATAAAGATGACTTTCCTCAAAGACGACGAAGAACAAATACCTACCGCTCCCCTCTTGAACGATGAGGACACCGACGAGGAAGAAGAGAGTGGCGGACTCTATGAGCACTTCCGTGCGGTGGCAGATAAGGGTCAAGAACTGCTACGCATTGATAAATTCTTGATGAACCTGATGCCCGACACCTCGCGCAACCGTATTCAGGCAGCTGCGAAGTCGGGGTTCGTACATGTAAACGGTTCGCCCGTAAAAAGTAACTACCGCGTTAAACCTAATGACGTGGTCACCCTCCTGCTTGACCGCCCGCGCTACGAAAATCTCATTCTACCCGAGGACATTCCCCTTGAGGTGGTCTATGAAGACGATGACTTGCTTGTTATCAACAAGCCTGCGGGTCTCGTGGTGCACCCTGGTTGCGGAAACTACACGGGCACACTTGTCAACGCCATTGCGTGGCACCTTCGTGAGAACCCCAAATACGATCCTAACGATCCCAGCGTTGGATTGGTGCACAGAATTGACAAAGACACCTCTGGACTTCTCGTCGTAGCAAAGACGCCCGATGCGAAGACCCACCTCGGTTGGCAGTTCTTCAATAAAACAACGCGCCGCCGCTACAATGCCCTTGTATGGAGCAACTTCCAGGAGGATGAAGGACGCATAGAGGGAAACATTGGGCGCCATCAAAAAGACCGCATGCAGATGGCGGTGTATCCTCCCGACTCTGGCATCGGCAAACACGCCGTGACACACTACCGCGTGTTGGAGCGCTTCGGTTATGTCACACTTGTGGAATGCGTACTCGAAACGGGGCGCACGCACCAGATTCGTGCCCACATGAAGCACTTGGGACATCCCCTCTTCTGCGACGAGCGCTACGGCGGCGACCAGATTTTGCGTGGCACGCAGAGTTCTACCTACAACAGCTTCATCCGTAATTGCTTCGCCATCTGTCCCCGTCAGGCCCTTCACGCTATGACACTCGGTTTTAAGCACCCCCGCACGGGCGAAGAGATGGATTTCTATGCTCCCCTCCCTCCCGACATGACGGCACTCCTTGAAAAGTGGCGCACTTATACTGCAGGAGCATTAGGAAATAAAGACTTATAATTATTATAGCCCCTGTAGAAACTATAGGCACTATAGATACTACAGACCTCATCCATCATCCCTTTAAGACTTTCTCAATGAAAAATATCGCAATCGTCGCTGGCGGCGACTCCTCAGAATACGGCGTATCCTTGCGCAGCGCCGAAGGCATCCTTTCCTTTATGGATAAGGAGAAATTCAACCCCGTAGTTGTAGAACTTCGTGGGCAACAGTGGTTTGCGCTTTACAACGGTGCGCGTCTTCCGATGAACAAGGCGGACTTCTCATTCGCTACTCCCGAAGGACAATTCACCTTTGACTTTGCCTACATCACCATTCACGGCACACCCGGCGAGAACGGCATCCTGCAAGGGTATTTCGACCTCATCGGCATGCCCTACTCTACGAGCGGTGTGTTTGTAGAAGCACTTACGTTCAATAAGTTTGCCCTCAACAACTACCTCCCTGCCTTCCCTCAAATCCAAGTCAGCGACAGCTACGTGGTGCGCAAAGGTCTTGGGCGCCCCGCTGATGCTGAAATCATTGAGCGCCTCGGCCTCCCCTGCTTCGTAAAGCCCAATGCCGGCGGAAGTAGTTTTGGCGTAACCAAGGTAAAAACCGAAGCCGACCTCGCTCCTGCCATTGAGAAGGCGATGAACGAGAGCGACGAGGTGATGATTGAGAAACTCATGGTGGGCACAGAAATCACCTGCGGTTGCTACAAGCGTAAAGACGGCGAAGTCGTAACTTTCCCCATCACGGAAGTGGTTACCACTCAGGAATTCTTTGACTACGACGCCAAGTATAACGGTAAAGTTGAGGAAATCACGCCCGCCCGCATTGCGCCCACTACAGCACAGCGCGTGAGCGACATGACGAAGTTCATCTACCGCGCCCTCGACTGCTTCGGCATCATCCGCATCGACTATATCCTTTCAGGCACTCCCGGTGAGGAAGAAATCAACCTTCTTGAAGTCAATACCACTCCCGGTATGACCGCCACCAGTTTTATTCCCCAACAGGTGCGCGCTGCAGGCTTGGACATCAAGGATGTGCTTGCCGATATTATTGAAATGAAGCTTTAACCAACACCCCTTACCGCCATGAAGATACCCGCAGAATTTGATAACATCCGCCCGTACGCTCCGGAGGAACTCCCCGAGGTGTTTGAACGCCTTTTAGAAGACAAGTTCTTGAAGAAACTCATCAAGAAGACACTTCCCTTCATCCCTTACTGCCTCATTAAGAAGTATGTAAAGTCGTGTAAGACAAATCTTGAGTTCCAGCTCAAAATTATTAAGCCCATCATCTACTTAAGTTGGTGGAGCGCCACAAAGGGTTGCACCCTCGACGCCACAGCACTCCCCGACCGCAAGGCACGTTACACCTTCGTGTCCAACCACCGCGACATCGTGCTCGACTCGGCTTACTTGAGTTGCCTTTTGGTAAAGAACGGTTACGAGACTACCGTTGAAATAGCCATTGGCGATAACCTCCTCATCAAACCTTGGATTAAGGACATCGTGAGGGTAAACAAAGCGTTCATCGTGCAGCGCTCGCTCTCGATGCGCGAAATGTTGGAGGCCAGCAAGACTATGAGCCGCTACATGCACTTTGCGGTGACGCAGAAGAAGGAACACCTTTGGATTGCACAGCGTGAAGGACGTGCGAAAGACTCTAACGACCGCACACAAGAGTCCGTGCTGAAGATGCTTGCCTTGGGCAAAGACGGCAATGTGATTGAGAGTTTGAAGGAACTCAATATTGTGCCACTGACCATCTCGTATGAGTACGACCCCTGCGACTATCTCAAGGCACAGGAATTCCAACAGAAGCGCGATGACAAGACCTTCAAGAAATCGAAGGCTGATGACATGAAGAACATGGCTACGGGTATCAAGGGGCAGAAGGGACGTGTGCACTACGCTTGTGCTCCCTGCATCAACACATGGATTGATGAACTCGCCGACCTGCCGAAGAATGAGCTCTTCCCCGAAATTGCGCGCCGCATGGATAAGGAAATCCACAGCCGTTACATGATTTATCCCGGCAACTACGTAGCTGCCGACCTCTTGAGCGGAACAAATACCTACGCCGCCAATTATACGGCGAAGGACAAGGCGAAATTTGAGAAATACCTCGACAGTCGCATCGACCTTATCGACCTTCCCAACAAGGACGTGCCCTTCTTGCGCGAATGCATCTTAAAGATGTATGCCAACCCGCTGTATAATCTTGAAGCAGCCAAGGGTTAAAACTACGGTCTAACGACAACGAGCAACACCCCCTTTCTAAAAATTCCACAGGCCCCCTCCCGCAGGGGGTCTGTCGTATATCCTCACCCCAACAATAGTTCCCTTCCCAGCGACACCGTCGCTGGGCAATCCCCCTCCTCTTTTATATGAAAAAACTCCTCTTCCTCCTCCTCTTCCTCCTCCCTTGCGCCCCCTTCTTCGCCCAAACCCACAAGCTCAACACCTTGCGCCTCGAAGCACGCGGCGATTACCAGCGCTTCTACGACGACGGTACCCAAAATGATGCCGAATCGGGCTTCAAGGGCAAGTTTCTCAACATCCGCCTCGACGGACAGATTGGCGAAAACATCACTTACTCGTACCGCCAACGCCTCAACAAGCCCCACAAGGACATGAGTTACTTCGACGCAACCGACTGGCTCTACCTCACCTACACCAAGAACAACTGGAGTTTCTCGGGCGGTAAGCAGGTAATCGGCATCGGCGGATTTGAATACGACCTTGCTCCCATCGACGTGTATTACTTCTCGGGCTTCTGCACCAACATCACCTCGTATGCCTTTGGGGCAAGCGTGGGTTACAACCTTGGCGATAACGACAAGCTAACGGCGCAAGTATGTGAGAGCCCCTTCAGCACAAGTGCCGATGACATTTATGCCTACAACCTTATGTGGAACGGTAAGCACGGTTGTTGGGAAACCATCTACTCCGTGAATATGGTGGAATACCAACCCGGGAAATTTCTCAACTACATTGCCCTCGGAAACCGCCTGAACTTGGGCGACGTAACCCTTACGCTCGACCTTATGAACCGCACCGCGGAGGGTCACTGCTTCCTCGGTCGCGACTTCTCCATCATGGGCGAAATCGACTGGATGCCTTGCGAGAAAGTAAACCTTTGGGGTAAGTGTACCTACGATGTCAACAAGAGCGAAACCCTTAATGACGGCAGTGTGCCTCCCGGAACCGAACTCACACGCCTCGGAGCGGGCATCGAAGTCTTCCCCCTCAAGGACAACCGCAACGACCTGCGCCTCCACCTTGCCGGACACTACTCTTTGGGCGATACTCCTGCCACTTATGCCGTGCGACCCAAGCAACTCATGCTCACCGCGGGGCTTACGTGGCGCATGGATGTACTCGGACTCCTGAAAAGTCTGTAATTCCCCAAACTATTCCCTTCACAAAACCCTAAACATCCCGTTCCATAGCTCATGCGTAAAATAACCTTATTCATCCTCCTGTTCATCCCCTTGTTCACACTCGCCCAACCCTTGCGCCAACGCAGCATGAACCGCTGGGGAGTAACACCCGCAAATTATAGTGGCATCACTCCCTTGGGCAACAACCGCTATGCCTTGGTGAGCGATAAAGAAAAGACGGACGGTTTTTATATCGTCCAGATTCTCCAAGACCCTAACTCTGGAAAGGTTACAAAGGTGATTCCCGAAGGTTATTTTGGCAACCCTTCACCCATAAAAACGGAATCGGGCGCTACCATGCGCGACACCGAAGGGATTATCTACCACCCCACAGCAAATACGGTGTTTATCAGTGGCGAGGCAGACCAACAGATATTGGAATACGCCCTTAATGGAGTTCCCACAGGACGCAAATTGAACATTCCCCAGGAATTTTCGACCGCCAACATCTACCACAATCTCGGCTTTGAAGCATTGGCGTACAGCGCTTCGACACATCGTTTCTGGACCATCACCGAAGGACCGTTGCGCAGCGATGGCACTCCCAACAGTCCGAAACAAACGGCGCAGCCCAACCTGCTTCGTCTGCAATGTTTTGGTGAAGACCTCCAGCCCTTAGCACAATATGCTTACCGTATGGACTATGCCAAGAAGCCCAAGCAGACGGGTTCTCACAACCACGGTGTCCCCGCCCTCTGCGCCCTCCCCGACGGTCGCCTGCTCGTATTGGAACGCGAGATACGCGTTTCGCCCAACTACTTCGCCTCGCATGTGGAGTGTAAAATATTCTTAATTAACCCCTTAGAGAGCCATCAGATTGATAGTTACACGAACTTTGATTGCCTCGATCCCAATCATTTTATGATAAAGACGTTGGTGGCAAACTTCAAGACGCGCCTCACCCCCGTACAATACAACTTGGCAAACTACGAAGGCATGTGCCTCGGCATCCGCCTCAACGACGGCACACAAACCCTCCTGCTCGTCAACGACTCACAAGCTGGATTCGGCAAAGGTCCTATAAAATTAAAGGACTATATCAAGGTGGTGAAACTATAACCCACTTTGCAAAAACTAATTGGGAGACTAAAAAAACTAAGTCCGAGGTATTTTGAAATATCTCGGACTTAGTTTTTTACAGATTACTTACCCTCCACTTTTCCACCCTAAAATTTCCACGCATTCGCAGAAAATTCGTAACTTTGCACGCTGAAAATTAACGTACAACGGCTTTCAGCGTAAAGCACTCAGAATGAGCACACCTAAGCATGAGCTATCTGTACAGATAGACCATACAATATCTCGAAAGCCGCACCTTGAATAAGCATCAAAACACTACACTATGAAAAAAATTCTACTCCTTGCCAGTGCTGCCCTTTTCTCGGTTGTCACCAGGGCACAAACAGCAGCGCAGCCCAAGTGGGACTTCACCCTTGAGCGCATGATGAAGGGCACACAGCCTACGTTGCTTCCTGCAACGCGTGGTGCTGGTAGCGGCATCACTTCCGTTACCATTGAAGTCACAGACGCCACAACAGTAATGGACTTCATTCAGAAAGCTGGACACAAAACCACCTTTATTACCGACAACGTCATTACGGCAATCATCCCCATCAACTTTGTTGAACAACTCGCAGCCCTTGAAGCGGTATGTCGCATCAATGGTCCCGTACAAATGCAGGCTTCCGTCGACAAAGCACGCGAAATGGGGGGAATCAATGACATTCATACCAATGCGCTCAATGATTTTGAGACTCCCTTCACAGGAAAGGGCGTTATCGTAGGCGTTATTGACCAAGGTTTCCAATACCGCCACGCTGCATTCTTGGATGCAGACAAGAAATCTCGCGTCATCGCCTTGTGGAATCGTGAAAATTACCCCCGCGACGAACAGCCTACAACAGACATTCCCGATAGTGGGCAGGCTGACAACTCTGGTGGACATGCCACACACGTAACAGGCATCGCGGCTGGTTCAAAAGTAAACGGAAATAATTATTATGGTGTTGCTTACGAAGCAGACATCGTGATGATTCCTTCTTCATTTGACGATGCTGAAGTGCTTGAGGATGTAAAGTACATTAAGAAGGTGGCAAAGGAGGCTGGTAAGCCTTATGTCATTAACATGAGTTTCGGTAGTCAAATTGGTAGTCACGACGGCTTGAGTCTTTACAACCGCACGCTCAACGACCTCATTGCCGACAACAGCGGTGTCTTTGTTTGTGCAGCTGGTAATGAAGGTAACAACAAAATTCACACTTCTCACACCTTTACAAAGGACGACGAAGTGCGTTATTTGCTTATCGACCATAATACTACTGCTCAGAAATATAGTTACCTCAGTATTTGGGAACAGACAGGCGATGGCAATCAGAATATTACCGTAGAACCTTGCTACTTTAAGTCAAGCACAAAAAGAGTTACGACATACACAGCTGATCGCAATTCTTCTACATCAATTCAGGAGGGTATTGACAGTTATAGCAAGAAGCAGAACTTCACAATCATTTGTATGCTTGAAACGCTTAAGTCAGAAGTCAATGCTACAGACATTTACTTTGGTGTGAAGATTACAGGTAAGAAGGGAGCTAACGTACACATTTGGAACAATGCGGGTCTTGGCGACATATTCTTACCCCCCTCAGTAAGTCCTGTCGGTGGTGTTACCCGTTCACAATTCCTTAATGGCGACTACGACTACTTGGTTTCAAGTTCTGGTGCGACAGCCGAAAAGTCAATCACTGTTGGTTCATACAATTCAGGACGTTACAACTGGCAACCCCTTTCTGGTGGTTCAAAGTTAGGTTATAGTGACTACAAGCAAGCTGGCGCAATAAGCGATTTCAGTGGTCGTGGACCTTCGCTCACTGAGAATGTAATACATCCTACAATTACTGCACCTGGTGCTGTAATTCTCTCCGCTGTAAACAGTTACTCTGCAGGCTTTAGCTCAAAAAGCGAAGATGTTTGCGCTTCAGTAAAGATCGGTAACAATCCTAAGCAGTACTACTATGGTGCAAAGTTAGGAACTTCAATGGCTGCGCCTTTCGTAACAGGAGTTATTGCACTTTGGTATCAGGCAAATCCCAACCTTACCCATGAGCAGATTATGACCATCATTAAGGAAACAGCCATCAACGATGAGAACACTGCTGATGGCGGTCAGAATGCCTGGGGATATGGTAAGATAAATGCTTATGAAGGATTGAAGCGTGCGCTCAAGTTGGCAGCGACAGACGGTATCAATGATATGCAAAACTCAGAGGCACCCGTATCTTTCCAAAAGAGCAATAACGCTTGGCGCATCCTTTTCAACAACAACGAAAGTCTTGCAAACGTCCGCGTTACCGACCTCAACGGTCGCCTCGTGGCAACTCAAACACTTGAACAACCCAAGCGCGGTGAAGAAACAGTTGTTTCTCTCGAATCACTCCCCGCTGGCGTTTACCTCATTAACGTAACAACTACAAAGGCTACCATTACTCGTAAGGTAATGAAGCACTAATCTAATTTATAGGGATATATAGCGTCTATAATCAATTATAGTTCCTATAATCCCTATATTTCCATTCTCTCCCTCAGCCGCCCAACGACGACACAACACAAACTAACATACACAAATGGAACGCTTTAGATTTAATCCGCGCATCGTGCGCGACTTGCGTAACTACAACAAGAGCAAACTTGCTGCCGACACGATGGCAGGTCTTATCGTAGGTATTGTTGCACTTCCCCTCGCTATTGCCTTTGCCATTGCGGCAAGTCCTGGTGGCGATGCCAACCACACTATTGGTCCCGTAGCGGGTATCATCACAGCTATCATCGCTGGTTTCATCATCTCCGCCCTCGGTGGTAGCCGCGTCCAGATTGGTGGTCCTACAGGTGCTTTCATCGTCATCATCTACGGTGTTGTAGCACAGTTTGGCCTCACAGGTTTGATGCTCGCAACAATTATGGCTGGTATCTTCCTCGTGCTCCTCGGTGTGTTCCGCCTCGGAACGATTATTAAGTTCATCCCTTACCCCATTGTCGTAGGGTTTACCAGCGGGATTGCAGTAACCATCTTTACCACTCAGGTAAAGGACCTCTTCGCCCTCCAAATTGACGCTGTACCTGCGGAATTTGTGGAGAAATGGATTGCTTACGGTAAGAACTTCCTGACGCTCGACTTCGCAACAACTGTTGTCGGTATTTTGAGTATCGTTATCATTGCCCTTACCCCCCGTTTTTCTAAGAAAATTCCTGGATCGCTCGTCGCTATTGTACTTGCTACCGTTGTTGTTTATTTCCTCAACGCAGCAGGCATAACCGAAATTGAAACTATCGGAGACCGCTTCGGCGAAATCAAAGCGGCACTTCCCGAAATCACAGCCCTCAGCATCTTCCAGGGTGGTGTAACCTGGGACATGATTAACACACTCATCCCCACTGCCATCACGATTGCCGTACTCGGTGCTATTGAATCACTCCTCTCTGCTACTGTTGCCGACGGTGTGACGGGTCACCACCACGATTCTAACCAGGAACTCGTTGGTCAGGGTATTGCAAACATCGTTACGCCCTTCTTCGGTGGTATCCCCGCAACGGGTGCTATTGCCCGCACGATGACGAATATTAACAACGGTGGTCGCACGTGTATCGCTGGTATCGTTCACGCCCTTGTGCTCCTCGTCATCTTCATCGTGCTCATGCCCTTGGCAAGTTACATCCCCATGTCGTGCTTGGCTGGTGTGCTCGTAGTAGTATCTTATAATATGAGTGGCTGGCGCACCTTCCGCGAACTCCTGAGCAACCCCAAGAGCGATGTCAGCGTGCTCATCATTACCTTCTTGCTCACGGTAATCTTCGACCTCACCGTAGCGATTGAAGTAGGGCTCATCATTGCCTGCCTCCTCTTCATGAAGCGTATGACGGAAAGCACGCAGATTAAGGTCATCACCGACGAGATTGACGCCAACGACGAAAGCGATATGCTCCTCGAAGAACACCTCCAGATCCCCGAGGGCGTAGAAGTGTACGAAATCAATGGTCCTTACTACTTTGGTATCGCCAATAAGTTTGAGGAAATGATGGCTTCGATGGACAACAATCCTCGCGTTCGCATCATCCGCATGCGCCGTGTGCCCTTCATCGACTCTACGGGTATTCACAACCTTCAGAACCTCTGCGACATGTCGCAACGCGAAGGCACGGACATCGTACTTTCAGGCGTTACGCCCGCCGTTCAGCAAACGCTTGAACGTGCTGGTTTCTACCGCCTCATTGGCAAGGACCACATTTGTCCCAACATCAACGTGGCACTTGACCGTGCACGCGAGTTAATGAATAAGGCTTAGAAGTATCTATAGCATCTATAGCTTCTATCCCCCCCCTCCAAAACCAATCAGCGGGAACACCCTTTGAGGATGTTCCCGCTGATTTTGTTTACAACGATAAGTTCTCTGTAAATTACTTCGCGATGATCAAGAAATACTTCTTCTTGCCCTGCTGAGCAATGAGGTACTTGCCATCAATGAGGTCATTTTCAGTGATTTCCTGGTCGAAGGCAGCGAGCTTTTCCTTGTTCAAACTTACACCACCGCCCTGAGTGAGTTTACGCATTTCGCCCTTTGAGGGGAAACACTTAGTGGTTTCCGCAAGGAGGTCTACCGCCTTGGCACCGACAACCTGGTCGCGTGACACTTCAAAACGAGGAACGCCGTCAAACACTGCGAGGAGCGTAGCTTCGTCCAACTTCAAGAGGCTTTCCTTTGTAGCCTTACCGAAGAGGATGTTCGACGCTTCAATAGCCATTTCAAGATCTTCCTTACCGTGAACAAGAATAGTTACTTCTTCGCCCAGGCGGCGCTGGAGCACGCGACGACCGGGATCTTGGTCGTGCTCTTCGATGAGGGCATTGATTTCTTCCTGTGTGAGCGATGTGAAAATCTTGATGTAGCGCTTCGCTTCTTCATCGCCTACGTTGAGCCAGAACTGGTAGAAGGCGTAAGGCGTAGTGCGGTTGCGGTCGAGCCAAACATTACCCTGCTCGGTTTTACCAAACTTCTTACCATCAGCCTTAGTGATGAGGGGACACGTAAGTGCGAACGCTTCAGCTTCACCACCGAGGGTGCGACGGATAAGTTCCGTACCTGTGGTGATGTTACCCCACTGGTCAGAACCGCCCATCTGGAGCTTACAGTTCTTTTCGCGGAAAAGGTGGAGGAAGTCGTAACCCTGAAGCAACTGGTAGGTAAATTCGGTGAACGAAAGACCATCGCTGGCTTCACCGTTAAGACGACGCTTCACAGAGTCCTTTGCCATCATGTAGTTGACTGTGATGCGCTTACCGATTTCACGAGCAAAGTCGAGGAAGGTAAAGTTCTTCATCCAGTCATAGTTGTTCACGAGTTCGGCAGCGTTGGGTGCGTCGCTTTCAAAGTCAAGGAAGCGACCGAGCTGTTCCTTGATGCACGCCACATTGTGACGGAGCACTTCTTCAGTGAGCAAATTGCGCTCAGCGCTCTTACCCGAGGGGTCACCAATCATACCTGTTGCACCGCCTACGAGAGCGAGGGGCTTGTGACCCGCCTGCTGGAGGTGACGAAGCATCATTACACCACAAAGGTGACCGATGTGAAGCGAATCAGCTGTAGGGTCGATACCGACGTAAGCGGTAACCATTTCCCCCTTGTCAAAAAGTTCTTGTGTGCCCGGCATCATCTGGTGAAGCATGCCGCGCCATTTGAGTTCTTCTACGAAATTCATATTGTGCGTATTTATTTTGATTTCAGTACTACTGCAAAGTTAGTTATTTCCGCTCTATTATGAGAGGCATAGAGCAAGTTTATTGGGAGGGGAGCACTGCGATGGTATCGTTGTGAAGCAAACGGGACCCCTAAAGACCTCATAACCTCACTTCAATCGGTTTCGCGATACCTGCGGTCGGGAGGGCAGAGATTAAATGCGGCTTCATTATAGAGCGTGCCAAAAGAAAGGTCACATCCTGCAGCTAAGAGTTGCTGCGCCAACTCGGGTTTCCCCCTAAATCCATGAATTACCCAGCACTGCGTGGGACGCAACTGTTTACGAAGCCCAAGCAGGCGATCGAACGCCTTTACGCAGTGGATGGTCAAGGGCTTCTTCAGACGTTCAGAGAGTTCTACCTGTTCGATAAACACGCGTTCCTGCACGTCTATCGCCCCACCCTTGAGTTTATCCAACCCGCACTCTCCAATGCGCACCACCTGTGGATGAAGTGTCCAAAAACGGACTCCTTCGATAAGGACATCCAACATTTCCTCCGCTGTCCACCAGGGATGCACCCCCACAGAATAAGTAGCATCCGGGCGCAACGTAGCCACCTCGGGATGCACCAACCATTCCTGCGGCATATTGATAATCGCAGGCATGGGGGCTTGAAGGTCATGGGTGTGGAAGTTCATGGAAGAACGGGGAAGGGGAACGATTAACGGGGAAAGGGGAAAGGGGAAAGGGGAACGTAACAACAGTAAAACAGTCAACGCATCCCTCCGGATGATAGCTGTACTCTAAACCTTACGGCACAGGGTCATACCCATGCCCTCCCCAAGGATGACATCTGAGAATGCGTCGAATCGCTAACCACAATCCCTTCAGCGGACCATGCTTCTGCAACGCCTCAATGGCATACTGCGAGCAAGTCGGGGTATAGCGGCAAGCGGGAGGAGTAAGCGGAGAGATATATTTCTGATACAGGCGTATCGGGAGAATCAACAAACGGGAGAGCATACGATTTAAGGGTTTACAGGTTGTTGAGGGGCTTGCAGTAATTGCTCTGCCACACGGTGCAACAACACCACTACTTTCTTCGCCACCAGTGCAGAATCCATGGGTTTGTCTGCCACCCACATGAACGCCAGGTGCAAACCTTGTTTCTTAGAAAGGGCATCCAGCAAAATCGTCTTGTTCAGACGATATGCCTCACGCAACTGGCGCTTCGCACGATTGCGGTCTACGGCATGGCGCAACTTGCGCTTGGGCACACTCAACAGCACCTTTACCTTTGGTCCCTCACTATGCTTTACCTCACGATATACCACACGCAAAGGATAGGCCGTCTGGGCTTTCGTTCCAGCAGCAAAAAGGTTGTCTATGTCGTTGCGCAAGCAGAGGTGCTCGGCTTTGGGAAATCTGTGAGTAAACATAAGAAAGACGCAAATTGTGGAAATATGGCACCGTTCAACGCCGAGCGTAGGGCCCGTGGTTACCATATTTCCACAAAGTATTTAGTATCATGCAAAGTTCCCCTTACTCATTTACCTTTGAAAGATAAAGATCCAAGCTACCTGTGATTGAAGGAGCCTGGGGGGTAGGAGCTTCCAATTCAAGGGGAAGGCCTGCATCAGTAATTGCCTGTGCCGTTGCCTTACCAAAAGAAGCCAGACGAATGCCTGATTCCTTAAAGTTGGGTACATTGTTCAACAACGACTGCACACCAGCAGGAGTAAACAACACCACCATGTCAAAGTCGAAGGGCTGATCTGCGGGATAGTCATTCGCAACAGTGCGGTACATCACACATTCCGTGTGCTTCAAAGCGTGCTGATCCATCTGATTCTTCACCTCATCGTTGTGTACGTCTGACAGGGGCACAAGGTACTTCTCTGTTTTATGCTTCACCATCAAGGGGAGCAAATCTACGAACTTACCCGTCGCAGGGAAGAACACCTTACGCTTGCGGTACTGTACGTACTTCTGAATATAAAGTGAAATGGCTTCCGACACCGCAAAATACTTCATATCCTCGGGAATTGCCACACGCATTTCCTTACACAACATAAAGAAATGGTCAATCGCATGACGTGAGGTAAACACCACTGCGGTGTGATCCAACACATTCACTTTCTGCGCACGAAACTCTCTTGCCGAAAGTCCTTCCACACGAATGAAGGGATGAAACACGAGTTCTACATCGTGCTTCTTTGCGATATCAAAGTAAGGTGACTTCTCAGTCGCTGGACGCGGTTGAGACACAAGAATCTTCTTAATCATTACTTTACTAAGTCAAGTAGTAGTTTAATATGTGTCAGTTGTTGCCACGCAACATACGTGGTTGCTAAATTCAGTGTGCAAAAGTACAAAAAAATATGCACATAGCCGAGCACACCGTGGAAAAATATGACTTTCAATTTCAGCAACCGTAGCAATTCTACAAGTCCTACGATGCTCCAAAACCAAATTTGCTGCCAAACTGAGGACAGGTCTAAAAACAGAGTTGCCACCACCAAGGGAAACAACATTACGCCCTCTACCAATAGCGTCACCAAGTAGGAGCGTGCCCACTCTGCTGTACTCGAAGCACTGAAGAAGGTATAGTTCACCAAAAGGTATAGCAACTGCTTCAACAGAATAAATCCCAACAGCGCCCCACAGCCCCACAAATACACCTCCTGAGGCTTCCACAACTGAAACAACTCAGGCACCTCACGCTGTACATAAGATGCAAGAAGTATGCCCAACAGCAAACTCACGCTCACAATTATCGGCACCACTCCATTCAGCTGCACCTCCAGATGCTTCGTAAACTTCTTACGCTTCCCCTCATCATTGAAAAAGCCTGTCCACCACCCCTCAAGAAAAGCCCACGACCGAGAAACCGCCCACACGATGAGCAAGAAGCTCAACAGAAAGGCAGCAATCAAAAGGTCATCATTTCGGAGGAGGTAGGGCATGAGAAGTAGTAGGTAGGAAGTAGGAGTGAGGAGTGAGGAGTGAGTAATAGGCTGGGGCGGTAGTTTCAGGCCTAACAGGCAAGTAACAAGCAGGGGCAGGCCTTAACATGGGCTGGCGCGGTGGTGACTCAATCGAAGTTGCTGTCCCGCATGGTTGTTAAGGCCTGTTACTGCTTGTTACTGCCTGTTAGACCTAAAATCCCCCCTTCACATCGCCGCATACTTCCTTACCTCCTTGCTCCAAAGCGGGGTGGTTTCGCAAAGCATTACGGCTTCTTCGGGGGTCGTGGCAACGCTCCAGATCTGCGTATGTTCCTGGCGCATGAAGCGCTCTTCGGTGGCGCGTGCTAATTGCTGAAGCAGGGCGTCGTAGTAACCGTTAAGGTTGAGAATCACGATGGGTTTGAGGTAAAGCCCGAGTTGCTTCCATGTAATCACTTCCAACAACTCTTCCAGTGTCCCCACCCCACCGGGTAAGGCAATGCAAGCATCTGAGCGCTGTGCCATCGTTTCCTTACGGCTGTGCATATCGGGAGTGACAATGAGTTCCGTCATTTCATTGTGCTGCCACCCCTGTTCAATCATGAATTGGGGAATCACACCGATGGCTTTTCCACCGCGAGAAAGCACGCCCTCGGTAGTTGCACCCATCAAACCCGTGCGACCCGCACCATTGATGAGCGCATGACCACGCTGCGCCATTATCTTTCCTAAAATACCGGCAGCCTCTATATAAGCTGCCGGTACTTGACCGCTTGAAGCGGCGTATACTGTGATGTGCATGTTAGAAAGGAGAAAGGAGAAAGGAGAAAGGAGAAAGGAGAAAGGAGAAAGGAGAAAGGCCATGCGGGACACCAACACGTCAGTCTTGTTAAGGCCTATTACTGCCTGCTAAGGCTTGTTACCGCCTGCCCTCACCCCGCATGGTTGTTAAGGCCTGTTAAGGCTTGTTACTGCCTGTCAGGCTTGTGTAACTTGTACCGCCTGTCAGGCCTGCTCCCCATCACCACCTGAAAACCATTAAAGTCCAAACGCTTCCTTCACCGCATCCACATAGTCCAACTTCTCCCAAGTAAAGAGCTCCACCTCAATTTCCTTGGGTTCGCTAAACTTACCGCCGAAGGTCTTTGTCACCTTGCGGGGCTCGCGACCTACGTGACCATAAGAAGCCGTTTCTTCGTAGATGGGTTGGCGGAGCTTCAAGCGTTCTTCAATCGCCTTGGGACGGAGGTCAAAGAGTTCCTGCACCTTCTTGGCAATTTCGCCGTCGGTCATGCTCACATGACTCTTGCCATACGTATTAACATACACTGAGATAGGTTCTGCCACACCGATAGCATAGCTCAACTGCACGAGCATTTCGTCTGCCACACCTGCAGCCACCATATTCTTAGCAATGTGACGTGCGGCGTATGCTGCCGAGCGGTCCACCTTTGAGGGGTCCTTACCCGAGAAGGCACCACCACCGTGAGCACCCTTACCACCGTAAGTATCCACGATAATCTTACGACCTGTAAGACCTGTGTCGCCGTGAGGACCACCAATCACAAACTTACCCGTGGGGTTCACGTGATACTTGATGGTTGAGTTCTTGAAGAGTTCCTGAATTTCGGGAGTATTCACACGTTCCTTAATCAAGCGGGGCATGAGGATGGTAATCACGTCGTCCTTAATCTTGCGGAGCATCATCTCGTCCGCCTTTTCCTGACTGCCCGCTTCTTCAGCAGTGATAAAGTCGTCGTGCTGAGTAGAAACAACGATCGTATCGATGCGCATCGCGCGGTCGTTGTCGTCGTACTCAATAGTCACCTGACTCTTAGAGTCGGGACGGAGGTAGGTCATCACCTTGCCCTCACGGCGAATTTCGGCAAGCACAATCAAGATTTCGTGCGCCAATGCCAAGGGAAGGGGCATGAACGTATCAGTTTCCTTATTGGCATAACCAAACATCATACCCTGGTCGCCAGCGCCCTGATTCATGGGGTCTTCGCGTTCCACACCGCGGTTGATGTCGGCACTCTGTTCGTGGATGGCAGAAAGAATACCGCAGCTTTCGGCATCAAACTTATATTCCGCCTTCGTATAACCAATGCGCTTGATGGTGCGGCGCACGATGGTCTGAAGGTCAGCATAACCCTCCGACTTCACTTCGCCGGCAACAACCACCTGACCCGTAGTCACCAAGGTTTCACAAGCCACCTTCGACGTAGGGTCGTAAGCGAGCAATTCATCAAGCACAGCATCACTAATCTGGTCTGCCACTTTATCGGGATGTCCTTCCGATACAGATTCTGAAGTAAAAAGATAAGACATATATGTAATGAGATTTTTAGGTTATAAGGGGTGAGGTAGTAGGTAGTAGTGAGTAATGAGTAGTGAGTAATAGGCTCGCGCGATGTGAAAGCAACCGAAGCCCCTGCCCCGCATGGCTGTTAAGGCCTGTTAAGGCTTGTCATGGCCTGTTAGGCTTGGAATCCTGTTAGGCTTGAGTCCCTACCCCGCATGGTTGTTGAGGCCTGTTAGGGCTTGTTATTGCCAGTTGTGGCTTGAAATCCTGCCATTGCCTGTTGTGGCTTAAAAACTCCAGCACAAAAAAAATCTGCCCATCGCGCCGTATTACGCGAAAGCAGAATGTAGAGCAACTCGCAGGTCCTTCCTGCGCTAAAGGCTCAATTTACCGAGGCGCTGTTCTAAGCCGTCCCTCTATTTTAGCATTTTTTATAGTGGTTGCAAGCAGCCAAATCTCTCCACATTCTGATTTCGGGTGCAAAGTTACAAATTTGCTCGCACACGAGCAAATTTTAAAGGAGAAATCAGAAAGGAGGAAGGAGAAATAGGCTGGCGCAGTGACATTCCGCATGGTCTTTCTCCTTTCTCCTTTCTGATTTCTCATTTCCCTTACACCCAGCTCCTCCGTCTAAACAACCAATAGAAGGTGGCAGTGACTACGATGGAGGAAACGATTACCAAGGGGAAGCCCCACCACGATGTTTCCATGCCGTTAATCAGGTTCATACCGAAGATGCTGGCGATGAGCGTGGGGAACATCAGGATGATGGAAACGGAGGTCATCTGCTTCATGACGCTCGCCATATTATTATTGATAATAGAGGCGTAAGTCTCCATCGTCGAGTCAAGGATGTGGGCGTAGATGTTTGTCGTCTCACGCGCCTGGTTCATCTCAATCGTCACGTCTTCAATAAGGTCGGCGTCGAGTTCATCGACAGGGAGTTTGAACTTCAACTTCGAGAGCAACGTTTCGTTACCACGGATGGAGGTGATGAAGTACGTCAAACTATCCTGCAAGCGCGAAAGACTGATCAAGTCCTCGTTATCAATGGCGCGGTCCAAATTCTGTTTTGCTTCTTCAATGAGCACATTGATTTGCTTCAGGCGCTTCAAGTACCACACGGCACTCGAGAGGAACAATCGGAACACCAAGTCTACGGAGTCCGTAAAACCCATATTGCGCTTCTGCTGGTAACTCACGAAGTCGATCATCATGTTCGTCTCGTGGTTGCACACCGTTACACACACGCCCTTCTTCAAGATGATACCCAAGGGAATTGTCGTATGGGGCGTACGCGAACGCACCTCCTTCACATAGGGAATACGAAGGATGATGAGTTGCCAGCCCTCGTCGTATTCAAAACGCGAGCGCTCGTCTTTATCTCGAATGTCATCAAGGAAATAGGAAGGAACATTGAGTTCATTCACGAGGAACTCTTCATCTTCAGGTGTAGGGCAAGTCACCTGCACCCAGCAATCAGGCTGCCACTCTTCCAGCGTGCGCAGCGCCTTATTATAATTCCAGTAAGTTCGCATGTATTAGGTATTGCAGACTTTTTTAAGACATAAGAACAAAAGAACACATTATAATACTCATGTTCTTCTATCGAGAAAATCCTCTGTCGAAGTGTCTCCTAAGAAAGTAAAGAAATCGTTACGACGGGGGAAAGCCTCTCGCAATACCTACCCGCCTATCAATCGCAATAATTTTCCGCGTAATAGTCGTCCATGTGGGTTATACTTTGGTTATCGTGGCAAAGATAATATAGTTTTTTTAGAAGAGCAAATTTTTTAGAAAATAACAAGGCTCTCAGGCTTAACAGGCAGCAAGCCCAACAGACCTAACAGGACTTCAAGCCACAACAGGCAATAACAGAAGCAAGCCTAACAAGCCCAACAGGATTTCAAGCCACAACAGGCAATAACAAGCCTCAACAGGCCTTAACAACCATGCGGGACAGCAACTTCGATTGAGTCACCCACCGCGCCAGCCCTGTTAAGGCCTGTCCCTGCCTGTTACTGCCTGTTAGGCCTGAACTACCGAGCCAGCCTATTACTCACTACTCATTACTCACTAAAATTTCCTCCTCTTCAACCGCTCCCTCGTCATCTCCTCCCTAATTCCGCCCTCTTCCAAGAACGCCTGCTTGCGACTATCGAAGTAGAGGCGGATGAGGTAGTCGGTTTGGTGAATAAGGATAATGGCGATGTTGGCGATAGTTTCGTCGGAGCGCTCTTGGGCAGCTTGGGTGTAGAAGGAAGGTTCGTTGTGGTGCTTACACACGCGGCGCGTTTGTTGGTGCTTCTCGCTGTGGACGTCCCATAGTGTCAACCCTCTGACACGCAGGTAATCCTCAAAATCCTCCAGGAGTTCCTGCAAACTTGCCTTTGCCACATTCAGCAATTTGAGTTCTGTCTCTGCAGAAGTTGTAGAAGCCGCCACGCCCTCAGCAATATTCTGCTTGCAGGAGCGCGCCGCCTGCACCATTTGGTCAATCGTGCGGTCGCCCTTCACCAAGAAGCGATGTGCAAAGTAGTACGTCACATCATATACGCACACCGATTTCTTGAAGCACAACAGGTCTTTATAATTACCCTTTTGACGAATAAACTTACTATCACCCATAGACAAACATCATTTAAGGTTACTTAGCAAATGTACAGGCTTCTCGGGGAACGGTCAAAGAAAGGCAGAGATTTTTTAGCTTTGAGCGGCAAATTTCTGGAAAATAGTAGGGATTGTGGGCGGTAATGGGTGGTAACAGGCAGTAACAAGCCTTAACAGGATGACAAGCCTAATAGGCAATAACAGGAGCCAAGCCTAACAGGCAATAACAAGCCCCAACAGGCCTCAACAACCATGCGGGCAGCAACCGCACTCGCCTCACCCACCGCGCCAGCCATGTTACGGCCTGTTACTGCCTGTCCCTGCCTGTCCCTGCCTGTTAGGCCTGAAACTATCGCGCCAGCCCACTACTACCTACTACCTGTTACAGCCTGTCCTGGCTTGTTACTGCCTGTTAGGCATGCCCCTCTTCCTACACTAAAAAAGCGCCACTCAAAGAGTGACGCTTTTTTAGCTAATATTATTCCCAGGGGCTGCTGCTCCAAGGAGTATTGTTAGGCTGGCGCTTGTTGCTCAGGAAATCACCATAACCATCGCCATCGCTATCGCCAATAGTTCCACTACCAGTTCCTACTCCAGGACCGGATGTATCAAGCAAGCAACCTTCTGTTTCGAATTCATAAAGCTCGATTGCAGGAGCGATATATACTTTCTTTTCCATAGTCATTAAATTTATAGAATTACTTAATAATCATTTTTTTACCGTTCACGATATAGATACCGCCCTTTGTTACAGCGTTCACGCGGCGACCGCTGAGATCGTAGATTACCTGCTGTGAGGGAGCTACTGTGGGAGCACCTTCGATATCGGTTGCTACACCGCTGAAGTTCAATACGAAGCGTGCAACTGTTGAAGCACTAAAGTCGAGGTAAGCCTTACCTTGCTGGAGCTTTCCACCAGCAGCCTTGTAGATACCGATACCTTCAGCTGCAGTCTTTGACAAGCCATAAGCGTTGTCACCGAGCACTACGTCACTATATGCTGAATTAGCAAACTGATTGAGTCCTTCTTCGAATGCTGTTTCTGTTACAGTTTCACCAGCAACGGGGAGCATCTGTGCAACGTTAGCAGATTCGCCAATAAGCACAACACCTTCGCCTGCGGGGAGCACGTTACCTTCAACAGCCTTGAGGTTGAGCGTACCTTCCTCTTCAGCAGACTTAGCATAGTAAGCTGTTACACCTCCAGGAATTACAGTAGCATAAGGCGCACTGAACGTACCAATAGTCTGACCTGCCTCAATACCTGTAAGGAGACCGTCATCCTCAGTTACCGTTGTGAGCTTCGTATTCGCAAGTACGTAGTTGCTTACTTCTTCTAC
>JAZORE010000049.1:0-18298 GCA_045656425.1 Alloprevotella sp.
GAGAATTTCTATGTTTAAGAGAACACGAATTGCACGAATAACACGAATCTCCATGCGAGATGAATATTTCTTAATCAGAGGCGAATAACACGAATGCCATCCGGATGGTATTCGTGCAATTCGTATGCGATAAGCAAGGTAACATCCCGCAAGGATTCGTGTTATTCGTGCAATTCGTGTTCTCTAAAATAAAGAGATAAAATTTACCGGACACCAATAAATCTAAAGTTGTCCAGATAGTGTATTTCCCACAGTTTGCATGATTCCCCTGAAAGGGGATAAATCCATTAGACCAGGGCAACGCCCTGGGTGTTATTGCAGTCGAGACTTGCGCCCTGAAAGGGCAAAAGCAATTATACAACTCTGAGCTTCAATGCTTTTGCCCTTTCAGGGCGCAAATCCAAACGTCCATAGACCCAGGGCGTTGCCCTGGGCTGGATGCTTATTGGCCTTTCAGGCCGTTACTCCTCGAATAGTTTACGGACACCAATAACTTCTATTACCCAATAATCTGCGGAAACTATACAAATCTACACCACTTACGCAAAGTATTAAAAGATAATCTGCGTAAGTAGGGACTTTTTACCCAACTTACGCAGATTATCTCAACAGAAAGGATTGTTCGGTAGTAGTTCGCTGGGGCGTCACACTGTGACGTCTTATACTTGTGAATCAGCGCCCTTTACCACAACATCCCCACGAACATCACGAGGATGGCGATGCTGTAGATTAACTTCAAGGCGGTCGTAAGCAGGAAACCGACGAAGGACATGAAGGCGACTTTGAGGGCTGTGGAGAAGGGTGTTTTCACAATCAGTTCGCCCACTAAGGCGCCGATAAAGGGACCGAGGATTAGACCGAGGGGACCGAAGAAGATGCCGACGATGAGCCCCACCGTCGCTCCACGGATGCCTGCCTTTGTGCCCTGCCCTTTCTTGGTGAGCCAAATGGGGGCGACATAGTCCAACACGGTGATGACCACCATGATCACACCTGCCACAATAAGCACCTGAGGAGAAACCTCCTCACGATTGTACAACCACATCATCCAAAGCGTAACGTAGGACAATGGGGGGCCAGGCAGGGCGGGAACAACGGCGCCTGCAAGTCCGATAAGGGCGAAGAGTGCCCCGAGAATTAAGAAGATGTATTCCATGTTTTTGGAGTTTACGAGTTTATAGTAAACGAGTAAACAAGATGATTACTACTGCTATTTGGTTGCAAAGATGTGAATTTTATTGGAATTGAAGGAGGATTCTTTACATGTAATTTCGTTCAGGATTTACGAAGAGCACACAATTGAATGCGTGTGCATCAGCATCCGTTTTTCTGACAGAAGAACATAAGGACATAAAAAAAGGCAACGATATAGGAGTTGACCCAAAGTTGCATTTCATACCCCCTCCCCTCCAGCGGAGGTACTCCCCCTATCTTAAGGGGAGAACGCGGTATGAGACTTCCGTTAAAACAACTCAATAGGTGAAAACAATCTTGCTTTCACTTGGTATAAATAGTGTGAGACGACTCCGAATGGCGCTCTCCCCTTAAGATAGGGGGAGTACCGCCCTCGGGCGGGGAGGGGGTATGATGATGATTCTAATATTGGGTCAACTGCTATATCATTACTTAAAAAATTTGTTCTTTTGTTCTTATGTCTTCAACAATTAAAATCAAGACACACATAGCAATAAAAAAAAGATGTATCTTTGCAATCTATGAAGTATTCTGTAATTATCCCCGTTTACAACCGCCCCGATGAGGCGCAGGAATTGCTGGAAAGTTTGACGCAACAGACGTGTCAGGACTTTGAGGTGATTGTGGTAGAAGATGGTTCTACGGTGCCTTGCAAAGAGGTGGTGGACCAGTTCTGCGACCGCTTGGATGTGAAGTATTTTACGAAACCGAATAGCGGACCTGGGCAAACGCGCAACTATGGTGTGGCGCGTGCTGCGGGGGATTATGTGTTGATTTTGGACTCCGATGCCGTGTGTCCCCCCAACTACATCGCCGAGGTAGAAGCGGAATTGCAGGCGAATCCTTGTGATGCCTTTGGCGGTCCCGACCGTGCGCACGAGAGTTTTACGCCCATGCAAAAGGCAATTAACTATGCCATGACTTCGTTCTTCACCACGGGAGGTATCCGTGGGGGTAAGAAGAAGATGGATAAGTTCTACCCCCGCTCCTTTAATATGGGGGTACGTAGGGAAATTTACAACGCACTCAATGGTTTCAGCGAAATGCGCTTTGGCGAGGACATCGACTTCTCGACCCGCATTTTCAAGGGCGGTTATAAGTGTCGCCTGTTCCCCGAAGCATGGGTGTGGCACAAGCGCCGTACGGACCTTAAGAAGTTCTTCAAGCAAGTTCACAACTCGGGCATTGCGCGCATTAACCTTACGAAGCGCCATCCCGGAACGTTGAAACTCGTGCACCTCTTGCCCGCTGTGTTTACCATTGGCGTGGCGCTCTGCGTGCTCGCTACGGTATTAGGAGGACTGCTTCCTATCTTCACCCTCTTCGGAACAACACCCCTCCTACTCTTCTCGCTCATCATCTTTGTGGACGCCTCATGGGCAGAGCGCAGCATGGGCGTAGGACTCCGCGCCGTAGCGGCTTCCTTCGTACAACTCTTGGGCTACGGCAGTGGGTTCCTCCGTGCTTGGTGGGAACGCTGCGTGTTGGGACGTGGGGAGTTTGAGGCTTTTAAGAAGAATTTCTATAAGTAGAGAATTAGTAGACAAGTTTATAGGTACGAGTAAACGAGCGAGATGCGAATGCGTTTCCGAGTTTCAACGATAAAACTTTTTATAGCTGCAGAATCTGGTTTCACCATTAGACACATTAAGGTATGAAGGAGGTAACAGTTACTGGGTCACTCTGCGAGGATGACTATTTTCAATTACTGCAACAGGCTGTAGCAGTAATTGAAACGTTGCGACTATAGGCGTTGCTGAATTCCAACATCTATTGTCCAAGAATCAACTCCAGGATTGGGAGACTGCAGAGATAAAGAAATCTATAGAAACTAATTCATTTGTCCAAATCTCATGGACCACTTAAAACTAACCATTGCCCAATGGGCGGAAGAAGATAAACCGCGCGAGAAGCTTGAGGCACTCGGGGCGGAGGCGCTGAGCAAGGCGGAATTGCTGGCGATTCTGATTGGTTCGGGGTCGGCGGATGAAGATGCAGTTGCCTTAACCAAGCGCATACTTGCCGACGTGGGGGATAACCTCTATGAATTGGGCAAACTTTCGATTACGGACTTGCAGCGCTACAAGGGCATTGGTCCTGCAAAGGCGATTACCATCAAGGCGGCTTGTGAACTTGGGAAACGCCGGTCGGAAGAAAAGGCGCGTGAACGCAAGAAGATTGACTCTGCACAGGCGGCGGTCGACTTACTTAAGGAATACATGCGCGACTTGACGCACGAAGAATGCCACGCCATTCTGCTGGACATTTCGCTGAAACTCATTGATACCGTACTCGTGGGTAAAGGCACAACGGATGCTTCGCTCGTTGACGTTCGCCACGTACTCCGCGAAGCAATCCTCCGAAAGGCCTCGCGCATCATCCTTTGCCACAACCACCCCTCGGGGAATCTTACGCCCAGCAGACAGGACGACCAACTCACGCAACGCCTGAAAGTTGCGGCAGAACACCTGCAAATCCCCCTCATTGACCATATCATTATTTCTTCCGAAGGGTATTATAGTTACTCGGAGGAAGGGAAAATCTAACGTGAGGTTTTAAGGTTGTTAGGGCGCTTCGCTTTAAGGTTTTAAGAAGGGGCACGAAAGGTCTTCAGAGTCTTTAAGGTCGAGAGCTTGCAGGAATTTCATCCCCGCATGGTCCTTATAACCTCACAACCTTATAACCTTAAAACCTCAATCCTTAAAACCTCATAACCTCAAAACTTCTCACCTCAAAAACTAAACAAACTATGACTCCAGAAGAAAGACTCCAAATAGAAGAGCGCATTATTGACGTGCTCAAAACGGTTTATGACCCTGAAATTCCCGTGGATATTTATGCCTTGGGATTGATTTATAAGATTGACCTCAACGACGATTATTCCGTGGACATAGACATGACCCTTACGGCGCCCAACTGCCCTGCGGCGGACTTCATCGTGGAAGACGTGCGTATGAAGGTGGCGGGCATCCCGCAAATCACGGACGCCCGCGTGAACCTCGTGTTTGAACCCGAGTGGGACAAGGATATGATGTCGGAAGAGGCGAAGTTGGACCTTGGATTTATGTAAGTTGTAAATAAGTTAACAAGTTGACAAGTAAACGAGTAGACAAGATGGTCACAGAGATAAACGATAGGTTTCTCCTCCAGAAACAACTTTCTCAAATCATTCCCTTCGTTTACTCGCCTACTAACAACGCGAACAACGCTATCCTTCTCGTCTACTCGTCTACTAAAAACTTGTCTACTCAAGAAAGAATATTTTAGGAGAGTAAACGAGTTGATGAGATGGTTACACATCTCAACTGCTAAAACACTTGTACCTCCACAAACTTTCTTGTCTACTCGTTTACTAAAAACTCGTCTACTAAAAAATGAAACCCATATATTTTCTCTCCGATGCTCACTTGGGTAGCCGTGCCATTCCCCACGCACGCACTCAAGAGCGCCGACTCGTAAATTTCCTTGACAGCATCAAGCATAAGGCGGGTGCTGTCTATCTGTTGGGAGATATGTTTGACTTCTGGCACGAGTATAAACTTGTGGTGCCGAAGGGCTACACGCGCTTCTTGGGCAAGATTTCCGAACTCACCGATATGGGCGTGGAAGTGCATTTCTTCATCGGCAATCACGACCTTTGGGTGGGCGATTACTTGGAGAAGGAATGTGGGGTAATTCTGCACCGTGAGGGACTCGTTACGGAACTCTACGGAAAGACGTTTTACCTTGCGCACGGCGATGGACTGGGCGACAACGACTGGAAGTTTAAGTGGTTGCGCCGCTTGTTTCACAACAAACTCTGCCAGCGCCTCTTTGCCTCCGTACATCCCCGCTGGGGCATGGACTTCGGACTCGCCTGGGCAAAACACAGCCGCTTGAAGCGTAAGGACGGAGTTGAGCCTCCCTACATGGGCGAGGACAAGGAGCACCTTATTATCTATGCCAAGGACTATTTGAAGACGCACCCCGACATCAATTACTTCGTCTTCGGTCACCGCCACATCGAACTCGACCTCATGCTCAGCCGCACGGCGCGCGTGGCCATCCTGGGCGACTGGATTTCCCTCTTCTCCTATGCCGTGTTTGACGGCGAGCACTTCTTTATGGAGCAGTATATTGAGGGGGAAACGGAACCCTGATTTGAAAGGAGAAATCAGAAAGGAGAAAGGAGAAATATTTTCCCAACAAATTTATTCTCTAATTGTGATCTCACGCCGCATGGTTTTCTCATTTCTCATTTTTCCTTTCTCATTTAACAAAAAAGCATCATGTTCTTAGAAGCAAAAAACATACACAAGTCCTTTGCCAAGCACACGGCGCTGAACGATGTCAGCATTCAAGTGCCGCGTGGCAAAGTATTCGGTTTGCTCGGACCTAACGGTGCGGGCAAAACTACCCTTATCCGCATCATCAACCGCATTACCATGCCCGACCAGGGGGAAGTGATTTTCGACGGTGCACCCATTCGTCCCGAGGATGTGGCACGCATCGGTTACCTTCCCGAAGAGCGCGGGCTTTATAAGAAGATGAAGGTGGGCGAACAGGCTATTTACCTTGCCCAACTCAAGGGACTTTCGGCAAGTGAAGCACGCAAGCGCCTGAAGATGTGGTTTGAGAAATTTGGCATCATGCCTTGGTGGGACAAGAAGTTGGAAGAGCTCTCTAAGGGTATGCAGCAGAAGGTGCAATTCATTATCACCGTGCTCCACGAACCGCCCTTGCTCATTCTCGACGAACCCTTCTCGGGTTTCGACCCTGTGAATGCCGAACTCCTCAAACGCGAGATTTTGGAACTCCGTGACAAGGGGCACACTATTATCTTCTCTACCCACAACATGGCGTCGGTGGAAGAAATCTGCGACAACATTGCGCTCATCAATCACTCGAAGGTGGTGCTCCAAGGGAATGTGGAGGAAATTCGCAGTCACTATCGCTCGGGCATCTATGAGGTGGCAGGTGTTTGCACAGAAGCGTTGACCACCTGTACCGGCTACGAAGTGGTTGACCATCACCGCGTGGGCACTATTGACCACTACCAACTGAAGAAGTCGGACGCCCTGACAAATGCCGAACTCATCCGCTTGATCAGCGAGAAGATGGACGTGCGTTTGTTCAATGAAAAACTGCCTACGATGCACGAGATTTTCTTGAAGGTTGTGGGAGAAAGTGAGTAGTGAGTAACGAGTAGTGAGTAGTGAGTAATACCATGCGGGACGATACTCGTATATCTCGGTAATTATCTTGTCTACTCATACCTTGTCAACTCGCCTAATAAAAAAATAACTCGTACCTTGTCAACTCATCTACTAAACGCGTTTACCTCGGTGCCCTTCTCGTCTACTCGTACCTTGTCAACTCGTTTACTAAAAAAACTATGTCCAAAATTCTAATCATCATACAGCGCGAATTTCTTACGCGCATCCAGAAGAAGTCGTTTATTCTGCTCACCATCCTTATGCCTTTTATCATTGCGGCGGTGGCGGTGGCACCTTTGTTGCTGGCTTCTATTAAGGACGACACGCAGCATACGGTAATGCTGGTGGATAAGACGCTTAAATATGCCCCTCTCTTTGAAGACAATGAGAGTTACCATTTCGTGACGGCACCCGAGGTGCTTCCCGAGTTTCGCGAAGAAGACGCGAATGTCAAGGCGGTGATTCTTATCAGCGAAGACTTGGTAGAAAATCCCAATGCCCTGAAGATGTATTCGTCAGAGGAAGTGCCTGCCGACTTGCAACGCCTCACGGAGGACATTCTTTCCGAAAAGGTGCGCGCGGATAAACTTGCCAGTTACAATGTGGAGGGGTTGGAAGAAATCATTGCCAGCGCCGAGGTAAACATCAGTGCGCAAACCGTAAAGTGGACGGATGACGGCGGCGAAACCTCTTCTAATTCAGGTATCGCTCTGGGCGTAGGTTTTCTGTTTACCTTCATGATTTACATGTTCGTCATGTCCTACGGTGGCATGGTGATGCAAGGTGTGATGGAAGAGAAGACCAACCGCATTATGGAGATTATCGTGTCGAGCGTAAAGCCCTTCCAACTCATGATGGGTAAGATTATCGGCATCGCCCTCGTGGGGTTTGTGCAAATCGCCATTTGGGGCGTGATGCTTACTGCCATCCTCACGGCGGTAGCGTTCTTGGTGGGTACTCCTGAAGTGGCGACTCCGCCGACAATGATGGGCGGTGATGCTGCGATGCAGACGGTCGTTGCGGAAGCACAAGCGGGTAATCCTGTTACAGAAATTCTCGGGGCACTCCCCATCGTGGAACTCCTCATCATGTTTGTGCTTTACTTCATCGGGGGCTACTTGCTCTATGCTTCCTTCTTTGCGGCGGTAGGTGCCAGCATCAATGCGCAAGAAGACAGTTCGCAATTCATGATGCCCGTCATTCTCATTATGATCTTCGGTCTCTACGCCGCACTCTACGGTGCTGAAAATCCCGACGGTCCCTTGGCATTCTACGCCTCCATCTTCCCGCTCACTTCGCCCATCGTCATGATGGTGCGCATCCCCTTCGGCGTTCCCCTTTGGCAAGAACTCCTTTCGCTCGCCCTCCTCTATGCCTCTGCCATCTTCATCGTATGGATGAGCGGTCGCATCTATCGCGTGGGCATCCTTATGTACGGCAAAAAGCCTACGGTGAAGGAGATTTTGAAGTGGATAAGATATAGTTAAGGTAGGTTTTAAGGTTATAAGGTTTTGAGGTTTTAAGAACCATGCGGGGCTTGCACTTGCCCTTAAAACCTTATAACCTAAACCTTACAACCTCAAAGCGAAGCGCCCTCATAACCTTGCAACCTCACACCTTATAACCTCAAAGCGAAGCGCCCTCATAACCTCACAACCTCATATCTATGATCGCAATCATACACCCCAACACCCTGGCAGCACTCGGACTGGCCAGCATCATAGAAAAAATCATGCCGATGGCAGAGGTGACCTGCTTCTCGGGCTATGCAGAATTGGAAGAGTCGGAAGGTCGATTTTTCCACTACTTCATTTCCCCCGAAGTGCTGATTGAGAATGCACAGTTCTTCCTCACGCACATCCGCCAAACGATTGTGTTGGTAGAAGGTGGGGAGCGTAGCAGGTTGCCCCGCGACTTCCGCACCCTCAACTGCAATCAGAGCGAGGAGCAACTCACCCACGCTTTCATCCGCTTAGCAGAAATGGCGCACGGAAAGCATACGCAGCACCCCTCGGTGTCGCAAATTCCCACGCACCCTCAAGAACTGCAAACCTCTCCCCTATCGCAACGCGAAATTGAGGTGCTCCAACTCCTCACGAAAGGACTAATCAACAAGGAAATTGCCGACCGCCTCTGCGTAAGCCTTCCGACCGTCGTGACCCACCGCAAAAACATCACCGACAAGCTCGGCATCAAAAGCGTGTCCGCACTCACGGTTTACGCACTGACGCATGGACTGATAAAGGTCGAAGATATCTAAAACAATCTCCCGATTATTTCAAATTAACTCCTTATTAGAAAAAACTAACTCCCTATTTATTTTTACTATGAAGCATCTTACAAAAAACATGTTCCTTTGCGGAGCAATTTTATTTGGCATGGCATCATGCACAAGTGTTACTCCCGACGCTGGTGAAGAAGCGGTATTGATTCACAAGCCCTACATCTTTGGTTCGGGCGGTATAGACGACACTCCCGTAGAAACTGGGTTGAAATATACCTGGTTCTCCACTTCTTACGTTACTGTTTCCATGCTTCCCCAGAAGTTTGACGAAAAGTTAGACGATGCTACGTCCAACGACAATACTCTTTTGGACTTTAACACGCAGATTCAGCTTCAGGTGCAAGACAACAAGTCGCCCATCTTGATTCGAAACTACGGTGAAAACTGGTATGTAAATGTCATCCAGGAGCAGTACCGCAACATCGTGCGTGGCTACATCTCTAACTTTGGTCCATTTGACCTCATGAGTAACCGCGAGGTGCTTGACTCTATCAACATTGCGGTGAAGAGAGACATGGAAAATTACATCGCTTCGCTCAGCAAGAAGCACGGTGTTCTCCCCGTTGACGTGGTTAACGTAGTCATCGGTCGCGCCCTTCCCAACGAAAAGCAGAAGGCTGAAATGGACAACACCGCTGCTGCTACACAGGCGAAGCGCACGGAAGAATCTCGCCGCGAAATGCTCGTAGCGCGTGAAGCCGCAGAACGCCAGCGCGCTATTGCCGACAAGGCGTATCAGAAGGAGCTCGGACTCTCTACCGAACAGTTCATCGAACTCCGCGCTTGGGAAATCATTGCTGAAAAGCAGGGCGCTAATATTGACGTGCTCTTCGACGCTGGTGGTACCAATAAAATGTGGAATGTGCGCCGATAAATGGTAAGTTACAACCGCGCGAATAGATTTCCGCGCGGTTTCTTGCTTAAAAAGGCGTTGAATTTCAACAGAAATTCTTAACTTTGCGCCCGAAATTTAGTAACAAATGGTTTTTAAGGCTATTAGGTTGCTGCGCCGAAAGGTTTTAAGGTCATAAGACCTTGCAGACCGAGAACCAACCTCACAACCTCATAACCTTAAAGCCTCACAACCTCAACATTTATTATGATTAAATCACAAGACATTAAGAAGGGCACTTGCATCCGCCTCGACGGTAAGCTCTACTTCTGCATCGACTTCCTCCACGTTAAGCCTGGTAAGGGTAACACTATCATGCGTACCACTTTGAAGGACGTAGTTTCTGGTCGTGTACTCGAAAAGCGCTTTAACATCGGTGAAGCTCTCGAAGATGTTCGCGTAGAACGCCGCCCCTACCAGTACCTCTACATGGAAGGCACTGACTACATCTTCATGAACAACGAAACTTTCGAACAAATCCCTATCGCTAAGGACCTCATCACTGGGGTAGAATACATGAAGGAAGGCGACACAGTTGAAGTAGTAAGCGACTCTTCTACAGAAACTGTTCTTTACGCTGAAATGCCCGTTAAGACTCGTCTTCAGATTACTTACACAGAACCTGGTCTCCGTGGCGACACTGCAACTAATACACTCAAGGACGCAGTTGTTGAAACTGGTGCAAAGGTTCGCGTTCCCCTCTTCATCGAAGAAGGTGAAATCATCGAAATCGACACTCGCGATGGTTCATATCAGAACCGCGTAAAGGCATAATCCAATAAAAAGTGCATCCTTTCAAAAGGGTGCACTTTTTATTTTGGTTAAGAGTAATGAGTAAGCGATGATGCCTAATAGACGGGAAGGTCTGTATTGCCCGTTGTTACCCGTTCGAACTTGTTAAGGCATGTACCGCATGAAGATAGAAGTGGGTGCGTCAAGAAAATCTTGGCACACCCACTTCAGTTTTTATAACTTTCAAATATTAGAAGTTTATTCTGGATCGTAAAAGCTACTTCCCGTGCGACAATAGGCTACGAGTTGTATTTCAAATATTAGCGTCGAACTTCCACGAAGAACAGCATTGATATCACTTGTACCATACCCCATTTCTGCAGGAACATATACAATCCAACGGTCGCCAATGTGCATTTGTTGAAGCACCGTAGTAAAACCATCCACCGTATTGCTAACAAGTAACGAAGTGGGTTGTGCAAAATCGGGATGGAACACATCCTCGGGAGTGCTGTAAAGTCCACTATGGTCAAAAATGCGACCTTCAGGATAGTTCATTGTGGGCATCGTACGACCAATATAGTTTACACGTACCGAATCCGTATAAAGAGGACATCCACTACCTTGTCCACGCTCTACGATTTTAACACAAATGGAGTCTGTCGTATTGATGTTAGAATTATCGCCCTTCAAGTACGAACGGAACACGCGCCAGTCGCAATGATTCTCCCAGTCAGCACCATACGTAGCCTTTGCAGCAGACACAGCCGCCTTTGCTTCACTGAGCGTCTCGGTGAAGTAAGTCGTATTGCGCTGCGCCCAGTTGTAATAGTCAAGGTCGGGCGTTTCTTCCTCCGAACATGCGGTAAGCATGGGCAGAACAAGGAATATGGCGAGGAGGTGAAAATATAGTTTTCGCATTGTGTGGAAACTTGGTCGAGTACAGAGTACAGATAACAGAGTACAACTCCCTGCGGAGCGGTTTCATATTACAAAGTCCGAATGGTAGTTGTACTCTGTTCTCTGGCAGTTGAAGGCTATAATTTACTTAATCTTCTTCAAGAGAGAAGTGATGCTCACCTTGTCTTCGATAAGGCTGCGGAGGTCGCTAATCTTCACGCGAGTCTGCTCCATCGTGTCGCGGTCGCGGAGGGTTACGCATCCGTCGGTGAGGGTGTCGTGGTCAACAGTTACGCAGAAGGGAGTACCTACAGCGTCCTGACGGCGGTAGCGCTTACCGATAGAGTCCTTTTCGTCGTACTTACAGTTGAAGTGGAACTTGAGGTCGTCGATAATCTCACGTGCCTTTTCGGGAAGACCATCCTTCTTAACGAGAGGCATAACGGCGAGTTTCGTAGGCGCAAGTGCTGCGGGGAGCTTGAGCACTACGCGAGTTTCACCATTTTCAAGCGCTTCTTCCTGGTAGCTGTGACACATCACAGAGAGGAACATACGGTCTACACCGATAGACGTTTCGATAACGTAGGGAGTGTAGCGTTCGTTGAGCTCGGGATCAAAGTATTCAATCTTCTTGCCTGAGTACTTCGCGTGCTGTGAGAGGTCGAAGTTCGTACGGCTGTGGATACCTTCTACTTCCTTGAAACCGAAGGGCATACGGAATTCTACGTCGCTGGCAGCGTTAGCGTAGTGCGCGAGCTTTTCGTGGTCGTGGAAGCGGTAGTTTTCAGCGCCGAAGCCAAGTGCCTGGTGCCAAGCCATACGCGTGTTCTTCCACTGCTCGAACCATTCGAGTTCGGTGCCGGGCTTTACGAAGAACTGCATTTCCATCTGTTCAAATTCACGCATACGGAAGATGAACTGGCGCGCAACGATTTCGTTACGGAACGCCTTACCAATCTGTGCGATACCGAAGGGAATCTTCATGCGGCCTGTCTTCTGCACGTTGAGGTAGTTCACGAAAATACCCTGCGCTGTTTCGGGGCGGAGGTAGATAGTTGAAGAACCTTCAGCAGTTGAACCTACTTCTGTCTTAAACATGAGGTTAAACTGACGCACGTCTGTCCAGTTGCGTGTACCGCTGATGGGGCAAACGATTTCTTCGTCAAGGATGATTTGCTTGAGTTCGTCAAGGTCGCTGGCATTCATAGCAGCAGCAAAGCGTTCGTGAAGCGCATCACGCTTCTGCTGATTTTCAAGCACGCGAGCGTTGGTAGCACGGAACTGTGCTTCGTCAAAGCTGTCGCCAAACTTCTTCTGTGCCTTCGCAATTTCCTTTGCAATCTTATCTTCGTACTTCGCAATAGCGTCTTCGATAAGTACGTCCGCACGGTAGCGCTTCTTAGAATCACGGTTGTCAATGAGGGGGTCATTGAACGCATCTACGTGACCTGAAGCCTTCCACACGGTGGGGTGCATAAAGATGGCGCTGTCGATACCCACGATGTTGTCGTGGAGTAACACCATGCTCTGCCACCAATATTGCTTGATGTTGTTCTTAAGTTCTACACCGTTCTGCGCATAGTCATACACTGCGCCGAGACCGTCATAAATTTCACTTGAGGGGAATACGAAACCATACTCCTTACAGTGTGAAACGATCTTCTTAAATACATCTTCTTGTGCCATTGTATTTTGAGTTTTAGAATTACTTAGAGGGGCGCGCAGACTATCCGCGCACCATAATTTGTGCAAAAATAGTAAAAAACTTTCGTATGCACCTACTGAAAACACTTTTTAGCAGAAATAACTCCTGTGGAGGAGCTGATTTTCTGAAAATTCCGTATATTTGCAGAACATAGTGCGCTCCAATTACGCCTATCGTTTAACTTGCAAAGCAGAAACAGACAATGACTATTGTAGAACGTTTTTTGAAGTATGTTAGTTTCGACACCCAGTCGGACGACGCTTCGGGCGTTACGCCCAGCACCGCCAAGCAGTTTGTCTTTGCGGAATATCTTAAGGAAGAACTTATTTCCATCGGCATGGAAGACGTGGAACTCGACGAACTCGGTTATCTTTACGCCACCCTTCCTGCCAATACCGATAAACCCGTGCCCACCATTGGGTTTATTGCCCACATGGATACGAGTCCCGACTGTTCGGGTAAGGATGTCAAGCCCCGCATTGTGAAGAATTATGACGGCACAGACATTGTGCTCGATGCCGAAGCGGGTATTGTAACAACGGTTGAGAAGTTCCCCGAATTGCTCCAGCACAAAGGCGAAGACATTATCGTTACCGACGGTCACACCCTGCTTGGTGCTGACGATAAGGCGGGTATTGCGGAAATCGTTCAGGCGATGGTGTACCTCATGGAGCATCCCGAAATCAAGCACGGTAAGATTCGCGTGGGCTTTAACCCTGACGAAGAAATTGGTCTCGGCGCGCACAAATTTAATGTCGAGAAGTTCGGTTGCGAGTGGGCTTACACGATGGACGGTAGTGAACTCGGCGAAATTGAGTTTGAGAACTTCAACGCTGCTGCTGCCAAGTTGGACTTCACAGGTGTCAGCGTGCACCCCGGTTATGCGAAGGACAAAATGATCAATGCCGGACGCGTGGCGGCTGAGTTTATCAGCACACTTCCTGCAAACGAAACTCCCGAAACCACTACGGAATACGAAGGTTTCTTCCACCTCCTCGCTATGGAAGGCGGTGTAGAAAGGGCGAGTGCTACGTTTATCATTCGCGACCACGACCGCCAGAAGTTTGAAGCGCGTAAGCAACAGATGACCGACCTCGTGGCGCAGTTTAATGCCAAGTATGGTGAAGGCGTGGTGAAACTTACGCTCAACGACCAGTATTATAATATGCGTGAGAAGGTAGAACCGCAGATGCACATTATTGATACGGTGAAGCAAGCCATGCTCGACCTCGGCATTACTCCCCAAGTGCGTGCCATCCGCGGCGGAACAGACGGTGCACAACTCTCGTTTATGGAGCTCCCCTGTCCCAACATCTTCGCTGGTGGCTTGAACTTCCACGGACCTCACGAGTTTTTGCCCATTCCTAACTTGGAGAAGGCTTCACTAGTTGTAGTTAAAATTGCAGAACTCACAACTGCAAATTTGTAGCACAACAATTTGAGCACCTCCCGAAGCCGAAAAACGATACGGCACTTAGTTAAAACAATTCGGCACATAATTTCAAATATTCGGCACTTTGTTTTTACTAATTCCCATAGTGCTTTTACCACATCGATTTCGCGGAAATCTTGTTCAGATATTCTCACATATTAAACTCTAATAAACTCACATTATAAAGTTATGGCAAACATTCCTGAATTCAAGTACGCTCCTATGTTCCAACTTGGAAAGGACACTACGGAGTATTACCTCCTTACTAAGGACCACGTTAGTGTTGGCGAATTTGAAGGCCACCCCATTCTTAAGGTGGAAGCTGAAGGTATCACAAAGATGATCAATCAGGCATTCCGCGACGTTTCTTTCTTGCTCCGTCGTGCGCACAACGAGCAGGTGGCGAAGATTCTCTCTGACCCCGAAGCTTCGGACAATGACAAGTATGTTGCCCTCACTTTCCTCCGCAATGCTGAGGTAGCCGCTAAGGGCCAACTCCCTCTTTGTCAGGACACAGGCACTGCTATCATCCACGCAGAGAAGGGGCAGCAGGTGTGGACTGGTTTCTGCGACGAAGAAGCTATTGCTAAGGGTGTGTACAAGACTTACACGGAAGAAAATCTCCGTTATTCTCAGAACGCGCCCCTCAATATGTACGACGAAATCAACACGCGTTGCAACCTCCCTGCCCAGATTGACATCGAAGCTACTCACGGCATGGAGTATGAGTTCCTTTGCGTAACAAAGGGTGGTGGTTCGGCAAACAAGACTTACCTCTATCAGGAAACAAAGGCTATTTTGAACCCCGCGACTCTTGTACCCTTCCTCGTGGGTAAGATGAAGACGCTCGGTACAGCGGCGTGTCCTCCCTACCACATCGCTGTAGTTATCGGCGGTACTTCTGCTGAAAAGAACCTCCTCACGGTGAAGCTCGCTTCTACGAAGTTCTACGACAACCTTCCCACTACGGGTGACGAAACAGGTCGTGCATTCCGCGACATCGAACTCGAAGAACAACTCTTGAAGGAAGCACAGAACATCGGCCTCGGCGCACAGTTCGGCGGTAAGTACTTTGCCCACGACATCCGCGTGGTTCGCCTCCCCCGCCACGGCGCAAGCTGCCCCGTAGGTCTCGGCGTAAGCTGCTCGGCTGACCGTAATATTAAGTGTAAGATTAACAAGGACGGTATTTGGATTGAGAAGATGGATGACAACCCCGGCAACCTCATTCCCGAAGCACTCCGTCAGGCTGGCGAAGGCGACGTGGTACGCATTGACCTTAACCAACCCATGAGCGAAATCCTCAAGCAACTCGACAAGTATCCCGTAAGCACACGCCTTTCACTTAACGGCACTATTATCGTAGGTCGCGACATCGCACATGCGAAGATTAAGGAACGCCTCGACGCAGGTCTTCCCATGCCCGAGTACTTGAAGAACCACCCCGTTTACTACGCTGGTCCCGCAAAGACTCCCGCTGGCATGGCTTGCGGTTCTATGGGTCCCACAACGGCAGGTCGTATGGACTCTTACGTAGATCTCTTCCAGAGTCACGAAGGTTCTATGGTAATGCTTGCTAAGGGTAACCGCTCACAGCAGGTTACGGACGCTTGTAAGAAGCACGGCGGTTTCTACCTCGGTTCTATCGGTGGTCCTGCAGCTATCCTTGCGCAGAATAACATTAAGAGCATCGAGTGTGTAGAATATCCCGAACTCGGCATGGAAGCTATCTGGAAGATTGAGGTGGAAGACTTCCCCGCATTCATCCTCGTTGACAACAAGGGCAACGACTTCTTCCAGCAGATCAAGCCTACTTGTAGTTGTAAGTAAGACCGTTGGAAAGGAGAAAGGAGAAATGAGAAAGGAGAAAGTGCTACGCACCATCCTTCACATAAAAACTATCCTTTTTCCTTTCGGATTAGAATCACTTTGAGAAAGAAGAAAGATAGAACTACATGTTGAGGATTTTACTCCGCACGGTATTTCTCCTTTCTCATTTCTCCTTTCTCCTTTAAGTACCATGCTCCAATCCATCTGTAAATTTATCTTCCACAAGGTGCTTGGTTGGAAGAGTTTCGTTGAAGTTCCCAACTTCGACAAGTGCATTTATTGCGTGGCTCCTCACACCAGTAATCTTGACCTCTTCATCGGCAAACTCTTCATTACTGCCAACGGTCGTAAGTCGGCTTTCGTGATGAAGAAGGAGTGGTTCGTGGGTCCGCTCGACTACATCTTCCGCAACTGGATGGGCGGCATTCCCGTCAATCGCGGTAAGGGCACTGCCCTTATTACGGAACTCGTAGAGATTGCCAAGACGAGCGACACCTTCCGCCTTGCCCTCACCCCCGAAGGCACGCGTAAGGCAAACCCCAAGTGGCACCTTGGCTTCTACGTCATTGCTTCGCAAGCCAACCTCCCCATTGTGCTGTTGGGCATTGACTATAAGAAGAAGGAGGTGCGCATGACGAAGTACGTCATGCCCTCAAAGGACCGCAAGGCCGACCTCCGCGAAATCTACTCTTACTTTGAAGGTTATCAGGGTCGCCACCCCGAAAACTTCATCGTGGGAACTGTATAATTTAGAACTGCTATAGGAGGTTGTAGAAACTATAGGTACTATAAACTCCCTATAAACACCACACAAAAAAGAATCAGCTCGCCCGTAACGTGCTGATTTTTTTTATTTTAGACTTTATTTCAAAAAAATATCCGTAATTTTGCAATCGTGGAGGAGTACCCTCATTTAGCAATAGGCAAAATAATGCAAACGCCCCCTACTCTGCCAACAATTTACCCTTAATAATTTTTATTTATGAAAAGAATTTCGACATTCATCGCCCTACTGCTCTGTACAGTATCGACGGTCCTTGCCGATGGATCTTTCAGAAACCATCGTTACGATAGTTTCAAAGCCCTATCCGTTACCAGCGAGAACATTCTGTTCATTGGTAACAGTATTACCGACATGCACTGCTGGCCCGAAGTCTTCGTAACGTCTAACGGAGACTATCTGCCCATTGTGAACCGAGGCAACTCTGGCACCTACTCTACGGAGCAGAGCGACAACCTCGAGTCGTACATCAATGGTAAGCCCAAGAAGGTGTTTATGATGATTGGCACCAACGACATTGCTACTTCGGGCGGCTTGAACTTCAGCCCCGAGCAGGTGCTTGCTTACGTGAAGAGCATCGTGACACGCATCCATGCGCGTTCACCGCAGACGAAGGTGTACCTCTACAGTATCTTGAAGAACCGTACAGGTAACCGTGTGGAGGCTACTTGGCTCAAGGCGAACGAACTGACTAAGGCGTATGCTGACGCTACGGAAGGCGTTACTTACATCGACCTCTACGACAAACTTGCGGGCGTAGCCGACGGTGGCGCTTGGAGTTACGACAACCTCCACCTCACTGCAGGTGCCTATCAGGTATGGGCAAAGGAGATTTGCCAGTATCTGCAGGAAGGAGAAGACTTTACAGTCAGCACCGTTTATCCCGATAACACTCTCTCGGCACAGAACAATGGCGGACTGGGTGGTGCTAATGGCATGCGTGCCACATACTTCAGTGCACTGCCAATCAGCAAGAACGACGTGCTCATATTTGGCGATTCGTTCATCAAGAACGGTGAGTGGCAGGAACTGCTTGGCAACCCCAACGTGAAGAACCGCGGCACCGGATGGGGCAATAGTGGCGATATCGCTACAACAAGCAAGATTGTGGATGCTACATTTGCCGAAGTAGAGGGCGTAACAAAGGAGAGTCCCAAGGCTATCCTCCTGTACACAGGTACTGGCGACTGCACAGGTTCCACCGATATGGAAACCGTGAAGGCAAACTACAAGGCCCTGGTGGACAAGGTTCTGCAGAAATCTCCAAATTCTATCGTTTATCTGCTGACCCTCTGCTTCAGAAACAATGAAAGCCACAATAAACGCATTGAGGAGTTGAATGGGTACATGGCA
>JAZORE010000050.1:0-23260 GCA_045656425.1 Alloprevotella sp.
TGATATCGCTCATGACGCACGCGTTATCGTTTACGTTCAAACAGCAGACAAGGTTGTTGAAAATGTAGTAAGTTGTGGTTTGAACCAGCAGGTTGGTTTTGCTTACAACAACTAATTTAGCACGCTCATTCTGATATGAAGAAATACATCTTTGGCGCGCTTCTTTCGATGGCACTCTTTGCCTGCTCTGACAGTGACGATGAGTGGAAGGAAGAAGACGGCAACAATGACTCTCCCGAGAATATTGAGTATGCCACCGACGAAACGGCATACGAAATTCCCGTAGTCTTCCACGTCTTCTACTCTCAAAAGAGTCAGCGCTTTGAGTATATTGAGGAAGGCCACCTTCCCAAGGTACTCGATGCCGTAAATCGTCGCTTTGCCAACTGCGGTGTAGACCTCAAGTTGCAGTTTAAGCTGGCAGAGGTGGACCCTGAAGGAAACGCTATGCCTGAGCCCGGTGTGGACCGCCAGAAGGTGCGCATCGCAACGATGAATAGTACGGAATTCCTCAAGGACCCTGCTTACGCTCACTACATGTGGGACCAGACGAAGTATCTGAATATCTGCCTTTTCAAGGAAAAGAACGAAGCTGTGCTTGGTATTTCTTCCTTCCCCTATACCTTGCACCCCGACACCCTCGCTGGTATGCCCAAACTCATGGAGATGCGCCCCGCAAGCGAACTTGATTACCCACACTGCGTATATGTAAACTCGCGTTACATTTATGACCTCGAGCCCGAGAACTATAAGACATCGGAAATCGTAGGCTCGCTCTGCCATGAGATTGCCCATTACCTCGGACTCCGTCATGCTTTTGGGGAAGACCCCAAGACGTACAGCCGTGATTGTGATCTTGACACAGACTTCTGTGAGGACACACCCACTTACAATAAGGCGAAGTATGATCAGTATCTCCTGAACAACTACCCTGTTGATCGTGTGTTCACAGACGAACTCGTAGCGCAGTTGGCAGAACGTACGAACAGCATTACGGGAGAAAAGTTCATCTCAACCAACATCATGGACTACGCCGTGAGTTACCTTAACGAACTCACCCCTCAGCAGTGCGAACGCATCCGCTACATCTTGATGCGCAGCCCCTATGTGCCCGGTCCGAAGGTGAAGCGTGAAGAAACTCCCGCTCCTGCTACTGTGCGAAAGGCAGCAGCGAAGCAACCCTTCCCCCACCGCATTGCGTACTAAGCAATCAGTAGGAACAAACACATTCTTTCAAGAAGCCACACCCGACTACGGTGTGGCTTCTTGCATTATCACCCTTTACAGCCCTCCCCTCCCCAGTCATGTTTCTCATCGACGCTACAGGAAACAGGCGAAAGGTATTGGAGAGAAAGGTGTAGAAAAAAGGGCGTAGGACTTACGAAAAACAAACTCCCGATTAAATTAAACAAACTCCCGATTTGTTTGATTTAAGCGCCGATTTGTTTTCGCCAACTCCCATGCACTCTTTTTTGCCACCCCAAAAGCCATTACATACAAGGATTCGGGCGCAGCAAAGGCGCTTTATAGGTATAAAATTCCCAATACACAGCTTTTAGACTCAATTTTCAGAGCGTAAGTCGCTCGCTTTAAGAAAAAACTTGTATATTTGCACGTTGAAAATTACCCCTTTAGGGCAATTAGCTGCTTTTGAGGCAGTAAAAGTCCTGATTTTCACCCTTGAATAATATAACAATACTAAACAATAACTCAACAACAATGCAAAACAAAGGATTTGTAAAAACAATCGCCGTATTGCTGTTTTTGACTTGCTGCTTCTATTTCTCGTTCTCTTTTGTAACGAACCACTACGAGAAGAAGGCTGCAGAAATCACAGCAACTCAGGGCGTTGATGCCGGCATCGCTTATCTCGATTCGATGCGCAACGAAAAGGTTTACCTCGGCTGGAAGACCCTCAAGGAATGCGAAGAACTCGAAATCGGTCTCGGTCTTGACCTCAAGGGCGGTATGAATGTCATTCTCGAAGTGAGTGTACCCGACGTGGTAAAGAACCTCGCTGGTGAACAGAATGCTAAGGACGCAGACCTCCTCGCTGCTGTAAGCAAGGCTAAGGAAGGCGCGAAGAAGGGTGAAGGCGACTTCGTAGACCTCTTCGTAAAGGCGTATCAGGAAATCAAGGGTGAAAATAAGCTCGGTGGTATCTTCGCTACAAAGCTCAAGGAAAAGGGCGTAAGCTATACTTCTACTGACGAAGAAGTAAAGAAGGTGCTTGTCGAAGAAATTGAAGCCGCTGTAGCAAACTCTAACGAAGTTGTACGCTCTCGTATCGACCGTTTCGGTGTGGCTCAGCCCAACATCCAGATTCTCCGTGGTAAGGGTCAGATGGGTCAAATCATGGTGGAAATGCCTGGTATTAAGGAGCCCGAACGTGTGCGTAACCTCCTTCAGGGTAGTGCAAACCTCGAATTCTGGGAAACTTATAACATCTCTGAACTTCAGGCAGCTATCCAGACTGTTGCTCAAATCGAAGTACCCTTCGACACAACTACAACTAAGCTCTTCAACCACCTCGCTGTAGCTTCTTATGAGTCATGCATCCTCGGTCATGCCAAGGGTTCTGACACATTGATGGTAAATACTATCCTCGCAACAGAAAAGGCTCAGGCGGCATTCCCCAAGGACCTCCGCTTCAGCTGGTCTGTTAAGCCTGAACTGGGCAACTTCTACGCACTTTACCTCCTCAAGCAGACAAATGGCGAACCCGCACTCGCTGGTGACGTAATTGCTGACGCTAAGGACGACTTCGACCAAACGTATCACCGTCCTATCGTTTCAATGACGATGACTACTCAGGGCGGTCGCGAATGGGCAAACATCACACGCAAGAACCTCAAGCGCTGCGTAGCGATTGTGCTCGACGGTTACGTATATTCAGCTCCCGTAATTCAGACAGAAATCAACGGAGGTATCTCACAGATTTCAGGTAACTTTACTACAGACGATACTCGCGACCTTGCAAACGTACTCAAGAGCGGTAAGATGCCTGCTCCCGCGAAGATCGTTCAGGAAGAAACCGTAGGTCCGTCACTCGGTCAGGCTTCTATTGAAGCTGGTTTCACAGCTTGTGCTGTTGCATTCGTAGTGTTGATGATTTTCATGTGCTTGTACTACGGCTTCATCCCCGGTATGGTAGCTAATGCGGCACTTATCCTCAACTTCTTCTTCACTTTCGGTGTGCTCATCTCATTCCAGGCAGCACTTACCATGAGTGGTATCGCCGGTCTCGTACTCTCTCTCGGTATGGCGGTGGACGCAAACGTATTGATCTACGAACGTACGAAGGAAGAACTCCGTGCTGGTAAGAAGATCAAGGAAGCGCTTGCACAAGGTTATAGCAATGCATTCTCAGCTATCTTTGACTCTAACTTGACTTCAATCATCACAGCTGTAATCCTCTACAACTTCGGTACAGGTCCCATCCGCGGCTTCGCCCTCACATTGGGTATCGGTATCTGCGCAAGCTTCTTTACAGCAGTATGGATGACTCGTATGGCTTACGAGCACTTCCACGCTCGTGACAAGTGGTTGAACATTACGTTCTCTACAAAGCTTTCAAAGAACTTCCTCCAGAATATTCACGTGAAGTTCATCGAAAAGTCAAAGGCTTCATTCGTTGTATTCGGTATCGCTATCGTTGTGTGCCTTGCTTCTCTCGGTATGCGCGGTCTCTCTAAGGGTATCGACTTCACGGGTGGTCGCAACTTCGTTATCGAACTCGAAGATAAGAACATCACTCCCGAACAGGTACGCGAAGCAGTTGCTGCAAAGATCAACGCTGCTGACCCCAACGCTTCAGTAGGTGTTATCTCTATTGTTACTACCGACAACAAGGCAGTGCGTGTAACAACAAACTACCTCATTGATTCAGATGCTGAAAACGCAGATGCTCAGGTGGAACACACTATCTATGAAGCACTCCACGGAGCGGGTCTCGTTCAGGCAGACTATGAAACATTTAAGGACCGTGAAAACCGCGCTGGTGGTTCTATCATTTCAGCTCAGAAGGTTGGTCCTTCAGTAGCAGCAGATATGGCTAAGGCGGCAGTAACGAGTGTGATCTTGGCACTCATCGCTATCTTCTTCTACATCCTTATCCGCTTCCGCAACGTGGCATTCTCTATCGGTTCTGTAGCAGCCCTCACAGTAGATACACTCCTCATCATCGGTATGTACTCACTCTGCTGGGGTTGGGTTCCCTTCTCTCTCGAAGTAGACCAAACCTTCATCGGTGCAATCCTCACAGCAATCGGTTACTCTATCAACGACAAGGTGGTAGTATTCGACCGCGTTCGTGAATACCTTGGTCTCTATCCCAAGCGCGCTACAGCACGTCTCTTTAACGATTCATTGAGCAGCACACTCACACGTACGGTGATTACTTCTGCAACTACGCTCATCGTGCTCCTCAGCATCTTCATCCTCGGTGGCGATAGCATCCGCTCATTCGCGTTCGCAATGATCCTCGGTGTAATCTTCGGTACACTCTCTTCAATCTTCTTCGCTGCTCCCGTGGCATACCTCACTTACGGTAAGAATAAGATTGTTGCAACTGAAGAAGAAAAGTAATCGACATCCGTTTCAACATTATCATAAAGGACTGCGCCAGCAAAGGTGCGGTCCTTTTTATTGCCATGAGGGAACCTTGAAAAACAAATCGGCACTTAAATCAAACAAATCGGCACCTAATTTGATTTAAGTGCCGATTTGTTTTGCGAATAAAGGATGTAGCAACGACAATATCCACGATATTGAAAACTAACCTTGGCAAATCTTTGGTTACATTGAAAATAAATCCGTAACTTTGCAGGACAGAGTAATATGCTGTAATTCAAATTGAAAATTCTATTCATTTACTAATTAAAACTAATCTCTTTATGAAACTCTTTACTTCATTGAGAATGGTGCTTTCAATGTTGCTCCTCCTTCCTCTGACAATGGTGGCGCAAATTGAGGCTGGCAAGGTGTACATGTTCACCAATTTGCAGTACACAGACCGCTCTATGTCGGCTACTGCAGATGCTTATGGCGCCACATCTATCACAGATGCTTCTGACTACAGTCAGATGTGGTACGTGTCAAGAGTCGGTTCTTCTACTTACCGTCTCCGTAACTTGGGTACAGGTCTTTACCTCCGCAGTTCTAAGCAAACTTCTGGTGCTTGGACACTTGTAAACGAGGATAAGCTTGATGGTAACTGCACCATGAAGTGCACAAAGGCTGGTTCGGGTTATACGCTCCGCGCATCTTCTGACACAAACAGCCATGGCTTTATGCACAGCAACTCTTCACACCGCATCGTTTGTTGGGAAAGTGCTGCAGGTGCTTCTCAGTGGAAGTTGACAGAAATTGAAATTGATGAAGCAACTTTGGAGCAGAACTGGGAAAGCCTCAAGGAAATGAATCCTACGGCAGAAGAGGTTTCTTCTTGGAAGACTTCACTCGCTGTGCTCTTCAAGGATCAGTTGTGCACACAGCTCGCAGATACTTATGCGACTTACACTTCTGAACAGATGCAGGAAGACGACAATTTCAAGGTGCTCCCTACTGCACTTAAGAAGATGGTGCTCAAGATGACGGTTGACGGAACTTGGGCTGAAGAAAACGCTGTTGCAGGCAAGCCCTCTTGGGATGCTGAATACGCAAAGCGTCTTCGTGTGCAGATGATCGAACCTTATTGTAACAAGGAAGCAGCTGCGCAGGGTTTGGGTATGCAGGCACACGCAAACTTGAATAACCCTCTCGGTCTTTACGCTAACAACCGCCAGGTGCTCTACATCTTCGTTGAAGGTAAGGTAGAAACAGGGTCTACACTCTATTTCGCTTCTTGGCAGGGTCATGGTAAGCCCGGCAATGCATATGATGAAGGTTACAAACTCCAGGAAGGTTTGAACATCATCCCCGTTTATGGCGATGGTTTGACAGGTTGCTTCAACTATGTCGTTCAGTCGTTCAACAGTGCTGGTGGTTATGGTAACAAGTCTTGCGTTCGCAAGGTGACTGACTATGATAACATCAAGGTTCACATCGAAGGCGGTAACCTCAACGGTTTCTTCAACCTCATGGGTGACGAACTTTGGGGCGAAGGTGACGATAACGCCGACTGGGATTACTACGCTGCTCGCGCATCTCACACAGACTTCACCATGCTCGGTAAGTACATGACCCTCCAATTCCCCCTCGAAGACAAGGATTGCGTTGACGAAGGCGGTGGCGTGAATAAGGGTTTGAAGACTTTATATACAGGCAAGAATATTGCTAAGCAATCACTCCAGGAATGGGATAAGGTAATGCTTTGGGAGCGCATGTTGATGGGCGTTGCTTCTAAGGCAGACGTTGATGCGGCTAACGCTATTTGGAAGTCACCTTACTCTGGAAAGGATGAAGTAATCTCTCACACAGGTACGCTTCAGGATGGTCTCGCTTGTAATTATGACGACTACTATAACGTACACGGTTTGGCGTTCGGCGTACCTACGGGCTATATGTACGGTTCTTGGGACCACTCTGGTTATAACTACAACACGATGGAGGCTGTTCTCGTGTCAATGATTACAGACGCTGGTTCACACTGGGGACCTGGTCACGAAATTGGCCACCAGCATCAGCAGCCTTTCACTTTGAATGGATTGACAGAAGTAACGAATAACCTCTTCTCAAATGTTGTGGTGTGGTACTTCGGTAAGAGTACGTCACGTGTGAACGGTAGTGAAGGTAATTTGGAAAATGTGGCTCGCGCATTCAATACTGAGGGCGGCGACTTCTATACCAATAACATCTGGGCGTTGACTCACATGTACTATCGCTTGTTTATGTACTACCACATCTTGGGTCATAACACAGCATTCTATCCCCGTCTCTACGAACTCATGCGTCAGCAGCCCATGCAGAGAGGTTATGAGCAGAGTGGTAAGGGTGGTTTGCTCCACTTCTATAAGCAGACTTGTATTGCGGCAGGTGAAGACCTCACTGAGTTCTTCCGTGCTCACGGTGCGCTTACTGCGATGACCGACCGCTTTGTTGGTGACTACTCTAACTCAAACTACAACTGTCCTCAGAGCGACATTGACGCTGCTATCGCAGAAGTGAAGAAGATGGGCTTGAAGGAAAACCTCGCTCCCTTGTTTATCAACGACGGTACAGGTCAGAAGATGCTCGGTAGCACAGGTCAGGAACTCTCTCTCTTTGATGGTTTCACAACTTCAGAAGTTGGTAACTACGCTTACTTCTACGAACCCGCTGGTGCGCACTCTTACACCGTTTCTGAGGGATTCGTATCAATGGAAGGTGAAGGTGGTATCGGTTACCTCGTACGCAATGCCGACGGTGAGATTCTTGCGTTCGCTAATAAGAAGAAGATGCAGATCTCTGACGAAGTTTCGCTCATGTTGATGAAGGGTGAAGCAAACGTAGAGGTTATGAATGGCGACAACACTACAGTTATTGCTACAGGTGACCAAGTAGCTGCGCAGCGTGTGCTTTTGGAAGGTCTTCTTGCAGAAGCTACAGAAATGTTGAACTACTTTGACGACACCTATAAGAAGGTTGGTTACTACCGTGAAGAATTGAAGGGCAACCTTCCCGAACTCGTAGAAATTGCTCAGGCAGTCTTTGACGGCAATAAGGAAGAAGAATACGCTACAGTTTACGAAAATCTCTTTGCTGCGGTAGATGCTATCAAGAGCAACCCCGATGCTGTAGTGGGTATCATCAATGGTAGCGAATATCAGTTGACTACTTACAAGAAGAAGACAACTGCTATGGAAGCAACTACTGGTACTAAGATTGTTAAGGGTGTAAACATCAGCGCAACCAAGGCTGCTCAGCGCTGGATCTTTGAACCTGCTGGCGACAAGGACCTTTATTACATCAAGAATAAGGCTACAAAGACATATCTTGACGAGTTGGAATCTGGCAAACAGGCTACAGTTCAGGGCACTACTCCTACAGTTGCCTATAAGTTGATTAACCTCGGCAATGGCGTAATGGCTGTTCAGTGTCAGGAAGGTAAGTCTCAGTCACTCAACCATAACAACGGAACAGTACTCGGTTGGTCATACGAAGGTGACGAAAACTCTTGGTGGTATATCACAGCAAAGGCACTCAACGAAGAAGAACTCAACAAGATTGAGCTTGCTGCGCTCATCACTAAGACTAACGACTTGCTCAGCGAAATGGGCGAAGACGTAATGCTCCCCGGCTCACTCCCCTTGCAGGTTGATAACAAGTCAAATGACTTCTACCTCTCAACAAATGCCGACCAAAATGTAGTAGGTACTACAAGCGATGGTGGCGGTATCGCTGCTTTGCTCGACGGCAACACTTCTTCTTACCTCCACACGCAGTGGAGTGGTACAGTAGTAAGTGGCGACCACTACGTTCAGGTTTACCTTGGTGAAGAAATGGCATTGCCCGAATTTACATTCAGCTATGCAACACGCAAGGCAGGTTCTGCTTCATCTACTTCGCCCGCTCCTTCTAACATTAAGGTAGCAGCAAGTAAGGATGGCAAGAACTTCAGCAAGACTATCGCTACATTTGGCGCAAGTGGCTCAAATCCCTTGCCTTCATACAAGAAGCTCGGTGAATATTGGACATCTAAGTTGCTCGAATTGCCCGAAGGTTACAAGTACCTCCGCTTCACGGTGACAGCATCTTCAGGTCCTGGCAACAGCACGTACGGCGGTCACGCTTTCTTCGCAATGTCTGAATTCTCAATCGACAATCCTACAACTGTAGTCAACTCTTTGAAGGATGCGTATAAGAGTTTCGACGAACAGAAGAACGCTTGGTTTGTAGAAACATTCAAGGCAGCAGCAGACGAAATGTATGCAGCGCAAACAGTTTCTAAGAACAGCAACGCTACAGCCGAAGAAATCGCAACAGCATTGGCTGAACTTCAGGTGAAGTACGAAGCATTGCTCGCTGCGTTCAACGATCCTACAGCTATCGAAGGTGTTACCATCAACACCAACAAGCAGCAGGGCATCTTCGACCTCAGCGGTCGTCGTTTGAACCAGATTACTGCTCCTGGTCTCTACATCATCAACGGTCAGAAGCGTTACGTGAAGTAATCCATTGCACTTTTGCAATTCAATAAACCGTTCGGGACAACCTTTTGGGTGGTCCCGAACTTTTTGTTCCCCTACTCCAAGTAGATAATCAGAGTGGGTCAAAACAAACTGCCGATTAAATGAAATTAAACGCCGATTTGTTTGAATTAAGTGCCGATTTGTTTTTGGCAATTCCCATATTATCCCAACTACACGGTAAATGGGGTAGTCTAAACGAGGAGTAACGTCACTTTCTCACGCCTAAAGCGCCCATAAGAAGCATACAAAGATTCCCTGCAATTTTGTCGTTCCCCGAAAAACGAGTATTTTTGCAATTTGGATAATAATAAATATTTAGCACTCATCCCTTCTGTTATGAAAAAGCTTATGATAACTGCTGCCGTGTGCCTTATTTCGGCAGTTTCCTCGTTTGCACAAGAAGTAATGCCCATCGAAACCGTAGCAGTCCCTGTTGATTCTACTGTAGTCGAAGCGCCACAACAACCAGCAAAGTATGGTTATTTGAGTTACTCACAGGTGTTCGAAAACATGCCTGAATATAAGGCGGCGAAGCAACAGTTAAAAGACCTTCGTGCGAAGTATGAACTTGAAGCGCAGTATAACGAATCAAGTTTCAGACGTCAGTTTGCAGAGTTCCTTCAGGGACAGAAGGACTTCCCTCAAAGCATCATGCTCAAGCGCCAGCGCGACCTTCAAGAAGCACTTGAAAAGAGCCTTGCCTTTCGCGATGAAGCCGAACGCCTCTTGAAGCAAGCAGAAGTGGAAGCCCTTGCTCCCATTAAGGCACGCCTCGACAACGCCATCCGCTTGGTGGGTGGAGGTTACCAATTGGAGTATATTTACAACCTTGACACAAACTCCATGCCCTACGTGAATCCCGCTTTGGTCATGGACGTTACAAAATTAGTGGAACAGCAGTTGTATCCTGTACAGTAGAGTACAGATAACAGAGTACAGAGTACAACTAACAAAGCACAATGCATCCCTTCACTCCGCAAGGAGTTGTACTCTGTTCTCTGTACTCTGCTCTCTAACCACCTCCTTCTCATGCACCCCATAGGCATTTTTGATTCCGGTTACGGCGGACTGACCATTCTGCGTCAGATTCGCGAGCGATTGCCCGAGTACGACTACCTCTACTTGGGCGATAACGCGCGTGCGCCCTATGGTCCCCACTCTTTCGAGATTGTCTACCGCTACACGCTTCAGGCGGTTGAAGAACTCTTCCGCCGTGGGTGCGAATTGGTCATCCTTGCCTGCAATACGGCATCTGCAAAGGCGTTGCGCACCATTCAGCAAAACGACCTCCAGCGTTGGGGTTGCGAGAAGCGCGTACTCGGGATCATCCATCCCACCGTCGAGGCATTAGGTGACTTGACCGCCACGGGGCATATCGGTATTCTCGCCACACGCGGCACCATCCAGTCGCGCTCTTACGATATCGAAATCGCAAAACTCCATCCCGAGATGCACGTCACGGGCGAGGCATGCCCCATGTGGGTGCCACTCGTGGAAAATAACGAACACGAGGGACCTGGTGCCGATTATTTTGTAGAAAAACACCTTCGCGCCATCCTCACCGCCGACCCACAGATTGATACCCTCATCTTGGCGTGCACACATTACCCCCTCTTGCTCAAAAAGCTGCATGAGCATGCCCCCAAGGGCGTTCGCATCGTGCCACAAGGCAAATACGTGGCAGCAAGTCTGGATAATTACCTCCACCGTCACCCCGAAATGGCTGCACGATGCACAAAAGGCGGCACCTGTCAGTTTCTCACCACCGAGAGTGCCGAAAAATTCAGCGAAAACGCCACTCGCTTCCTTCACAGTCCCGTTCAGGGCGAACAAATACTGTTGCAGTAATGAAACACACCCGTTATATCCTCCTTCTGCTCCTTACCATCATCTTCGTAGCGTGTGCCAATCCCGGTGCAGGCCCCGATGGTGGCCCCTTTGACGAACATCCACCCTACATTGTGGACATGAATCCAAAGTTGGGGCAACCCAATGCCAAGCAGATGAAGGTGCGCATCGTTTTCAACGAAAATATCAAGGTCGAAAACCCTACAGAGAAGGTCACCATCTCGCCTCCGCAGGTAAAAACGCCGACTATTAAATATAGTGGCAAGAAGATTAGCGTCGAACTCCACGATTCGCTCCAGCCCAACACGACCTATACCATCGACTTCTCGGATGCGATTGAGGACAACAACGAGGGAAATCCCTTGGGGCAATTTACCTATTATTTCTCTACGGGTAGTAACCTCGATACGCTGGAAGTTTCGGGTCACATCCTTGATGCCTCAAATTTGGAACCCGTCAAGGGTATGCTCGTGGGACTTTATGCCGACACGGTTGACTCTGCCTTCACCTCTCGCGGATTTGAACGCCTCGGCAGAACGGATGCCAAAGGGCGCTTCTCCATTAAAGGCGTTGCCCCTGGCAATTACCGCCTCTATGCCGTAAACGACCAGGACAACAACTTCCACTTTTCGCAAAAGGGCGAAATGATTGCCTTCCACAACAAGGTTATCGTCCCCTCATGCTTCCCCGACATGCGTCAAGACACGCTCTGGCGCGACACCATCACTTACGACACCATCCTCAACGTACCCTTTACGCACTTTGTGCCCGACGACATCGTGTTGCTCGCCTTCTTGGAAGACGGTCAGGCGCGCCATTTCCTCAAGACCGAACGTAAGACTCCCGAAGTCTTCACGACGTTCTTCACGGCGCCTTCTACACACGTGCCTACCATCAAGGGCTTGAATTTTGATGCGACAAACGCGTTCATCGAAAACCGTTCGAAGGGAAATGATACCATTCAGTATTGGTTGCGCGACACGTTGTTGATGGAGCAAGACACCCTGCGCTTCGTCTATACCTATGAAGTGACCGATGATTCGACGGAGGTCAACTTTATTTACGAAGACACCCTCGAGGTTGTGCCACGCAAGACGATGAAGACCATACGCGAGGAAGAACAAGAGGAATACGAGAAATGGGCAAAGGCTCAGGAAAAGCGCCGTAAGAAGGGCGAGGAAGTGCAAGAGCAAATGCCCCCCAATTTCCTCAACTTTGGCGGACGCAGAAGCAGCCGAATTTCTCCCGTTCAGAATCAGCCCATAGAGTTTGAGGAACCGTTGCTCCGCATCGACACTTCCGCGATTCACTTGCTACGTAAGACGTCAGACACTACCAGCGTCGAAGTGCCCTTCCGCCTTTTGGCTGACGACTATGACATCCGCAAGTTTAAGATTATGGGCGAGTGGCGCCCAGGTCAGGAATATGAAGTGCATATTGACTCTGCCGCAGTCGTAGGACTCTCAGGGCGACACACGAATAAGTTAAAGTTCCGCTTCTCTATCGGAACTGCTGAGGATTATGGCTCTGTATTCTTCCTACTTCCCGATGCCCCCAAAACTGCCGTGGTACAATTACTCAAAGACGACAAGAAAGCCGTTGCACAAGTGCCTGTTCAAGAACAGCGTGCCGACTTCTTCTATGTAGAACCCGGAGAGTATTATGCCCGCATCTTTGACGACCGCAACGGAAACGGCAAATGGGACACGGGCGAGTTTGCCACGCTACGCCAAGCGGAAGCTACTTACTACTTCCCCGAACCTTTCACCGTGCGTGCCAACTGGGATGCTGAAATAACCTGGAATATTGATGCCGTGCCTCGACTGAAGCAAAAGCCCGAGCAGTTGCGCAAGGTGAAGGACAACAATAAGGAAAAGCAAACGGCACGTCAACGCAATATTGAGCGTGAACGCAACAAGTAGTAACCGTTTAGATTTCAGCCCTTCCGAAATCGTTAAAACGAACTCCAAGTTATTTCAAACAATCTCCGAGTTAATTTGAATTAAACGCCGATTTGTTTTTACAATATCCCAAGGGGTGTAAAGAAACACGGATTGAACGTTTTATAAGCTGTTATTTGGAGTTCTAAAAAGAGAGCCACCAAGAAATAGCTACAATTCTCATCACGGTGTGTCAAGATGGACAACGGTCTTTCCTGACACACCGTATCATTCTTCCCTATGAAGCACAAAATCATCCTTCTTATCAGCACCGTGCTGCTTTCTCTGAGCGCTTTTGCGCAATGCCCCGTAAGGAATACGGCATTCCAAAGTGGCGAGCACCTGAGTTACGACCTCTATTTCAACTGGAAGTTCATCTGGTTCAAAGTGGGGTCGGCGGATATGGACATCAAGCAAACCAAGTATAAGGGTCAGGATGCCTATCGCGCCTACTTGATTACGCGCGGCTCAAAGACTGCCGACCGTTACTTCGTCTTGCGCGACACGCTTACGACTTATACCACGCTGGACATTGTTCCGCTTTATTTTGTCAAAAATGCGTTAGAGGGTAAACGTTATACCCGTGAGAAAGTCATTTACTCTTACGGCGAAACGGGCACAAGCCTCGACCTGACCTATCAGAAGAACAGCGAACCCGTTCGCCACCAGACGGTAACCGTTGACGATTGCCCCTACGACATGATCAGTATGCTCCTGAAGGCGCGCTCCTTCGACGGCAGCAAGTTTAAGAAAGGCGACCGCATCAAGTTTTTGATGGCTGAGGGAAAGCATTGCGAAGAACAGTACATCGTGTATCGCGGACGCGAAAAGTTTACGAACGAATATACGGATGAGACTTTCGACTGCCTTGTGTTTTCCTTTGTTGAGAAGGATGACAGGAAGGAGAAGGACGTTGTTACCTTTTACGTAACCAACGACAAAAACCACCTCCCCGTTCGCCTCGACCTCCACCTGAAATTCGGTTCGGCAAAGGCGTTTTTGAAGTCGGCAAAGGGAGTTCGCAATAAATAAACGGTGAAAGGTGAACGATGAACGTTTAACGGTGAAAGGCGCATGCCTGAACGAGGCACGAAATTCTTTATCCACCCTCCCTTTAACCATTAAACATTAAACGTTAAACATTAACCTTTAACCGTATCCTTTCCCCGTTAACTCTTCCCCGTTAAACGTTAAACTTTAACCTTTAACCGTTAAAAAACATGCTCCTCATCATCGACGATAAAATCCCCTTCATCCGCGGCGAAGCCGAGAAGTTGGGCGACGTCATCTACCTCCCTGGCGCCAAAATCACAGCGGCTGATGTGCGCGAGGCAGATGTGCTCATCACCCGCACCCGCACGCTCTGCAACAAGGCGTTGCTCGAGGGTTCAAAGGTGAAATTTATTGCCACAGCCACGATTGGTTACGACCACCTCGACGTAGATTATCTGCGTGAGGCGGGTATTGCGTGGACCAACTGCCCAGGTTGTAACGCTACGAGTGTGGCGCAATACGTAGAGACTTCCCTGCTGCTTTTAGAGCAGGAGGGCAAGGTGAACCTCAAGGATTGCACGGTGGGTGTCATAGGTGTGGGCAACGTAGGCCGTCGCGTTGTCGAGCGACTGGAACGCATGGGTTGCCGTGTGCTACTAAACGACCCCCCACGAGCAGAACAGGAAGCGGAGTTTGCACAGCGTGCCGCCTCACTCGAAGAATTGCAACAGCAATGCGACGTCATTACGATTCACACGCCTCTTGTTTTAGAGGGAAACCACCCTACTCTTCACCTTGTCAACGCTGACTTCCTTCAAGGCGTAAAGCGCAGTCCCGTTCTCATTAACGCAGGGCGCGGTGAGGTAGTTGATAATGTCGCTTTAAGCACAGCACTCGATGAAGGTCAGATAAGTGCTGCCGTTATTGACACGTGGGAAAACGAACCCCATATCCATCGCGAATTACTCCAAAAGGTGTTTCTCGGAACGCCCCACATCGCAGGTTATTCTGCCGACGGCAAGGCGAATGGTACGCGCATGTCGCTCGAGGCGGTAGCAAGATATTTTAATAAGGATATCACCTTTGACGTTTCCGCCCCTACCCTCCCCGAAGTCTATGCCTATTACCCCGAAAAGGCTGTAGCAGCCGATTCTCCCCTCCGCCTTTACGACCCACGCCGTGATAGCGATGCGCTAAAAGCACATCCCGAAGATTTTGAAAAACTCCGTGGTGACTATCCCTTACGTCGCGAGTAAAGTCCCCTCCAACCTATCTATAACTTTAGAGAAAATACACTCTGCAAGGCAACTTTACTCTTTACTCTTTTATCTTTACTCTTATATATATGGCGAAAGAAGAATTAACCCCGATGATGAAACAGTTTTACGACTTGAAGGCAAAACATCCCGATGCCGTATTGCTGTTTCGTTGCGGAGACTTCTATGAAACCTACTGTGATGATGCCGTGATTGCCGCTCAGGTGCTCGGCATCACCTTGACGCGCAGAAATAACGGCAAGAGCGTTACGGCGGCGCAGACAGAAATGGCGGGTTTTCCCCACCATGCGCTCGACACGTACTTGCCCCGATTAGTGCGTGCGGGCTACCGCGTGGCGATTTGCGACCAGTTGGAAGACCCTAAGTTTGCCAAGAAACTCGTCAAGCGCGGCATTACCGAACTCGTTACGCCAGGCGTGGCCATTTCCGACAACGTGCTGACAAGCCGCGAAAATAACTTCTTGGCTGCCGTACATTTCGGAAAAACTGCCGTCGGACTCTCCCTTCTCGACATTTCTACGGGCGAATTTCTGCTTACGGAAGGAACGCCTGAGACAATCGACAAACTCCTCGGCGGTTTCGCGCCCAAGGAAGTGCTCGTAGAGCGCGGACGTAAGGAGCGCTTCGTGGGACTCTACGGTGCGAAGTATTTTATCTTCGAACTCGACGACTGGGCATTCAATGACACTACGGGACGTGAGAAACTCCTGAAGCACTTTGACGTTAAAAACCTCAAGGGCTTTGGTGTGGAGCATCTGCAAGCGGCTACCGTGGCGGCAGGTGCCGTGCTCATCTACTTGGAACAGACGCAACACACGCAAGTCAGCCACATCACGCGCTTACAACCCATTGAGGAAGAACGCTTTGTGCGTCTCGATAAATTTACTACGCGCAACCTCGAACTTGTCCGCCCCATGAACGAAGGCGGTACGTCGTTGCTTCACGTCATTGACCATACGCTCACACCGATGGGGGCGCGCTTGCTCAACCGTTGGGTGTTGTTCCCCCTGCGCTCCGTGCGTGAAATCGAAGAGCGCCAGAACGGTGTGGAATGCTTCTTCCGCCAGCCCGACTTCCGCGACCTCTGTCAGCAGGAGTTGGAACGCATTGGCGACCTTGAGCGTATCGTGTCAAAAGTTGCCGTGGGGCGCGTCAATCCCCGCGAAATGCAGCAGTTGCGCGTGGCGCTCGATAGCGTGGCTCGCCTGAAAGAAGCCTGCGCCACCACTTCTGACGACTACATTCGCCAACTCGGCTTGCGCCTTGACTGTTGCGAAGAACTCCGTAGCCGTATTCTCCATGACCTTCGCCTTGACCCGCCCGCATTAGTGGCTAAAGGAGGCGTAATTGGGAGTGGCGTGAACGAGGAACTGGATGAGTTGCGCGCCATTTCTACTTCGGGTAAGGATTACCTCTTGCAAATGCAACAGCGCGAGAGTCAGCAGACGGGTATTCCCAGTCTGAAGATTGGTTTCAACAATGTCTTCGGTTATTATATTGAGGTGCGCAACACGTATAAGGACAACGTGCCTGCCGAATGGATTCGTAAGCAGACGCTTGCCCAAGCCGAGCGCTACATCACCCAGGAACTCAAGGAATATGAGGAGAAAATCCTCGGTGCGGAGGACAGAATCCTGGCGCTTGAGACCCGCCTTTACAACGAACTTGCACAATACGCCCTTGGGTTCATTGCCCTCCTCCAGCGCAACGCCCGAGCGCTCTCTATGCTCGACTGCCTCCACTCCCTTGCCCATGTGGCTGCGCTGCACCGCTATGTGCGCCCAGTTGTTGACGAAAGCCTTTCGCTCGACATCGTTGCGGGGCGCCATCCCGTGATTGAAACGCTCATGCCCATCGGAGAAGAATACATTGCCAACGATGTGCACCTCGACACCACCGACCAGCAGGTGATTATCATCACGGGACCGAACATGGCAGGTAAGTCTGCCCTCCTGCGTCAGACAGCACTCATCACGCTCCTCGCACAAATCGGTTCGTTCGTGCCTGCCGAAAGCGCACGCATCGGGGTGGTCGACAAAATCTTCACCCGTGTGGGGGCAAGCGACAATATTTCCGTCGGCGAAAGTACCTTTATGGTGGAAATGAGCGAGGCGGCAAACATCATGAACAACATTACGGAGCGCTCCCTCGTATTGTTTGACGAATTAGGGCGCGGCACAAGCACTTACGACGGCATTTCTATCGCGTGGTCCATCGTGGAATACCTGCACGAGAACCCCACGGCGCCCGCCCGCACCCTCTTCGCCACGCACTACCACGAACTCAACGAAATGGAGGAACTTTATCCGCGCGTCAAGAATTTCAACGTGTCGGTGAAGGAGGCGGGCAACAAAGTTATCTTCCTCCGCAAACTCATGCGCGGCGGATCGGAACACTCCTTTGGTATCCACGTAGCGAGAATGGCGGGTATGCCCCGAAGTATCGTTGACCGCTCGGAAGCAGTGCTCAAGCAATTAGAGCGCAACCATGCCAGCGGTAGCACTACCGATGCAGTGAGTCAAATGGCGGATGCTGTGGCGTCGGGAAGCACACAACTTTCGTTCTTCCAACTCGACGACCCCGTCCTGATGCAGATTCGCGACGAACTCCTGCAGGTGGACATCAACAACCTCACGCCAATGGAGGCGCTCAATAAGTTAGACACACTTAAACGCATCGTAACGGGAAAATAGTCCCTCGCTCTCAAAACTATCTCCGAGTTTGTTGAAATTAAACCCGAGTTATTTCAAACTATCTCCCGATAAGTTTTTCCCATCTCCTCAACCCTTCACAATCATCCCCCATGGCGAAACAAAAAACCATATACGTCTGCGACCACTGCGGACAAGAGTCCCCGAAGTGGCAGGGCAAATGTCCCGCCTGCGGACAGTGGAACACCTTTAAGGAACTCCACATTCACAACACCTCTGCACGTCAAACGGAGGTGCAGGCACGCCATGCTTTGACAGGACTTGACGGTCAGCGTGCCCAACCTGTGGCGTTACGCAACGTGTCGGCGGAAGAGGAACCACGCATGGATACGCACGATGCGGAGTTGAACCGCGTCTTGGGTGGCGGACTCGTGCCGGGGTCGCTCATTCTGTTGGGCGGAGAACCCGGTATCGGGAAATCTACCCTCTTATTGCAAACTGTACTCGCCATGAAGGAGCGCCGTGTGCTCTATGTAAGTGGTGAAGAAAGCGAGCGCCAAATCAAACTCCGCGCCGACCGCATCACGCAAGAGCCTTCTGACTGCCTCCTCGTGTGTGAAACGAACCTCGAAGCCATCTTCACGCACATCAAGAACACCCAGCCGGGACTCGTCATCATTGACTCCATACAGACGATTGCCACCGAGACTGTAGAGTCGTCACCTGGTAGCGTCACGCAGATTCGCGAGTGTGCCGCCGCCATCTTGAAGTACGCCAAGGAGAGCAACGTGCCCGTTATCCTCATCGGGCACATCACCAAGGAAGGAAGCATTGCCGGACCCAAGGTGTTGGAACATATTGTTGATACCGTCCTGCAATTTGAGGGTGACCGCCATTACTTCTACCGCATCCTGCGCAGTATCAAAAACCGCTTCGGTTCCACCTCCGAGATTGGCATCTACGAAATGAACTCCGATGGACTTCGCCCTGTGGACAATCCCTCGGGCATCCTGCTTTCGCAGAGCGGTGAAGAACTTTCGGGCATCGCCATCTCGGCTGCAATCGAGGGCGTACGCCCCTTCCTGATTGAAACACAGGCGTTGGTTTCCACGGCAGCCTACGGCACACCACAGCGCTCCGCCACAGGTTTCGACCTGCGCCGCCTCAACATGCTGCTTGCCGTGTTGGAGAAGCGCGTGGGTTTCAAACTCGTGCAGAAGGACGTCTTCCTTAACATCGCGGGCGGCATCCGCGTGAGCGACCCCGCCATTGACCTCTCCGTCATTGCTGCCGTGCTTTCCAGCAACGTGGATACGGCGATTGACCGCAACGTGTGCATGGCGGGAGAAGTAGGATTGAGCGGCGAAATACGCCCCGTCAACCGCATTGCCCAGCGCATTGCCGAAGCCGAAAAGTTAGGCTTCCGCCGCTTCCTCCTGCCCGAAGCAAACATGAAGGCGATTGACCCCAAGCAATACAAAATCGAACTCGTCCCCGTAGCACGCGTGGAGCACGCCCTGCGCGAACTCTTTGGGTAAGAATAAAAACACAGCGTACGGCATTAGTCCGTATGCTGTGTTTTTTTAGAAAATTCTTTTGCCATGTTATATAAGTGTTATACTTTTGCAGATACAAAAACATCACTTGCGCTATGGATTTAGTTATTGAAAGAAAGCAAACAGCCTTTCGCTTAAGTTTGGAATTGCTTGCAAAATTAAAGGAGGCTGCATTAAGAGAAAATCGCAGCCTCAACAACTATGTGGAAAGCGTACTTATGGATGCCGTAAACTGCAATCCTAATCAGCTTACCCTGACTGCTATGAAGGAAGCCAAGGAGCGTCAGGATTTGGAAACACTTCACGCAGACAATCTTGAAGCTGTAATCAATTCGTTGTAGAATAATGTTTACATTAAAGGTTACAAGCCAATTTAAGAAGGACTTGAAACGCATCCAAAACAATCCTGCAAAAATTAAGCACCTAAAAGAGGTGCTTCAATTCCTGGAACGCAACGGTTTCATCCCTGACCAATACAAACCACACCGACTTATTGGCAACTATGCAGGTTTTATGGAATGCCATGTAGAAAATGATTTACTCCTCATTTGGCTTGACCCCGAGGAAGAGGTGATAAAATTAGTACGCTTGGGAAGTCATTCCGAACTATTCAAATAAAGTTGTGAGATAACTCGCAGTTTTATTGTGTTGTATGGGAAACGGACAAGTTACATAACGAACCGCCAAAACAAATCGGCACTTAATTCAATTTATCTCCAAGATAGTTGAAATTAAGTGCCGATTTGTTTTTTGTAAAACCGTCATTGTTTTTAGCATCCCCCACATTTCTGTCAACACTCCCGATTTCAACATCACGAAATCAAAACAAACACTTGAGAATCCGATTTATTTTACTAAATTTGCTAATGAAATGAGGAGCAAAAGGGCTTTTCTACCGACAAGCCACATGCTTTGCATTTCATAAAAATAGATAAGGCGTTTACAACGCTTTGTTCATGGGCTCTGGAACTTCGCAAATTCGTATGATGTACACTGAACAATAGCAATTGTAGATGTCCTCGTTGTTGTAATTATCTGTACAGCACGAATTGTGCCCTTTTCTCGAGGACACACGTTTGCGCTATACTTATAATACAAGTTGCGTGGGACTTCTTCATTGCTCGTTCATGTACATCGGGTAATGCGAAGACCTCAGAGCGTGGAACGAGTGATTAGGATTCATTCCACGCATTTATTTTTCTACTACCCCGTTGGAAAGTGCGTGTTCAGAAGTTTTCTTTGTATTTGTCTTACAGCCAATTAACTTCTTTATTCATCCCCTTAAGCATTACGCTTTATGATTCACATCGGTGACCGCATCAAACAACGGTTGAAGCAAATTAACCGCACCCCAAGTTGGTTAGCACAGGAAATTTGTTGCGATAGGACAAATGTCTACAAGATTTTCATGCGCTCAAGCATTGACACCGCCCTCTTAATGCAGATTTCAAGGGCGCTAAACTACAATTTCTTTAAGGAACTTGCTGATATTCAAGACAGCAGTTGTGAAAAATCCGCTACAAATGTGTGAATATTTATCACGCAAACTGCTACCACGGACATATTGCAAACCATTACCTTTGTCGGTGTTAAAATATCTTACAAACCCTTAAATAATTTTAATGTTATGAAAAAGAGATTGCTTACATTGGCATTAGGTATTGCTACATGCTTCACACTCTCCGCACAAGTATTGGTTAATTCAGAAGGCGAACAAATAAAATCTGTATTAACAGAGGAAAAACCAGAAGGAGGATATTCTGGTGCTGGGGATTTTTATGGAAGTTGGAACAAGGATTCAGAAATTCTCGGAATTGGATGGGGTTGGAACTCAGGTAAAAGCGGATATTGGGAAATGGGGTTCGGTTATGGCTTAGGTGACATTGATTGGTTGTCGTTTGCATTGGGTTACGGTCTACAACATAGAATTATAGGCGAGAACTTTTTGCTTCAAATCAAAGCATTCCCCTACATTGGAATTAACAATTTCAAGGAAGCTAAGTATAATTCTGAGACTGGAAAAACGAGCGAAGACGATAAGTTCGAATTTGCTTATGGCGCGCAAGCAAGATTAGAAGCAGGTATAAAGTTGTATGAAACCAAGAAGTCAAAAGAACGTTTATTCTTGACGGTTGGCTACGGAATTTCAGCCCCTGAATTTGAAACAAAAAACATGTTTGACAACGGAGATTGGTACGTTGGTCTTACAATAGTTCAATAAATCCAAAGACCATGAAAAAGACATTCGTATTATTGGTCGCTACTTTTCTAACCTCGCTCGGTGCACTCGCTCAAACAGCGGAAGGTTTTTATCTTTCAAAAGTGGGGGCTAAAGCAGAGTACGCCATCAACCCTCAGGGTAGTTTAAACCCTGAATACTTGGCAAAGGAGGTTACAAAAGCTGAACCTCTTGAGGGCGGAAAAAATCTGATAACGAATTTTACTATTACACTGAACAAGAAGAAAAAACCCGACAAAACCTTCACGTTCAAGAATAAGGGCATCCATACAACAACAACCATTGAGCCCGATGGTTCTTACACAATCGGTGACTTATTCTTCGGAGTTATAAACAGAAGCCAGGAAAGTTCTGGTTTCCGCATGAAAGTTCCCGCCGAAATGAAAGTGGGTGACAAACTTGAAGGAGGTACTTGTGTAAGTAAAATAAAAGACCTAACAAATAAATGGGGTGAAGTGTCTACAACATATTCAAATCTGGAAGTAGTGAAAGAAGAAGACATGACGACTTCAGCTGGAACGTTCCATTGTTTTGTTGTAAAAGGAACATGTACCGTTAATTTTCAAATGAAAAAGCACACCCGTAATTACAGTTACGAAGTAGAGTATTGGTTTGCAAAGGGAGTTGGCCCTGTATTTATCAAGACAGATAGTTATATTGGTAGTTATTTTGGTACTCCTTATACTTTCCATCTGACGTCACTCAGCATGTAGACTTATTTAGAACGTTGCAAAAGGGTGTGGCATAATCTATAGTTACGCTACACCCTTTTTTATCTTGACACTATAAAAACAAAATATCTATATCATATCATGAAGAAAATATTCAGCATATTGGCAGTAACTTGCCTCACCTCGCTCGGTGCACTCGCTCAAACAGCTGAAGGGTTTATTCTCTCCAAGATGGGTGCTAAGGCTGAGTATACCGTGACTCATGGTGAGATGAAAAAACTCGCCATGGGCTATGCATATGTATATCAAACTAAGGAGAATACAAAGGTTGAAGTACGCGAAGACGGTACCACCAGAGTTATCACTAAGAATTTCATACTCAATAAGAAGAAAAAGCCCTCAAATTTTGCAGGTATTAAAGAGGGGTATTATACAGCTATAGACGTCAATCCTGATGGTTCTTACACAATTAGCGATCTTTTATTCGGACCGATAAATACTTCCGCCAGCAACACAGGGTTTTTGCTCAAGATTCCTGCAGAACTGAAGGTGGGAGATGCGCTTGAATGCGGAACTACTACAACGACTTCCAAAACGTTGGGAATAACATTCACGAATTCTACAACCTATTCAGACTTTCAAGTTGTAGAGGAACGTGACCACACCACTTCTGCAGGTACTTTCCATTGTTATGTCGTTAAAGGCAAAAATACAACGACCTTTAATAAAAAAACATTCTCGTATGACGAAGAATATTGGTTTGCAAAGGGTGTAGGTATCGTACTTTATAAGATAGACGTCCCTCAATCTAAGGAAAAACTCTATTTTGAACTTACCTCACTCAGCATGTAGACCTATTTATCTTAACACTATAAAAACAGAATATCTGTATCATATCATGAAAAGAATATTCGGAATAATGGCAGTAACTTGCCTCACCTCGCTCGGTGCACTCGCTCAAAGTACAGAAGGATT
>JAZORE010000051.1:0-23458 GCA_045656425.1 Alloprevotella sp.
AAGCACTCCGCACGGCGCTCTCCCCCTGTTCATAGGGGGAGTACCGCCTTTGGCGGGGGGGGGGGGCAGAAAAAATATGTAACAATGTTATTTGCGCAGTTCTTTTATTGACACCCGCTTTCTGCACCCCCTCACCACTACGTGGTCCCCTCCCCCTATGAACAGGGGGAGAGCGCCGTCCGGTTCTCATTCCAGGAAAATTCTTTCTCATTTCTCCTTTCTCATTTCCCCCAAATGCGTTCCCTCCTCACATACTTCCTGCTCCTAACCTGCTCCCTGAGCATGTTGGCACAGAAGATTTCCGGCACGGTTACCGATGCGCGGACGGGGGAACCATTGCCGTACGTCAATGTCTATTACAAGGGCGAGCGTGCGGTGCAGACGAATGAGAAGGGGCAGTATTCTATCCCCTTTAAGACGGGCGAACTGACCTTCTCCTTTGTGGGGTATAACGCCAAAACGTTTACGCCGAAGCGTGCCCGCACATTGGACGTGATGCTTGAGGAATTTGAAACGGAGATCCAGACTGCCACCGTCGTGGGGAAGAAAAAGAAGTACAGCCGTAAGAACAACCCCGCCGTAGAACTCATGAAGAAGGTGATTGAGCGCAAGAACTTGGGGGCACTCAAGGCACACGACTTCTACAGCTTGGAGAAGTACAACAAACTCGTGCTCTCCATCAACAACATCACCGACAACATGACGGAATGGGAGTGGGCGCAGAAACACCCCTTCCTGCTCGACCACGTAGAGACCTGTAACTACACGGGAAAGCGCATCCTGCCCATCTCGGTAGATGAAAGCGTGGTGCGCGAGATATACCGCAAATCGACGGACACTCAAAAGAGCATCGTTCTGGGTCAGCGCGCCAACGGCATCAATGATATTTTTGCTACGGGCGACATCCTCAACACGATGCTTCAGGACTGCTTTACGACGGTAAACATCAACGATGATAAGGTGCGCCTCCTGCAATACCCCTTCATCAGTCCGCTCTCGACGAACTATGCCATCGGGTTTTACCGCTACTTCCTGATGGACACCCTCAATATCGACGGGCGCCGCTGCATTGATGTGGCCTTTACGCCCAACAATCCGCAGGACTTCGGTTTCTCGGGTCATCTGTATGTCATGGCAGATTCTACCTACCGTGTGCACCGTGCCGACATCACCATCCCCCACCGCTCCGACATCAACTTTGTTGAAACCATGCGTGTGGTGCAGGAATTTGAAACCCTCCCCACGGGCGAACAGGTCTTGGCGCGCGACAATATGATCATGGAACTCAGCCTTATCGAAGGCACTCAGAGCATGCAGATTAAGCGCACTACGGATTACTCCGCCTTCTCCTTTGCCCCCATTGCCGATAAGGAATTTGACTTCAAGGGCGATCAGCGTGAGGACTACAACGCCCGTGTGCAGAATGCGCAATTCTGGGAGGCACGACGCCCAGGCGAACTCACCGACTCGGAAGAGGGTATGGAGAGTTTCGTGCAGAAGATGCAGCAACTCAAGGGGTATAAGGTGTTTATCTGGATTGCCAAGGCTTTTGTCGAAAACTTTGTGGAAACGAGCACCGACCCCAAGAAGCCTTCCAAACTTGACATCGGACCTATCAACACGATTTTCTCGCAAAACTTTGTGGAGGGCTACCGCCTCCGCGGTTCTTTCCAAACTACGGCAAACCTCCACCCCAACCTCTTCTTCAAAGGTTACGCCGCCTATGGCATTGACGACCATTGCTGGAAGGGCAGTGGGGAGTTTACCTACAGTTTTATCCCCAAGGCTTACCTGCCCCACGAATATCCCTACAACAAGATTTCCGTGGGCTACTACAACGACGTCGTGTCACCCTCCGACAAGTTCATGACTACGGACAAGGACAACGTCTTCACCTCCTTCAAATGGACGCCCGTTGAGCACATGCTCTATACGGAATACTGGCGCGCAGGCTATACCCGTGAATACGAAAACGGCTTCTCCTACAGCCTCTCGGCAAAGGTGCAGAAAGACCGCCCCACGGCGCGCCTCTTCTACCAACCCCTCTCGACAGGAGCTGTGACATCAGATGCCGCAAGTCATGTGAAGGATCTCCGCGCTACGGAAGCCACCGTTTCGCTCACCTATCAGCCGGGCGTGAAGTGGGTGAACACAAAACAGCGCCGCGTGGCGACCAACAACGATGCGCCCAAGCTGACTCTGCAACACTCCTTCGGTTTCAAGGGATTGTTGGGCAGTGATTACACCTACAACTTCACCGAAGCAGGCATCTACAAGCGCTTCTGGACTCCCTCGTGGGGGCGCATAGACGTGCAGTTCAAGGCTGGGGCGCAATGGAACCGCGTGCCCTTCCCCTACCTCATCGTGCCCGCTGCCAACCTCTCGTACATCAAGGACGACAACACCTTCAGCCTCCTGCGCAACATGGAGTTTCTCAACGACCGCTATGCCGCGCTCTTCTGCTCGTGGGAACTGAACGGCAAAATCCTCAACCGCATTCCGCTCATCAAGCACCTCAAGCTGCGCGAATACTTCGGCTTCAGCGCCCTCTGGGGAGACCTCACGGCGAAGAACAATCCCCTGCTGGAGCAGAATGCCCACCGTGCCGACCTCTACCACTTCCCCGGCACCTTCGACGCCTCGGGCAACTTCACGCCCATCACCACCAGGATGAACCGCAAGCGCCCCTACGTGGAAGCCTACGTCGGGCTGTACAACATCTTCAAGGTGTTTAACATCGAATACGTGCGCCGCCTCAACTACCTCGACGACCCCACCACCAAGCGCTGGGGCATCCGCGGCCGCTTCGTCTTCACCTTCTAAGGACTTTTCTTTTATATGTAAGGACGCACAAATCGTGCGCCCTTTTTTCTTACCCCCAAGGCAACCGATGCCTTGCCATGAGCTACACATTCTGCCACCTATAAGATAGCAGAACGGTCATACAAGGGTGCAAAACATAAAAAAAACAAAATCCTCTCAACCGTTAAATCCCAATAAATCATTAACTTTGCACTCCCCAAAAAATATCTTGCCGTAGTATGCCCCTACGCATAGTTACGCATTTAGGGAAAAGGCACAACATACTAACAACATTATAATCATTTCGTAAATTTAATTTCTACAAAAAACTATGAAACTATTTACGCAATGGAGGTTTATCCTCCTCTCCGCCCTCTTCTCCCTCCTTGGGGTGGGTAGTGCGTGGGCACAACTCACCGAACTTGAAGTGGGCAAGGTGTATCATTTTACAAATGTAGGTTACACCGACAAGGCTATGGGAGCTACGAATCCCCAAAGCGTGGCTGGCGTAGCGAAAGACAACACCAACAAAGCGCAACTGTGGTACGTTGAATCCAAGGGCGACAATGGTTATGCCTTACGCAACTTGGGTTATGGCACTTACCTTCAAGCCAATGGTCAATCTACCCGTTGGACGCTGGCAAGCACTACCGATGCCGACAAATCATGGATTACGTTAGAAACAAAAAATAGCAACAACACCTTCAAGGGTTACACCTATGGCAATTATGGTTATGCCCATATTGACGGAAGTAGCAACGTTGTAGGTTGGGAATCAGGCGCAACTGCCACACAGTGGACCATCACCAAGAAGGAAATGACGTCTGCAGAAATCGAGGAAGCACTGAATATCTTTACCTCAGTCCCCACTATTCAAGCGCACCTCGACAACCTTTTCTCTGACAAGTCGTGCACTACATTGAAGGATGCATTTGATGAAAACAATGCGTCATTTAAGGCGTTGCCTACAACTTTGCAAGCAATGGTGCGCAAGGTGGCAGGAAATACATCTTGGGAGGAAGCTAACTATGATAACTCTAAAGAGAAGTGGGGTGCTGAATATGCCAAGAAGTATCGTGTGCAACTCTACGAACCTTACAACGAACCTGAAGCAGCAGCAAAAGCTTTGGGTTTGAATGCACATACCAACTTGAACAACCCCACGGGTATTTTTGCAAACAACGGAGATGTCGTCTATGTGATGGTAGAAAGTGAAATCAAAGCTGGTTCTTCGCTTTATTTGACGTATCATATTGGACATGGGGAACTTAGCGGTTACGCAAATGGTTGGGAACTGCATCAAGGATTGAATGTCATCCCTGTTTACAATGACGGAACGAACTTCTGCATCAACTATGTTGTTCACACTTTCGATACCTCTAATGGCCAAAGGGGCAACAAGGCTAAGGCGCGTAAACTCTCGGATTATGACCCCATCAAGATTCACATTGAGGGGGGGCACATCAACGGCTATTGGAATAAGGTAGGCGATGAACTTTACACAGCAGACAATAATGACACGTGGAATTATCTTGAAGCACGTGCCACTCAGAAAACCGTTACGGTATTGGGTAAATACATCACCCTCCAGTTCCCCTTGTTGGATGAACATACCGTAGATACAGATGGTAAGACGAATAAAGGTCTCGCCACTTACTTTAATGATTTGGTAAAGATTGAAGACTGTATCAACGAGTGGGACAATGTTATGCTTTGGGAACGCCTTTTGTTGGGCGTCTTGGGCAAGAGTACCATCAATGCTGAAGCCAAGCAGTCTCCTTATTCCATTACAGATAGTAAGAATGTGTTTGAATACACTGGAGAAGATGGTGAATTTGAAAGCGATTACAGCGATTACTACAATATTCACGGTCTCTCTTATGGTATTCCCAATAGTTATATGTATGGTGGATGGGCGCATTGTGGTTACAACTTTAACACGATGGACGGTATCATCCAAAATCTACCTACTAATGCTGGCAGTCACTGGGGACCTGGTCACGAAATTGGTCACCAGCACCAGGCGTTGCTCACGGTAAATGGTTTGACGGAAGTTACCAACAACCTTTTCGCGAATGTGGTGTTGTGGTACTACGGTGAAACCACCTCACGTTATAACGGCTCGGAGGGTGCGTTGAGCAATGTGTTGACGCAGTTCAATGCTGAAGGCACAGACTTCTTTAGCAACAACATTTGGGCGCAGACCATCATGTACTACAAGCTCTTCTTGTATTACCACGTACTCGGTCACAACCCCAAGTTCTACCCCCGTCTCTTCGAAATGCTCCGTCAAGACCCCATGTCCACGGGTTATGCTCAAGATGGTAGCAAGTGTTTGATGCATTTCTATAAGAAGTGTTGCTTGGCTGCGGGCGAAGACCTCACGGAATTCTTCCGCGCACACGGTTTCTTTGAAGTGATGGACAATCGCTTTGTGGGCGACTACTCCAACTCTGTCTATAACCTTACGCAAGCGCAAATTGATGCGGCGATTAAGGAAATAAAGAACCTTGGATACAAGGAAAACATCTCGGTGCTCTTCATCAACGACGCAACAGGCGAAACTATTAAGAGTTATAAGGGCGATAATCTTGAACAGTATGGTGAAACTACTATATGTTCTGAAATTGGTAGTTATGCATCATTTGCTACTGCTACCACACCTTCTTACAACTTCGCCATTTTAGGCAACACCGTAACTATGGAAGGTACGGGTGGCGTAGGTTTTGCTATCTTTAATGAAAAGGGCGAAATCATCGGTTTCTCTGACAAGAAGACTTTTGAGATTTCAGCAGAAGCAGCTGCCGCAATTGCTTCAGGTAAGGCTTCCGTCGTAACCCTTAATGCAGACAACACTCCCGTTGCAGCCACTAACGTTATGGATACCGACAATACAGAGGCAAAGTATGAATTGTTGGGCGAATTGTTAGGCAGTGCAAAGCAACTTCTTGACCTTTCTGATGAAACAGGAACAAAGGTTGGTTACTATAGAGCTTCTTCTTTAACCAATTTGCAGAAAGCATACGAATCAGCAGAGGAAGTTTACGATGCTCAAACCGTTGCTGCTTACAGTGCGGTATATGATGTGCTCTATCAAGAATATGCAAACTTGATTAACAACGACTACGCGCGTGTCAATATTACAGAAGGATATGCTTATCGTTTGACCAACAAAGCTTATGCCGATCGCAGTATGGGCGTTGAAACCGCTGAGGGCGACGATAAGAATGAGATGTTTGGTCTTCCAACTGCTAATAATGACGCTCAACTTTGGTATTTCGAAGCAGGCGCAGAGACTAACACATACTATCTAAAGAATAAGGCTACAGGTTTATATCCTGGAAATGTTAGTACGAGTGCTGTATTAAAAGCTGACAAGAGCGATAAGACTACTGACAACGGTGCTCACGCGTACCGCCTTCAGAACATGGGTAATGGCCTATTCGCCCTCGTTGGAGGAACTGGTTTGCACTGTGCTTCTTCTTCTCAAGATTTCAACATCGTAGGTTGGGGAACTGACGCTGATGCGACACAGTGGTACATCACAGCAGAAGTGGTAGACGAAACCATTGAAGAACGCTTGAAGTTGGAAGAAACCATTGCCAAGACTGAAGCGCTTGTTAATGAAATGGCGGAAGTGAAAATTAAGGGTAGTGCCCTCGATTTAACTACTTGCACCATTACGTCTAACACCCCCGAAACAGGTCACGAAACAAAATACTTGGTTGATGGTAACCCTGAAACGTTCTTCCATACGAATTGGGCGGGAACGGCTATCAGTGAGAACCACAACTTTATCATTGACTTGGGCGAAGGGAATAGTTTAGAGCAATTTGCATTCAATTATATAACCCTTCCCAATTCTGCTTATAACGTAGATGCCCCCAAGACAATGGTGATTGAGGGTAGTACAAACGGAACTGACTATACTTCTATAACATCTTTGAGTGGACTTCCCACAACAAAGGGCGCTACGTATGCTTCTGCCACTTTGGGAACAAAGGGTACAGCTTACCGTTACCTCCGCTTTAGTGTAACAGATGCTACAGGTGGAAAGTTGGGTAGTTACTATTACTTTGGTCTTGCGGAATTTGGTCTCACAAATATGCAGACTGAACTTCTTTCCGTAAAGGATGGTTATAGTTCCTCACAAACAGCTATTCTTAATGCCTGCGACGGTTTGTATGCTGCTAACCTTATTTACAACAACGAAACTGCAACACAGGAAGAACTTCAAGCGGCAGCATCCGCATTGAACGCATACCATGAAGCCTTGCTCAACGCGTACAATGAAGTAAAGGATGCTGGACTTGATGCTAAGAAGACGGAACTCCAAGCGTTAATCAACAATACCACTACGCTTATTGGTCAGTGTGGTACAGTGACGTACACTCCTGCCACTTTCGATGGTGAAGCACCTTTGCAGACAACGAACACAACGGGTGATTTCTACGTTTCTACGAATGCCGACCAAAATACAGGTGGCGATAACAATGACGGTGGTGGTATCGCCGCACTTGTTGATAACAATGAAGGTTCTTACTTCCACACACGTTGGAATGGTACAGTAGTGAACGAACCTCACCATTTCCAGGTTGACCTTGGGGAAGAACTTTCAACGAATAATTTCACGTTCAGCTACAAGCCCCGCAACGGTTCACCTGCTCCTACAGCAATGACGGTGTACGGCAGCAATGATGGTACGACATTCACTGACGTATTGGCAACAATCACAGAAGGGTTGCCTGCTCACAATTCGGGCAACACTTATCAATCAAGTACCATTTCCTCTGAAATATCATACCGCTACTTGCGCTTTACCGTAACAAAGTCAGCTGGTCCTAATAAGGTACAACATGGTGATCAGTACTTCTTCGGCATGCTTGAATTTGACTTGAACCTTATCGGCAGTCCCGAAAGCTATACTGTGCAGATGAATCAAGGTATTGGTAATGTTACTGAAGACCTTTTGATTGCTACCTATAAGGAAAACCAGAACGCACAGTCTACTTATGACTACGCAACTACCGAAGCACAAGTTGAAAAGGCTATTGCGGAATTGCAGACGCAGTATGAAGCGCTTCAGGATGCTTACGTGACTATCGCACCTGAGTTGCAAACTGCGATGGAAGCAGCGCAGACTTTCCTCAATGATACGCCTCAGACAGTAGGTTATCCCTCTGATACTCAGCGTAACGCTTTCCAAACTGCTATTGATGCTCATGAATCTGTAGAAGCTATTAACACCGCTAAGACTGAGTTCATTAACACTACTGATATTGTAATGCCTGAAAATGGTAAGGCATACAAGATTTCTGCTTGGTGGAGAAAGGAAACGCGCTCTATGGAGTTTGTAGGAACAGAAAATACAAGCATCTTTGCTGGTTCTGTACCTGCTTATGTTCCTACGACAAGTGAAACGGCAGCCATCTTCGTATGCCGCGACTTAGGTAATGGAGAATATGCCTTTATCTCGGATAACGGTTATTATCTCGGATGGCAGGCTGATGATAAGATGAACAATACAAACACAAGTTTCTCTGTAAACAGTTATGACAACACGCTGAAGGTTCAGAAGGCGGTTCCCAATAACATGGATACCAGGTTGTCGTCCGAAGAGGTGTTTGGTACGTTTAACATCCTCGGTAAGAATGGTAATGAAAGTGGTAAGTACTATCACTTTATGTTCAAAAAGTCTACTAAGAATTATCACAGCGGCAACGAAGGTGATGCTCACTATGGTGATGATGCTCACACTGTATTCTACACCTTCGAAGAAGTTTCCAGTTACACGCTCAACAAGGTAAACCTCACGGCGACCAGCACTGATAGGGACAAGCTCCTTAAGGGCATTGCAGATCAGCAGACCATCAGCACCTTCAGTGCGCCTTATGCTACGGTAATTCCCGAGGGCGTTACGGCTTACTATGCGACACAGGAATATACTGGCAGCACGCTTTACCTCCAGGCGATTAAGGAGGGGCTTGCGCTTCCGGCTAACGAAGGGGTGATTCTTGTGGGGAATGTAGACGTCAAGGCGAGCGACTTTGTGCCTGCTACGACGGAAACGGTAGCTGTGATTGACAACAAGTTCTCTAACTCTGCGGTGGCTTCCGTCGTTATGGAGAACAACGACTACATCTTGGCGAACGGCAACGAAGGTATCGGTATTTACAAGGCTCAGGCGGGCACACGCCTCAAGCAGGGTAAGGCGTTCTTGCGCATGGGAAGCACGAGCAACGCGCCCAGCTTCATCATGAACTTTGGCGGAAACGCTACGGGCGTGGAAATTACCTTGACCGACGGTGCGACGGGCGAACAAGTGGTTTACGACCTCTACGGACGCCGCGTAACCGAAGTTACCAAGGGACGCCTTTACATCGTAAACGGTAAGAAGATGTTTATCAAGTAAACACGGTAGACACACTTCCCTCAGCGCTTGCTTTTGCGACTATCATAAAGGACGCTACTCCGCGGAGTGGCGTCCTTTGTGTTTGAGGGGAAAAACAGCAAGCTGGAAATAGCCCAAACAAATCGGCACTTAATTCAAACTAACTCCATATTAATTTCAACTAACTCCATATTAGTTTCAACTAACTCCATATTAGTTCCCCCTATTGCGGAATGCGTTTTTCCAGATGCGGAGGGCAAAGGGGGAGCGACGGAGGGTGTCCCCAAGGGGGAGCTACTCTTTGTACGCATCCCTACTCGGGGCGACCTGAAGGGTCAACCTGCCACCAGCCCAGGGCAGAGCGACAAAGGAGCGGCACCCTGGGTAAATAGTCCGCAGGGCTTTCGCCCTGAATGGGCAAAAGCAAGAAACAACTAAGTTCCAATGTGTTAAGAGTTATGTGGCTTTTGCTCTTTCAGAGCGCACCATTCGGAACGTATATCAACCCAGGGTGTCGCTCCTTCGTCGCTCTGCCCTGGGCTATTAGCTTTTGCCTCTTCGAGGCGCTCTTTTACCTCTGAAATAAATGTGTACAAAGAGTAGAAGAGGAAGGGGGCAAAACGTGGGATAACCTGCTGAGATTCGTAATTTTATTTAATTTTCAAAAAACGTTGGGGTTTCTTTACTAAAAATCCGCAAATTATGTCTACTTTTGCGAAACAGGGATAGTAGAGACGTTTGAAAATTACTCATATCAACTATTTTATTTACTCATGAACTTAAAACATTTTCTTTTACTCGCACTTGCTTCTCCCCTTGTGGCGGAGGCGCAGGTGATGGACGTAGACCGTACGAAGTGGGTGGATTATGAAGATAATTTCAACCCTGATTATTCGTTGATCTACTGGCAGGGTGACGAACCGATGCCTTCTGCGAAGCGCACACGCTCGGGCAGTGGCGAAATGGGGCTACAGGAGGTGCAGGACCGCACGGACTTGCCTACACACATCAATGCTGCCGACACGAAGTATTTCCCCCCCGTGTTTAATCAGGTGAATGGGTCGTGTGGCGCGGCGTCGCGCATCTGCTACATGCTTACGCACGAACTGAATGCCTACCGCGACCTTCCGGGGAATGTGGAGGAAAATCAGTTGCCCTCACACTTCGTTTACAACCTTACTTACGGTAACTCGGGTAAGGATGAGTTCATTCAGTTTATCGGTGTGCCCTCGGCAAAGACGTATGGCGGTCGTACAAATTCTGCACTCTACGGTTCGTATGACTGGGACGACCCCAACATTGGGTGGATGAACGGTTATGACAAGTGGTATGAAGCCATGTTCAACCGTGCGCACAAGCCCTCACACATCCCCTTCACGCTCCAAACGGCTAAGGGACGTAAGATTTTGAAGAGCTGGTTGTATGACCACCATGGCGACCCCGACTTTAAGGGACGTCCGGGTATCGTAGGTATCGGTGTGGCTTCGGCAAATGGTGATTCACACATCGAAAACACGGATGCCAACCGCGCAGCGGGTCTCGTGGGCTTGCGCTACCTCACACGTTGGGGCGAACAGGTTGACCACGCACTTACCATCGTGGGCTATGACGACCGCGTGGAGTTTGACCTTGATGGCGACGGCATCTTCGGCGAAGGCGACCTTGAAACAAACGACCCTTGGGGAAAGCAACCCCTTGAAAAGGGTGCGTGGATTATTGTAAACTCTTGGGGACCCTGGTGGGCGAACAAGGGTTTCATCTACTGCCCCTATGCATGGAGTGTACCCGCAGCCGTGAAGGACGGTAAGGGATGGGTGCCCAATGGTGGCTGGTGGACGCCCGAAGTCTACAGAATTAAGAAAGACTACCGCCCCTTGCGCACGATGAAGGTGGAAGTGGAATACACGCACCGCTCTGAGTTGTGCTTCTATGCTGGTGTGTCTGCCGACTTGAACGCTACGGAACCCTCAAAGGCTGTGCCCATGCACCACTTTATCTATGCTGGCGACGGTGCTAACGGTGATATGAACCCCGCTCCCGCCGTACCCATGCTCGGTAAGTGGACCGATGGTTTCCACCACGAACCCATGGAATTTGGTTACGACATCACTGCCCTCTCTGAAGGTATGGACCGTTCACGACCCTTGAAGTACTTCTTCATCGTGGAACGTAAGCGCAACTCTATGATTGGTTCGGGTCGCTTACACAACCTTTCAGTCATCGACTACGAAAACAACCTTGACGGTATCGAAACGCCCTTCACCCTCACGGAAGAAGAATGGACCATTGACGCACGCAAGGGCGACCGCATCGTTTACTCTACCATCGTTTACGGTTCTTCGTCATGCTACGCTCCTGAAAACCTTGCTATCAACGGAGACCAACTCACATGGCAGGCTCCCATTCGTTCGGGCAAGAAGATTTTGGCTTACAACGTATATTGCGGTGGCATAAAGGTGGGTGAAACCAATGCCTCAACGCTTACCTATGCCCTCACTGAGGCTGGCGAATACCATGTAACGGCTGTTTACGAAGACGCTGAATCATTCGCTTCAAACAAGGCGTATTACGCTGGCGCTTCTGCAAGCACGAAGCTCCCCTCAGCCTTTATCAAGCAGGGCGGTTTCACGATTCCCAACGTGTTTGGCACAAACTATGAAAAGGCAACCATGGAGTTCTGGCTCCGTCCGCTTTCATTGCTCAACTGGAACCAAACGGCTGGTAACTGGGGCACATGGATGATGCACGCCAACTCAGACGGTTCGTTCACAGCAGGATGGGACACTCAGAATCGCGTAAATACAGGTTCTGGAACCTTTACAGCTGGCGCTTGGAAGCACATCTGTATCGTGGTTGACCGTGGTGCGCTCACCGTTTACGTGAATGGTGCGAAAAAGGCATCACACAATTCCTCTGCATACTCAGGTCTTGGAGGCTTTGGCGACCTTACCTTCACCGCAGGCAGTGGTAACAGCTACTTCGACGCAGAACTTGCAGAATTCCGCATTTGGAAGCGTGCGTTACCCGCAGCTGAAGTGAAGAAGATGTATCAGGTTTCTTTGCCCGACGCAGCACTTACAAACGACCTCGTTACTTATTATCGCGGTGACATTATTGACATTGACGGCACACCTCACTTGCGCGACTGCGTAGGCGGCAACCATGCACCTATCGCCAAGACCAGCAAGTCGACCGCTAATATCGAACAGCGTGAGAATAAGAACACGAAGGTGAAGACATCTACCGCTGCGCCTACCGTAGAAATCAACGCTCCCTCGGGAGACATCTACGTTGGTGCGCCTGTTACCTTCTCGGCAACGCCCAGCATGAGTGCTACAACACTTACTTGGACCATCCCCGCAGCGAATATGAACAACGTAGCGATGAAGTCGCCCACAGTTTACTTCGCTCAGGAAGGCACACATCAGGTTATTGCTAAGGTAACGAACTCACGAGGCGCCGAAGCTGCCGACACATTGGAAGTAGAAGTGAAGAAGCCCGCAATCAGTGCTGCATTCTCACTCTCAACTCCATCTTGCGCCGTTGGCGAAAGCGTAACGTTCATCCCCGAAAGCCCCATCTTTGGTTACGAATACGAATGGTTGGTGGACGTTTCGGACTACGAAAAGCAAACTATCAATTCAATGGTAGGCGCTGCCACTTACAATTTTGCAGGTGTCTTTGCCGTACAGCTCAATGTGAAGTTGAACAACACGGTATTGGCTACCGAAACCAAGTATGTGGAAGTGAAGAACGTGGCTCCCACTGCGGCATTCGAAGTTACGCCCAACATCATCCTCGTTGGCGAAAAGGTGAACTTCTACGACAAGTCATTGTCATTGCCCACGTCATGGAGCTGGATCATCAGCAATGATTACTTGACCCACTTCATTGAAGGTCGCAATCCTGAGTACACGTTTAACGCTCCTGGTAAATACAATGTCAGCCTCACGGCTACAAACGCTCTCGGCAGCAGTTCTGTTTCTAAGAACAACGCAGTGATTGTTTGCAATGGCGACTCTAAGAGCGGTTTGAACTTTAACTCGGGTGCAGCAAGCGTATCAATGACTAAGGCTCCCTTCACGAGTGGCAACTTCACGATTGAATGGTGGATGTCTCCCTCATCTATCGACATCGGTGGCTGTCTTGGCTTCGGTCATTACGGTGGTACTATCGGCGGTTACGTAACCGATAAGGGTGCACTCTCATTGGACATTGTTGGTGTGACACATACGTCAGACAACAACTTTGTGATCGAACAGGAATGGCATCACTATGCCGTTAGCTTCGACGGTACGACAGTTTCATTCTATCGCGATGGTGTGAAGATGAAGGAAGTTGCCAACGGTGCGCCTTCTGAATACAACCTCACGAAGTTTGTCATCTCACGTTACGATTATCCTTGGAACGGTAGCGTAGACGAATTCCGCGTATGGGGTTCTTGCCTCAGCCAAGACCAGTTGCAGAGCGTATGCAACCGTAGCCTTGCCAACGAAACCGCTTTGGCAGAAGTAGAAGACTGGAACTTGCTCGCTTACTACAACTTTGACCAAGGCACAGGCACTTACATCACCGACCATTCTGGTAATGGCAACTCTGGTATCCGCGAAGGTTTCGGTCCTGACGGAGATGCTTGGGGCGCTTCAAAGGGTGTGTGGAGCCTTTCAGTAGGTCAGACTTCTAATGCGGAAACTGACGTAACGGCAAACTATTTGAAGAACTACCGTGAAGCGTTTGCGGGTGACCCCAACCGTAAGGTGAACGGCGACAACCCACGTTTCTACAAGATTAACGACTGGACGCTTGAAAATAATCCTCGCCGTTACTACGGAGGTGTATATATCACTACCGGTGCCCACGTTGATACTGAAAAGAACAAGGCAATGACCATCACTACGGGATGGGACCGCTTCGACAAGACGCTTAAAGACCACAAGATTTATCAGACCGTCAAGCTTCCCGCAGGTTATTACCGCTTCCGCACGAAGTATGGCACGTTCGAAGATCAGTGTGAAGGTTGTTACGTAGTTGCTGCCAAGGCGGGCGAATTCCCCAACACGGATGAGTTGCACAAGGCCCTCGCTGCTACGGAAATGAAGCCCAAGACCTCAGTGTTGTACAACGGAGTGAGCTTCATGTTGAAGGAAGAAACGGAAGTTGACCTCGGTTTGTTGGTTAATATGAGCGGAGACAAGTGTTTGACTATCGCAGCCTTTGAATTGCTCTACACGAAGGCAAGCTTCGAAGACGCTCCCTATTCTTACACATTGACCATCTCAGCTAACGGCTTCACATCGCTTTGCTTGCCCGAAGCAACGGAAATTCCTGAAGGCGTAGCGGCTTATATCGCAACAAAGGCGGACAATGAGGCACAGCGTCTCCACCTCTCACGCGTTGAGGGTACAGTGCTTCCCGCTGAAGTGGGTGTTGTTATCTACGCTCCCGAAGCGGCTGGCAAGTCTGTCATTTTCCGCAAGGCAAATGAAGCGGCTACTGACAACTGTGAGGGCAACATCCTCTACGGAACGCTCGGTGAAGAAGAATACACTGGTGATGAAGCATGCTACAGCATTAGCGACAAGGGTGGCAAGGCAGGTTTCTACCCCTACATGCCTACTACGCTCCTCGCTAACCGTGCGTACTACTTCGGTGCCGAACTCAGCGGTTACAACCTCATCCTCACGGATACAGGTCTCGACACAAGCATTGACGGTATCGCTACTGGTAGCACTACTGGCACACTCTACGACCTCAGTGGTCGTCGCGTGAAGCAGGCTGTCAAGGGTGTTTACATCATGAACGGCAAGAAGGTCATCAAGTAACGACCTGAACCATACGAAATCTGGGAAAGCCAACGGGTTTTCCCAGATTTTTTTGTGCACTCCCCAATTAAGAAACACACCTTGGGAGTTACGAAAAACTAAGTCCCGACTAATTTCAACTAAGTGCCGATTAGTTTGATTTAATCGGCACTTAGTTTTCACCCCCTCCCATATTTCTTTGCGCAGGTTCAAAATTTCGACTTTTTACTTTGCTGCTTGTGCTTCCTTTGCTACCTTTGCAGAAGATAGTTAAATCACAATTTTATATTCTCAAGATTATGAGTCAACTTGAAAAAATCTTTGCTGAAAAGCTCCTCAATGTTAAGGCAATTAAGTTGCAACCCGAACAGCCCTTCACTTGGGCAAGCGGTTGGCTTTCACCTTTCTATTGCGACAACCGCAAGACGTTGTCATTCCCCGCATTGCGCAACTTCGTAAAGATTGAACTCGCACGCATCATCGCTGAAGAATTCCCCGAAGCTGACGCAGTAGCTGGTGTAGCTACGGGTGCCATCGCTCAGGGTGCGCTTGTGGCTGAAGAACTCGCCCTCCCCTTCTGCTACGTACGTGCAAAGGCAAAGGACCACGGCATGGGCAACCTCATCGAAGGCGAACTCCCCGAAGGCTCTAAGGTTATCGTTATCGAAGACCTCATCTCAACTGGCGGTAGCTCACTCAAGGCTGTTGAAGCCCTCCGTGCAGCTGGTTACAACGTCATCGGTATGGTAGCAAGCTACACTTACGGTTTCCCCGTTGCCGAAAAGGCATTTGCAGACGCCAACGTGCGCCTCGTAACCCTCACCAACTACGAAGCAGTAGTAGAAGTGGCAAAGGAAACTGGTTATATCAAGGCTGAACACGTGCCCATGCTCGCAGAGTGGCGCGCGAACCCCAGCGAATGGAAGAAGTAAAATAACGAGAAGCCTCCACACGGAGGCTTCTTCAAGTTATGAGTGTTAGGTTGTAGGTTATAAGGTCGCTTCGCTTTAAGGTTATAAGAACCATGCGGGCTGGACGACAACCTAAAAACCTCATAACCTAAAACCTCAAAACCTCCCACCCCTTATTTATGACTAAATACGAAAGCGAAATCCGCACCATCTCCAACAACATCAACATCGTTTACGAACGCTTCTCTGACCTCCGCAACTTCGAGGCAATCAAGCTCGCGATGGAGAATCCTATGGTGCGCGAAAAGATTAAAGAGGCTGCCGGCAAGGACGCTGACAAGCTCGATAAGCTCCAGGAGCAAATCAAAGACATTACCTTTACCGAGGACACCATTTCCTTTGGCACACAGATGGGACAGATCACCCTCCAAATCGTAGAGCGTGATGCCCCCAAGTTGATTAAGTTCGAGGGCGTGGGTTCGCCCATCGCCATGAACCTTTGGATTCAGTTGCTTCCCGTAGCTGACTACGAATGTAAGTTGAAGGTAACGCTCGGCGCCGAACTCAATTTCTTCATCAAGCAGATGGTGGGCAAATACCTCCAGCAAGGCGCTGACGGCATTGCCAATATGCTCACCGTAGTGGCTTCGGCACGCTAATACAAACCGAGTACAGATTTTTTAGACATAAGAACAAAAGGACATAAGTTCTATAATTTGTTCTTATGTTCTTCTGTCAATATACAAGACTCATGTATTACGAAGGTCTCCTCATTGGCATCGCTGCATTCCTCTGCATCGGACTGTTCCATCCCATTGTGATTAAAACGGAATACTACTTCGGCACCCGCCCGTGGTGGATTTTCCTCCTTGTCGGCATCGGGTGTGCCGTAGGTGCACTGTTTATCGAAAACACCTTGATAAGCAGCATCGTAGGAGTATTTGGATTCTCCTCTCTGTGGAGTATCAAGGAACTCTTTGAGCAAGAAGAGCGCGTGCGCAAGGGTTGGTTTCCCCGAAATCCTAATAAGAAATGAGAAAGGAAAAAGGAGAAAGGAGAAATTGTTTCACGCAAATTCCTCTTCTCCTATCTGCATAGCATTTCTCCTTTCTCATTTCTCCTTTCTCATTTTATAATTATGCTTTCCTCCTATCAACACCTCACCTCCCACTACCCCAATCACACGGCACGCCCCGTGATTGGCATTACGGGCAACTTTGGCGAAAAAGGTTTGGAACTCGCCGAAGGTTATTACCGTAGCATCGCAGCTGCGGGCGGGATTGCCGTGGCGCTTCCACCTATGGACGACGCTGAGCAAGTGTTGGGACAATTAGATGGGGTGGACGGCATTCTGCTCTCAGGGGGTGGCGACATCAACCCGCTCTTGTTGGGCGAAGAACCCCTTCCGCAACTCGGCAACGTCAATCCCGTGCGCGATAGTCATGAGTTGTTGCTCACGAAATTGGCTTACGACCGCGGCATTCCTATGTTAGGCATTTGTCGAGGCGTTCAGGTGTTGGTAGCAGCCCTTGGCGGTACGCTGCATCAAGATATGAAAGCATGTATGCCCGATAGAGAGTTGCTCAAACACTCGCAACAGATGCCTCGCCACGTGGCGTCGCACACGGTTAGTGCTTTACCCGACAGCATCGTAGGCAAAACGCTCGGCACGACCTTTTCCGTAAATTCTTTCCACCATCAAGCGGTGGCTACGCCTGGTCCCTTGCTCCGTATTACGGCAACTGCTCCTGACGGAGTGATTGAAGCCGTAGAAAGTACGGACTTCAAGAGCGTTATGGGCGTACAATGGCACCCCGAGTGCTTTATTCTCGACAACAATCCCTGCATGCTTCCCCTCTTCCGCCACTTTGTGGGCGAGGCAGAGAGCTTCCGCAGAGCGAAAGTCTTGCATCAGCGCATCCTGACGGTTGATTCGCACTGCGACACGGCAATGCAGTTTGACAAAGGCGTGGACTTTCAGCGCCGCGACCCGAACTTGCTCGTTGATGCCCACAAGATGACCGAGGGCATGCTGGATGCGGCCTGCATGGTGGCATATTTGGAGCAGCAAGGCAGAAGTGAAAGCGAACTTCAGGCGGCTACCGAAAAGGCGGTCGACATTATCAACCGCCTCAAGGCAATGGTGGGCGCCACCGAGGGTTTTCGTATCGCCTTGTCCCGAGAAGACTTGTTACAAAACAAATTTGAGGGCAAGAAGTCGGTGGTTTTGGGCATCGAAAACGGTTATGCCTTGGGCAAAGACCTAACGAACATCCGCAAGTTCTGGGACATGGGTGTGCGCTACTTGACCTTGTGTCACAATGGCGACAACGACCTCTGCGACTCGGCACGTAAAAGCACGCAGGAGCACGGCGGACTCAGCGACTTCGGACGTGCGGCGGTGGAAGAACTGAACCGCATGGGCATGCTCATAGACTTGAGTCACGCCGCGGAATCTACCTTCTACGAAGTCTTAGAGCGCAGTGCGCGCCCCGTTGCTTGCACGCATTCTTCGGCACGCGCCCTTTGCAATCACCCGCGCAACCTTACCGACGACCAACTCCGTGCCCTCGCCCGTCAGGGTGGTGTGGCGCAAGCTACGTTCTACCCCGGTTTTCTCCGAGAAACGGAGGGCGCAACGGTAGAAGATGCCGTGCGTCACATCCTTCACATGATCACTATCGCAGGTATTGACCACGTAGGCATCGGTAGCGACTTCGATGGCGATGGCGGTGTGCCCGGACTCGCTTCTGCGGCAGACATGATTCACCTTACGCGCCGCCTTCAGGCAGAAGGTCTTACGGACGACGACCTCCGCAAACTCTGGGGGGCGAACTTCTTGCGCGTATTGTTTAATAAATAGATTCTAAGGTCTATAAGATCTATATATTATGGATGCTATAGAACTTCTACCCTAAATTTCGCAAATGAAATACCTCCCCCTCTTGCTCCTTCCGCTCTTAGTGGCGTGTGGCGGAGCTACAAAAAATACGACTCCTGCCCCTGCGGAAACAAAGGCTGAACCCGTAATCACCGTAGCCTTTAACGCTGATTCTGCCTACCAGTTTATCGTGGATCAATGCAACTTCGGTGCGCGCATCCCCAACTCTGCGGCACACAAGGCTTGTGGCGACTACTTAGTAAAGAAGTTTGCCGACTACGGCATGCAGGTCGTGGAGCAAAAAGCCGACCTTACGGCATGGGACGGCACGGTGCTGAAAGCCCGCAACATCATTGCGAGCCACAACCCTGAGGCTACGAAGCGCGTATTGGTCTGTGCACACTGGGACTGCCGACCTTGGGCGGACAACGACCCCGATGAAAGCAACCACCGCACTCCCGTGATGGGCGCCAACGACGGTGCGAGCGGTGTGGCGGTGATGCTGGAATTGGCACGCCAATGTACGGCGATCAACCCCTCTGTCGGCATCGACTTCATCTGTTTTGACATGGAAGATTACGGAGTGCCTTACTGGGAACAGCAACGCGCGCCGCACGACAGCTCTGATTGGTGTCTCGGTTCAAGATATTGGGCGCAAAATCCCCATGTGGCGGGCTACAAAGCCGAATTTGGCATTCTGTTAGACATGGTTGGTGGCAAAGATGCCCTGTTCTGCTACGAGGGGTACTCTTTGCGCTACGCCCGCAGCATTGTTGCTCGCGTGTGGAGCACAGCAGCACGCCTCGGTTACAAGAATTATTTTGCGCAAAAGGACGGCAGTTGGGCGACCGACGACCATGTGCCCGTCAATGAACTGCGTGCGATTCCCTGCATCGACATTATTCCCTACGTAGACAATAACGATAGCAGCTTCGGCGCGACTTGGCACACCGTAAACGACACGCCTGAAAACATTTCCCGTGAGGCACTCAAGGCGGTGGGACAAACCATGGTGGAAGTGCTTGCCGAGGTAAAACCATAACCATTATTGCATAACTAAACTATACCTATATATAACTATGAGTATCAACGAACTTCAAGACGAAGTAATTGAAGAATTTGCAGAGTTAGAAGACTGGATGGATCGCTACCAGCTGCTCATTGACTTAGGCGAAGACCAAGAGGCACTGCCTGAAGAACATAAGACTACGGACAACCTCATTGACGGTTGCCAAAGTCGCGTATGGCTCGTGTGTGAAAATCAGAATGGAGTGCTTCATTTCTCAGCTGAAAGTGACGCGCTCATCGTAAAGGGCATCGTAAGCCTATTGCTGCGCGTGGTAAACGACCATACGGCACAGGAAATTCTCGACGCAGACCTCTATTTCATCCGCGAAATAGGACTCACGGAACATCTCTCCCCTACTCGCTCCAACGGGTTGCTCGCCATGATCAAGCAGATTAAGATGTACGCTTTGGCGATGCAGGCAAAAGGATAAAAGGGCGATATTTGCTTCTGAAAATCCCCAATAGAGACCACCCATTCCGACACCTCTCTAACCCTCCCCTTTAGCAGAAAAACAAATCGGCACTTAAATCAAACAAATCGGCGTTTAATTCAAATTAACTCCGAGTTTGTTTTTGCTATTCGCCAAGTAGTTGCCAAAGTTCAGAATTTGCGACCTTGCCAAAGGGATTTAGAGCATTTTCTGTACGTATAAGTAAAGAAAAATGCCCTAAATGAGCTTGCAAAATGTCATTTTGGCATATAAAACCCGCATCTTCTGCACACATTTCGTAAAATTGTGCAATAACAGCGTGATTTTTTCTAAATTCTTTTGCCAATTGAATAAATAGGGTTACTTTTGCATAACGAAAACAAATACGTTTACAACATTATTAACTTAATAACAATTAACGACTATGTCTGAAATTTCAGAAAAGGTAAAGGCAATCATCGTTGAAAAGCTCAGCGTTGACGAAGCAGATGTAAAGAACGAAGCAAGCTTCGCAGGTGACCTCGGTGCAGATTCTCTCGACACTGTAGAACTCATCATGGAACTCGAAAAGGAATTCAAGGTTACAATTCCTGATGCTGACGCAGAAAAGATTTCTACTGTAGGTGATGCTATCGCATACATCGAAGAACACGTAGCTTAATTCTTCGTCCAACAACGATCATCTTTTATAGTTGACCGCTGACAAGGTTTAACGTATAACGTTTGAGTAGTGCAGCGTCACGTTGTCGCTATATCATAACGTTAAACGTTAAACCTTTTTACTTTTCCATCGTGAAAAGTCACCCAGCGGTTTACCTTCCAACAAATCTTTATTCCTCATTTACTCATACATAGGTCCGTACAGTCGAAACGCGACGCGTTTGACAGACAAGCCTAATAGGAAGCCCTCTTATTAGGCCTGCCATTGTGCGTAGTACCTACACACTAAAAAAGGAAAATCATTATGGAACTAAAAAGAGTTGTAGTAACTGGTCTTGGTGCCCTCACACCCCTTGGTCACACCGTAGAAGAAACTTGGGAAGCTCTCAAGAGCGGTAAGAGTGGCGCTGGCCCCATCACTCACTTTGACGCATCACAATTTAAGACACAATTTGCGTGCGAAGTCAAGAATTTCAACGTTACAGATTACATCGACCGTAAGGAAGCGCGTAAAATGGATATCTATGAGCAGTACGCAGTAGTGGCTGCCATGGAAGCAATGAAGGATGCAAACTTCGACTTAGAGACTCTCGACCGCACAAAGGCGGGGGTAGTGCTCGGCGTAGGTATCGGCGGTATGCATACTTTTGAAGAAGAATGTTCTAACTGGGCAGTAAACGGTAAGGAAATGGGTCCCAAGTTCAGCCCCTTCCTCATCCCCAAGATGATTGCCGACATCGCTTCTGGTCAGATCTCAATCATGTACGGTTTCCACGGACCTAACTACACCACAACGTCAGCTTGTGCTTCCTCAACCAACGCTATCGCTGACGCATTCAACCTTATCCGACTCGGAAAGGCAAACGTAATGCTCACAGGCGGCGCTGAAGGTGCCATCTTCCCCTTGGGCGTGGGCGGTTTCAATGCTATGCACGCGCTTTCAACTCGTAATGAAAGCCCCGAAACGGCAAGTCGTCCCTTCTCGGCATCTCGCGATGGCTTTATCATGGGTGAAGGTGCGGGTATCCTTATCCTTGAAGAATTGGAACACGCAAAGGCACGCGGTGCGAAGATCTATTGCGAATTGGCAGGCTGTGGTATGTCGGCAGACGCACATCACATCACCGCTTCGCACCCTGAAGGTCTCGGAGCTTGCCTTGTGATGCAAAATGCCCTTGAAGATGCAGAAATGAAGCCCGAAGACATCGACTACATCAATGTTCACGGTACTTCAACGCCTGTTGGTGATATTTCTGAAGTTAAGGCGATTCTCAAGCTCTTTGGCGAACACGCTTATAAGCTCAACATCAGTTCTACAAAGTCAATGACGGGTCACCTTCTCGGAGCTGCTGGTGCGGTAGAAGCTATTGCCAGCTGTCTTGCCGTAAAGCATGACATCATTCCGCCTACCATCAACCACGAAGAGGGCGACAACGACGAAAATATCGACTACAACCTCAACTTCACCTTCAATAAGGCGCAGGAACGTACCGTGCGTGCAGCACTTAGCAATACTTTCGGTTTCGGAGGTCACAATGCATGCTGCATCATGAAGAAGTATAACGCATAATTCGCGGTTTTCAACCACGAGGGAGGGGTTAGGAGAAGTCTGTACGCCATTTAATGATACGTACAACTTATCCTAACTCCTCTACTCCTATAAGTTATCACCGCTAAACGAGAATAGCATTTACTTACATGTTACGCAGATTTTTTGATAGGCTGAGACTCCCCTTCCGTAAGGACCGCGAACTGCGCTCAGCGCTGTTTCGCATTCTCGGCTTCTATCCTCAAAACATAGACTACTACAAAATAGCATTCGCCCACAAGTCTCAAGCTCTGAGAGACAAGAATGGGAAACCGCTCAACAACGAACGCTTGGAATTCTTGGGCGACGCGGTACTTGAGTCTGTAGTAAGCGACATTCTCTTCCACCATTTTGAGAAGCGCCACGAAGGATTCCTTACAGCTACCCGCTCTAAAATCGTACAACGCGAATCGCTCAACCGTTTGGCAAAGGAAATGGGCATTGATCAGTTCATTCAAACTGCCTCACGCAACCATTCGGGCCACTCACACTTAGGGGGTAACGCCTTTGAGGCACTTATGGGTGCCATTTACTTGGATAAGGGTTACAAGACCTGCCAGAAATTTGTGAAGAAGCAGATTTTGGGACGCTTAATGGACCTTGATGGCGTGGCAAACAAGGAAGTGAACTTTAAGAGCAAACTCCTTGAATGGTGTCAGAAGAATAAGCTGAAGCAAGACTTTGTCATGCGCCTTGAGGACAATGGTAAGCAAAAGGAACCCGTTTTCCATTGCACTGTTATCGTAGAAAGCATCGAATTTGGCTACGGTAAAGGATTCTCAAAGAAGGAAGCACAGCAACAAGCCGCACGTGAGACGCTCACCATGCTTCGCCGCGACGAGAATGTCGTTGACAGCGTATTCCGCTCTAAGGAAAAGCGCACCGCCATGGAAGCCAATGAAATGGCTGTACTTCCCAAGATTGA
>JAZORE010000052.1:0-44498 GCA_045656425.1 Alloprevotella sp.
GGCTGCAAAATTCTCGAAGTCCTCCATAATGAGCGAGAATTGCGCATCTGGATCTGCGTAATCTTCCATATCGGGATCCTTTACGTTGACGGGAAGATTGTAATAGTAGGACTTAAATCGGTAATCCTCGTCAAAGTATGAGTCTAATTCAAGCAACACAGCGTTCGTTTCATCATCAAGGTCGACACTATTGTTGCTAAATCCCACATGCTGCGTAAAGTTGTAGTTTCCGCGATAGATGTCATTGAGATAGAGGTCAACAGGAATGACTCTGTTCGCCGCAGCCGTTTCTACCATTGCCGCCACCTTCATTGCCACGGCATTGGAAAGCATAGATCCCGTCTGCCTATTGGCTAAAAGCACCCAACTTTTGCCTTTCGTCAGTCCAAATGGTTTCTTGGAATCGTCAAACTTGAGGCGGTAGGGACTCTTGCCGTATTGCCCAGCCCAACTTGAGTTACCACGACCACGGATGTTCACACTGTCGTTAAAGTCGGGGAACACGCCAGCACCATCTATGCGAATGGCTGCCTTCAGATAGTTTTCCTTGTCGGCAGGAAACTCTCCGTTCTCCGTATATATGTAAACGGCGGGCACACGTGCCGTATCCGTAGGCCATTCTACGTTTACACTGACGTCACGTCCGTAGGGACGCATTTTATATACGTACTCCGCTGGAGCGACGAGCGTTGGCGGTTGTGCCACGCCCTCATACACCAATTTCTTCAGCCAAAATTCCGACAATACCAAGTAATTCTTGTAATTTGCCAGCGTCATCGTCAAGCGCACATACTTACAAGGTTTATCCAGACGGATGAGCGGAGCTTCAAACGTTTGCCCCATCCCCACCTGGGGGATTCCGTCCTCCTCAGTGTACTCTTTCACTTCCGTCCATTCCGCTCCGTCGCTACTCACTTCCAAGAGGAACTCCAAGGGCATGCGTTCGGCAGTTCTATAACTCGTAGAATAACCAAAGGTAAAGTTCTGCAACTCCTCTTCCAGCGCTATTTCAAGATAAGGACACTCATACAAGGGCAACTTCTCGTAATCGCCCGTTCCCCAAGTGGAATGGAAGTACGTCCCCGTATTTTTGTCAATCAACTTGTCGGGACCTTCGTCATAATTTGAGGGTGCGTTGGTCGTGATTTGCTCTGCCTGAAGCGCAACTTCCTCAAGCACGAGTGCATCTACGGGTTCGCTCCACACCTCATCCTTTGTCTTCACATACGAAAGCTGGTGCCACCCTTCATATCCCAAAGTGTAAGTAACGTTTCCCTCAAAGTTCACACGCGACTGCTTGCTCGTCTGCTCCTTGCCGTCTACCCACACCCGTGCCTGCTCATTACTCACCTGAAACGAGGGAGTCAGCCACTTACCTATGGCACCCACGCGCGCACGCACCGTATCCGTGCCCACCTCTGCCTCAACATCGGCAAACACTTGGTCATTATATTTATTATTGAACTTAAACGATGTAAACACCGGCAGTTGTTGCGGAGCGGTATGCCCAATGGAGTCGACCAACGCCATGTCGTGGCGCACCACCGAGTCGTTCTGCAACGTAATACTGACTGCCTCACTCCCCTGCTCCACAGATTTTACAACCTGAGCGGGATAAACGTTTACATTGCCCGACTTCAGATATACAAATACGTCCTCAGCAGCAACCGTGCCTACACAACTTGCCAAAATGCCAAAGAGTAACACACGAATTTTCATATTAAAGATTTTAAGGTGATTATACATTTTATCCAACATTGCAAAAATACGATAACTTTGGAAGAAACGCAAAACGAATCCTCCTAAAATCCACACAAAAGGAGGTTGCCTAAAACTACTTGGGATTTTGCAAAAACAAATCGGCACTTAAATCAAACGAACTCCGAGTTAATTCAAACTAATCGGCACTTTGTTTTTCCCCACTCCAACCCTATAAAACCGTTCTCCCCCTCCACCCTCACAAAAGCCGTCCTGCAATGCACCAGCGCAAGCGTATTTTACAAAATTACTGACATTTGTAAAGCAAATCGCTTATCGCTCAAGCAAAACAGCGCCTCTGGCATCCATCATTTCAGTTAGTTTCTCCGTAGAATACGATAGAAAAATAAACGTCTGAGAGGAAATTTTCTTACAATATGTCAAAATTTTCATAATTTTTCATGAAATCTGTAAAATTTATAACTAAATTTGCTCGCCAATCCACAAAGAACTCTAAACTTACAATTTGTTACTTACAAAACCATGGAAAAAATTGATGTTCTCGACAAAAAGATTCTCGAGATTATTTCTACCAACGCACGTATCCCCTTTAAGGACGTTGCAGTCGAATGTGGCGTTTCGCGTGCCGCAATCCACCAGCGCGTACAGCGACTTATTGAAACTGGAGTCATTGTGGGCTCGGGCTATCACGTATGCCCAAAGAGTTTAGGGTATAGCACGTGTACGTACGTGGGAATTAAATTGGAGCGCGGCTCTATGTATAAGGAGGTGTCGGCACAGCTGAAGAACATTCCCGAAATCGTTGAGTGCCACTTCACGACGGGACCCTACACGCTCCTGGTGAAGCTCTACTCTTCGGACAATGAGCACTTGATGACCCTTTTGAACAACAAGATTCAAGAGATTCCGGGGGTGATTTCTACGGAAACGTTGATTTCGCTCGAACAGAGCATCTCGCGCGAAGTGCCTATTTCTATCCCCGCCGAATAAGCGGGTGCGCTTCGCCCTCTACATACGAAAACGAACTAACATAGGTACAAATCATGAAACTTTGGGAAAAATCTACTCAGGTAGCCGACGAAATAGACCGCTTCACGGTGGGACACGACCGCGAACTCGACCTCTACCTCGCCAAATACGACGTGATGGGCTCGATGGCGCACATCCGTATGCTCAATTCCATCGGACTCTTGGGCGATGACGAACTCCCCTTGTTGCTTCAGGAGCTTCGCGCTATCTATGACCTCGCGGAGCGTGGCGAATTTGTAATTGAAGACGGCATTGAGGACGTACACTCTCAGGTAGAATTGATGCTTACGCGCCGCCTTGGCGATATGGGAAAGAAGATTCACGCTGGACGTTCGCGTAACGACCAAGTTTTAGTGGACCTCAAACTCTTTACGCGCGACAAGTTGCGCCAGGTTGCCGAAGCCGTGCGTGCACTTTTCGATAAATTACAACTTCAAAGCGAGCGCTACAAAAATGTACTCATGCCCGGCTATACCCACCTGCAAGTGGCGATGCCCAGTAGCTTTGGATTGTGGTTTGGCGCCTATGCCGAAAGTCTTACCGACGATATGCTGCTGCTTGAAGCCGCTTACCGCATGACCAACCGCAACCCATTGGGTTCGGCAGCTGGTTACGGCTCGTCGTTCCCCCTCAACCGCACGATGACCACGGAGTTGCTTGGATTTGACTCCATGGATTACAACGTTGTGTACGCACAAATGGGACGTGGAAAGAACGAACGCAACGTTGCCTTTGCCCTTGCTGGCATAGCTGGCACTGTAGCAAAGTTGGCATTTGATGCGTGCCTCTATAACTCGCAGAACTTCGGGTTTGTAAAGCTCCCCGATGAATGTACAACGGGTTCGAGCATCATGCCTCACAAGAAAAACCCCGACGTGTTCGAGTTAATCCGCGCACGTTGCAACCGCCTGCAGGCACTGCCCCAGCAAATCGTAATGATGCAGAACAATCTGCCCAGTGGGTACTTCCGCGACCTTCAGGAAATCAAGGAAGTGTTCCTGCCCGCCTTTGACCAACTGCTCGACTGCTTGGAAATGACCACTTACATTGTTGACCGCATGAAGGTGAACGAGGAAATCATCAGCGATTCACGCTACGATGCCATGTTCTCCGTTGAAGAGGTAAACCGCTTGGCAACAAACGGCATGCCCTTCCGCGATGCGTATAAGAAGGTGGGATTAGACATCGAGGCAGGTCGCTTCACGCCCGACAAGCACATTTCGCACACTCACGAAGGTTCGATTGGCAACCTCTGCACTGCCGAAATTGCGGCTTTGATGGACAACGTCTGTGCGCGCTTCGGATTTGAACGTGTAGCGACGGCAGAAGCTAATTTGCTCAACGTATAAAGGAACAAAAATAAAATAGATAGATATGCGTAAGCGGGACGTACTCTCAGGGGTATGCCCCGCTTTTTTAGGCAGTTCCGAAAGGGGAAACTATACATCGGAAATTGTGAAAACAAATCGGCAGTTATTTCAAATTAAGCGCCGATTTATTGGAATTAAGTGCCGATTTGTTTTTCCGTCCTCCCGTTGATTTTCCATACGGACGGGCATAATAGAAAAATTATCCCTATCTTTGTAGGTCGGTCGGGGGTTCACACCACCCCATTCCGCGATTAAAAGGCACAGCTCTATGAAAACCACCGCAACCCGTTATTTACTCCTTCTCATCAGCCTCCTCGGACTCTTTTCCTGCACCGACGATGCCAATACAGAGTTTGCAAGAATCCCCGCCTTCCTGCGTGTGCAACCCGTAAGCGCGGTGCAACCCCTGAATGCGGCACTCAATAGTCCGGGAGTGTTCTGCAAAGTAACCTTTTCACAGAAGTTTTATCATTTTGAGAACAATCACGGACAGAGCACACAGACCAATCGCACGGCACTCGACGTTTACGGGAAGCCTCAGTGCTTGAACGGTTTTATTATCGGCACCCCCAACGTTCCCGACCTTTCGGGGGTGATGCAACCCGTAGCCTTCGACTTGGCGTGCCCAACGTGTTTCAACGAAGTGCTCATCCAGCGCTCCCTAACGATAAATGAGCGCGGTGAAGCCCATTGCTCACGCTGCTCCGCAACTTACGACCTCAACAATATGGGATTCCCCAAAGACGGACCCGGTACAAACGTCCTATTGCGCTACCACGTGCAGTACGGCAACGACGCTATGGTCGTGAGAAACTAAGTTATCTCTCCGTTCGCCCCTCCCCGTTCACCGTTAACCTTTAACCGTTCCCCTTCCCCCCCTTGAAACTTCAACAACTCAGCATAGGTTATCCCCACAAGGTGATTGCGCAAAACATATCCGCGCAATTATCTGAAGCATCGCTCACGGCGCTCGTCGGTGTGAACGGTGCAGGAAAAAGTACCCTATTGCGGACGCTCACAGGAGAGCAAAAGGCATTGGGAGGAGCATTAACATTACATGGTAAAGCGCTGAACGACTACTCCCGAGGCGAGCGCGCCCGACAGATTGCCGTAGTATTGACACAGAAGGTGGAAGCGCAGCAACTCTATGCCGAGGAGGTGGTAGCACTTGGCAGATTGCCCTACACAGGACTGACGGGAAGCCTCTCCAAAGCCGACCGCGAGCACGTCAGTCACGCCATTGCCCTTGCAGGTATTGAACATTTGCGCCAGCGTCGGATGGGGTCGCTCTCCGACGGCGAACGCCAGCGCGTCATGCTCGCCAAGGCGCTCGCACAAGAGACTCCCTTCATCCTCATGGACGAGCCCACCGCCTTTCTTGACTACCCTTCGCGCACGGAAACATTTATGCTTCTCCGTAAGTTGGCACACGAGGAACGGAAGTCCATCCTGCTCTCCACCCACGACCTTGACCTCGCGCTGAAGTGCTGCGACCACATTTGGTTGTTGGACAAAGGCACACTCACTACGGGTTCGCCCCAAGATTTCTCCCACAACAAGGCGCTCGACGGCGCCTTCTCCACCTCCACATTCCAATTTGACACCACTAAAATCCTCACCCTATGACCGTTTGCATTGCTGAAAAACCCTCTGTGGCGAAAGACATCGCCCGCATTCTTGGAGCCACCGCCCAGCGCGACGGTTACTATGAAGGGAATGGGTATCAAGTGACCTGGACCTTCGGACATTTGTGTGAGCTCAAGAATCCCGAGGACTACACTCCGATGTGGAAAACCTGGAGTCTCGGAGCGCTCCCCATGGTACCCGAACGCTTCGGCATACGTCTCAAAAATGACAAGGGCATTGAGCGCCAGTTTGCCACCATCGCCAACCTCTTCTCACATGCCGACTGTATCATCAACTGCGGTGACGCCGGGCAAGAAGGGGAACTCATTCAGCGCTGGGTGATGCAGAAAGCCAGCGTGAAATGTCCCGTCAAGCGCCTCTGGATTTCCTCTATGACCGACGAAGCTATCCGCGAGGGATTTGCAAACCTCAAGGCGGCGGAAGAATACAAGTCACTCTACGAGGCAGGTCTCTGTCGCGCCATCGGCGACTGGCTTTTGGGGATGAATGCCACGCGCCTCTACACCATGAAATACCTTTCCAACCGCGCGAAAGGGCAACCCGTACTTTCCATTGGGCGTGTACAAACTCCCACTTTGGCACTCATCGTGAAGCGTCAGGAGGAGATTGAAAACTTCAAGCCCGAACCGTATTGGGTACTCACTACGAATTACCGCGACACGACGTTTACCGCCGTGCTCCAGTCCGAAGAAGAGGAGGCAGCCGAAGCTGCGAAGCAGGGACAGGCGAATGCCAACAGCGCAGTGCGTCGTGGTTTCACTTCTGAGGAAGAAGGGCGCGAGGCATTGGAGAAGATTCGCGACGCCGAGTTTTTCGTGACCTCCGTAACGAAGAAGAATGGTACAGAAGCCCCTCCCCATCTTTACGACCTCACTTCCCTTCAGGTGGATTGCAATAAGAAATTTGGCTATTCCTCAGACCTCACCCTGCAACTCATTCAGAGCCTTTACGAAAAGAAACTTACCACCTACCCCCGTGTAGATACGCGCTTCTTGCCCGATGATGTGTACCCCAAGTGCGGACAAATCATGAACGGCATCTATGCCTATTACAAGGAACAGATTGATCCCCTGCGTGGAGCGGCACTCCGTAAGTCGAAGAAGGTGTTTGACAACAGCAAAATCACGGACCACCACGCCATTATCCCCACAGGCGAGGCGCCACGCACCATGACCGACACCGAGCGCAATGTCTATAACCTCATAGCCCTGCGCTTTATCAGCGTCTTCCATCCTGATTGTAAATTCCAAACGACTACCGTGCTCGGAGAGGCAGCTGAGGTGCCCTTTAAGGTAACGGGTAAGGTGATTGTGGAACCTGGTTGGCGCACAGTCTATACCGCTGACAAGGATAAGGAAAGCGAGAAGTCGCAGGAGGAAAATGCCGACGAGGAACGCACACTCCCCGTTTTTACAAAAGGAGAACACGGTCCGCACGTCCCTGACTTGGCGCAGAAACAAACGCAACCGTCCAAGCCTTACACGGAAGCCACGCTCTTGCGCGCCATGGAAACGGCGGGTAAGTTGGTCGATGACGTCGAACTCCGCGAGGCGATGAAGGAAAACGGCATTGGCCGTCCCTCTACCCGAGCAGCGATTATCAAAACCCTCTTCTCACGCGAATACATTCGCCTCCAGCGCAAGTCTATCTTTGCCACAGAGCGCGGTGTGCAACTCATCGGACTCATTAAGGAAGAACTCCTCAAGAGTGCCGAACTCACGGGTCGCTGGGAGAAGAAGTTGCGCGAAATTGAGCGTCAGGAGTACGACGCCAAGCAGTTTATTGACGAACTCAAGGCAATGGTGACCGACATTGTCCGTCAGGTGCTCTCCGATAATACGAACCGCCTCACCGCCATGGCGACTCCCACCCCCGATGCCCTTGCCCACCTCAAAGCAAAGGCAGATAAGAAGGAGCAACAGGAACGTGCCGCCCAGCAACCCACGGAGAAGAAGCGCAAAATCATTCGCGAGGGTTCCACTTGCCCCGTTTGTGGCGAGGGTAAGGTGATTAAGGGCAAAACTGCCTACGGTTGCTCGCGCTGGAAGGAAGGTTGCGACTTCCGCAAACCGTTTAAGTAACCTCTAAATCCACTTGCCTGTCCCTACAACCGATATACTAAAAACTTACTCCGAGTTAAATGAAATTAACGCGGAGTAAGTTCAAAATAATCGGTAGTTTGTTTTTGCTACTTCCCACCCCCCTTTTCACGCTCCCCCTTCATCCATCCCCTTTAACCGTTTTTTCTTCCCCATGCTCACAGCAATTATCGGCGGAGGCGCAGCAGGATTCTTTGCTGCCATAGCCCTAAAAGAGAAAAGCCCTTCGACGCGCGTCGTTATCTATGAGCGCGCCAAGAAATGCCTTGCCAAAGTTGAAATCAGCGGTGGCGGGCGCTGTAATTGCACCAACTCGTTTGCGGAGGTGGGCGACTTGAAAAGCGTTTACCCACGTGGGCACAAGTTAATGAAGCGCCTGTTCAACGTGTTCAATCACGAGGACGCCTATGCCTGGTTTGAGCGCCACGGAGTGGCACTTACCACGCAGGAGGACCAATGTGTGTTCCCCGTTTCGCAGGATAGCCACAGCATTACGCTTTGTCTGCAAAACGAAGCCCGACGCTTGGGCGTGGAAGTGAAGACCTTGCACGAACTGACGGCACTTACGTCCCCCTCGGAGGGACAACCGCACTACACTTTGGAGTTTCGCGACCGCCCCACTGCCATTGCCGACGCCGTCATCCTCACTGCTGGCGGACAACCTCGGGCAGACGGACTGCTCCATCGGCTTTCCGACCTCGGCATTGCCATTCAGGCGCCCCACCCTTCCTTATTCACGTTTACCATTGCCCACAAACCGCTCACGGAACTGATGGGCGTGGTGGTAGAAGGGGCTTCGGTGGCATTAGCAGGCACTAAGTTCCGCGCACAAGGACCACTGCTCATCACGCATTGGGGATTGAGCGGACCAGCCGTCTTAAAACTCTCCTCACACGCTGCCCTGCATCTTGCAGATGCCGATTACCGCAGTGACTTGCTCATCAACTGGACGGGCGACGGCACTCCCGACACCGTGCTTGCCGACCTGCAAACCCTTGCTGGCACCTATCCGCAACGCCAAGTGACAAGTGTTCGACTCCAAGGGTTGCAAAGTCGCCTGTGGGACTATCTCGTAGCGCGCAGTGGGATTGCCCCCGAACGACGTTGGGCAGAGGTGGGAAAGAAGGGGTTGAACAAACTCGTCAATACCCTTACCGCCGACGTCTATCCCATTGCGGGGCGCTATCCGCACCGCGAGGAATTTGTAACAGCCGGAGGCGTGGCACTCAGTGCCGTTCATCCCAACACCTTAGAGTGTAAAGCGCTCCCAGGCCTCTATTTCGCCGGCGAATTGCTCGACATTGATGCCGTAACGGGGGGATTCAACCTACAAGCTGCGTGGACCACGGGATTTGTGGCAGGACAAAACGCAGCCCTCCGCCTTGAGTCGGGGGTAACTGCGCCATAACTTGCATAGAGTTGACTGCTCATGCTCCGCAACTAATTGTGGTACACACAACCTCCGATACACACCACCGCCTCCCGCATTCTTGAGATTCAGAATGCGGGAGGCGGTGGTTTATAAGGGCTACGGTTAGCAGAAACGCGGTAGGCTTAGCGCCAAAAGCGGTGAGTGAGGTCCGTAAATGTTCCGTCAGCCTCAACACGATAGAAACGCTGGTTGGTTGTGCGGTTGCGCAACGCACCAAGTGCTTCACGATAGGGACCTACCTTGACATAATCAAAGGCAGCAGGGTTGAAGTCGGCTGGGAGTTCCTGTCTGCCGCTGTACCACCCCGTTTTGAGCGTGGTTCCGTAGTGGTGCTTCACCTCGGCAAGGACTTGTTGCACTGCCCCAGGGTCATTGTCTCCTCCCATTAGGGCTACACAGGTTATCTCACCCTTGTACTTGTCCACCAATCCCATTAACACAGCAGCGTCCAGCGGTTCGCCCACATCACCAAGGAGTATGGAACTGTGACAGCCAGGACACTTATTGGGACAAAGCGAGAGGTTGACGGCAAGCGTAACCTCGTCGGGAAATTCTTGGAAGACGATGTCGTAGGTAAGGTATTTGAGCATGGGGGAAAGGAGAAAGGAGAAAGGAGAAAGGAGAAAGGAGAACCGACGCCAAACCGAGTGCAATCAAGCTTGCTTGAATTGCCGAGGTGCGAAGGAGGAAAAGACCGCAAAGCGGGATTAAAGGAGAAAGGAGAAATAACCATGCGGGACTTAGCGCGCGAGCACATTTCTCCTTTCTTATTTCTCCTTTCTCATTTCAGAGTTTACTCTTGATCGTACGCATGTTTGGGATAGTCGATGGTATAGTGCAATCCACGACTTTCTTTGCGCTCCAGCGCCCAGCGGGTGATGAGGTACCCTACGTTTATCATGTTGCGGAGTTCACAAATGTCGGGTGTAGCCTTCACGCGCTTGAAGAGTTCTTCGGTTTCCTCGAAGAGCAGGTCAAGACGTGTCCATGCACGCTTCAGACGGAGGTCAGAGCGCACAATGCCCACGTAGTTTGCCATGATTTGTCCCACTTCACGAGCGTCTTGGGCGATAAGCACCTTTTCTTCATTGGTCAGCGTACCCTCGTCGTTCCACTTTGGCACGCGGTCGTTGAAGGTATATTCATCAATATGGGCAAGAGAGTGGCGCGCAGCCGCTTCGGCATACACCACCGCCTCGGTAAGCGAATTACTTGCCAAGCGATTACCACCGTGAAGGCCTGTACATGAACATTCGCCCACAGCATAGAGACGGTGGATGCTTGAACAAGCGTTGAGGTCCACCTTAATGCCGCCACACATGTAGTGCGCCGCAGGAGCTACGGGGATGTATTGCTTTGTGATGTCAATACCCATAGTTAAGCACTTGGCATAAATATTGGGGAAGTGCTTCTTGGTTTCTTCCGGGTCTTTATGCGTTACGTCAAGGCACACGTGAGTCAATCCATGGATTTTCATTTCCTTGTCAATGGCACGTGCTACGATATCACGGGGCGCTAAGGAGAGGCGCTTGTCGTATTTCTGCATGAACTCCGCACCATTGGGCAAGCGAAGGATACCTCCGTAACCGCGCATGGCTTCGGTGATGAGGTAGGCGGGATGTGTTTCGTTGGGCGAGTAAAGTGCGGTGGGGTGGAACTGCACAAATTCCATGTCCTGCACAGTGGCTTTCGCACGATACGCCATTGCCACGCCGTCACCCGTAGCGACGGTAGGATTGGTGGTCGTTGTGTACACCGCTCCGCAACCTCCTGTAGCCAGAACGGTAACCTTTGAAAGGAAACGGTCGATCTTTTTGGTGTCAGGGTCGAGCACGTAGGCACCGTAACACTCTATGTCCTTAGAGGCACGCGTGACGGTCACGCCAAGGTGGTGTTGCGTGATGATTTCTACGGCAAAATGGTGCTCAAACACCGTGATATTGGGATGGCGGCGCACCGCTTCAATCAGCCCACGCTGAATTTCAAATCCCGTATCGTCGGCATGGTGAAGAATGCGGAATTCCGAGTGCCCTCCCTCGCGATGGAGGTCAAAATCCCCCTTATCGTTGCGGTCAAAGTTGACCCCCCAATTCACGAGTCGCTCAATAGCGGCAGGACCATTCTCTACGACCTGACGCACAGCCTGTGGGTCGCTAATAAAGTCGCCCGCAATCATCGTGTCTTGGATATGCTTTTCAAAATTATCCACCTGCAAGTTCGTCACAGCGGCAATACCGCCCTGCGCCTTTGCAGTGTTGGCTTCTTCAATCGTTGTCTTACAAACGAGTGCCACCTTACCTTTGCCCGAGGCAGCCACCTGGAGGGCGTAACTCATTCCGGCAACGCCAGAACCAATTACCAAAAAATCGAATTTGCGAATCATCTTGGGATGCTTAATTCTATACACTGCAAATCTACAACTTTTTTTATTATTGCCGTTCGGTTCGCAACATGAATCTGTTGTGACACCCCTATTTTGCCCTCTATAAAACCTGAAACGGATTTCGTAAAAACAAATCGGTAATTAGTTTTATTTAATCGGTAATTAGTTTCATTTAATCGGCAGTTTGTTTTCGGCAACTCGCAAGGCATTTCGGAAGGGTGAGACCTGCGAATCAGAAAGCGCACTTTCCGCCCAGTTCCTTCCGTGTAAAAAAGGCGACGGCGAAACCTTTTGCGGGTTTCGCCGTCGCTGGTTATTCAGACAAATTACTTAGTTGTCCAATTATCGGAACTCCATCCCTTCTTGAGGGTTTGGAACTCTCCGTCGTACTCTGTATCTCCAGGAGTAATCGTTGGACCTCCTACGACAGAGGCTGCTACTACTCCTTCCAAGTTAAGAGTTGCTGTGCGCACGCAGGGCGCAATATATACTTTCTTCATATCGCGAAATTCTAATAAGTTACTTTACAAGAACCTTTTCTCCATTTACAATATATACGCCCTTTGACAATCCTTCAAGGTCATTCGCCATACGGCGCACGATTCTACCATCAAGGCTGTAGATGTCGGCGGGGAACTTAGAGATTGTTACCTTTCCATCCTGGATGCTGCCAATGCCCGTAGTTGTTCCATTGAGCACGAGACGCATCTGCTGAACATTTTGGTTGCCAGTGTAGCGGAAATAAGCACGAGTACCCTTGATTGAAGCCTTATTAGAACCTCTGCGGAGGGCTTGATACGTTTCGCCGTCCTCTTCAATAGCAGTAGTTACGCCATAAAGACCTTCCATGTCGGGAGCAGCGATACCCGTATAGGTTCCGTCAAACTGCCAATCGCCATAAGTCACTGCTGAGGGAGTTGCCGTTTCAACGGTCACGCCCGCAAAGTAGGGTTCTACCACCTCTTCGTCAAACTTCACCAAATAGGGAACGTTTGCCTTAAGGTCTGTCACTCTTGCAAAGGTCAAACCTTCTTCTGAAGCCGCTGTAAATGCCTGAGCTTCCGCTGCGCCCAAAGCTGCAACTGTTGTAGCAAATGGCAAGCAGATTGTGCTCCAACCAGCAGCAAAGTTACGTTCAACCTTCACGTTGAAGACACCTGTAACATCCAATGCAGCTGTCTGTGTCTGCGTTACGGTTGGCGTTACAAAGCTGAAGAGGCTACCATCATCCGTTGCACTATTGTAGAATCCCATCTTATAATCAGGTCCCCAATAGTTACTGAAATAGAAGGTCTGAGTACCGTTCTTTAAGCAAGTGATATTGTACCAACCTGCGTGTGTAGCATTAGCAACAACCGACCATTCCTGTACATAACCCTGAGAATCCTTTGCAACAGCCTTAACCTTTGAATGACCCTCGGTGATATCGTTAGAAGCAAGCACGAGTGACGTATTCTTGTCCGAGTAAGGCAACATCAGCACCTTGCCATCCTTCGCAGCATTGTCGATGAAGTACCACCACTGAGTTTCTGAAGCGTTATAAGCGTTAGCTACCGCAACCATCTTTGACGTTGCATCATAAGCGAGCACTGAAGTGTCCGTGCGCTTAATCTTAATAGCATAAACATTGGGCTTCGTCATGTCTGTAGTTACCATAACGGGGAGCAATGCGTGGTTGAGGGCATAAACCAACGACGCCTTCGTTTCTTCCAAAGCTGCATAAGCCTCAAGATACGCTTCCTTCGTCACCGTCTCATCATTGTAAACTGCCTGAGCGGCATCAATACCCTCCTGAACGGCAGTCAAAAGTGACTCTGTCACGTAGAGAGAGTTTGAATACTTGAATGAATTTGCGTCACCCGGAGTTTCGTAACAACCATCCACTAATGCCTGAATTTGCTCTGCAAGCTTCAAGAGCGGAGTCTTGTTCAACTCGTTATAAGCTGCCAATAATGCTTCGTACTGTTCATTAAGATTACTTATAGCCTTTTCCAATTGTGCTTCTGTAGTAGCATAGTTATAAACAGATGCCGCTTCTTGGTTTTCTTGATAAGTAGCAAAAAGAATTTCCTCAGTTACATTTCCAATGTTACCATCATTAAGTTGAACAGTATAATCTTCTCTTGAAGTATAGCCCAAATCAAATTCAAGCATACCAAAGAAATACTGACCTCCGTATTCTGCATTTCCAGGACCTGCAGACTTAGTTACAGTGAAACGCAAATAACGATAAGCCTTTTCTGAAGTAATACGACTTGAACGATAGTATTTTCCAGAATCATGAGCAGGCAAGCCTTCTGTAATTGTTGCCAATACATCAGTGAAGTTTTCGCCATCATTACTTCCGTACACGGTCATAGCTGTAGGTGCAGGAGAACCGTTACGGGGCTTATAACCGAATTCAAAATCGTTTACTCGCAATTCTTCCCCAAGGTCAACTTGGAAATAGTGAGGTTCATTGACTATAGTACCACCCCAACGCGTGTGGAAGTAAGTACCTTCATTGTTATCAACAAGTGCAGCAATACCATCTCCATCTTTGCCACCGCCACCTGTATTTTGGTCAGCGTTAGTAGAAACGTAGAAGTTAGCGTTAGGATTTGAAGTTTGCAACGCTGCGTTATCAATCCAATCTGCAGTAATTGTACCGCAGTTTGCAATGAGTTCCTCAGTTTGTTCCATCAAACTCTTAAGCTCTTCCTTCTTATCAGCAAGAGCTGCTTGATTACCAGCTTCGTATGCTTCCTTAAGAGTATCATAAGTTCCCTTAAGAGCATTGTAGGCATTGGTATAATCCTGCTCACTTTCTGCTATAGTGTAAGCATATTTTGCTTGACGAATAGCATTATAAGCGGCTGTTGCTTCTTCTGAGTCCAACGTAGCATATTTAGCAAACGGAGTTGCAGAAATTGTAGTCTTTGAAACTCCAAACTCTGATACTACGAAGAATACATGCTTATTTCCAGCAGGACCAGCTGTAGCACCTTGAATAGTTCCTGTTACGGTAAAGCGCAAGTAGCGATATGACTTATCAAACAACCCTAAAACAGCAGAATGATATTCCGCATTTCCATTAGTAATCAGCATGTCTTCTTCGCGTGTCAATTCCGCAATAAATTCATACTGACCAGCAGCTTCACTACTACCTTCAACAATAATCGTTGTGGGATTCTGAAGATTGCTTTCGCGTGATGCATAGTTAAAAGTAAAGAGCGATGCACTATTACCCTTACCCAAGTCTACACGCAAGTAGTGGTCAAGTCCGTCTTTAGAGTCAGCTCCTGAGTAATCAGTATGTAAGTAAGTTGCATAGTTATTGTCGTAAAGTACAGCGTAACTTGTAAGTCCGTCATTGCCATAAGGATGAGGCGCATTACAATAGTAACTATTAGCTGTAAGATTTACGGGAACCTTAGTCGTTTCTACATTCGCCACACGACCTAACATATCCTCGCTGAGCACAATGAGTTCTTCCAACTTCTGTTGTTCGGCAGAGAGTTGTTCTGTTTCAAGGGCTGTAAGATACCAATGTGAAGCTGGTGCGCCTGTGTTCCAACCTACAATCTTATAATTATCGTTAGCAGAACTATGTATAGCCTGGTTATTCTCGTCCTGACACGTGAGAGCAAGCACGCCATTTCCGAGATCCTCAACCAACCATCCCTTTGCATTCGCAATAGCAGAAGTCGTAGCAGAAACCACCTTACTTTGCTCCAACGCATTTATATACATACCCGTGTTGAGGTTCTTGATATAATATACGTTGTTACCATCACCCTGTTCAAACACCCATTTTTCAGTGTTAGAAAGTGAACCATTAGTAGTAGTTACCACCTCATTACTTCCATTAACAGAAAGATGGCGTTCAGGATATGCAAAGTTACGCAAAGTGTACGTACCGGGCTTCATCGTAATCTTTGCAAACACCTTGGATTTCAAGTCATCAATTGCTGTCTTGAGCGAATTGTAAACAGCAGTATAAGCGCTGACTGTATTACTACTGATGACCTCCTTAGCCTTAATTAAGGCAGCATTAAGGTCGGTAGTATAACTACTCTTGTAAAAACCAACCTTTTTACCTTCATCATCAACTAACCCATTCAACGCTTCAGCCTGCTTAACAAGTTCGTCTAACAGGGTGCGCTTAATTTCATTCTCATGCATTGTGCTTGTTGCAGCAACAATGTCACCATTAGCTGTAATTGTCGCAATGGTTGCTTCACCATTAGAGAGTGCCCCCATAGCTTCAGCAGAGATGGCAAAGTTCTTCTTATCAGAGAAGCCAACAAGTTCGCCCTTTTCATTGAGAATTGCAAAACCAATACCACCTGCACCATTCATCGTTACGGTATTACCCGAAATGGTGTAATTATATGAAGGAGCTGTAGCTGTTGCAAATGAGGCATAGCCACCAATTTCCGAACAGATGGTAGTTTCACCATACTGTTCAAGATTATCACCCTTATGACTCTTAATCGTTTCACCTGTAGCATCGTTAATGAAGAGCACAGAGAGATTCACAGGATACTTCTTTTCCTTAACATCAGCAATAGCTTGGTCAATTTGCGCCTGCGTCATGTTATAAATAGCGTTAGAGTAGTCTCCCACAAAGCGTTGTTCCATCACACGGAAGAAACCGTGTGCGCGGAAGAATTCTGTGAGGTCTTCCCCTGCAGCATCACAACACAACTTATAGAAATGCATCAAAGATTTTCCACCATCTTGATCATACTCAATCGTCATGGGGTCTTGGCGAAGCATTTCAAAAAGGCGAGGATAGAATTTGGGGTTATGACCTAATACATGGTAGTACATGAAGAGCTTGTAATACATAATAGTCTGTCCCCAAATGTTATTGCTGAAGAAGTCTGACCCCTCCGCATTGAACTGCTGAAGAACGTTTGTCAAAGAACCCTCATCGCCATTATAACGAGAGGTAGATTCTCCGAAATACCAAAGCACGACGTTTGAGAAGAGGTTGTTGGTAACTTCCGTCAAACCACGCATGTTAAGCGGTCCCTGATGTTGGTGACCAATTTCGTGAGCAGGTCCCCAGTGAGAACCAGCGCTGGTAGTAATGTCCACCATGATGGACTCCATTGTATTGAAGTTGTAACCACAGTGGTCCCAACCACCATACATATAGCCTCCCTCCGTACCAAAAGAAAGACCGTGAATTCTATAGTATTCGCTATAATCACAACCAAAGCCATCAGTGTCTTCACCTGTGTAAGCAATCACAGAGGGTTGGTTAGAGTAAGGAGACTTCTTGTCTTCCTTAGCAATTGTATTTTTACCTACAACGCCCATAAGGAGACGTTCCCAAACCATAACATTGTCCCACTCTTCGAGAGAGGCTTCAAGGCTCGTAGTATTACCTTTGTATGAATTAAAGAAGGTACCCATACCCTTGTCATCAACCGTACCTTCATCGGTAAGGGGGAATTGTAAGGTTATGTATTCACCCAATACAGTAACGTCGGTTTGAGTCGCGCGTTCCTTGATGTAATTCCAGTCAGCATCGGTATCTGCAAGATAATTGAAGTCACCATTGTGATTAGCGTCACCCATCTTATTCCAATAACCATTGATGTAACCACCCTCAATGTGTATTTGGAGATCAGGATACTTAGAGAGTTCACGACCTTGGACAATCGCATTCTTACCCGTACCCTTCGAAGTATCAAATGTCTTCACAACATAGTTGATACAGTAGTTTGTACTGTCAGCAGTAACAGGAATAATATTCAAACCTGTGTGAAGTTCTGTACCTACATCATATCCACCCAACTTGTCGTGACCGCTATAACTTGCAAGGTAAAGGGTTGCACCCTCCTTGATTTCGCCTTCCACCATAATGAAAAGCAAATCGCCATTATTGGCAAAGATACCCGTAGGGTTATTCAAGTTAGTATGCGCATTGATACGCAATGCTGCAGCTGCACATTCGGGTTCCGTATAAGGCTCGTACCATTGCACACGATACTTCTTGGCATAGTCATTATCCCAAGCGCTCTTGTTTGTGTCATAGTTCTTTTCTCCCCAAGCATCACCATACACTTTCTTTGCCATCTTTCGCAAAGTAGGAGTCAAAGCATGATAGTCTTCATCAAACTCCAATTGTGCAACCGTCAAAGACTTCTTTGCTGTAGTACAAGCGGCATCAGTAAAGAGATTGCTTAAGGCTTTTGCTACAGCCTCCTTCACAACATCGTTTGTGATTACTTGATTGTCAAGCACTTTATTGATGGTAGCTTCGTCAAGTCCTTGATCCTCAATAATCCATTTTGAAGCATCATCCCCTTCGTAGGTCCAACCCAAGACTTTAGTGTTGTTAGGATCCCACGTATTCAAATTTGCCCATCCATAACCTCCGTTGTAGTTCTCGCCACGGAAAACATTATAGTTGCCAGCCTTGCCCAACACGAGATACGTATCTGTACTTGTGTTTACCAACGACCATGCAGTATCCTTTCCTTTTGCTTGAAGATAACCTCCATGATTCAAATTTTGGAGACGAACATTTCCATCTTCGTCTTTCCCTGCAACAACCCACAATTGGTTGTAGTCGTTTTTATCAATAGGTGTTAACCCCCTGACGGTAGAACCGTTTACACCTAATGCATAGCCAGTTTTACCTACATTGCTGAAATGATACACCTTACCCACTTCAAGGTTTGTCAGTTGTGCCCACAGCGCACTGCTACCGAAGACAGCAACCATTAACAGGGAGAACACCCTGAACAGGCGGTTCTGCCACTTGCTTTGACACTCTACAGAGCGTCTTTGATCGTTACGGATCATGAGTTTTTTCATTTGGTTAAGATATTGTTTTATGTGTAATTCGGGGATGGGATGCACACATCCACTAATAGGGATAAGTACATCGTTGCAAAGTTACGGATATTTTAGGATATGAAACACATTTTAAGATATTTATCAGCTTTCACCGCCTTATTTTTTTATCAAATGTCAGAAAATGGCGAGCGCCCCCTTTCTTACGCTCGCACCATCCTACATAATTGCCTCACGCCGCGCATTTCTCCACCACTTCCGACCTCTCAAAAAGTCCTTCCCGAAGAATCTGTGTCCCCTTTTACATTTGCTTAGAATATTTAACGCTGCGTTAAGAGTTCGTACCAAAACTTGTCCATACATTTGCACCGTCTGACAACAATAAAACCGGTTTTATCTTTTTACTAACAAACAAAACAACGATTATGAAAAAGATTTTTACCCTCATGACTCTTGCCCTCGTAACAGTGGCAATGAGCGCACAAGTTTATGTTGGTGGCGGCGTAAGTGTATGGCGCGACACGGACAATAACAAGACTACTGCAGGCATTTCTCCTGAAATGGGCTACAAGCTGAGCGACAAATGGGCGCTGGGTATGGGCATGGATTGCTCGTACACGTACGACAAGGGCACTGACGTTTACCGTGTGGCTGCCATGCCCTACGTGCGTTACACCGCAGTTAAGATGGATCCCGTAAGTCTCTTCGCTGATTGCACAGGTGGCGTTGCGGTCAACAAGATTAGCGGTGGCGACGACTACACAAGCTGGCAAGTGGGCATGAAGCCTGGTATAATGGTTGAACTTACACCTAAGATCTCCTTCTTGGCGCATACTGGCTTCTTGGGCTACCGTGATGCGGACAAGTACGACTACTTTGGCGACGGCGGTTTCGGACTCAAGATGAGCACTTCCGACCTCCGCTTCGGATTACTCTGGAACTTCTAACCTTCCCTGCGGAAACGTCGTCCGCAACCCCGCACAACTGAACCCTAAAACCGATTGAGTGAATCCAACCTCGGAGATTCTAAAAACTAATCGGCACTTATTTCAAACTATCTGGGAGTTAATTCAAACTAAATCCCAGATAGTTTTTTGTATCTCGGTTGCCCTAAAAACTGTGTCGCACGACAAAATCATTCCCTCGGAAAGTGATTTTCTAAAGAAACCTTAAAAATCCAATAGTTTTTTTCTACTTTTGCGTGTTGTGCTAAGGCATTCCCGTTGACAACGAACGATCATTAGAAGTTCACACCTCGGCAATGCCCTCCCCTCATCCCTGAAAATGAACACCACGATTTCTCCCTTTGCTCGCCCCCTCTACGTGATGCTGAAGCCCATTGGGGCGCATTGCAACTTGGCGTGCGATTATTGTTACTACCTTGAGAAGGCGAAGCTCTATGACGATGTGCCCAAACACGTGATGAGCGAAGAACTTCTTGAGGAGTTTGTGCGTCAATACATTGGTGCACAGACCATGTCGGAGGTGCTTTTCACGTGGCACGGTGGTGAAACGCTCATGCGCCCACTTTCGTTCTACAAAAAGGCGATGGAGCTGCAGCGCAAGTATGCCGGAGGGCGCAGAATCGACAACTGCATCCAAACGAACGGCACGATGCTCACGGATGAGTGGTGCCGCTTCTTCCGCGAGAATAACTGGTTGGTGGGAGTCTCTATCGACGGTCCGCAGGAGTTTCATGATGAATACCGCAAGAACCGTGCGGGTGCTCCTTCCTTTCATAAGGTGATGAAGGGCATAGAATTACTCAACAAGCATGGTGTGGAGTGGAACGCCATGGCGGTCGTGAACGACTTCAACGCCGACTATCCCCTTGATTTCTACCATTTCTTCAAGGAAATCGGTTGTCGCTACATCCAATTCACCCCCATCGTGGAGCGCATCCGCAAGCATAACGATGGGCGCCACCTTGCCCACATCAGCGATGGCGAAGAGTGCCCCTTGGCGGATTTCAGCGTGACGCCAGAGCAGTGGGGAAACTTCCTCTGCACGATTTTCGACGAATGGGTGCGCCACGACGTAGGCGAAGTGTTCGTTCAGATTTTCGACGCTACGCTTTGCAACTGGGTAGGTCACGCTCCAGGCGTTTGCACCATGGCACGCTCGTGTGGGCATGCCGCCGTGATGGAATTTAACGGCGATGTCTATTCCTGCGACCACTTTGTGTTCCCCGAATACAAGTTGGGAAACATCCGCAATCAGACCCTCACACAAATGCTCTACTCTCCGCGCCAAGACGACTTCGGAGCGATGAAGATTAACTCCCTCCCGCGCCAATGCAAAGCCTGCAAATACCTCTTTGCCTGCAATGGCGAATGCCCTAAGAACCGCTTTGCCAAGACAAAAGACGGAGAGCTGGGGCTCAACTACCTTTGCGCAGGATATAAACGGTACTTTGAGCACGTAGCTCCCTACATGGACTTCATGAAAGAGGAGTTGCGCAATGAGCGCCCGCCTGCAAATGTCATGGAATTTGCTCGAAAGAATTTTATATCTAACTCCAAATAAATTAGAATGAAATCGTTCTACCGCTTTTGTAGCCCCGTACTCTCGAAAGACTGGTGGCTCACATGGATTGGCATAATTGTGGGTTGCACCATCATGGCTGCTGGGTTTGTGTTCTTTATCAACCCTTACAACATTGTGCCTGGGGGCGTTTATGGCACGTGTATTGTGCTTCACTCCCTCTTTCCCTCCGTCTTAGTGGGTACGTTTGGCTACATGCTCGACATTCCCCTGATGTTGCTGTCATTAGTGTTGTTAGGGTCGAAGTTAGGCACGCGCACCATCTTTGCCGTATTGATTACGCCCACGATTATGAACCTGCTCACCACCCTTGCCTACCCCACTCGCGAGGCGATGATGAGCCTTGACCCTGCGCTGATGCTCAACGGGGCTTTAGACCTCTCTAACGACCTAATGCTCACCAGCATTATTGGCGCCGTGATGATTGGTATCGGCTGCGGTATCGTCGTGCGCTGTCAAGCTACAACGGGAGGTTCAGACATCGTAGCCATGATTCTGCAAAAATACTGCAACATCAAGTTCAGTAGCGGCATACTGTTGGTCGACGCCATCGTAGTGCTGTTTGGTCTTGTAGTGTTTGGCTTTGGTATCGGTGCTCCCGAGGACAGTCAGCCTTCTGTGCTCCTATCCTTCTATTCCCTCATTGCAATTTTCGTTTCTGCCCGCGTATTGTCGTTCGTCATCAATGGTAAAAAGGACGACAAGCTCATCTTCGTCATCTGCGAGAAGCCTGTTGAGGAATTGCGCCACTTTATTCTTCATGAATTGGAGCGCTCTGCCACAATTATCAAGAGTCACGGATTGTATACGGGCAACGACAAGGAAATGATCTTCCTCGTGGTGAGTTATAAGGAAGTAAATGATGTGAAACTCAAGATTAAGGAGTGTGACCCCCTTTCATTCGTTGTCGTTACCGACGCTTATGACACGTATGGCGAAGGTTGGAAGACGCTGCCTGAGAAGCACGAACTTCAACCCGAATAAGCCGCCGTTCACATAGACAAAAAGACCTGCGTTCGCACAATGCTCCTTATAGCAGTGCGGACGCAGGTCTTTATTATGCCCATTCTAAAAATAAAGTGGGACATTGTAAAAACAAAGTGCCGAATAATTCAAAATCATCGGCACTTTGTTAAAATTATTCGGCACTTTGTTTTCATGCACTCCCATACACGTGTCAAGGCATGGGATTATAGGCTGATTTTCGGCATTTTACACAGCCAGGAATCACATTACGCTTCTACCAACTCAAAGGTCATGCTCACATCCTGCTTTGGGCGGTCGCCACGTAGGGTTTCACACGCCTGAATGCGCTCAACGACATCGAGTCCTTCGGTCACTTCGCCAAAAACGGTGTACTGTCCATCAAGGAAGGGCGTTCCCCCAAGTGTAGTGTAGGCTTCACGTTGCTCCGGCGTGAACTCAGGAGCGCCCAAGTCCTTACAGCGCTGCTTGCTGAGGGCAATAAGTTCCTCTTGAAGCGCAAGGAGTCCGTCGCGGTCGCGATTGCGGCGGAGGTTCATGATGGTTTCGCGGTGTTCAGCGGTAAGCGCATTGAAAACAGCCTGCTGCTGTTGCATCGCCATCTGCTTCTCCAGTTGCTTCAACTCGGGTTCTTTATACACTTTGCCCCATACGATGTAGAACTGGCTGCCACTGCTCTCGCGCTCGGGATTCATATCGTCGCCCAAGCGAGCGGCACTCAAAGCTCCGCGCTTGTGGAAGAGCTGAGGGAACTTGATTTCTGCGGGAAGGGTATAGCCAGGACCGCCCGTGCCGAGCATTTTACCCGCTGGTGCACCAATGCTGTCGGGGTCGCCACCTTGAATCATGAAGTCCTTGATGACGCGGTGGAAAAGCGTACCGTTGAGCGTACCCTCTTGGACTAATTTTATAAAGTTGTCGCGATGAAGCGGTGTTTCATCGTAAAGGCGCACAGTAATCGTGCCTTCGGTAGTAATAATTCGGATATGTGTAGACATAGGATGAATGAGGTTTTAAGGTAGTGAGGTTTTAAGGTTATAAGGTGCCATTCGGTCTGCACGGTTCTTAAAACCTAAAAGCGAAGCGACCTATAACCTTAAAACCTCGCTTACAAATTTACGCATTTCCCTAAGAATCACGGCTGATAATAGTAAAAATTCTTAAAATAGCGCCTACTTCAAAATAAAGTTGTACTTTTGCCCCCGACTATTTCGAACACACATATAAAATAAACACATAATGGAAAAATTAAGTTACGCTTTGGGTATGATTATCGGTCATAACCTCAAAGGAATGAACATCGAAGGACTTAACACTCAGGAATTTTCTGCTGGCGTAGCAGCTGTGCTCGCAGGCGAAAAGACTACGCTCACTGACATCGAGGCGCAGACACTCGTTCAGAAGTACATGCAGGAAAAGGAAGCTGAAGCCAGCAAGGCTGCTCGCGCAGAAGGTGAAGCTTTCTTGGCTGAAAATGCAAAGAAGGACGATGTAGTAGTGCTCCCCAGCGGTTTGCAGTACACAGTGCTCACTGAAGGCACAGGCAAGAAGCCCTCGGCAACAGACCAAGTGAAGTGCCACTACGAAGGTCGCCTCATCTCTGGTGAAGTATTCGACAGCAGCTACCGCCGTGGCGAACCCGCTGTGTTCCCCCTCAATGGCGTTATCGCAGGTTGGACAGAAGGCGTTCAGCTCATGGGCGAAGGCGCTAAGTTCCGCTTCTTCATCCCCTACCACCTCGCTTACGGTGAACGCGGTGCAGGTCAGAGCATTCCTCCCTACGCAGCACTCATTTTTGACGTAGAACTTATCGAAGTACTTTAATTATTAAGGTTATAAGGTTGGGAGGTCGCTTCGCTTTTAGGTTTTAAGAGCCTTGCGGACTGGGGCGTCACCTCAAAACCTCATAAACTTATAACCCCCAAACCTCAAAATTATGAAAAAGATTCTCCTTATGGCTGCTGTTGCAGCAAGTGCGCTCTTCACAGCGTGCGACAAGACAGGCAACGTAGAAATTAAGACTGACGTTGACACGATTGCTTACGAACTCGGTATGGCTGCTTCTCCCGCAGACCAGCTTCCTAACTACCTTGTACGTATGGGTAGCGACTCTGCAAGTGTTGCCGACTACCTCAAGGGCTTTAAGGAAGGTATGAAACTTTCTGACGACGCAAAGAGTATCGCTTACGAAAAGGGTAAGCAGCATGGTATGCAGACAAAGCAAGAGATGTTGTCAAGCGTTGCAACTCAAATCTTTGGAGAAGGCTCTGAAGAGACTTTGAGCGAAGCATTGTTCCTTGCAGGCTTCATGGATGTTATCGAAGGCAAGGTGCGCCTCGTTGTAGATTCAGTTGAAATCACACAGCAGATGGCACAGTTTGAACTTCAGAACCGTATCCAGGAAAAGATGAACGAACGCGCTCGCGTAGAGTTCGCTCCCAACAAGCAGGCTGGCGAAGAATTCCTCGCTGCTAAGGCTAAGGAAGAAGGTGTTGTAGCTTTGTCAAACGGTGTGCTCTACAAGGTAATCAAGGAAGGCAAGAAGAACGGCAAGAAGCCCGCTCTCACTGACAAGATTAAGGTGGCATACAAGGGTATGACTATCGATGGTGAAGAGTTTGACAGCAGCGAAGGTGTTGAATTCCCCCTCTCTGCAATGATTCCTGGATGGAAGATTGCTATCCCCGAAATGACGGAAGGTAGCAAGTGGGAAATCTACATTCCCCAGAACCTCGCTTACGGCGAACGCGGTTCTATGCCCGATATCAAGCCTTTCTCAGCACTCGTATTTGAAGTAGAACTCTTCAACGTAGTTGCTCCTGCGGCTAAGAAGTAATCCTACACTCCCCTAACGGCAAGCAGATAAGCTGGAAGCATTGCCCCCGCTTATCTGCTTGTTTTCGTTTAAGGAAATTCCCTCATTCCAAAAAATATTCCAGCAATTATGAAGAAGACCCTCCTCTTGCTCCTTACCCTCTGCCTCTGCATGGGTGTGGATGCGCAAAAGACTAAGAAAAAGGTTAAGCCTCAAAAGGCGAAGACGTATGTAAACACCGTGACTCCCGTACCTGCCGATAGTGCAAGTTATGCTATGGGTGTGCTTCAGGCACCTTCATTGATGCAGTACCTCCAACAGCGCGAAGGGGTGGACTCTGCCTACATTGGCGAGGCGCTTTCAGCACTTTCTGCTAACCTTACGGAAGAACAAACCAACCGCATCATTGCTTTTGCCACAGGTTTGAAGATTGCGAAGATGAACGAAAGCATGAAGTCCGACCTCAACCGCCAGCTTACGGGTAAGGCGGATACTACGTTCCTCAACTTGAACCTCATGAACCAGGCACTTACAGATGCTGGCACAGGAAAGGCTGGTATGCTCACTGCAGAACAGGCCATGGCACTCATGGAACGCCAGGAGAAGTTTGTAGCTGAAGGTATGCGCCTTGAAGGCGAAAAGTGGTTGGACGAAAACGCTCAGAAAGAGGGTGTCGTAACCACAGCAAGCGGCTTGCAGTATAAGGTGTTGACTCAGGGCGAAGGCAAAAAGGCTACGGCTGACAACATGGTGGAAGTACACTACGAAGGTCGCCTCCTTGACGGCACCATCTTCGACAGCAGTTACCAGCGTGGGCAGACAGCATCGTTTAAGCCTACACAAGTCATCAAGGGATGGACCGAAGCGCTCCAAATGATGCCCGAAGGCTCAACTTGGGAGCTTTATATCCCCTACAACCTCGCTTATGGCGAGCGCGGCAACCGCAATATCCCTCCCTACTCCACACTTATCTTCAAGGTGCAGGTTATTGCCGTGAAGTAATCCTTCTTAGCATGCTATAAAACGCTTACAGCCCCCATCATTGCCCTTAAAAGCTGTGATGGGGGCTGTTTTGTACCCCCTGCCTCCAACATCGGAATATCTATATCCAAGAATGCCAAAACAAATCGGCACTTAAATCAAATTAACTTGGAGTTTGTTTTTACGTTCTCGGATGGATATAAAATGAGGTGGAAACTAAAAAAGCACACGAGGCAAACTCCCTTAAAAGTTTGCCTCGTGTGCTTGATGTATAAAGATTGCAGCGTTGGGAATTAGTTACCCTTAGCCACAAGTCCTAATGTCTTGAGAATTATAATCACGTCTCCCTTCAGCGATGCCGTTTTGAGGTAATGCAGGTCCATTGAAAGGCGTTCTAACATCTTCTCCATCGTGTCGGTATAACCGTTGTAAATCGTAGCATCGGAAGTGATGCCTGGACGCATCTGATAAAGTGACGCGTAACGCACATCGTGCTGCATAATCTGGTCGATGAAGTACTTGCGCTCAGGACGGTAGCCTACAAACGACATATCGCCCTTCAATACATTCCACAACTGGGGCAGTTCATCCAAATGATGGTTGCGCAAGAACTTACCAATGGGGGTCAAACGGGCATCCTGCTTCTGCGCAAGCACGGGGGTGCCATTTTCTGCACCTACATGCATAGAACGGAACTTATAAATCTTAAAGATGCGTCCTCCCATCCCCACACGTTCCTGAGAAAAAATGGGATTTCCGTCGCGCTGTAGCAGCAATGCAAGGTAGATGACAACAAACACTGGGCTGAAGAGTATCAACCCCATGAGTGCACACACAAAGTCAAAAAAGCGCTTCAGGGCAAGCTGCCACGAAGCCATGTGCACCGGTATCGGCGCAGTATCGTTCCTTCTATTGTGTGTCTTTGAAATCATAAGTGAGCACGAACTCCACAAATTCGTGTTGTAAAGAATGATTGGTGGCACCCGAAAGCACCTGAGATTTTAGATTATAACGTGAATTTTGTCAAATTATTGCAAAGTTAGTAAAAAGTTGCGTGCAAACATCCCCTAAAAGGTGTTTCTTACAAAAAGTAAGAAGATTCTTAAATTTTGGACAAGAATGCGTGTCAACAACTTTTTTTGTGTAAATTTGCATCCGCAAGAAAAGTCACTCAGTAGTACGTAGCCCGTTATGAGGCGTGACTACCCCATTTTTCTTGCCCTATTCCCCATCATGGGCCAGACTGGATTTGACAGCGGGTAGATGGTAAGAGTAAGCATGCAGTGCGGGTGTGGGCGGGCACTATAATCTCGGCTCTCGAAAATTTAATTGGCGAAAACAACTACGCTCTCGCTGCTTAATCGAAGAATAGTAGATTAGCTTTATTTCGACACAAGGTGTTGAAACGAGACATCTCCCTGTTGCCCACTTCTTGAGGCGTTCAGATTCGGAGGTGCAGGAATATCAAGAATAGTCTGCGGTGGCCTCGCGCCAAGGATGAAACTCTTAGAGGATAAGGTTATAGTTGGTGGCTCTGGTCTTGCTATAACTCGAAAACTTAGTCAGAGATAAGCATGTAGAAAGCTTTTGGTGTCCCCGTTTGGACGAGGGTTCAATCCCCTCCTGGTCCACAAAAAATCAGGTGTATCACAACGAACTCTGAGAGTTCCAAGTGATACACCTGATTTGTTTATACCATGTTTTCGTAAGTACTATGCTGCGCGAAGTTTCTTAGAAAGCATTTTTAAAAGTGAGGCAATGATGCGCGACAGGAAGAAAGGGAAATTGTAGGAACGTACATCCGAGAGATAGATACGGCAGAACGTCCATGCTAATTCCAATGCATTTGAAATTTGTTCCCAATTCGAGATTTTTTTGCGAGAAGCCGAGTTCGGTCTTACTGTTACGTAATAATAAACGTCGGGCGCAGTTTGTTTCACCTCCTTAATGTGTTTGCTGATTTCTGCTATAAAAACCGAATCTTCTCCTAAAGAGAGGGTTTCATGAAACCTTGTTTCGCCTACAATTTGCTTGGGTATGATTTTCCCACAAACGTTGGACAACAAACGGCGGTAGGCGTATAACGAGGTGGGGCGTGAGTGGCGCAGGCTCTCAAACGCTCGGGTTATAAAGTTATCTTGTGTGGTTGCTCCGTCGTAACTACAATTCTTAGCATTTGAAGCCACAATCGTGTTTGGGCTTGCCAGCGTGTAGAGTGCACTGAGATAATTTGGAGAAATATAATCATCGTCGTCAATAAAGACAAAGTAGTCCCCTTGTGCTTCATCAAGCCCCAAGTTTCTGGCATGTGAAACTCCCGGATAGTCCGTTTGAATCAAGCGTGTGGCGGGCGTTTCTCGTTGCTTGCTTTGCGATTCTATGAATTCCTCGATTTGGGTTTTATAGGGTTCTAAACATCCGTTCAACACAATGATGACTTCATAATCCGCAGAGGGAAAGTCCTGAGTGAGCACCGAAGAGAGACATTTTTGAATGTAACCTTCGGGCTTGTATGAGGGGATTATAACTGAAATTTTCATTGGTTGGAATTCATTAGTTGTTTCTGCTTCTCTCGTAATAGGGGGAGCAATTCTTGTAACATCTCCAGTTCACGATGAGGTTTGCCTAAGAAACGGCGCAAGCACTCGCGCCAATATTTTAGTTTGTAAATCTGAAGGAAGTTGCTTGCTGTTTTTGCTTTGGAATAACCCTTCTTCTCATTTTGTAGCATGGCAATCTCCAGATATTTGAGTTCTGTTGTCGCGCATGGCGGGCGCTCAGTCGTGAGATGCAGATAGCGGAGGGACTTGTCGAAACAGATGTGGTTGCCAAACTTTTGTTCAAAACGCCAACGAATGTCGTCTTCCTCGCCATACATAAACACTGTTTCATCAAAGAGACCAATCGTTTCAAAAGGCGCCTTACGCACGTAGAAACACGAACCTGAGAGGTGCATCAGTGAGGGAATGTAAAGGTTAAACCTGTTGCAGAATGCCTCAAGGAAAGTGCGCAAGTAACCATTCAGTCTGTAGGTGCAACTAAAGGAACTTTGACTCGGCAGGGTGGGAGTGTACCATTGCTTCATACCATACATGATGAGCTTTTCGTCATTTGCAAATGCCGCAAGGGGTTTTGCAAAGAAGGGTGACGCCAAGCGCACATCGGGGTTCATGATAAGGATGACGGGGGCTGAGGCACGGCGAATGCCCACATTATTACCCTGTCCATAACCTCCGTTACATGAGTTCTTAATTAGCATAATGTCGTCGCCCCACAAGTTTTGCAATTCCATAAACATCTTATCGGGCTCACGGCTGTTGTTGTCAACAACGATAAGCTCGATTTCCGAGAGCGGGATATCTGCATATTCTTGAATGCTACGCACGCAATCAAAAATGTCCTTCTCAGAGTTGTATGTAACGATGATGATGGAAACGCTCTTCATGAATTTCTTATTTATACCGCCAAAGACTAACGCATAAATGCCTATGCGTGACGACGAGGGCGGAAGGGATGAGAAATAACTCGGACTTAGTTTAATTTAACTCGGAGTTAGTTTGAATTAACACGGACTTAAATTCTACGATTAAGGAGCTACTTCCCAATTAGTCGTTTGCCTTATCAGAAACCTCTGTTTCCGACTTCAGCGTATAGACCCTTACCCAATCAATGTCCATGTAGGCTGGGAATGTTTTAGGGTCGGTACCTGCGGACCAAGACTTTGGCGGATGTACCTGCATGTGAAGCATGAGGAAGGAGGGAATACCGTAATAAAACTGGTGTTCTTCCTCGGGCAAACGTGGATAGCGCAGGGTTTCTCGCCCATTGACAGCAAAGATAACTTCTTCGGGCAGAATTTCTACACTATACGTATTATATTTTTCAAATTTAATGCGCGATTGGTGCTGATGATTGGGGCGATACCAGTTCTTGCGATCCCGAAGGGTGTAGGCATTATGGGCTGTTTGGTAGGCAAATGTGTTTTTATCCACATACTCCATGATGTCAAGCTCAGCATAATATGGACTTTTGGTCGTGCGATAGGCTTTTTCCTCTGGCAGCATCCAAATAGCGGGCCACGTGCCCTGCGCACCCTTAATTCGTGCACGCACCTCGATTTTACCGTAGCGAATGGGGCGCTTTCCCTCTGACGTAATGCCTGCCGTAAGGTATTCAGCCGTGTCCATGGGGAGGTAATCGGCATTGTGGCGGGCGTAAAGGCGCAAGCGTCCGTGCTTAAACTCATAGAAGCGCTCGTCATGGGTGAAGTGCATATAGCAACGCACACCCTTCACACGCTTCATCTTGCTCCAAAGCAACGTGTCGAGACTCTTGCCGTTAAATTCGTCACTCCATGCTAATTGATAAAGGTGGTCGCGGTCGGATGTCTTTTGGGCGCAACTGCTGATGAGGGGGAGGAAAGCGCAAAGGAGTAAGAGGAATTTGCCAATGACAGCGGGTTTCCACACTTGCTCAAACCTACGCATGGCATAGAGGTTGAAGAACAAGGGAAGCGAACGTGCCAATTTGGCTGGCAGGAAGCAGAGCAACAAAGAGGTGAGGCAGACTTGTAATGTAAATAAGAGTCCCCACCCAGTGGAATGCTTTCTCACCGTAGTCGCTAAGCGCTTCGCAAACCACTGGGGCGCTTCGTTGCGCAATACGGTGACGTAGATTTGCATCGCACCCTGATACAACTGACGGTCATAGAGATGACCATATTTCCCTTGCACCGCCTCGTAAAAGGAGCGCACGGCATAGAGATTGCTTTCTAAATGCTCGAGAGAGTTGATTTTCTTCGAGATAGACCCTGCCACGCCGTGACGATAGGCATAATCGGCGGGCGCCTCAGCATATTCATACTTCATTCCTGCAAGAATGCATTGCATATTGAATTGTGCATCTTGAAGGGAGCGCAAGTTGAGGTCCCAGGTCACACCCTTTTCCACGAGCGAGGCACGTCGGTAGATATTATTCCAAACAATGAAGGGCAATTTGCGGGCACAGAATGCCGCCACATCGTCCTTGAAAATGGGATAGCCATACGTGTTGAACGAAGGAGTGGTGTCGAAACGCCCCTCTCGGTAAGAGGCTGAACGGAACACCATGAAGTCTAAATCAGGACGTTCGCGGAGTGCCTTCACACGCTGTTCCAACCCATGGGGAGCTATATAATCGTCGGAATCAAAGAAACAAATAAATTCCCCTTTCGCTTGCTGCAATCCCTCATTGCGACACGTCTGTGCACCCTTCGTTTGCTGCTCACGCTTCATGTAATGAATGCGCGCATCCTGCTGGGCGAAGGCAGAAATTTGGTCGTAATGCTCGGAGGAAGAACCATCATCCACCGCAATCACCTCCCAATCCTGAAACGTATTCTCCTGGATGCTATACAACATCTCAATCACGTAATCAGCGTGATTGTAGACGGGCATAACTATGGAGAGGGTTACTTGATGTGGCATAAGTCACCGAGGATGTTGAGGAATTCTTGGGTATAGAAGGAGTTGAGACCTGCTGCAGAGGTGAAGGTCATTTCGCCAAAGTAAGGTTTTCCGTCCACTTCGTAAAAGTCAACGCGCAGTTCGGGGAAATCTTTTGAAAGAATGCTTGCTGCCTGGAGCATGCGGTCTAAAGACTCCGGACGTGGGATAGGTTTTGCTGATAACTGGTAATGAGACGTTGATCGGGAGTATTCGGGGTGCATTCTCCAGTCTAAATCATATACACCAACCTCACACGCTTCCTTCGTGCGGTTGTGACATGCCCAAATGTAGGCGGGAGTGCCGCGGAAGGTCCATATTTTGTAATCAACGAGCGAAGTTGACGCCACTTGTTGCTTTGTATTGTCTAAAAGTTCTTCGGCAATAATGCAGGGCGTAATCTTGTTGTAATGCGGCTCGCCCATGGTTCTGCCGAATTTTTTACGAAGGAGTTCTCCGAAGTATGCTGTCCAATACACCTTATCCAGCGTTTCTTTATCACGACAGATAAGGGCGTCGCCACTGCCGTGATTTGTCTTCATGACAAACTGGTTGGGAAGTGCGTCCCAGTCAATCTCTTCAGCGCGGTCCCATTTTCCGTAGAGACGCACGAGCATATCTTCCAAACCACGATCTTTGATGTATTCACGCACACGAAACTTGTCGGCAAGCGGTGTCCACTGCGTCGTATCGGAATGAAACTTCAACCACTGTATCTTTTCGTTGATATCCTTGGGATTGCTCCAATCCATCCAGCGCCCAAATGAGCGACGGAAGTGTATGGCGGCAAGCGTTTTTGGAGAGACATATCCCAAAACGAAAAATATAATTTGCCAAATCTGTTCTTTTATCGTTTTCATAAGATATTCTAAATACGTGAAGCGACATACGGTTTAGCCACTCCACGAATCGGAAAACTAAGTCCGAATTAAATCCAATTATCTCCGAATTATTTGAAACTATCTCAGAGATATTTTTTTGAAAAAGGGATGTACCCGAGCAAAACAACGTTTCACCGGCGACACTCTCCGATTCTAAAATCCAAAAGCGTGATTGGGACGTTCTGAGGGACTCATCTTTTTCATCTTTTGGAGCCACTTCAACATTTCTGCGGTATGCTCTCCAAAGAAAGGCAAACCTGTTGACATCTGTGAAAGCCAAGGACTTCCACAACGTAGATTTCCCTCAATCAATACCACGTCACCATCGGCATCAAGCGTTAAATCCCAATTTGAGACTCCCACCTGTGGCAGGGCATGATGAAGTTTCATAGCGGCGTCTATCACCTTCGGGAACAAAGACAACTTACAATCCTCAAAACGTAGCGCAGTATCGGGATGTTCATAGTATCGCTGACCATACTTCGTAATAGCATAATCATAGAGTTGTCCATCTTCTTTGATACCTGCGAAGATACCGCCCTGAGTGGCATTGTCAACATCCATCCCCCCCTTGCCCATTCTAATAACAGAGGGAGCCATATAAATCTGATTCTTCCAACGATAGGTAAACACACGGAAGGTATTTACACTCTTGGGATAGATTTCACGTAAAGATTCATGACACACCAAGCATTCCTGCACCACAAAATCATCACCCATCTGCTGAAGAATCTCCACCAGAGGTTGCTGACTCTTAACATCTATACCCTCCTTTATTTCCGCTAAGACACAACTGCGTCCACCCATCGAGTCAACAGATGGTTTGATGAAGAGGCGCCCATGATTGTGTAACGCTTCAAGCACCTTGTCGCAGGTCGTGGGTTGGTTTTCCGCATCCAAATAAAAGCCTTTCACCTTGCTGAAAAGCACCTTGGGCGTTTTGACTCCAACGGACTTCGCAAGGTGAGGCATGACGTTTTTGTCTTCAAACACGGAATTGTACGTGTTGAAGATATTTAGGAAGTGGTCTAACTCAGGAATATAAATATCTTCCGTAATGAAGGCGGGAGAAAAATTTCCAGAGTAAGCAGCATAGGTGCGGTGGCACGTGTGGTCCACTTTCTGCCCATAGTGGCTGAAATAGAATGCATCAATCGCCTGTTCCTGCTCCGCAGTAAGGTGAAAGTCCTTGATGCTCTCGAGGCGTTTGGGGTCAAAAATCACGCGCTTCTGAATGCGCTTGTGAAAGGAGCGGAATTTACGTTCCTGGAGTTCACGAACTGCTTCAGCAAGCAGATGAGCCATGCGTTGTAAAAGCATCATAGGGATTAACAGCGTTTTAATTTTGATAGAATGATTTGGGTAACGTAGGTGCGCTCAGAAGGTTGCAATGAAAGGCTCCATATCGCCACTATACCCACAAGCGTTGTTGCGATGCCCATCAGCAGGATGCGCAACAAAGAGGGTGTAACGACTTCCTGCACCACATAAGCCGTTGTGACCATTACGAGAAGGGAAGGAAGGACACGTAAGAGGACATTGCGCACATAGGAAAGCCAAGAAGCCCCTGTTACTCGGCATATATAACCAATTGCCGCAACAGAACTGAGCAATTCAAAAACCCAAAAGAATACAAATGCTTCTGCTATCGTAAGCCCTCCCTTTACGGCAAAATACATGGCAGGGAGTACCAATGTTTTTAAGGTGAACGTCAGCAACGAGAAGTTGCGAATGCGACCTGAAGCCGAAACAATCAGAGTCATACCCAAAGAAAGTTGATCGGTAAGGGCTGCAATGAGGATAATAGTGCAGAATGCCACACAGAAAGGCGGCACTTCTTTCAACCATATCCCTAATATTGATGGGAGTTCCGCAATAATGGGAACGACAACAAGGGCTAAGATTAAAAAACCAAACTTACACGCCGTTTCAGAAAGGCGAATGGCACGCAAATGGTCGCCAGCCCCTTCCGCCTTAATGATTTGAGGCTTAATGGAATTGTGAATCGCAGAGGAGAAGAAGTTTACCGAACCCAAAACTTGGGTAGCAATACCGTAAGAAGAATTTAGGATGGTACCCTTAAAAAGATGGTTGATGAGCACAGAGATACCCTGCGTACGCAAAACGATACAGCCCATACCGTAAAGGCTCCAAGTAGCAAAACCGATGATTTTCTGCTGCACTTCCGCGTTCCACTGCTTGACAGAAGGCAGGATGCAACTTTCAGGATACTTGCGCTGACAATAAATCATGAAAGCAAGTAAATTGAACAGCATGACGACCATGATGATAAGCGCATAGGTTGTCAGGCGGTAGTCGCTGATATAATACAACAGGAATACTGCTGAAAGTTTCAACACACCATCAAGTATTTCAATGACAGAAATATAAACAATGTTCTCGTAAGATATTAGCAACGCCCGAAAAGGAGACGTCATAAGGGAGAACAGCACAGAACAAATAACGATGAGGTACACGTATTGCGCTTCTTGCAACTTATTAGCCTCAACTTTTAAGAGACCTCCCTCAAAAATATAGGAGGTAAACGAAACAAAGATAACGGAAAGACCAATTCCAATAATGAGCAACAGCAAATAACTATTGGCAAAGTACATTTTTGCCTCTTCCTTATGACCTGCGCCATGACAAAAGGAAATGTGGCGCTGAGTAGTCAGGGTAAGACTATTCGTAAAGAAGTTAAGCAACGAAACAACCCCTGCGACCAACATATAAAGTCCATAGTCAGACACCCCCAAGGCATCCATAACGATGCGCGTGGAGTAGAGTGACAGAATGATGTTGATGATGCTACGCACATTCTGAGCAAGGGTGTTGACTATGATTCTCGTTTTGTTGTTCATCCAAGTTGTCAGAGGCTTCAAGTGTTTTACCTCTTCCGTAATAGTAGATGAGAATGATAAAATAGAATATAATGGGTGTGCTATAGATTTCCATGAGCGACATCAGCGACCAAACTCCAAATGCGGCGTAAAGCGCTGTGGCATACTTATCCTTAATTCTCAACACACCAATTATGGAATGTGTCGTTAAGGCGATGTAAGCCAAGGCTGCAGGAATGCCGCCAAAAAGCATAAGGCCCAAAATCAGATTGTGAGGTCCGATGGCAAACGAAGCCAAATTGGAATAATACCACTCTGTCGTAGGAAGTCCGTACCCCATCAAAGGAGATTCCACGAACAATCTCATTGCTGCGTCCCAAAGGGTTGTGCGTTCTGTAAAGGTGATATCCTTTCCCAACACGTCAACAATAAACCACGTAGCATACTCATTGTTCTCAATACCCTTCCCATTGAAACATACAAAGATCTGAAAGAAGATTACGAAGCATAACAACCCCGTGATACACAAGCGAGAGAACCTCAGATTGGGGAGCATGCAGAAGATTAGGAACATTAACAATCCCACAAGGGCGGTCATGGATTGCACCATGAACAAAATAGATAAACTAACCACTGCCAGCGGAACGAGATTCACCCAAAACCATTTACTGTACTTTAGACAAAGAATATTGGCAACCAACGCACACAACAAGCGTGGACCTGTTTGATTATAATTTCCTCCAAGCAGAAAACCTGTCACGTTTTTATCTTCATCGCCAATAGTAACCCACAGATGAGGGTTCATAACCATGTGAGCAAGGGAAGCAAAGATGGAAATGGTGAATCCAATAAGCAAGCCTATAATCAACGGACGAATGTCCTCCCGATAATAATCAAACATAAAGAGGAGTGCCGTAAGACTCACGCTTTGATAAATCCAGTTCTTCAAGTCGTTTCCATTCAGCATGGTCACAGCAGCAATCCACAATAACATCACCAACACGCAGAAGGCAAACCTTGAAAGCCCTCGCTGATGCACAATCAGCAACGCGGTGGCACAACCCGTCAGCAGCATGATTGCCAACGACAGATACGAAGCTGACTGCATTTCAAGCGCCGTAAATGTCAAAGAATTATACATGGCAAAAACCAGCGTCATGAGCGCTGGTATCACCTTTAATTCTTTTAACTTGATAATCATTGCTATGAAAACTAACTCCGACTTAATTCAAATTATTACGGACTTAGTTCAATTTAGTTCCCAAATAATTTTCACAAATAAGGTTGTAGGTCGTTAGATTACTTTGTGCCGATACCGAAAATCTCCTTTCTCACCAACCAAAAGGTTATCACAATGCTCGCTAACAAACACATACCAATGACAAAAAGCATGCGCTTCGGACCTGCGGGTTTGGGCGCAACGGTAGCACTTTGGAGTACGGTAAAAGCGGGCGTATTTTCCTGAATCTTGGCCTTCATCGTTTCCAATTGTGTAGAAAGCGCTGTATAAGCATTGAGTTTCAGCGCACGATCAGTTTCAAGGCGTTCACGCTGAGAAATAACCGACTGACGAATAGCGGAGTTGTGACTATCACAGAACTTACTATACTCTAAACTCACTTTATCAAATTCTTTACGTGCCGAATCAACAAGCGTTTGATAATATTGTGCATCCATACGCGCTTTGCTCGTGCGATACATCACGATAAAATCCTGCAAACGTGCGCATACAGAATCTGTCATCGTTGCTGCAATCATCGGATCCTGGTCGGTAACAGTAATTGTTATGACCTCCGTCTTCTTATCTATGGTACAAAGTATCTTTTTCTGCACAATTTCCATCAACAAGAAGTCGCGCTCCGACATCATAAAGGGATTCACCTCCTTGGCTGAGAGAGGTCCCCCTTTTTGCTTCTCCTTAAACAAAGAAACTACCCATCGCTTTGCAGCCCGAAACGGTGCAGTAAGCGGATTCGACAGTTGGTGCTTCTTCATATAGGTATAGTAGTCCGTATCTATCGCCCCATCCAACGACTTTACCTTAATGTCGTAAAGACTTACGATAAATTCGGGGGATTGGAAGAGTTCGGGATACAACAAAGGGTATATTGCATCAGAACTTCCCCCCAAAGCTCCAAGATTAAAGCCAAATGATGAGGCAAGACTGGACAACCCACCAGCAGCATTTTCACTGGCATATTCAGGTGCGAGTGCCACACTGCTACGATAGTAGCGAGGTTGTGGGAATATCCATATACAAGAAAGGATAAACACAATTGGGAGCACCTTGAAGTACACCTTTTTACGTTGGCACAGAATTGCGAAACAGCGTGCCAAGTCTATGTTATGTTGCTTCTTTTCCATGATTCAGAATCGTTACTTCGTAGCATTCAAAAGCGAAACTATTACCCCAGCAAGGGCTGCTACCCCTGAACCAATACCGATAATTTCTGACGTAGACATCTTTCGGCGATTTTGTTTCTGAGGTACAACAATTTCTATACCAGGCTGAATGTCTTTCTTAGAACTTCCTTTCAATTTAACGACACTACCATTTGCCTGAATGCCATAAACGCGCGACTTTGCGGCATTACCGCTATAACCACCAGCATGCTTGATGTAATGCTTGAGACTCTTGCCCTCTTCGTAACTCATACTTACAGGATACATCACTTCGCCGCTAATCTTAACGATATTGCTGCGCTCGGGCACCTCGAGGATGTCACCTTCACGCAATAATAAGTCGTGGGAAGACCCAGGTTCTTCCATCGCACGCTGCAAGTTTATTGCCACAGGGAAGGTATTGCTCGTCTTCATCTTGAGCGAAAGGAGCGAATCGGCAATTTGCATATTCAAATCCTTACCTTCCTTCAAACCATCCTCGTAAAGTTGAATTTGTGCCTTCAAGTTTGCATGGTCACGCTGGTCCATTTCTTCCTTGGTCATTAGGCGTGTTAAGCGGGCGCCGTTGATATACGCAAGGTCCGTAAATCCACCACACGCTTTTATCAAATCCGAGAGACGATAGTTCTTATTACTAATGGTATACTGACCCGCAAAATTCACTTCTCCCTGTACAAATACGTTACGTTGCTCTTCGTAAGCAGGACTCTTGCGAATGACAACAATATCAAAGGGTTGGAGGTGGAAAATCGTGTCTTGGCGAATAGAATAGTCCTCGTTCATGGAGAAGGAGAAGGTTTCCGAACGATTCACGCTACCATGCTCAGAAGCATTATCACGAATGCGACGGAAGACGTCGACACGCGCCAACGAACCTGCCTCTGTCAAACCACCAGTCTGCAAAATGATGTCTTGAATGCTCGTATTGTCGGCATAAGGATAGGTTCCCGGATAGACCACTTCACCCTTCACGTCAATAATACGCTCACCGAGCATATCAGATTTGCTGGGGACGAAAAGGACGTCGTTATTTTTTAGCGGAACATCGGCTACGGTACCCTTGAGTATGCCATGAATGTCAACATTTATCATTCGGATGGTCAAATCCTGATTTTCGCGGTGCATAATCGCCACTCCTTCGTAAGCATCTTCGCTTAAACCTTCTGCGGCAAGGAGTAATTGGCGCACAGTATGGATATTTTCGCCTAATTCAAACTGACCTGGATATTTAACAGCTCCACGCACTTCCACACGGTTCATAAAGCGTGCACGGATGCTGTCAACCTGTACCTGATCTTCGTCTGCCAATTGGAAAATCGGCATACGCTCTTCATTTACCGTATGCACGCTATACTCAACGCCCGCTTTACGCGTGATGCGCACACTCTTGGTGTAAGCATTTCCCGAGAAGTTTCCGGCATAGCGCAACAAGTCGGCAACAGTTTCGCCACGTTTCATTTCATACCACATGGGACGCTTCACGCTACCCTTAATTTGCACCAGATTGTTGTAGGCGCCCACAATAATGATGTCGTTGTCCTTCAAACCTACGTTGTCGGCACCCTTTCCGTTCAAGATATAATCGTAAACATCGACAACGCTAACCACCTTTCCTCCACGGAATACTTGGATATCGCGCAACGAACCAATCTTGCTGATACCTCCAGCCATGTATAAGGCATTGAATGCTGTTGAAAGGGCACTTAACGTGTAGGTACCGGGCACTTCAACTTCCCCCATCACCTGAACTTGCACATTACGTGCCTCCATCAGCGAAAGATCTATGCTACATCCGCTAAAATAAGCACCTAACTTGCTCTTGAGCACTGCTTTTGCACGCTCAACAGTCAATCCGCCAATCTTTATCGGACCTACGCCATCAACAACGACGTATCCATCGGCAGTAATCGGCGCTTCAATACTCTGCTGACTGGCACCCCAAATGTTTACCATCACTTGGTCGCCTGCGCCAAGCACATAGTTGGCGGGAGTCGTAAGATTGGCGGGAGCCTGAAAGGTTAATTTCTTGGAGTTAAAAAGATTACGACCAAAGACTTGTCGCTGCTCTTCCTCGGTCATTCCCAAAATATCCTGACTACCTCCGTCTACGATTTCCTCATCCTGATTCAAGCCCAATTCTTCGGCACGCGACTGCGCAGCATCGACAAAAAGGTCTTCTTCTTCCGAAGTTGTCCCCTTCTTTGCCTGTTTCTTCGTTCCGCTCTCAGCCTCCTTGCGCAATTTTTCCGCCTTTTGACGCACACGCTGGAGTTGCGTAGTGGTTACACCCTTCTTTATCAACTCAGCCGCCATTTGCTGCTGAGAAGTACCCTTCTGAGTCTCTGCAACCACGTACTTGAGCACTTGGTCGTCGGTCATTACAGACTGCGCAGCTGCAAAAATGCAGGAGAACAGGAGCGCAGTGAGAAGTATAATTCTGTATTTCATGTTTACGAGTAAGTATTTTCTGCTGAATAAGTTTTTGCCATAAGACGCATCTGAGGTCCCTATTGCACTAATGCTATCTACGAATAAATTGGCGCAACTTGGGGAAGAGTCGAAGCATCGGATAATAGAAAGGTTCCCTGATGCCATTCACGCGGAAGGAATGCCGACATTGCACAATGCCATGAAGAATGCTTATCACGTTTCTGCTTGTTGCCCCTCCGATACGCATGCGCACCAACACTTTATCAAGGTGCTTGGTTTTGAGTTTATTCACTTCAATGAAGCGAAGCATGAGTTCGAAGTCTGCCGAGAGGGGCATATCAAGGCGAAAGCCTCCAAGTTTTTCGTAACATTTACGACGGGCATAGAACGTAGGATGTGCGGGATGCCAGCCATGGCGGAATGCCCCTGGTTTATACTCTGTAGTCTTCCAATACCTCACAATTCTATCCGTGTTGTCGGCATTTACATAGAACAGATTGGCATGCACACCGTCCAACGTAGGATCTTTCTCAAACTCACGAACAACCGTTGACACGGCATCGTTACAAGCAAAGAAGTCGTCGGAGTTCAAATATCCAACAATTTCTCCCGTAGCGTGCATCCATCCCTTGTTCATGGCATCGTAAAGTCCGCGGTCGGGTTCACTCACTACCTTGGCAATGTTCGTGCGATACTTGTCGACAATAGCCATAGTGCCATCCTTGCTCATGCCATCAATAATGATATATTCTATGTTTGGATAATCTTGAGCGATGACGCTTTGGATGGTATCCTCTAATGTGCGCTCACTATTGAATGTTATCGTTATTAAACTAACCTTCATGTCTATTTTTCTGTGGTAAGAAAGGGGGCATTTTTCCTTCACCCTCCTATTTGCGAAACATTGCTCCGAGGTGTTGAAATTTATATAGGAGTTAAAACAAACTAAACGCCGAGTAATTCCAACTAAGTTCCGAATATTTTTTCAAGATACGGAGTTTCGGAAAGATGCTTGCGCACAAGGTCTTCTTACATACTAAAATTTTCTGAACACCAAGCGTTTGTCGTCTGAAACGAGTATCATGCGCTTGCTGCCTAAGTGTTCAATGTTAAAAGCGTCGGCACACCCCATAATGCCATAGGGCTCCATGATGGTGGTCGCAGGGTCGGTCAGCAAACTATCCCTCACGTCAAAGCTCAAGTACACCTTAGTGACGTTTAACGCAGTCCCCGAATACTCAAAACGGCAATAGGCATGATAAACATCCTTGCCCGTTGCTTCATCATGGTACATCACCCGTTTCTTGGAGTAAATCTGCAACAGGTCTAAGTTGACATTCCAATAGATACCGCCCTCAGCCACGTTTTCTACCTGTTCGGGAGTCGTGCTGAGGTTCGTCACCTCTTGCAAATGCCACATACCGTCTAAATCATCATTCTTGGGAAGTTTGTCACAAGAATATGCCCCCATTATCAGAAGCATGAGAAGGCCTATAATCTGTTTCATGTTATTACGTTGCGTATTACTTCAACAAGAATCCTGTTTTCTTTATGGAGAATGCCACTCCAAGGTTGTTGCCGACCTGCCCTCCACGGTCAAAGGCAAAAGCCGCCATAGCTTCCCAACCTTTATGCTGCAACTTCTTGAAATGATTGAAATTATAATTCAGCTCCATCAAGCCACTCGTCATGTATTTGCGTTGCATATAAGGGTCGGTATATGTACCGAGGTGTGTAGCATAACTCAACAGCAGGCGGTAGTTCAAACCCTCGACGGGCATGCCCTGAATCCCCACATGATGCGCCACGAAGCGGTTGCTGGGGAAGGTAAGGTCGCCCGTTGCAGCATACAATGGAGAGGTAAACAAGGGATTACCCATTGCCTGCCCCCAGTGTTGCCAACCGGGATAAAGGTTGTGATTGTAGTAATTATCGCGTCCGCTCACCTGGTCGGGAAGCTGCGCAGTATGGTCGTGATACACGGGACCTGCTTGGTAATCGCTCTTTATGTATTCATAAACCAGCGTATGCGCCAGGCGATTCTTGGGAAGCTGCACCTCCAATCCCACCATGCCGTCAAACCAGCCGTATTGGAAGAACATCATCGAGTGGTCTTCAAAGAAGTGGTCGTAATAAGCGCGCACGCTCCAATCCTTAGCTTGATACGTCAACGAGAAGAGACAACTGCCAAGCGTATTGCCTGCCGCATTGAGGAAGGCACCGTCGGTAGCGTCGCTACCCGTGCCAATAATCGCATCAAGGAAGTCGCCAGCCCCCTGCCCCATCTCCAACTTATCGCCATAACTACCTGCCCTCCCCGTGGGGTTATAGATGGTGCCGCCAAACTGCGTAGCCATCTCCAAGCCCCCTTCAAGCACTAAGGGGAATCGCTCAGGGTTTCCCACTCTCATATATCCCGCCTTGGTATGCACCAAAGCCCCGTCGGCATAGCGCCCATCAGCAGGGACATACGCCTCCTGCCAAGCGCCATCAGTAGCCATGCCAAAGCCAAAGTGCCCCTTAATAGCGAGCCAGGGATTTTCGTGCCCCGTCAGACTTACATATTCCGGCAATTCCAAGCGCACCTGCGGAATCGGACGCGCATTGATACCCAGCGTCTGACTACCGCTACTCAGCGCCTGATGCTTCATCGCCATGGGGCGCTCCTTTGCTCCCACGGAGAGGCGCAACCAATGGTAATCCACGTCAGCATACAGCTGCTGCACGATGAAGTTAGTGCGCTGCTTGCCCGTAAGGGGATTTTCCGTAGCGTAGTTTACGGGAACGACAAAGTCAGCACCGTATCCCAACTTCCAAGCCGCCGACTTACTGAAAGCAAACGAAGGTTGCTGCACACCCAAGCGCAGATACCCCGACGCATCTTGAAGCGACGACAAACCATACCTGTTGCTCGTCAGCCACAAAGGCGCCCTGCCCTCACAAGCCACGGTCGCGGAACCCTCCACACGGTAAACCACAGAATCATTAAGGATACCACCTGCCGCCCTTACCGCCAACGTAACGCAAAGAATGCTGAAAAGGAGAAAAACTCTGTATTTCATTTTTAGCAATGAACTTATTGAAATATAACGCAGGACATAGCCTTTTATTGCCTCCCACACATGGTTAGCAAAATTACACAATAGCATGCGCTTAGCAAAGCAAAACATGGTTTTTTAGCTAATTGTTTCAGAAATTACACCTATAAAAAAGCGGAGGAGCGCGCTACGTAAACACACTCCCCCGCAAACAGCGACCATCTAACGGATCTCCAACTCAGGCAATCGTCGTGCCGAAAAATGCACCTGAAATAGCAGAAAGTACCGTGATGATGGCGCGAATCACCACGCCCCAAACGCTCTTAGAATTCCAATTCTGAGAAATTTCCATGATAAAAAATAAGATTTTAAGTTTCACAATTTAATTCTGAAAGTTGTTAAATAATAGGGAGGGGCGGCTTCACACCACGCGAGCGCCTCCTCCAACATTCTCACGCATTACTGTGACGCTCAAGTACCACATTAGGATTGTTCAAACGCAACTCGTGACGCATCTTTGAGGAAGGAGAGAAACGCACTCTCACGCCACGCACATTTTCCATTGTAAATTCGTCCTCAGTAGCAGTACCAGACGAAGAAAGACGAGGATGAAACGAACCGAGGTCACCCAAGCGCACGCTCTGACCGTTGCGCAATGCCTTATAAATACGTTCCTCAAGCGCTGACACAACTGCCTTAATATCGTGAACGGTAACCGTGCAGGAATTACTCACTTCGGTAGCCAATTCATCCATAGAAATGGGCGTAACGGGGAGCAATGTAGCATGATAAGCAAATTCCTTTGTAACGGGGTTCTTACGAGAAATAAAAGTGTACTTCAACATAGTTTTTAAGAGTATTAAATAGTAAATAATAAAGAGTAAGTTGACGATCACCGACAGCTACCGCTTCTCAACTGCGCAGTAAGGGGAACAAACGTCCCCTTGAAAAGCAGCGTTTCGTCGTTTGACAATGCAAAGTTACATACACCCAAAACCACGCTTCATTTTTTCGTCTTTTTTCGAGAAGTACAAAACATCAGACTCCCCAAGTAAATACAGGGGATTCAGAAGGATAAAAAAAAATTTCACTTTTCTAAAAACACCCTCAAAATTTGAGGAAATTCAGGTGCTTCGTGAACGAAGGTAAAGCACAAAAGAAAAGTCCTCGTTTCCCAACGAAGACTTTAAACACAGAACTTATATAGAGATGAAAAAACTATTTACATTTTCTACTTACAAAAGTATTCATTTTGGTTCATTTCAACAAATGCATCCCTTAAAAAATCGCATAAAAAAACTAATTTTTTAATTTTACCCCCCCCGTTTTGCTATCTACACATTACATTTCAGAAGATTATATTGTAAAAAATTACAAAGTGAATCATTCAAAACGATTATATCTACGATTAGGCAAGAGTAATCTGGGATATTTACCTGTGATCCTTTTAGAACTTTTACCTGTAACCTCATTTCCTAAATTTTATTATTGGTGTCCGGTAAAGTTTTTGAGAAGTAACGGCCTGAAAGGCCAATAAGCACCCAGCCCAGGGCAACGCCCTGGGTCTATGGATGTTTGGGTTTGCGCCCTGAAGGGGCAAAAGCATTGCAGTTCAAACTCTTATA
>JAZORE010000053.1:0-105898 GCA_045656425.1 Alloprevotella sp.
GATGCATCTCACGCAGACTCCTCAGACTTTCGCAGATCCTCGGTAAAGCATTACGTAAATAAGCGAGAAATACGCAGATGCGCACGCTACGCTTGCACCACCATCCGGATGGCAAGCACAAACAAAGTGTGTGCGCTTCTGCGAAAGTCTGCGCAGTCTGCGTGAGACAAATTATCAATCAATAGAGTTTACTCCCCTGAAACAAGAATTTGTTATATAGAAGCAATAACTCGTTTACTGATAAAGTACAGCGTACAATTTCCGTCCGGATGGCGCTCAAAACCTCAAACCTTAAAACCTTATAACCTCAAACCTCATAACCCCACAACCTCAATGGACATTTCAAAACCTCCCCGCCCCTGGTACTCTAAGTACCGCTGGCACATCATTGGCAGTAGCGCCTTGCTCGCCATCGTTGTTTACACCATTATTATTGCGCTTGCCCCACGCCGTCAGAGTGTCAATAGCGACAGTGTGAAAGTGGCTACGGTCAGTGAAGCGCCCTTCATGGAGTTTGTCGAAGCCGAGGGGCTCGTACATCCCATTACGACCATCCAACTCAATGCCATCGAAAGCGGATTTGTTGACCGCATTGTGAGAGAAGAAGGTACCATGCTCCGACAGGGCGACACCATTCTGATTCTGAAAAATCCCGAACTCATGCGCACCATTGAGCAAGAGCGTGAGCAGTGGCAGAAGACTATGCGCAACCTGCGCGAACAGGAAATTCAGATGGAGCAGAAGAGCATTGACCTCAAACTTCAGGCACTTGAACAGCGCTATCAGATGGGCAACTTAGAGCGTAAGTTGAAGCAGACGCGCGAGGAGTTTAGCATGGGCGTGAAAAGCCGTGCCGAACTCGACATTGCCGAAGCTGATTTCCAGCATGAGCATCAGAAGTTGCTCCTGCAGATGCAGAACCTCCACCACGACTCTGTCACCACCCTCTTGCGCCGAGAGATGATTGTGGCAGACCGCAACACGGCGGAACTCAAGTGGCAGACGGTACAGCAACGCACGAACGACCTCTTCGTTGTGGCACCTACCTCGGGACAACTCGGTAACCTCAATCTCACCCTCGGACAGCAAGTTTCGGGTGGTTCAAAAATTGGAGAAATCAAGGTGATGAGTGAATATAAAATCCGAACTTCGCTCAGCGAATACTATGTGGAGCGCATCCATGCCGGACTGCCTGCCAACATCATCCAAAAGCAAGACACCTTTACGCTTCAGATTTCCCGCGTCATGCCCGAAGTGCGCGACCGTAAGTTTGACACCGACCTCACCTTCACCAGCACAACGCCCGACAACATTCGCTTGGGCAAGAGTTACCGAGTAAGGATTGAACTCGGCCAACCTGAACAGGCGGTAATCATTCCCCGTGGCGACTTCTACCAAAAGACGGGCGGCCGCTGGATTTACTGTATCGACAACGACGGCATCGCCCGCCGCAGAGAAATTAAAATTGGGCGCCAAAACCCCGAGCAGTACGAAGTCATTGACGGACTCCAACCCGAAGACAAGGTCATCATCAGTGGCTATGAACAACTGGGGGATTTTGAAGAGATAGTTATTAAATAAAAAGGAGAAAGCAGAAAGGAGAAAGGAGAAAGAACCTTGCGGGGTGTTTTTCAAAAAACTCCAATCTTCGTAGCGCGCAACCCTAAAGGTTTTCGTCCAAAGCGCTCCGCATGGTCTTTCTCCTTTCTCCTTTCTCCTTTCTAAATTTCAAAACATCATGCTATTCCATCACCTCAAAACATCCTGGCGCAATCTGCTGAAGTATAAAGTGCAGAACGCCATATCCATTCTCTGCTTAGCGGCAGGGGTGGTATGCTTTGCCATAACGATGTACTTCATGTACGGCTTCGGGCGCTCCGTTTATTACAATCAGATAAAACAGGACCTCGCTTCGTTCAGTGTATTAGCAACTCCTTATGAAGAAACGCAGCGACTCAGGAAGACAGGTTCCTTCCCGCCGAATGCACAATTAGACAATGATTTCTTCAATCGCTTGCTCAGCCTGAAACTCCCTGCAATGGAAGGACTACATGGCTATGTACCCATTACGGGATTGGACCAGACTTTCTACGACAACACGGACCAACCCAAGACCTGCAGTTGCTATTACACACATGCCTCTCCGCGCTACTGGATGTACTACGGGTATCGCTCTGCCATAACGGGCGAACCGCTCACTGAGTTGGAGGAGAACGACTGCCTCATCACCGACGACCTGAGTGCCCAACTCTTTGGAGAAGGCACCGACCCCCGCGGTTTTGAATTTGCAATGGGGGATGGCACTGGGAAACGCCCCATCCGCGACGTCATAAAGGTGACCGACCGTCTGGAGGCCCATGCCACAAATGCCGTAGTGATTATCCGCAACGACCCCGAAACTGCTTTTGAAAACAGAAGCGGGTTTACCGCAGAATTAGCCGAGGGTTACACGGGCGAGGACTTGCGCGAACAACTGCAAAGCGCCTTTCCCGAATACACCTTCTTGCTACACCATCGGGGGTTTGACAACGATGAACTCTTCCTCATCATTCTCATTATCGGGGTGATACTTTCGTTAGGCGCCAGCGTGCTTATCATTGGGGTGATGGGATTCCTGAAAATGGAATTGCAACTCTTCTCCCTCCGTTCGCGCGAAATGGCACTGCGCCGCACGATGGGAGCTCGCACTTGCCACCTCTTCATGCTCCTTGCCTGGGAAGTCGTTATCGTCTTTGCGCTGACCTTACTTACAACCGTGGCGCTGACCTACTCTCTGGCAGATTATGCACTCCCCATCCTACAGCGCATCAACAAGCGACTGAATTTCGATGTGGACTTCATCCTGAATCTTGAACTGTGGATAACGCTTGCCACCCTCTTGCTCGCCCTCATCGCAGCCTTTGCCACCGTTTACCGCCAGTTGCGCATTCCCGTAGGTATGCGAGTGGGGCGCAGTCACCGCACGATGACGAAGGGACAAGGCTTTATGCTCACCACGCAACTCACCGTGAGCATGTTCCTTACCTTTGCCGTGCTCGGAATGATGTATGTGTTTGGTATCATAGAGAAACAGGAATTCGGAGGTATCTCCGAAGACCGCACTCCTTACCAACAGGCCATCATGATTCCTCAACCCACTTTTGAAATTGCCATTCCTGACTTCCCCAATCGTTTGGCGCAAAACAGAGACGTAGAACACGTGGGGTATAGCATTTACAGCAATGCTGAAGTAGCTCCCGACCAACTCGACAGAACACTGGTGCGCAATTTCTGGCCCTATAGAAATAATGAAGGTACGGTCCAGGGCTACGGTTATAGTTTCTTCTCCACCAGCGAAAATCTGATTGACCTCTTGAAGGTAGAGATTACCCCCAATCTCCCTGCTGATAGCACGGTACACGGTTTTTACAGCGCCATTTACGTACGCACTGAGCAGGCAGAGCGGCTGCGCAAGAAGTGGAACCTTGACGTTAGTCGTGACGAGCAAGTGCGTCCGCTCTACAAGCAACGCTCCTACACGCTCATCGGTTATGCTCCTGCCCTTCCGGGGTATCGTCATGGTTCTAATGATTGCCCTTCCTTCTGGATGGTGGATGAAGACATCGACTGGCGTGATTTGCGCAACTTTTCGGAACTGGGTTCTCACTCTCCGAATCCTCACTACATCCTCTTCCCCAAGGAGGGTAAGTACAATAAGGTGAAGGACGACATCACCGAACTCTACCGCGAAGCACGTCCGGGAGACCGTAATATCCTGCCGATTCACAATCTCGCAGATGAGTGGTTTAACCACATGCGCATGATTGAAATGATGCGCCAACTCTGCCTGATTCTCGTCATCGTGAGTATCCTCTGCATCGTAGCCAGTGTGTATTCCGCCATTGCCCTTGAGAGCCGTGGACGTCAGAAGGAAGTGGCACTCCGCAAGATTCACGGCGCACACACTCGCGACATCATCCTGCTCTTCGGCAAATATTACTTGCGCCTGCTCGCTATCAGCGCCGTAATTGTCATTGTCGTTTCCAGCGCCGTCATAGCAACGATACTCGTAGTAGATGGAGACATCGGCCTCGGCAAAGACCTCCCCTGGCTCTTCTTCTACCTCATCCTCGCCATCCTCATTGTCGTCGCCATTACCCTCCTCACCATCAGCAACAAGATTTGGAAGGTGAGCAAGATTCAACCCGCGGAGGTGGTGAAGAAAGAGTAAAGGAAAGGTCATAAGGTCATAGGTCGCTTCGCTCTTAGGTTTAAGAGCTATGCAGACCTTAACGACCAAAGTGTCCTTAAAGACCTTATCAATCCTAAAAACTCTCACTGCAAACCTCGGGCTGAAAGCCCAAAAGCACCAAGCCCAGGGCAAGGCAAACGAAGTGAGCCGACACCCTGGGTAGAGAATCATCCCGCATGGTGCGCCCTACAGGGGCAAAAGCCAAATACGCAAAGTAAAAACTTCTTCAAATCTGCTTTTGCCCCCTCCAGGGGCGCGATTCCTACTACGAATCGACCCAGGGCGCCGTTCCTATGGAACTTGCCCTGGGCTATGCGCTCCCTGCCCCCTTGGGGCGCAAACCTTACAACCTCAAAACCTCAAACCTTATAAACCTCAACAATTATGATTACCTTAAAGAACATCAAGAAAGTATTTGAAACTGAAGACATTCAAACTTGGGCACTCCAAAATGTAGATCTCGAAGTGAAGGAAGGCGAATTTGTTGCCATCATGGGACCTTCGGGCTGTGGTAAATCCACCTTGCTCAACATCCTCGGTCTTCTTGACACGCCCACACAAGGAACTTACCTGCTCAACGGTGTTGACGTGAGCACCATGAACGAAGACCAGCGCACGGACATACGCAAAGGAAAATTAGGATTTGTGTTCCAAAGTTTTAACCTTATCGACGAACTCAACGTTTCGGAAAACGTGGAACTCCCCCTCATTTATATGGGTGCGGGAAAGAAGGAGCGCCGTCAGAAGGTGAAGGAAGTTATCGAGCGCGTAGCCATGTCGCATCGCGCCCAGCACTTCCCCTCACAACTCTCGGGCGGTCAGCAACAGCGCGTAGCCATTGCGCGTGCCGTAATTGCTCGTCCGAACATCATCCTTGCCGACGAACCTACGGGTAACCTCGACTCAAAGCACGGCGCAGAAGTAATGGACTTGCTCAAGCAACTTCACGCCGAAGGCACAACCATCGTAATGGTAACCCACTCCCAACACGACGCCAATTATGCCGACCGCATCGTGCGCCTCTTTGACGGGGAAGTGGTTGCGGAAGTGGAAATGTAAGAGAAATCAGAAAGGGGAAAGGAGAAAGGAGAAAGGAGAAAGTGCCATGCGGGGTACCTTCCGGATGGCGCTCTCCCCCTGTTCATAGGGGGAGTACCGCCTTTGGCGGGGAGGGGGTGCAAATACGTACCGCATGGCATACTCCTAACTACTCACTCCTAACTACTCACTTTCATCCGCCCCCCCTCTCCACCGGATATTTACCCCGCACTATTCTTTCTTTTTCAATATTAAATTCCCCAATGCGCACCCTAACCATCAACCTCCTACAAGCCCTGCGCCACATGCGTCGCAATCTTGGGCAAACCGTTCTCATTATGGGCATACTCTCGTTTGCCCTCACCGCTTTCATATATTCAGCCTTCACCATTTGGCACTTGACGCACGAGGCAAGTCATATTTCCGACGTAGAGGATGTTTACCTCGTACAGATTCAGACGCCCGAAGGATTTACTCCCTTTAATTACAGCATAAATGACAGTGTGGCGTGCGACATTCTCGATCACGCGCCCGCCGATGCCCAAGTGGGGTATTGCATGTATTCAGGCGTTGACATTATCGGTACACGCGACACGACAATCCTACAGCAAACGGCGATTGTGAGTCCAAACTATTACAAGGTGATGCGCCCTGAGTTTGTCAGTGGCAGACCTGCGACGGAGGAAGGCGAAATTGTGCTCTCCGACGAGTGTGCCCTTGCGCTTTTTGGCACTACCGACGTTGTGGGTTCAACGATTACGGCTAAGTTCACGCGTGAGAATGACGTGCAGAAGCCTTTGCGGGTGACGGGAGTCGTTAAGGCGGAAAGTTGTAAAACGGTTTCGTATAACTATACGGCGTATCTCTACAAAAAAGTAGAGCCTACACCTGCAATAGACTTCTGTTATTCACCCGATCATATGTCGCTCTACGTCCGCACAGAGGATCCCGAGAGCATGCAACGCACCCTGGACGAAACCGTAGAGCGATTTTCAACGTCGCATTACAACGACAACATCACGTCCCTCCAACTCGTGCCCTTCAATATGGCTGAATTGATGCGCCATGAGGGAAGTTTTTGGAAGGCAGCCTTCTATCCAGGCGTCTTTCTCATACTCTCTGCGCTGCTTCTCATGTCGGCACTCTTCTCTTACTTGGCGCTGCTCAACACTGGGGCAGACGCCCGCTGGACCGACCATCGCTTGCGCATCTGTCTGGGTGGAGGCAGTCGAGATACCTTGCTCCGCCTGCAGTCTGAGGTGGTGTTGATGATGAGTGGCATTGGCGTGATGACCTTTGTGCTGATGACACTGACGTTCGACACTTTTTTCGAAGGTATGGAAATTCCGCGATCCGAGGTTTACTTGTGGCTTGCGGGCAGTCTGCTTGCGCTGCTCCTTGTCCTGCTCACGCTCTGCCTCATTCCCGTATATCTCCAGAATCGCAGACACCGACGTGCGCTCAAGGGTGCTCCGCAGGGACGTCCCTCTGCGCTGAACTATCCGCTTGCCGTTGTGCAAGTGGCGGTAAGTGTGTTGTTGCTCTTCTTGGTGTGGAACGGGGAACGTCAAATCCATTTCGTGACCAACGATGCCTTGGGTTTGGACGCCGAGGGGGTATATGTTTTTGATTGCGAGCGTTATCAGGAGAGGAAGGAGGTGAATACCGAATCCTTTGCCCAAGAACTGTGCACCCTTTCGGCGGTTGACACCTGCATTACAAATCACGAGCTCTTTCAACGCAGTTGGATGATGAGCTATATGGTAGCTGGCTTTAAGCAGGGCTTAACTATGCTGGAACTTACCGAAGCTACGATTGACTTCTTTAAGATGAAGCCCACCTTGTGGAAACCTATGGAGGGCAAATTCAGATGGGGGGAAAACCAGCTGTTACTCAGTAGCAACGCTGCGGCATATTACGGAGTGACGCCTGAGCATCCGTATATCCAAACTCCCAAGACCTTTGAGGTTATCGGCACACTCGACCTCTGCACCCGCGATTTTCATAAAGAACCTGAGATTATTGCCTACTGCGCCAACATGGATGAATCGGGAGGTGAAAGACTCTACTTCCGCTTCCTCCCTGGACAAGAAAAGGAAGGCATTGCCGCCGTTGAAGAACTCTTGCGCCGTCACGACATTAACCCCGACGCGGGGCAGGTAAGCATCGTCAACTACGGCGAACTTATTGCCCGCGAATATGAAAAGGAGCAACGCTTCCTGTGGTTTTACTCAGTGCTCTCCGTGATAGGTTTAGGCATCGCCCTCTTTGGTTTAATCACCCTCTTGAGTGCCGACCTCCAGCGTCAGCGCCGTGCCCTTGCCATCCGTCGTGTCTTTGGTGCGCACTACAGTGATTGCCTGCGTCGCACGCTCCTTACTTACGGCATCATCGCTGCCCTCGGCACTATCATCGGACTTTGCGTAGGTTATTACCTTATGACGCTCTGGTTGCAAACTTACACCCTGCAAATCACCCTTGGCATCCTTCCCGCCCTCGGTATCATGCTCATCATTGCCCTCATCATCCTCGCCCTTGTTGCCTATAAAGTAAAGGTGTGCTTCAGGGAAAATCCTGCGGAGGTGATAAAGGGGTGATGGGAAAGCAGAAAGGAGAAAGGAGAAAGGAGAAAGAACCGTGCGGGGTAAAGTCCCGCATGGCGCTCTCCCCCTGTTTATAGGGGGAGTACCGCCTTTGGCGGGGAGGGGGTGCAAATACGTACCGCATGGCATCACTCCTAACTCCTAACTCCTAACTCCTCACTCCTAACTCCTTACTCCTAACTCCTCACTTAAAATCGCACCCCCTCACCAGCAAAGCTGGTTCCAATTGATTTCGCTACGCTCATCTTCCTCCTTCTCGTAAGACATAGTATAAACAAGTTTATCCTTTGTCCTTACTTCGTGCGTCGGTTCCCCCTATAAACAGGGGGAGAGCGCCATCCGGGACTTTACTCCGCAAGGTCTTTCTCCTTTCTCCTTTCTCCTTTCTCATTTCTCATTTCAAAAACTATGCTTTCCCACACCCTCAAAATCTCCCTCCGCAATCTGCTGAAATATAAGTTGCAGAATGCGATTAGTATTCTTGCCCTTGCTGTGGGCATTGTTACACTTGCGGCTACGCACTTTGTGCTCAAACACATGGGACCGCCTGCCATTACTGAAGAACCTTATTATGAGCGCACCTATGTGGCTGAACTCAGCAATGGACAAAACAATTATGGTATCACCAAGGAGGATGGTACGCAAGAGCGGATGTTTGTTTTCACTCGCATCACCACCGAAATGAACGATGCGCTCTTCTCGGGCGGACCCTTGCCCGGTGTGGAGCAAGTGAAGCACAATGCCTTTCTTGGCGGTATCACTATGGGCGGAAGCATGACCTTTACCATGCCCGACGGAAGCGAACGCATGGGAGCATACCGTTATTATGTGACACAGGCAGAGGACCTCAACTTCTGGGGTATCCGTTCGGCGCTGACGGGCGAGAAGATTCCCGTGTTGGGCAATAAGGAAATCGTCATCAGCGAAATGCATGCGCGCGAGATTTTTGGCAACGAGAATCCCGTAGGGTGCAGCGTGTCCATGTATCACAATGGCGAATGGAAAACATTCACCATCCGCGATGTCTATGCCTCAGAGCGCATTGCCGATGGCGTGAGTGACGGAATGTACACCTATGTGGAAGGAGCGAAGGACTATTACCACATCAATTATGGTCTTGTTTTGCAAGAAGGAACAAACCCCAAGGACGTTGAGGCAGAGATGACGCGCCGCCTAAAAACGCTTGACCCGCAATTCTGCGCACGTCTCACGCCCCTGAGTAAAAAGATAGACGAGCAAACGGGCCACATGAGTGTTACCCGCACCATTGTTTACCTCATTAGTTCACTCATCCTCGCCGCGGCCTTAATCGGTTTCCTGAAAATGCAGTTGCAACTCTTCCGTATGCGTCAGCGCGAGGTGGCTTTGCGACGTGTGCACGGCGCTTCGCGTCGCAGCATCTTCCGCCTCTTTGCTTGTGAAACGCTTCTCACCTTCCTGCTTTCCGGCATTGTGGCATTCATTCTTGCCACCTTACTCATCGACTTCGCCAACGCCTCGCTCACACCCTACCTTAACGAATTTGGTTGGCACATCGAGGGAATTTACGAAAGTGTGGCAGTAATACTTTTGGTTGTTGTGCTCATCAGTTTCTTTGTAGTGTGGCTCACCGTCCGCACTATCGTGCGCCAGCGCCAAAGCATGACGATGCAGTTGCACCGTAGCCGTGGGCATGCCCTGCGTAACACGATGCTGGGCATACAGATTGCTATCTGCATCCTCTTTGTGGGCGGAAGCCTTGCCTTGACGCAATTCAGCGAACTGGCATTAAGGGAAATGAATGTGCCAGAGAATGATGATTTCTACAAGGAGTGCATCTGCGTACGCCCCTACGAAAGTGATTTGGACTCACCCAAACTTCTGGAACACTTGCGCACAGAGGCGCAGGGCATAGAGCGCTTCATCCCCATGAATCACGACTTTCTCCAGTCAAAGGAAATTCAGGAAGATTCCGTGGCTAACGAAGAACAGGGAACTATCTTTATTCAAGAGTGCATGGTGGGCGACACCGCCATTTTCGACTTTTTGAACATATCCATCAACTGGATGCTTCCCTCAAAGGAGCGCCACGATTGCATCCTGATGAGCGACTCGCTCTATGCCATGATGGAAAGATACGGTTTTAATGCCAATGGTTGGTTCCTGCCTATTGATAAAGAACCCCTGCGCATCGGAGGCACGTTCTCCACTTGGCCCTATACTGATAACACCCGCATTACACAAAAGTACAAAGTGGTACACTTAGGAAACTGGCGCGACGAGGATGTGACCGAGATTATTGTCCAACCCAAGGAGGGTGCTTACGACCGCGTCTTTGCCGACCTCACCGAAGCCCTACAACGCATCAATCCCAAACCCTTAGAGCCATGTGTGACAAACCTTCGCGATGCGCTCGACGACGAAATCTTCTTCATCGAAATCATGCGTGATACCTCGTGGATACTCTCCAGCATCTGTCTCGTCATTTGCCTCATGGGCATCTGGAGCACTATTGCCCTCGACACCCGTTCGCGACAGAAGGAAGTGGCACTACGTAAGATTCACGGCGCCAAGCGATGGGACATCATCCTGCTCTTCGGACGTCTCTACCTGTGGCTCATCGGCATCGCTGCTATTATCAGTACGCCTCTCATCCTCCTCTTCAACACCCTCCTGAAAGACTGGGCAAGAAACGGTTTTATCAATGGTATGGCAGAGCGCCTCTCTCCCACACTCCCCATACTCGGTGCCCTCCTCATCACCGCCCTTGTCATCCTCCTCATCGTAGGTTACCACCTCCACCAAGTGTTGCGCGTGAAGCCTGCGGAGATGATTGCGAAGGAATGATGCGAGAGAACTGTATTTAGAGTACAGAGAACAGAGTACAGAGTACAACTACCATGCGGGATATTAATCCGGACGGCGCTCTCCCCCCTGTTTATAGGGGGAGTACCGCCTTTGGCGGTGAGGGGGTGCCCAAAAACACACTCCAAACATAAAAATTCAAACATTCCATAAAGACCAAATCTCCCCTAAATCTCCCCCTTCCCAAAAACTAAACCTATTTTAGCAAAAACAATTAGTATCTTTCGAGAGACAATTAGTAATAGAATTTCAATTTAGTTAGAAAGAATTTTCGCGGGAAGAGATGGGTGATTTTCGGGTAGTTATAAAACAGTTTCCTAAACTCCTTTTTTATGCTTTGCAACCCCTCTGCTAAAAAAACTTCTTCTCGCGTTTAAATTGCACCCCCTTCCAGGTGATGGCAGAACTCCCCTATATTGGGCAAAAGCAAAAAAAATCCCCCTTTGCACACGCAGAGGAGGAATAAATAAAGTTATCAGTGATTATTTACCACATCAATTTTACAATTAGAAAGTTCTGTTTAGCTTGCTCCAGCATTTGCACTCGCTCTAAAACTTGCTTGCGCGTTACAGCACACGATATGCACCCCAATGAGTACCTTACCTGCACAACGGAGTCCTGCATGCTCTTGTTGATAATTTGATTAAGGTTTGTTTTCGCATAACTTAATCTCTGCATCAATTACAAATACATCTCCTTCGCTATCCTTCAAGACATTCCGAGGTAACAAATCCCAAACCTCAAATTCTTGATTTGTGAAACGTCCTTTTATGGGGGTACTATCAAAACCTAATGCCGCCATATAAGTTGCAATTTCAACCATAGTTGCAGGAGTGGCATCCTTGATTAAATATTGGGTGAACACAACCATGATTGAACTTCCAGGGAATCCCGTAAAACCATAAAATTTGTATGCTGTTTCAACAAACAACATATTGTGAAGAAGCATCTTGCAGAAAAGTTGTAATACACTGCCGTTGGAATTCAATAAATTGTTCACCTTAAAAATAAGGTTGTCCTTAACATATGTATCATTTTCATTGCCACTTGGTCCAGGTGTCCCTAATTCAAAAATCTGACTTATCGGAATCCATAATCCAAACTCATTGGCATACTCCTCCGTAATAATGCGCTCTATGTCAGATGCTCTTACATACTTTTCGCCTTTTCGAAGTTCGCTTTCATATAAGCGGCAGCGGCGGTAGAGTTCATTGGCGACTTCATAGATTCGGTAATTTTCTGCATCTTCCGTTCCGCTGATTCTTTGTGAAATTGATTCAAGTAAGTCATGTGTCATTGCTTTTTGATGGCAAAGTTACAACTTAGCGGGTGAAATATCAAATTTTGGATTACGAATGTCTTCCCAATCCCCCGCACGGTTCTTTAAACGTTCCCCTTTAACCTTTAACCATTCATCGTTCACCGTTAAATCCCTATGCTTTTCCACACCCTCAAAATCTCCCTCCGCAATCTGCTGAAATACAAGTTGCAGAATGCGATTAGTATTCTTGCCCTTGCTGTAGGCATGGTCACGCTGGCGGCTACGCACTTTGTGCTGAGCCATTATGCTCCGCCAGCTGTTTGTGACGAACCTTATTACGACCGCCTGTATGAAATGAGTTTCGCAAAAAGTGCTACTGAAGAGCTGGTGGCTGATGATGTGCCGAACAATCAAAATCGTATTGAGATTAACGACGAAATTCATGCTGCCCTTACTTCGGATGGGGGTATGGCTGGGGTGGAAAAACTATTCTATGCCGATGGTAGTTACCTCGTTCAAAAAGTCACCTTGATTTTAGCAGATTCTACGGAACGAAGCATGGACCTTGCTCATTGCAATACCCTTCCTGAGTATCTGAATTTTCGTGGCATCCGCTCGGCACTGACGGGCGAAAAGATTCCAGTGCTGAACTACGGCGAAGCAGTGTTGAGCGAAACTCAGGCAAAACGAATCTGTGGCGACGGAAATCCCATAGGCACCAAGATTGTGGTTAGAGAAATGGGCGCTGACTACCTTTCCCATTATGCCACTTACACGGTGAGGGACGTTTATCGCACCCTGACGCAAACAGATGTTACGACGGATCAAACCTACCTATGTGGGGATTGGAAGGATGTGCCTTTCGAATGGAAAGCCATAGATACCGACTACGAAATTTTGGTGCAGGAAGGATACTCCGTGAAAGACTTGGAGGCAGAGGCGAACAGAAGACTTGCGCCTTTGGGTTTGCAGGCAAAGGTGAGCCTCCTTGACGATGTGTTGAAGGAGCTAAACCGGGAATTGATGCTGATGCGCACGATTGTCTATCTCATCAGTTCCATGGTATTGCTGGCTGCCCTTGTGGGTTTCTTGAAAATGCAAATCCAACTCTTCCAAATGCGCCGACGCGAAGTGGCGCTCCGCATGGTGCATGGCGCTTCGGCAAAGAGTCTGTTTGCCTTGTTCCTGACCGAAGTAATGATAACGCTAACAGGTGCGTTAGCGGTGGCTATGATTCTGATGTCATGGTTAGCAAATTATTCGGAGCAATACCTGCATGTCATGTTTGACGCATGGGGATGGGTGGTGTACGGACAGTATGAAACGATGCTTTGGATTTATGGTAGCGTTGTTTTGCTCTGTGCCGTCATCGTGTGGATTACATTACACCGCATACGCAAAACTAACCGAGGATTGGCGGCTGGTATGCGTCGCAATGCCCACCACGCTTTACGCAACACGATGTTGGGAATACAGTTGGTGGTGTGTATGGTATTCATTACGGGTTCATTGATGTTCTCGCAACTCATGGGATACATCAAGGACCAATTAAACATTCCCGACAACGACGACCATTATGCCGAATGCATTCAGATTCGCCCCTACGACTTAGAGGATTGCAAACTTTTTGAAGAATACCTGCAAACCAATCCTCAATATGTCAAGCGCGCCATTAAGAATAACGAAATCTTCAACACGTTTCAAGAATATATGGAAACCCCTGGAGCGAAAGAGGCGCTGAATCGCCAGAACTTCCTGGTGCATTATTTAACCGACACCGCCTACTTCGACTTTTGGCAACGCCCCATCAAATGGTTTGTACCCAAGGAGCAACGACAAGAGTGCATCTTGCTGAGTGAAAAATTGTATGCCGAGTTGGATTCCTTAGGTGTTATCAAATCGGGCACCTTAACTCCAAAGTACTCCTCCACTTTACCCATCGGCGGAACCTATGCCACACTGCCCTATAAGAATGAGACAAAAGATCACGAGAAATGGGAATGTGCGGTGATGCAGGAATGCCCCGAAAATTTCGGGGTAGAATATATCATTGAACCCGAAGAGGGCAAGTACCACGAGGTTATGGAACAAATGGAAGAAACTATGCACCGCATCAATCCGTTACCGCTGGAACCCACGGTGAATAATCTGCGCGAGAAATATACTCAAGAACTCTCTGCGTTAGAAAACTTCCAGCATGGTGCCTGGATTCTCTCCGCCATCTGCGCCTTAATCTGCTTTATGGGAATCTGGAGCACTATTGCCCTTGACACCCGCTCACGACAGAAAGAAGTAGCGCTACGCAAGATTCATGGTGCCAAGCGAGGGGATATTGCTCTGCTTTTCGGTCGCCTTTACCTCTGGCTTATCGGAGTGGCAAGCGTCATTACAATCCCCGCAGGCATCCTCTTCAATCAATTCTTGAAGGACTTCGGCAACCAAGAAAGTATCTCCCCCGTCATGCCCATCCTCCTCAGCATCATTCTTACTTCCCTCGTCATCCTCCTCGTCGTCTCCCTCCACGTCCGCACGGTGATGAGGCAGAATCCTGCGGAGATTATTGCGAAAGAATGATTAAGAAAGGAGAAAGGAGAAATGAGAAAGGAGAAAGACCATGCGGAGCTTTTAATCCGGACGGCGCTCTCCCCCTGTTTATAGGGGGAGGGGACCACGAAGTGGTGAGGGGGTGCAAGAATGCACCGCATGGCATCTCTTCTAACTACTCTCTTCTAACTACTCACTTCTAACTTCTAACTACTAACTACTCACTTATAATCGCACCCCCTCACCAGCAAAGCTGGTCCCCTCCCCCTATAAACAGGGGGAGAGCGCCATCCGGATAATCACTCCGCACGGTCCTTTAACCGTTCACCTTTAACCGTTCACCTTTCAAAACCTATGTTCCTCCACACCCTCAAAATCTCCCTCCGCAATCTGCTGAAATATAAATTGCAGAATGCGATTAGTATTCTTGCCCTTGCTGTGGGTATGGTCACGTTGGCGGCTACGCACTTTGTGCTGATGCACTTGGGCAATCCCGCCATTTGTGACGAACCTTACTTTGACCGCACTTACGAAATGTCGTTCGTGGATATTCATCATGAAGACATTGCTCCCAATCCCGAAGACGGGAGTGTTGCTTTCAATACGCGGCAAATCATAATCACAGAAGAACTTCACACGGCGCTGACCTCTGGCGGAGGTATGGTGGGCGTGGAAAAACTGTTCTACGTGGACGACCGGAATGGCTCGTCTCAAACCATAATAGAATTTCCCGACTCTACGGAAAGAACGATGGACTTGACGTTTAGTCTCACGATGCCCGAGTACCTTAACTTCCGCGGAGCGCGTTCGGCGCTGACGGGCGAGAAGATTCCTGTGCTGAATAATGACGAAGCTGTATTGAGCGAAACGCAGGCGAAATTCATCTTCGGCGACAAGAATCCTGTGGGCATTAAGATTCACTATGAGTATTTTAATGTTGAGGAAGAGCGCGTAGTTATAGACACCTACACAGTGATTGATGTTGTGAAAACGATGTCCACTAATGACGTTATCAGAAATTGGGCTTTCTATTGTATGAAAGGTAGTGAGCATAAAGCAGTAGAGCGCTTTTACGCCACGAAATACGAGGTGCTGCTGCAGGAAGGCTACACCGCAAAAGACCTGGAGCAGGCAGCAAACCTCCGCCTGCAACCCTTGGGACTGAAAGCAAAGGTGGAGTCAATGAGCGAGGTAAATAAGCGTCTGAATGGCTCTGTACTGTTAGTGCGCACCATTGTTTACCTCATCAGTTCCATGGTACTGCTTGCAGCCCTTGTGGGTTTCCTCAAGATGCAGTTGCAACTCTTCCAGATGCGCCGACGCGAGGTAATGCTCCGCATGGTGCACGGTGCTTCAAAGTGGAGTCTGTACGGACTCTTCCTAACGGAGGTGTCTCTTGTCCTTGTCCTCGCATTGGCAGTGGCTTTGGTGTTGATGAGTTGGTTGGTCAACTTTGTGGATGTGCACTTCAAAACAATGTTTGATGTCCTTGGCTGGGTGGTGTATGGTCAGAACGCTACGATTCTGCAAATCTTCTGCGTCGTGGCATTGCTTAGTGCCTTTATCGTATGGGTGGCACTCCGTCGCATCCGCAAGTCAAACACCAACTTGGCGGCAGGATTACACCGCAATGCGGGGCACTCCTTGCGCAATACGATGCTCGGCATTCAGTTGGTGGTGAGCCTTGTATTCCTTTCGGGCGCATTGGCATTCACGCAGTTCATAGGCTTGATAAAAGACCAAAAGAACATTCCCGAAAATGACGACCACTATCAGGAATGCCTTGACATAAACCCCTACAACCCCAACGACTTTGTGGCGCTGAAAGAATACTTGCAGATGCCTCGCAAGGGAATCAAGCGTGCCATCGAACATTCCAGGATGCGCATGTCGTTCAAAGAGACTAGAGAAACGCCTGGTGCTAAAGAGGCGCTTGGTACTACTCATTTCGAGACCTACTTCCTGACCGACACCGCCTTCTTCGACTTCTGGCAACGCCCCATCAAATGGTTCGTGCCCGAGGACCAACGAAAAGAATGCATCGTGCTCAACGAGGCGCTCTACACTGCGTTTGACTCCTTAGGAGTAATCAAAAACGGAACGCTCAGTCTTTACCTCTCATGGTACGACGTTTATGAAGTATGGCCCGTTGGCGGTACGTATGCCACGCTGCCTTACAATCACCAGCACTTCTTTTCTCATGACCTTGCCATCTTCCGTCAGAATCCCTATGGACTTTTTGGACAATTTATCATTGAACCCGAAGAGGGCGAGTACCAAGAAGTGATGGAGGAAATGAAAGAGGTAATGCGCCGCATCAATCCGCTTCCCTTGCGAGAAACCGTACTCAACCTACGCGACACACTTACCGAGGAATTCCAAGGACTCCTCAACCTGCAACGCGGTGCATGGATACTCTCCGCCATCTGCGCCTTAATCTGCTTTATGGGAATCTGGAGCACTATTGCCCTTGACACCCGCTCACGACAGAAAGAAGTAGCGCTACGCAAGATACATGGCGCCAAGCGAGGGGATATTGCCCTGCTCTTCGGTCGCCTCTATCTGTGGCTGATTGGAGTGGCAAGCGTGATTGCTATCCCCGTAGGCATCCTCTTCAACCAATTCTTACAAGATTGGGGTAGGCAACAATTCATTTCTCCCCACCTCATCTCTCCCGTTATGCCCCTCCTCCTCAGCATCTGTATGACTACCCTCGTCATCCTCCTCGTCGTCTCCCTCCACGTCCGCACGGTGATGAGGCAGAATCCTGCGGAGATTATTGCGAAGGAGTAGGTAATAGGATAGATGCTATAGAGACTATAGAAACTATAGAATTTATAGAATCTATAGCATCTATCCTCTCAAAATACTCTATCTTTGCCCCTATCTATAGCATCTATTTAATCTATAGCTTCTATTCAAATCATTAAATCACATATCCTATGCAACAAGTTCTAAAGAGGCAAGCGCCCTGGCGCAATACATACTTCTACCAGAAAAGTGAGGTGCTCTACCATCTGACTTATGTATTCTGCAAGCGCTTCCTTCCTGCTCATGGCGACCGTACGGTAGACCAGATGATACAGGCTGCTCGCAGTGGAAAGCAGAATATTGTTGAGGGTATAGAGGATGGAGTTGCTTCCACAGAAATGCAACTGAAACTCCTCAATGTGGCACGAAGTTCAATCCAAGAATTACGCGAGGATTATCGGGACTATCTCATTTCGCGCAACCTCACGATTTGGACAGTTGCGCACCATCGCTATAGTAAGATGCAGGAGTTTTGCAAAATCCACAATCGCGTGGAGGACTATCAGCCACACTTCGATAAATGGAATAACGAGGAGATGGCAAACATAGCTCTCACCCTTTGCTATATGGTGGATACGATGCTAAACAGACATCTAATCTCATTGGAAAAGGAATTTGTAACCCAAGGTGGTATCAAAGAACGTATGCACGCCGCGCGTACTGGTTACCGCCAGCAAGAACAAAACGAACTACACGCCCTGCGCCAACAAGTGAAGCTACAAGCAGAAGAAATAGAGCGCTTGCAACGCCTTATCAAGGCGCATGGCATAACCATCTAACCAACTACACAAATGAAACACATACTCACTACGCTTCTCTTCTCCCTCCTTGCCCTCACTACACAGGCGCAAGTCCTTACTGACACGTATTGGCGCAACACGAAGACTGGAGAATGGCTGATTGGTTTTGCTGAAAACCATGTGATTTACGATTGTCGCACTTGGAAGGTGGTTTCAAGCAGTGAGAAGAAGGACAAGCATGAGTTCTCCATCGCTGAAGGAAAGGATACGCTTCTCGTCACTGTAAACAAGCAGAAGAAGGGGCTTCGCAAAGTGCGCATTGGAAAGAATAAACCCATCGTTTGCGAAGTTATCACTACACCCTATCTCCCTGACTATCCCTCTCGAGACGAACGCACCTGCTTTAAGGACAATGATTATCTCTCGGGAGATAGCGTGACCGTCGTGGGATGGATTAAGAATATGACGCCCGAGATGCAAAGCCAAGGAGGTAAATATGTGGATGTGGCAATTATGAATTTTGTCACAGAAACGGAAGATATTTTCAACGCTCCGCTTGATTCAGAAGGGCGCTTCAAGATTACCGTTCCTGTGCTCAACACTACTCAAGTTTACGTTGATTGGGGGCGCAGTAATATCAATACGGTGATTGAACCGGGCGAGACGTATTACTTTCTTTATGATGTTAAAACCGGTCAGCGCTTGGTCATGGGCAAAGATGCCCGATTGCAAAACGAACTTTGGGCTTACCCCGAGGAAATTGGGTATTACAATGTGCAACGGTATTATCGCGAAGTGCATCACAGCAAGGTTGCTTTCGGCAGTTTAGCGGATAAGGAAGTTATGGCATACCTTGACTTTATGAAGCAAAACAAACAGGATGCTGATAGTCTGCTTGACCTCCGCATAAAAGAGCATCCCCATCTTTCTACGCGCTATGTCAATTACCTCCGCAACTATTACATGACCAATATGGGGGCATATCTCATGCAGACGCGTTTCTATGCTAAAGATTATAAATTGCCCAAGGATTTCATGGACTTTGTGACCACTGAATGTTGGGCAAGAAGGAGTTTGCCCTACACGCTTTACTGCGACATGAATGACTTTACCAACGATTACTTCGAATACATGGATGAAGAACTATCAGGAACGGATGCCATTGATCTGGTTCTTACACACGTTCAAAAAGGAACCATCACCTTGAGCGAGACGGAGCGTCAGGCTTTTCAGAACTACAAAGGAGAATTGGAGCAACTCCGCAAGGCGGTGGAAGGATGCACGGTAGAAGAAAAGAAAGTTTTGGTAGAGGCTTTTAACAATGGCGAATTGGTGGCGCAAGTCAATAAGGTGTTTATACGACTACAATCAGAATTGCGAGAAGCAGACCTAATTGACAGAGCGCAAAGAGTCACAGAGAAAGTAAAGTGTGATTCCGTTTTGCGCGACATTTATACTGCGCACATACTGTATGATTATATAAACGACATGCGTCAACCGCTCGCAGAAATGACAATTGATTGGCTGAATGAAAATATCAGGTTGGACTTTGCCCGTCAGCAAGTTTTGGCGCTGAATGAGAAGTACGAAGCTTTGTCCCGAAAGGATTTCTCCAACTCTACGAACCTGCTCTCTACCGACAATCTGGAAGGCATCACTGAAGGAGAACAGATTTTGCGCAAGATTATCGAACCCTGGAAAGGCAAAATCATCTTGATAGATGTGTGGGGCACTTGGTGCGGTCCTTGTAAGGAAGCCATGAAGCACAGTCAGGAACTTTACGAACGCATGAAGCCTTACGACGTGTTCTTCCTCTACATGGCCAATAACTCTAACGAAATTTCGTGGAAGAATGTCATCAACGAGTACAACGTAACGGGCGAAAACGTGGGGCACGTCAATTTGCCCGCTGACCAACAAAGCGCTGTCGAAGACTTCTTGAAAGTCAACTCCTATCCCTCTTATTTCCTCATTGACCGCGAAGGCCACCTCCTGGAAGTAAATGCCGACCCGCGCAATCTTGACCAATTTGAAGAGTTGGTGAAGCGGGTGGGGAAATAGAGAATAGAGTACAGATGACAGAGTACAATTTTTAGAGTACAGAGTACAGAGAACAGAGTACAACTGCCATGCGGGGCATATCCCCCAGCGTCCTACTTTCCCCAGCGCGCGACCTTAGAGACCCTAAAGACTTTAACGCCCTTAGAGACCTTTTCTCACCGCGCGCCACTTGTTCGGGCTGAAAGCCCAAAAGCCCCAAGCCCAGGGCAAGGCGAACAACGTGAGCCGACACCCTGGGTGGACAACGCCCCGAATGGTGCGCCCTACAGGGGCAAAAGCAAAAAGCATCAGACACAACGCCATCACGGCTTTTGCTCTTTCAGAGCGCACTTCCTCCTACACTTCAACCCAGGGCGCTGTTCCTGCGGAACTTGCCCTGGGCTATGTGCTCTCTGCCCCGTTGGGGCGCGCTCCTCACAACCACACCCCCTCCTTGCCCTCACCACACAGGCCATCAGGATGGTTCTTAAACCCCCATAACCTCATAACCTTATAACCTCGTAACCTAAAATATGATAAAGAACTCAGTAATTGCATTATTCGTTTTATTTACCCTTGTCATGCCAATGATGGCTTCAGAGCAAAGTCCACAAGTGGAACGCTATCCCAAGAAGGAATTGAGGGGTGAGCATCGTCCGAGAGCAATGCATCGTAAGGACTTCAAGATGATGTGTGAGGTCGTGGAGGACGCCTCGTTTAGTGACAAGAAGTTTGGCGTCCTCAAGGTGGCTTGCATAAGCAGTTACTTTGATAGCAAGCAGTGTGCAAAACTCCTCGCTTTGTTTTCCTTTGATAGTGATAAGTTGGAAGCATTAAAAGTTCTTGCACCCCGAATTGTGGATTTCAATCCCAAGGAGATTCTGAAGCAATTTACTTTCTCCTCCAACAAGGATGAGGCTATAGAAATTCTATCGGAGTGTAGATAAAAATACCTTGAAAGATAATAAGTTGTTTCAAAGTTCTTTCTTATCTTTGTAGAAGATAAAGTAATAGATGGTAATATGATTATTCTTGATACATACAAAGCTGGGGGACACAAACTGAACCATGCATTATTATGGGAGTATGACATGTCTACCTTTGATTGGCATACCTCTCAAAAGATAGTGGTGCAACGAGTTGTTGAATTAGGTGATATGGAAGATTTTTATGCTGCCTTTGATATGTATGGAGGTATTATTGGATTTAGAGAAATCCTGAAATCAATACCTTATCTTAATAACATTGACATGAATTTCGTGTGCACTATTTTCAACCTTAAGAAGGAGGAACTCAGATGCTACAAAAAGAAACAATTGAACCAAGAACTTTGGAACTCTTAAAGGCGCTTCAAGGCGAACCTTTATTAAAGACGTTCAATCTTGTGGGAGGTACTGCTCTCGCATTAAGACTTGGACACAGAAAAAGTATAGACCTTGATCTTTTTACCAAAGAAGAATTTGACTTGGAGGAAGTCAAGGCAATGCTTATTGAGAAGTACAATCTGAAAGTGTCATTTGAAAGAAAGCAGACTTTGAAAGGGTTTATTGATAACGTGATGATTGACTGTATCCGTTTTGATTATCCTCATCTATATGCTCCAGAAATTATAGAAGGTGTGCGGTTGGAAAGTATTCCTGATATTATCGCCATGAAACTTTCAGCGATAGCACAGAATGGCACACGAATCAAAGATTTTATAGATATAGCATCACTCTCTGCGCTTTATTCATTCAACGATATGTTGAACTTCTATGCAAAAAAGTTTCCAAATGCAAATGTAATAATGCCTATCAAGGCGATTAATTATTTCGACGAGATTGACTTTACCGAGTCTGTTGTTATGTTGAATGGAAATTTCGATTGGAACAAAATTGTCAAGCGCCTTAAGGATATGGCTGATCATCCAGAAAAGATTTTTGCCTCTAAACCATAGAATAGAAGTACATGGTAAGAATACTGCCCCCAGTGGAAATGTATGTGTAATACAAATTCCTCTGGGGGTTGTGTATTTATAGTTACTTGAACTAAGAAAATTAAGTTTATTTACGATTCCCATTAAGTTTATTTATGACAAAGTCTTAGCCTCAAGCGCATTCCCCACCATACCTTTGCAACGTCTTAAAAAACTTATGCTATGAAAAAGATTGTTTTAGGAGTCGTTGCTATGAGCAATGCGATTGTCGGAATGGCCTGCACGGGTATTTCGCTTACTGCCAAGGATGGAAGTTACATTCAAGCGCGCACCATTGAGGGGGCGCAAATGGATTTGCCCGGGATGTATGTGGTGATCCCTCGTGGCGAGGAGTTGCAATCCTTCACGCCCATGGATGCTAACGGCATGAAGTTTGTGGCGAAATATGGCGTAGTCGGACTTTCCGTGGTGCGCGAAGAATTTATTGCCGAGGGAATTAATGAGAAAGGGTTGTCAACAGGACTCTTCTTCTTTCCCCACTACGGCAGTTACCAACCTTTTGAAGAAGGTTTGAGAGAGAAAACCATTGGCGACCTGCAACTGAACCAATGGATGCTCACCCAATTTGCTACGGTGGATGAAGTCATTACTGCCATTCAGTCGGGCGACTTGCGCATTGTGGGGTTAGACAATGAGGCAGTGGTGCATTGGCGAATTGGTGACGCAAGCGGGCACCAAGTAGTGCTTGAAATTATGGACGGTGTGCCTCATTTTTATGAAAACACGGTGGGCGTAATCACTAATGCTCCCGATTTTCAGTGGCACCTTACCAATCTAAACAATTATGTGAACCTCTTTCCCGGAGATGCCCAGCGCCAAATCTTAGGCAAACAGGAACTTTTCCCCATGGGTGGCAATAGCGGATTCCTTGGACTCCCTGGCGACGCCACTCCCCCTTCGCGCTTCGTGCGCGCCGCCTTCTATCGTGCTACAGCGCCCCAGTTGGAAAACGCTTTCAGCACGGTGAAGCAATGTTTCCACATCCTTAATAACTTCGACCTCCCCATTGGCTCCGAACATCCGCAGGGCACAGCCCCCGACATTCCCAGCGCCACGCATTGGACTTCTGTAATTGACTTGACACACCGCAAAGTGTATTTCAAAACTGCCTACAACAACACCATTCGGTGCATCGAATTGGCGAAGATTGACTTCACTAAAGTAAAGTATCAAGTGCACCCCTTCGACAAGGTGAAGGAGCAACCCGTGGAGCGGATTGTAATTAAATGATTTGTAGATAATTTGTCGCTACTCCAAAAGTCCCAAAACTAATATGGACTTAAATAAAACAAACTCCGAGTTAATTCAATTTAACTCGGAGTTTGTTTTTCGTATCTCGCATACGGTGTCGCGCCACTCGTAATGTTTGTAAAAATAGATGGTTTGTGGTACTATTGCTAACATTCACTTAATTGCAAAGTACGAAAGTGGCGTGATAACCCGGCAAGGGGCGGTCGCTGAGCAAGAGGTTGATGCCCTGCTTCATCATCATCTGGCGCGAGAGGGGCAGACCGATACCCGTGCCCGTAGGTTTGGTGGTGAAGAAAGGGATGAAGATTTCGCTTCTCACCTCGGCGGGAATGGGGCTTCCGTTGTTGCTGACAGAGAGTGAGAATTTGCGCTCCGGGTCATGGGCATAAACAACGGATGCTTGCTGTTGCGTGAAGCGAAAAGCAATTTCCGTAGCGCCCGCCTCCTTCGCGTTTTGAATGAGATTAACAAGCACCTGTCGAAGCATATTCTCGTCCGCCTTAATGCGTACGTCGGGTGCCACTTGAAGTGTCCAAGTGAGGTCCGTGTGCATGCTTTTCAGCGAAAGGAGTAAGTCGAGTAGGGGAATGTCGGTCATCGTGGGTTCTTGCAGGGCGCTCATCTTGCGGAAGTTTTTTACAAACTCCGTCATGCCCGTGCTGGTGGTGTGAATGGCACGTATGCCCTCTTCGTAGGGAGTATCTTTCAGCGCAGGGTCGGACAAGTAGGCCTGTGTGATACTGCTGATGGGCGTGGCGGCATTCATAATTTCGTGGGTGAGTACGCGCGTCAGGCGTTGCCAAGACTCCACTTCCTTTTGCGCCGAGAGCGTGTTGATATACCCACTAAAATCGTTGAGCACTTCTTGCAGGGCGCGCTCGCCAAAGGAAAGTCCCTTCGTGGGAAGTCGGAACGAGAAGTCCTTATTGCGAATGGCCTCGCGCATGAGGTGAGCACGGTCGCGCAAAAGGAACTGGTGGCGCACATATTTATATATGGTGTAGCCCAACCCAAGGATAATCACGGCGCCGAGGGTAAGGAGCATGTCGAGGTGTGTCATTTTCGGATTTTGGCGTAAAGGGTTTGGCGCGTAATGCCTAAGAGTTCGGCGGCACGACTGATATTTCCGTGGCATTTCTCAACCACGCGTTGGATGTGCTCAGTCTCGATTCGTTCAAGGGGAACAATTTCCTTGCTTTTGCTTATGGCGCTTTTCAGGGTGCGCAGGAGTTCTTCGTTATCCCAAGGCTTGGTCACGAAATCGGCAGCCCCGTTTTTCAATCCGCGAACTGCTAAATTTATATCGGCGTATGCGGTAATCAAAATTACAGGAATGTCGGGGTGAGTGCGGTGAATGTTCTTCAACCAAGTGAGTCCGTCCTGCCCAGAATTAAGTCCGGGCGCAAAGTTCATATCCAGCAACACCGCATCAATGGGTTCTTGGTTCATCGTCAAGAGAATCTGCTCGGGATTTGAGAGTGTCACGATTTTGGCAAAGTAAGTGCCCAGCGCAATCTTGATAGCGGTGAGCACAGCAGGGTTATCGTCAACGACGAGCAAGGTGTCGTAAGCAGTCATAGGGAAAAACTTGTTTTTTGGTGCTACAAAAGTAGGGAAATTTAAGGGAGTGCGCAAAGATTCTTACTATAGAACCGCAGTGTGAATGGGTAAAGTGTATGATATTCATACAATGTGGTGTGTGATAATCATACAATCCACTCTTGGAGGCAAAAAAGGCTTGGAGGGTAAGATTTTTGTGGGTTAAATTTGCAGTGTAAATAAAGGTTATGAGGTCGCCTCGCTTAAAAGGTGTTAAGTCCCTTCTCTTTGGATGACCTACAATCCAATGACCTTACACGGGTCGGGCTGAAAGCCCAAAAGCCCATAGCCCAGGGCAAGGCGAACTTGAGAGCCGACACCCTGGGTGAGCTGACGCCCCGCATGGTGCGCCCCTGGAGGGGGCAAAAGCCTAAACAACGTAAAGTAGAAACTTCTTCAATTCTGCTTTTGCCCCCTTCAGGGGCGCACCTCCACTACCAAGCAACCCAGGGCGCCGTTCCTGCGGAACTTGCCCTGGGCTATAGGCTCGTTGCCCCGATGGGGCGCCTCATCCGCATGGATTCTCAAAACCTTATAACCTAACTACCTTATAACCTCACAACCTCTAAACACTCAATACTTATGATTAAAGTAAAAGATCTTGTAAAGTCCTTCAGTACGGAAGAAGTTGTTACCGTGGCGTTAAATGGTGTAAACATGGATGTAAAGGAAGGTGAATTTGTTGCTATTATGGGACCTTCAGGGTGCGGAAAGTCAACCTTGCTCAATATTTTAGGTTTGCTGGATAATCCCGATAGTGGAACCTACACGTTAAACGGAGAAGAAGTTGCCCTGAAGAAAGAAAGTGAGCGCACACGTCTTCGCAGAGGGCGCATTGGTTTTATCTTCCAAAGTTTTAATTTGATAGATGAACTCACCGTGGAGGAAAACATTGACCTGCAACTCAAATACCTTGACCTTCCCAAGGCAGAGCGTAAGCAGCGTGTGTTGGAAATTCTGCGCCTTGTCAATATGAGTCATCGCGCAAAGCATTATCCCCAGCAACTTTCGGGAGGTCAGCAACAGCGTGTGGCGATTGCGCGTGCCGTAGTGGGAAAACCGAAACTCGTGCTCGCCGATGAACCTACGGGTAACTTGGACTCGAAGCACGGCAAGGAAATTATGGAACTCCTTTCCGAACTTAACGCCGAGGGAACAACTATTGTGATGGTGACACACTCACAACGCGATGCGGCTTTCGCACATCGCACCATCAATTTGCTGGATGGCGAAGTAGTGAATGAGTTGGCGATATAGAAGAAATAGATGCTCTATATAATTTATAGAAACTATAGAATCTTTAGCAACTATCGCATATATAAGAAACTTTCTAAAACAAAAAATCAATGAAATCCTACTTCATATTCCTCAGCCGTAACAAACTTTATACGGCTATCCAAGCCTTTGGTCTGAGCATGGCGCTGGGCTTTGTGATTCTGTTTGCTTCGTATGCCCGAACAGAATTTATGGTGGGTAAGTCGCAAGCGCTTAACGATGAACTTTACGTCATTGGGTCCAGCAAAATGATAGGCATGACCGTAGGAACGGGTCCAGAGCTTTGCCCAAAGATTCCGCAGATTAAAGGTTTTACGCGCGTTGGGGCAACCCGTCCTTGGGATGTCTTGGCGGGTGAAAACACTTTCACGACCAAGGCTATGGCGATTGACTCCACCTTCTTCCAATATTTCAATTACGAATTGCGCGGTGTGGCGCGCGAAAAAGTGTTGGAGTCGCCCACGGAAATTCTCGTGAGTGAGGAGTTCGCAAAACGCGCTTTCCCCGATGCCGATCCCATAGGCAAAACCCTGCGTCTGTTAGGGCAAGACGAGCCTTTGACTATTGTGGGCGTGGTTGAGAATTTCGACACCGACGATTTCTTCTCGCCCGTGGAAATTCTCTTCTCCATGAAAGTGGAAGAGCAAAGTCGTGCCTGGTTAGACAATTTCGGTAGCATCGTTACCTTTGTTACGTTGCACAAAGGCGCTTCGGTGGAAGAAACCAAGAATGCCCTGTTGGAAAAATACATAGAGACCTGGCAATTCTGGAAGCGCGAACCGATTGATGACAACTATATTAGCGGTGTGTCGTTAACGCCACTGAGTGAATGCTACTTTGCCAACCTCGGGCGTAACTCAGGTTTCCGTAATGGTAGCGAAGAGATGGTGTGGATACTCTTGGGCGTTGCCATCGTGCTCTTGGTATCTGCCGTGTTCAACTATGTCAACCTCACAACGGCATTAATCGGAAAACGTGCTAAAGAACTCGCCACGCGTCGCCTTTTGGGCGATACCGTGTCTCAAATAGTGGGGCGCAATCTCATGGAGTCGTTCGTCTTTACGGCTGTGTGCTTCGTGCTCGGGTGTATGGTGGCGGTAATTGCCCGTCCCTGGTTTGAAGAACTCTTAGAAGCGGAAATCTGCATCTTCTCCGACCTCGTTTCTATCCTCACCGCCGTGGCGTTGTTGCTCTTGGTGTCGCTCATGGCAGGGTTGATTCCTGCGATTATTGTTTCGCGCTTCAAACCTATTGACGTGGTGAAAGGTTCGTTCCGCTTCCAAAGCAAAATGCGCCTCAGTCGTGTGTTCATTGTGCTTCAAAACTTGATTAGCACAGCGTTGATAGCCATCGGTATAGTCATGGTGGCACAGATGCACTACTTAGCCACACTTCCTATGGGCTACCGCACGGAAGGATTGGTGCAAATTTTTACTCAAACCTATTCTACCTACACCGAACAACTCCGCCCGATTTACGACCGCCTATTGGCGATGCCCGAAGTGAAGCGCGTGGGGTGGATACACCAAGGTCCGTGGGCTTGTCAAACGAATGGTATTCAAGAGAAAAGTGAAACGGGTGAGGCTGTCACTTCGTGGGTGTTCTATTCCCAAATGGATACCACCTGTATGAGTATGCTTGGGTTTGAAGTGGTGGAACAGTATTGCGAACCCGATAATGACAAGCACTGGATTACGGAAGACACGCGCGACCGTTATAAAATCACTGCCGAAAATCCCAATGTAGGTGGACAGATTGAGGGAACGGCGTGTTATCCTGTATGCGGAGTGATTAAAGATTACCGCTCTTGGGACCCCGTGAGTGGTAACTCGATGACTGACGGGCACAATATGATTTCCGTAAGTATAAATCCGAATCGTGCAGCCAGCATGTTGGTGGAACTTTCGGAAGATGGGATGAAAGACATCCCTGCCACGAAGCAGAAGATGCAGGCTACGTGTCGCGCTGTGACGAAGGAAATGGTGGGAATGGAAAAGGATTTTGTGATGCAAACTGTTGATGAAATCCTTGACGAACCCATGAAGGAATTGGAGAATATGTTGGCAATGGTGCTCTGCTTTATGTGCATCTCTACGCTTATTTCTGTCCTGGGAATGTTTGCCATGTCCATCTCTTACACCGAACAGCAGAGCAAACAAATCGCCTTGCGCAAAGTGATGGGCGCAACGGTGATGAATGCTTCTTGGCACCTTGCCCGTCCCTTCCTTATCCTCTCCCTTTTGGCAGCAATGCTCTCGCTTCCGCTTATCTTGAAGGGCACGGAAATTTACTTGGAACTTTTCCCAAATCGCATCAGTTCCACCTGGTGGGCAATCGTCATTGCCGTGCTTCTCACGCTTCTCCTCGCCCTTGTCTCCATCGCTTGGCAAACGCTGAAAGTGGCGCGCAGAAATCCTGTGGAAAGTATTCGTAGGGAGTAGGGGAACTGAAAGTGTCAGGTTGCTTTTCAGGACGTATTATTTTAGAACACGAATTTCACGAATTTCACGAACCGCCGGTCGCGCAAGTCAATCTCACAAATCCATGCGGGCATTTTTCTCTTAATCAGAAGCGAATCTCACGAATAATACCATCCGGACGGATTCGTGAGATTGCTTGCGCGACCTTTGGTTCGAATGCGATAAGCAAAAGATTTCCAGCATGGTAAATTCGTGTTATTCGAGAGATTCGTGTTCTCTCAAACACAATCCAGATGGCATTTACAAGCGCCTTTCGGTTCGTGTTCAAAGAAGAATAGCATCTCATTTTGGAACATGTAAGTAATGCGAACCTGTTGATATAAAAAAGTGGAGAGGACTTCTTGTTGAGGTCCTCTCCACTTTACTGTACTATATAATAAGGTGTATGTTTACCATTCCGCATCCACCGCATAGGGATAGCGGCGGCAGGGGTCGGCGAAAGTGGCGATGCTTTCTGCGAGTGCGGCTGCAGAGGGTTTGAGTTTGCCCTTAAATACCTGCTTGCCGTTTACGAAAACCGTGACTGCGCGCTTGGGGTTAAAGAGACGCTCGTCAAGGAAAATGCGCAACTTGCCGTGGGGTGAGGGACTGTAGTGCTTCACTTGACTCAAGGGAATACCCATTCCCGGATCGCGAATCGTAATTTCGTAAGCCACGTGTTCAGCCGTAATGTGAATCTCGTTCTTACGGGTTTCGTAGGTATAGAATGTGCGGTTGCCTGCGCTGTCTGCCACTTCTTCCACCACCTTTAGGTTGTAAAACGCATTGCGCTTCCAGCCGTCCATCTCAAAATTCTCCCAGCGGAATGTTTGAGGCGCAGCGTTGCGCACGTGTCCTGCCAACCAGGGCGTTGTAGGCGCATAGTCAATGCTATGTCCGCGACCCTCGGGAAGATGAATCCAATGGCGGTAATAACCTGGGAAATGAGCGGTCAAAGTATCCAGAGCCGCACCCGTGCGACGGGTTAAAATGTCACGGTAAAAGGCACGGTCGAGTTCACCTGTGCGAAGCGAGAATGCCGTGTGCATTAAGTTTTCAGCAGGAGCATTTTGGAGCGGTTCACCTCCCGCCATCGGACCCGCACCTGCGAGATAGTCGGCATAGAAACTCGCTAAGCGCTGACTGCCATAACCTCCCTCGGAAATACCAAAGAAATAGAGGCGAAGGGGATTGATGTTTTTATCCAAGAGTGCGCTACGCAACACGTGTTGCCACACATATTGCTTGCCACGTTGCCACCAGCGGTAATATTCTCCCTCATTCGGAATCTGAGGTACGAGATAAGCGCTCGGACCGTCCTTGAAATAGTTGGCAAGTTTGAGTCCAGTTGCCCATTCATTCGCCTTCGGTCCCGAACCATGGAGATAAAGGAAGAAGGGATAACCCTCGGCAGGCTTTTCTCCCTTTGTGCCGTAGTAGTAAGGCATGCGGGCGTCGGGCTCCAAGGTTGCGGGGATGTCATACGCACCTTGCGCGTCGGCAGAAATCGCTTGCTTGGTGTAGCAAGAGGCTTCCGTGAAACTTTCTTGCCAAAGCGTCCATGCTTCGTCAGCAGAAATCTGTGCTTGCTTCAAATCGTCGCTTGGAGCAGGGATAGACGCACCTGTAGGAGTAGCGATGACTTTTTTGAAATACTCCTTTACTGCATCAGCAGGCGATTGTGCTGCTGCTAGAAGGGGGAAGAGGGCGAGGAGGATAGATGATTTTTTCATGATATGGAGATTAAACGAAAAGACTTCTGACTAAGAAGAACAATAGTGGCATGAGGAGGGCAGGGAGTAGGTTGATGGTCTTACAATCCTTAATGTGCATCACGCCAAGTCCGGCTGCCGCGATAAGAACACCCCCAACGATGGAGGTTTCTGCCACCAATTCGTCGGAGATTAAGTCTGCCGACATTTTTGCAATAAGATAAAAACCGCCTTGCCAGAGGAAAACGAAAATGGCAGTAACTGCCGTCCAAATACCATAGGAAGAGGCGATGACAATCATCGTTACGAGGTTCAAGATTGCCACTGTCATGAGATATGTACTATCTCCTTTGAGCGCCAAAAGCACAGGGCCCATCATGGAAAGCGTACCGACGCAGCACAGGAGTACTGCCGTCGTGATTCCTTGGGCAATGTCGTTCCCACTTCCTTTGCTCACCTTCTGCGTGGCACTCTCCATGCGCTGGTCAAAGCGAAGGGCAGTGCCGATAAGTCCGCCCACGGAAAGACACCCAATAAAGAGCACGGGATAGTTGGACAGCTTCATATTTTCCATAGCCACGCTGATGCCCAAAACTAAGGCAGCGAGTCCCATGGCGGTGTTCATCACCGTGATGTATTTATCGCGAATAAATCTCTTGGCAAGGGCTCCGATGAGGCTGCCGAGGATTACGGTAAAGGCGTTGAGGAGGAGGTAGAACATAGGATTTTGAAAGGAGAAATGAGAAAGGAGAAATGAGAAATGCCTTGCGGGGCGGTACTTCTCGCTTATTGTAAAAAGTGTATGGTGGAGTGAGGGTGAATGTAAGGGGATTCGGTTTTGCTGAGTAGGAAGAATTTAGAAAAGTAAAGCAATCCGCATGGTAACTTTCTCCTTTCTCATTTCTCCTTTCTCATTTCCTAATTCCCTTCCCTCAAAAAGTCGAACATGTCAAAGAGTTCGTCCTTCGTAGCATGCTGATTGAGGCAGATGTCTCCGACATTGTTGAGGAGGGTAAAGTTAATGACGCCACCCACATTCTTCTTGTCGTGCGTCATGTAGTCGTAGAGTTGCTCGTATTGCTTACAGGTGAAGTTGAACTTGCCGTAGTGCTCATTGATGTACTGAACCGTTTGGCGCATTCGGTCGGTAGGGAATCCTAATTTCGTTGCACTGAGGTATAACTCTCCGGCAAGTCCCCAAGCTACGGCATAACCGTGAAGCAAGACACGATTCTCGTGCAGGGCAAGACTTTCAAAGGCGTGCGCCGTAGTATGTCCGAGGTTTAAGGCTTTACGAATACCTTTTTCTGTAGGGTCTTCCGCCACAATGCGACGCTTGACGTCAATGCTTTGGCGCACAAGGTCTTGAAGTAGAGAATAATCGGGCGTGGAGAGTTCAAAATTCAAATGTGTTGCCCACATATCTACGCCGTCAAGTAAGGAGTGCTTGAGCATTTCGGCATAACCCGAGCGTAAGTTTGGAGCATCGAGGGTGCGGAGAAACTGCGTGTCGATGATGACGGCTTCAGCTTCGCGAAAGACTCCAATTTCGTTTTTCAACCCATTAAAATTGATGCCCGTCTTACCGCCAACGGCGGCATCAACCATGGCAAGGAGCGTTGTGGGAATGTTTATGAAGGGAATGCCTCGCTTAAACGTAGCTGCAGCAAATCCTCCGAGGTCCGTAACCATTCCGCCGCCGAGGCAAAGCAAGAGCGAGTGGCGACTTCCTCCACCATTGCCAAGCGCTTCCCACACCGTGGCAAGGCTTTCTAACGTCTTGCTCGCGTCGGTACTCCCAATCGTGATGTGCTGGGCATTGCTAACCGTCACACTACTCTTGAGCAGGGGCAAGCAACACTCCTGCGTCGTCGTGTCAGTCAGCACGAACACACGGTCGGGCGCAATTTGCGCGACAAGACTATCTAATTCGCCGCAAAGGTTTTGAGCGTAAATGATTTGTTGCATGGGCAGGGAAATGAGAAAGGAAAAATGAGAACCGACGCCAAACCGAGTGCAATCAAGCTCGCTTGAATTGCCGAGGTGCGAAGGAGGAAAAGACCACGAAGTGGGATTAAATGAGAAAGGAGAAATGCCATGCGGGGTATAACCCTCACCTTGTTCAGTAATTGCAATTTGATGACAGGGAGCGCATTTCTCCTTACTCCTTTTTCCTTTCTCCTTTAATTTAGAATTTTACTCCTTCAAAATCCTCAATCTTCTCGCGCATCCAAGTGGGAATTTCCACGGGCGATTGCTGAGAGAGGGAGAAGGTCACCACTACGGTGTAGCATTCGCAGAGTATCTTTTGCGTCTTAACGTTCACCGCTTGTTGGTGGAAGGTAATGCTTTTCGACCCAAGGCGAGAGATGCGCGTTTGCATTTCGATTTCGTCGCCGTGGAAGATAGGGAAGAAGAAATCAGCCTTGATGTTTGCCACCACGGGCACAATGTCGCGGCGGTAAAACTCACGGTCGATGAGGTTCATGAGATAGTCTTCCTTGCCCAAGTCGTAATAGGCGAGGTAAGCATTATTGTTGATATGTCCGAATCCATCTACGTCGTTAAAACGTAACTGAATGGGGATGCGGCGTTTGAATACGGGTTCCATAGTCGTTATTTTGTTTTTGTGAATTTGCTAAAATTGGGGGGATGTTCCGAGGTGTTGAATACGGGTTCCCAAATAGTAAAAACTAATTGGGAGTTATTTCAAACTAAGTGCCGAATAATTTGAACTAATTGGGAGTTAGTTTTGGCGCTTTGGGAGTGCCGGGCGAAAAATGGGCTAATATATTCGTTTAGAACCAATTTCGCGCCACGCTTCTCATACGTCCGCGGTCGGGAACGAAATCCAGTGTGTCGTCATCAATACGGAAAAACTCGCGTAAGGCATAGATGTTGTGCTCTTCGTCAGTCGTGCAATTCTCACGCTTGCGGAAGAGATGATTTCTTGCATCCAGAATCTCAACTGCGTCATGGTTGTAATCGGCAGGTTCACCGCTGGCGCGTATTTCGGCAACGACGAATCGTTCGAGGGCATCTATAAAGTTTTCCATATGACTTGCAAAGGTACAAATTTCTTTACGGAGGGCTTGGAAATCAACGGAGAATTTTCGGCATTATATAAATATTGTGTATGCCGACCTCTAAAACGACGCTTTTTCAGTTCCCACTCCCCGTTATTCTTTAGAAATGTCTTAAATTTGCAAGATATTAGGGCGCTTGCCCTCTTAAAGTTTTGAACATTATGATGAAAGGAAAACATATCGTTTTGGGCATCACCGGAAGCATTGCTGCTTACAAGGCATGCCAACTCATTCGCCTCTTTGTGAAAGCAGGTGCCGAGGTTCAGGTAGTTATAACTCCCGCAGGTAAGGAGTTTATCACGCCAGTTACACTCTCGGCACTCTCTTCGAATCCCGTGATTAGCGAATTCTTTGCGCAGCGCGACGGTTCGTGGCACAGTCACGTGGACCTCGGACAATGGGCGGACGTTATGGTTATTGCTCCCGCCACAGCGGCTTCCATTGGAAAAATGGCGAATGGCATTGCCGACAATATGCTGATTACGACCTACCTTTCGATGAAGGCGCCCGTGTTTGTGGCACCTGCCATGGACTTAGATATGTTTGCGCATCCCTCTACGCAACAAAACCTTGACCGCCTCCGTTCCTTTGGCAATCATATCATTGAACCTGCTTCGGGAGAGTTGGCCTCTCACCTCGTAGGTAAAGGCAGAATGGAGGAACCCGAAGTTATTTTCGACCACATCGCTCGCTTTTTTGCGCAACAGCAAGGGCCGAAGCGCCGTGTCTTGATTACGGCGGGACCTACGTATGAAAAGATTGACCCCGTGCGTTTCATTGGCAATTATTCTAGTGGTAAGATGGGCTATGCCTTGGCGGAGGAATGCGCCAAGAGAGGTTGGGAAGTGGAACTCGTAAGTGGTCCTACGAAACTCGAAGTGAAGCATCCCAATATCCGACGTACGGACGTGGAAAGTGCTGCTGAAATGTACGAAGCCACTACGGCGCTCTTCCCTTCGTGCAATGCTGCAATCATGTGTGCCGCTGTAGCCGACTTTACCGTAGATGCCGTGGCGGCAGAAAAGATAAAGCGTGGCGAGAGTGGGTTGGAGCTTAACCTTGTTCCCACTCGTGACATCGCAGCTACCTTGGGCGCGCAAAAACGTGCCGACCAGCGCCTCGTAGGGTTCGCGCTTGAAACCGTAAATGAGTTGGCGCACGCCCAGGAAAAGTTGCGCCGCAAGCAATTAGACTTCATCGTGCTCAACTCCCTCAACGATGCTGGCGCAGGTTTCCAGCACGACACGAATAAAGTGACCATCATTCCCGCAGAAGGCGCTCCCGTGCCCTTCGACCTCAAGTCGAAGACGGAAGTTGCCAATGATATTATCAATTATCTATGTTCGCTCGATTGATTTCCAAAACCGTGATGCGTAAGTGGGCACTGCTCTTGCTGTTGCCTCTTATGTCAATCTCCCTTTGCGCACAAGAACTGGACGCAAAGGTAACGGTGAATGCGCAAAAGATTGAGGGCACCAACACCGCCGTATTCGAGGCGCTACAAGAGGCATTGAAGGAGTTTATCAATACGCGCCAGTGGACGAATCTCCAATTCCGTCCCAACGAACGCATTTCGTGTAGTTTTTCTATCACAATTGAAAAATACGATGACGCAACGGGCGACGCCACAGCCTCACTCATGGTGCAGAGTTCAAGACCTGTGTACAACAGTGCCTATACGACGACCGTTTTTAGCACGAACGACCCCAACTTTAGCTTTAACTATCGCGAGTTTGACCAACTGGAGTTTAACGCTGACGTTATTGATAAGGACCTCACGGCACTCATTGCCTACTATGCCTATCTCATCATCGGTATGGACTTAGACACGATGGCGCCACTCGGAGGTACGGATGTTTTAGAGACGGCGAAGACCATCGTAACGAATTCCCAGAGTCTGCTGCTTTCAGCCAAGGGTTGGAAAGCCTTTGATGATGAGAAAAATCGCTTTGCCATTATCAACGATTACTTGGATAATGGCATGAAGGACTATCGCAAGTTCCAGTATAAGTATTACCGTGAGGGCTTAGACATCATGGCGGAAAACGCCGATCGAGGTCGTGCCGCGATTACTGAAGCTTTTGACCTCTTAAAGACAGCTCGTGAAAACAAACCCATGTCCCGTCTTCCCGAACTCTTTACGGAGTACAAGCGTGACGAAATTGTGAACATCTATGTCGGAAAGGCTACGGCGAAAGAGAAGGAAGAACTCTACGAACTCTTGAGCCGTATCAACGCTTCGCAGAATACGTATTGGAGGAAGATACAGAAGTAAAGGAGAAATGAGAAAGGAGAAATGAGAAAGAGGCTGGCGCATCATTTCTTGCGAAGTTTTTCTAAACTCCTTACTCTCCAGCACCTCTCCTTTCCCGTTCGCCAAAATTAAACTACTACGAGTTGGGAGTTAGTCCGCAAGGTCTTTCTCCTTTCTCCTTTTTCATTTCTCATTTCAAAGAAACGTGTTAACCCACCTCACTATATCCAACTACGCCCTTATTGAAAAGCTCGACATTGACTTGTCGAGTGGTTTTTCTGTGATTACGGGTGAAACCGGTGCGGGTAAGAGTATCATCTTAGGCGCACTTGGGTTGATTTGTGGCCAACGTGCGGACGCCAAAGCCTTGAAGGCGGGTGCGGCAAAGTGTCTTATAGAAGCCACTTTCGACGTTTCGGGGCTCCATCTCGAACATTTTTTTGCCGACAACGACGTTGATTTCGACGGAGTGGAATGCATTGTGCGCCGTGAGATAAATGCGGCGGGCAAAAGCAGAGCTTTTCTTAACGATACGCCAGTGCAACTCACCGTACTCAAAGAACTTTCGGCGTATATCATTGACATCCATTCGCAACACCGAAACCTCCTCATGGGGCGCGAAGATTTTTTGCTCTCCGTCTTGGATGTGATGGCGGATAATGCGGATTGTCGCAAGGATTACGCCAACGCTTTCCACGCTTATACAGTTGCCGAAAAGGAACTCCGACAGCTCCGCGAGCAGGTGGCGAAGGACCAAACGGATACGGAGTATATGCAGTTCCAATTGCAACAACTCGAGGACGTCAACCTCAAGGAGGGCGAGCAAGAAGAGTTGGAGCAGGAGCAAGAACTCTTGGAGCACGCCGAGGAAATCCGCCAGTCGCTCCAGGGTGCTTATACGATGCTCAACGCTGAGGATTGCGCCGTCACACAACAGTTGCGCCAAGCCGTGAATGCCTTGCGCCAAGTAGAACGTGTGATGCCCGACGCCGCAAGTTGGGCAGAGCGCTTGGAGAGTTGCAGAATCGAACTCGCCGACCTTGAACAGGACATCGAGCAAGCCGCAGAGCGCACCGAGGCTGACCCTCAGCGCCTCGCCTTTCTCGATGAGCGCCTCTCCACCCTCTATAGTTTGCAGAAGAAACACCGCAAGACGAGTGTGGAAGAACTCATCGCCCTGCGCGACTCCCTTGCTGAACAACTCGACCGTATTGAAAACAGCGATGAGTACCTTGCGAAGAAAACGCTTGAAGTAGAACAGCTCTTTAAGTCGCTTTGCGCCATCGGAAAGGCACTTACAAAGACGCGCACGACGGCTGCCGCAACGCTTCAATCAGGTCTTTGCGAACGCCTGCAACTTTTAGGCATGCCTGCCGTACAGGTTGCCTTCCAAATTACGGAACGCGCCAACCCCGAAACTTCAGGAATGGACGCCGTGACCTTCCTGTTCAGCGCGAACAAAAATGTGCCGATGCAAGACGTTTCGCAAATTGCTTCGGGTGGTGAAATAGCCCGCCTCATGCTTTCCTTGAAGGCCATTCTTTCAGAACATCAAAACCTGCCGACGATCATCTTCGACGAAATTGATACGGGAGTTTCCGGTAAGATGGCAGAACGCATGGCGGAGGTTATGCAACAGATGGCGCAGTCGTGCCAAGTGATTTGCATCACCCACTTGCCACAGATTGCCGCCCTTGGTGAGGCGCATTACTTTGTGTATAAAACAGAGGGTGCCGACGCCACAACAAGTAGCATCAAGCAACTGGACAACGAGGGACGCATTCGCGAAATTGCCACCATGCTCAGCGGTGCAGAACTCACCCAGGCGGCTGTAGAGAACGCTAAAGCACTGCTGAGATTGGCGTAAAACAATGAGCCTCCGATGTCTCGAAAACGAATGGGGAGTTTGTAGGAACAAAACGCCGATTAGTTTGATTTAACTCGGAGTTTGTTTTACGGAAATCCCAAGTGTTTTTAGGAATGTCCTCCGTGGAGGTCATAAAAAAGTTAAAACGTAATTCTTACAAAGTATCTAAATGAAACGCATCCTTTTATTTCTCCTTTTTCTCCCCCTCGCGTTGATGGCTGCCAAGAAACCGCAACAGGCGGTGGTCAACCTCATCAGTTATAAGGCTGACGGCACCATTCTGGCTTCGGGCTATGGTTTCTTGCTCAGTGCTGAAGGTAAGACGGTGGTGCCTTACACCTTGCTTGAAGGAGCAGAGCGCGCCGAAGTGATTGACGCAAAAGGCAAACGCTATCCCGTGAGTCGCATAGTCGGAGCAAGCAGCACCTACGACCTTGCGGTGGTGACGCTTGAGGCGAAGAAACCCAAGTTTGACTTCTTTACCGTAGCGACAGACAGTGTTGCCGTGGGCGAAGTTCTGAACCTTTATCAATATAGCACATCAAAGAAGGCAAAACCCGTAGCGGTGGAAACGAAGGAGGTGACTCCCTACGCTGGATTCCATTACTATGAAACCACAGCAGAAAATACGTTGCTCAACTTCGGTTGTCCGCTCCTCAATGCGGCCGGTGAAGTGGTGGGCATGGTGCAGCGCAACGTTACAGACAGTGCTACAACCTCGTGTGCTATAGATGCGCGCTTCATTGACCGTCTTAAGGTGACTGCTGTCAGTGCCTTTAATTCCGATCTCCGCAAGATTCGCATTCCCAAGCAGATTCCTACTGACGAAGAGCAGGCATTGAGTTACGTACTTGTATTGGATGCTGCCGATTCGCTCATGACGCTTACGGCGTATCAAGACTTCAATAAGGCTTTCCCAAAGAATCCCGAGGGATACCTGAATTTGGCAAACTTCTTCACGCTCTACGAGCGCTATGACGCTGCGTTGCCCTACATCAACCAGGCTTTTGAGGTGAGTGAAAAGAAGGATGAGGTGCATTACGCCTTCAGTAAGTTGCTCTACAATCATGTGGCTTCAGGGGTGCAACCTTATGCCGACTGGGATGCGAAGAAGGCTTCCGATGAGGCTGCTGCTGCTTATACCATCAACCCGTTGCCCCTCTACCTCCAGCATCAGGCGATGTGTAACTACCTATGCGGTGACTTCACCCGTGCTTTGGAGCAGTTTGAGGCGGTGGGTGAAACGGATTTCGCAACGGCAGAGACCTTCTACCGCGCTTCAAAGTGCGTTGAGGCAATGGGGGGCGACACACTCCGACGCATAGCCCTTTTGGACAGCACCATGACACGCCTACCCCGACCTGTTCCGCCCCGAAGCGCTGGTTACATCATGGAGCGTGCAAACCTTTATTATGAATTGGGAGAATATCGCAAGGCTGTGGCTGACTACAACTTCTATGAGGATGTTGTAGGACGTCAGAACCTCACCGATCGCTTCTTTGCCCTTCGCTCGCAGGTAGAACTCGCAGCGCGTATGTACCAACAAGCGCTCGATGATATGCACCTCGCCATGCGTCGCAATCCCCAGCACTATTTCTATGCACAGGAATGTGCCCGCATTTACCTTGTCGTGGGGCAGTATGATAATGCCGTGACTTATGGCTTAAAATCTCTTGAACTCAGATCCGACAACCCCGAAGTGCACCGCCTCCTGGCGCTTGCCTACGAAAAACTCGGCAATGCCGAAGAAGCGGCAAAGCACAAGGCGTTGGCGGAGTGAATAGCGTCAAACATATAGAGCATAAAAAAGGAACCTCAACTCTGATTGGGGTTCCTTTTGCTTATTCATGGGCTGTTGTGAGTACTTGTTGAATGGCGTTGACGACTTCAATGTCGGCTGGAAGCCACTCTACTTCGTGCAGTTCTTGTGCAGAAAGCCAACGGGCGGATTTATGTTCCAGGAGTTGAGGCGTTCCCTCTGTGATGTGGCACCAGTAGCAGTGCATCGTGAGGTGGAAGGTGGGGTAGGTGTATTCCGTGGTGTGGAGTAGGGAACCTACCTCAACGGTTACAGCGAGTTCTTCTTGAATCTCCCTCACAAGGGCTGCTTCGGGCGCTTCACCCGCTTCAATCTTCCCACCAGGAAATTCCCACATGCCTTCAAATTCGCCGTAACCGCGTTGTGTGGCGAAAATAGTGTTGCCTTCGCGGATGATAGCGGCGACTACTTCAATTTGTTTCATGTCTTGTCTGTTCAAAAGGTTTTTGCAAGAAGTGCGGCTACGCGTTCCAACCACATTGCATCAGTTTCGTCAAACGTTGCAAGGTGTTCGCTATCCACATCCAGCACACCCACAACGACGCCGTCCCGAAGAATTGGCACGACAATCTCTGAGCGCGAGGCGCTGCTACAAGCGATGTGACCGGGAAACTGCTCTACGTCGGGCACAACGATGGTGCGCGCTTCTGCCCAAGCTGTGCCACACACGCCGCGCCCCTTGCGGATGCGGGTGCAAGCAAGGGGACCTTGGAAGGGACCGAGCACGAGTTCTTCGCCCATGACGCGGTAAAAACCTACCCACCAGAAGTGGAAGGTCTCCCACAAGCAGGCGGCAATGTTTGCCATGTTGGCGATGGGGTCGGTTTCAGCTTCCACGAGGGCGGAGAGTTGGGGAAGGAGGGTGGCGTAGCGCTCGGCTTTTGTGCCAGTATTTATGGTTAAGTGTTCTGCCATGGTTGAGAAAAACGATGTCGTTACTGTCGTGTGAGGGTTATTTCCACCACCTCGGGCCATGCGCCGAAGCGGAAGGGGATGTTCGATCCGGCTCCCGTAGAGACGATCAAGTGTTGCGCCCCCTCGCGGTAATGTCCGCCCCACTCGTCATAAATCCATTGGGAGGGAGAGTGCCCAAATACCTTAAACTGCATGGCATGCGTGTGTCCCGAAAGGGTGAGTGCGATGTTGGGGTAGTGGGGCAGCACCTCGCGGCGCCAATGTGTGGGGTCGTGGCTGAGGAGTACGACGGGGGCTTCATTGGGAACCATCTGCATCGCCCGCTTTAAGTCGCCGTGACTCGGGAAGGGCGGACGCGCAATGTTTTCTACCCCCACAATTGCCAGGGAGTCCGCTCCGCGACGCACGAATCGGCACGCATTGTCCACCAAGTCCCAGTGCATTCCGGCAATCTCCCGTCTTAATTTCTTGATGCGCGACTTGCGGGCAGCAAGGTCTTTTTCGGGGTGATAAGTCGTGTAGTCGTGGTTGCCCATGACGGCAAAAATACCATCGCGAGCGTGGAGTGTGGCGAGGATGTCGGAGAAGGGTGCGAGTTCGTCGGGCGAAGTATTGACAAGGTCGCCCGTGAAGACGATGAGGTCGGGTTCGAGGGCGTTCACCTCAGTAACGAGACGGTGGATGTAAGTCGTATCGCTTCCGAACGTGCCAAGGTGGAGGTCGCTCAACTGGATGATTTTATATCCCTCAAAACTTGCGGGCAAGTGCGTCAGGGTGATGCGCTCGCGGTGCACTTCCAAACGCTGCCATCCCCAGATGAAACCGTAGAGTGCCATACCAAAGGTGAGCGCTCCAACGGCTACGCCCAACCACGTGCCGACCGTGCCACACAAGGGGTGGAGCAGTCCTAAGAGTTTGCCTACTAAAGAGAAGAGAGTGAACAGTATTTTCGGCAGGCAGAAACAAAGGAACAGGCAGAAGGTGGCTTTGAGCACCCAATGGTTAGCGTGTCCCGTCATAAAGCACACGATGCCCCCGACCGTCAGCAGTAGGGGCAACCAATAGAGGGCACTCCACACGGGAGTAAGATTTCCGCGCACATATCCCCACCAGATATAAATGTCGGGCAGGAGGATGAGGAGCAGTAAGACGATGGGGAGTAAGGGCATAAGATGCGTTTGATTTTTAGCAAGGTGCAGTTCGTGCAAAATTGCATATTTTTGCCGACAGGGCAAAGGTGCGGTGGCGAAAAGCGCATTTATTTTACACCCTGACGCGCGGTGTGACAACAGTTCCCGTATCTTTTCCTATATTTGCCATAGGAATTTCCTGCACCTCTAAAGGGGCGAAAACGAGGTGCCGATTATTTCAAATTAACTTGGAATGATTTCGATTTAACTCGGACTTAAATTTTACCAATTCCCATAGATAAAAATGAAACTCAAAATGCTAACCCTGACAGCCTTGGTGGCGTGGCTTTCGCTCACTGGTTGTCAAAACGAAAACACGACTATGAACAACACTGACACTCCCGTTATCGACGCCATCATGGCGCGCCGCTCTATTCGCCAATATAAGGACACGCCCGTGCCTCGCGAACTTCTGCAGAAGATTGCGGAGTGTGGCGTGAATGCTCCCAATGCCATGAACAAGCAGGAGTGGGAAGTGCGCATCCTTGACGATGCCAACTACATGAATGAAGTGACCGAATTGATGAAGCAAGAGATGCCACAATTCGTAAATAGCGATGCGCCCGGCTTTCGCAATGCCTTCCGTAACGCTATGGCCCTCATCGCCGTGGCGTGTCCTGACGACGAACTGGGCATGACGCTCATCAATGTCGGACTCATGGGTGAAAACATGTGCCTTGCGGCGCAGGAACTCGGACTCGGCACTTGCATCATGGCGGCTCCCTCCATCTTTATGAACTCCAGCGCATCCGCAAAACCCTACCTCGACAAATTAGGTTTCACCCCCGGCTACAAACTCCGCTACTTCCTCGCCGTAGGTTATCCCGACGAAACACCAGCTGCCAAACCCCGCGATTTGGGTAAGATAAAGGTGGTGGAGTAGGTTGTTAGGGCGTGAGGTTTTAAGGTTGTGAGGTTTTCACCGCAAGGTCCTTATAACCTAAAAGCGGAGCGACCTTAAAACCTTGAACCTTAAAATTAGAACCTTGAACCTTAAAATTAAATATTATGAACAAGAAAATTATGAAGTACGTATTGCTTGCCATTATCTTAGTCCCCATCTTCATGGCATTCGACCTCCTGTGGCAATGGATAAGCAAAGATTCTTTTGACTTTGTCGCTGCCGCTCTCCAGGGTGCCGCGATGAGTGTAGGCTTCACACTTTTGCAGATTTATTGGGATAGAAAGAAAAAGTAGTTGAGGTATATTTTTATGAAAAACTTTGGACCCAAAGCGTGGATGCTTCCGCAACCCGTTTTAATCATAGGAACTTACAACGAAGACGGAACCCCGAATGCAATGAACGCAGCGTGGGGCGGGCAATGGGACATGAAGGAAATCATGATCTCAATGGGTGCGCATGCCACAACGGAGAATTTGGACCGTTGCCCGGATTTCACCGTGGCATTCGCCACGCGTGACACCATGGTGGCTGCTGATTTTGTGGGTATCGTAAGTGCGAAAAACGATCCCGCAAAGATGCAGAAGGCGGGCTGGACTGCTGTGAAGAGTGAGTACGTTAATGCTCCCGTATTCACGGACTTTCCCATGACTCTTGAATGTCGCATCGTCAAGAAGATTGATGTGAGCGACGAGGGCTATTACATCGTGGCGGAAATCGTGAACATCGTGGTTGATGAGCAATATCTCGGTGCGGATGGTAAACCGGACATCGACAAGATGGCGCTTATTACCTACAATCCCATTAACCATGCCTATCATGCCCTTGGTGCGCAGGTGGGCAAGGCGTTTTCGGACGGCAAAGCCTTGAAGTAGCAAGCGTTTAAGTAATAAAGCAAGTATGGAAAACTTTATCCTCTACTCCTTATCCACCTTCTTCCTCGTGCTCGCCCTCGTGGTGTATTTCGGTAAAGGAGATAACCTTATTGCGGGATACAACACGGCTTCGGCAAAGGAGCGCGCAGTATAACATCAAGCGCCTGCGCCTCATCATAGCGCTGCTGTTGCTCCTCTCCGCAGGCTTCGTATTAGTTTTATGCTACAATCCGTATATCAGCATCATCGCCACCCCCATCTTCGTTCTTGTCTCCCTCATCTGCGTGGTGCTGGCAAATACTTGGGCGAAGAAATAAATTATCTCCGAGTTAGTTTGATTTATCTCCCACTTAATTCAAATTAACTCGGAGAAAATTTTAACCATCTCGGGAACCTTTGCTTCCTTTGTGCGTATGCAGTTATGAATGGCCATCTTACTCACAAGAAATTCTAACTGTAACCCACTAAAAATTGTAATCCTATGAAGACACATAGATGTATCCTCGCTCTCGCCCTGTTGCTTGCAACCGCAAACTCACTCGTGGCGCAGCAGGCTGAACCCGTGCGTGCCGTAATCATTTCGGGGCAGGATTCGGCGTGGTATGCCCGTCAGGCTGAGGCTTGGGAAGCGGAGGTAAAGAAACACCCGAAATCCGAAGAGGCTTGGCGCAACCTGTTTAATGCAAAGTATTATCTGAAATTTTGGTTTGATGGACTGAAGGAGCATACTCCTGCTGAAAACTTTGTCATGACGCGCATGGAGCAGGCGATTCCTGAAACTTTTACCTACAATTATTGCCGCTATAGGATTTCCATGACGAGCGATTCGGTATTTGCGGAGCGCGCACTCACAATGATTCCTGATGATGTGGACCTTGAAATGGTGGACGGCCTTTTGGGGTACCTTTGGCGCACGGGGGCTGACCTCGACAAGGGGGAGCGTGGAGCGCAATTCAATGAAATGCTGAAGTGGCAGTATGAGGGCGGTTACTATCCCGATTTCGCCCTGCGCTACAACTACAACCAGTTGGAGGGCATGCCCGAGAATGCCATTTATATCGGACACGGAGACCTCGACCTCTTTTCCAAAATCATGATGCAACGAGCAATGAACTTGCACAAGGATAAGTTTATCGTGGTAAGCTCCTTCCTTTTCCTCCCAAACTATCGCGACGGTATCTGTAAGCATCTTGGCATTCCGCCTTATGAAATTGAGGCGTCGCAATTCCAACTCTCCAAATTCATTCACTACCTGAGTGAAAATACGGACAGACCTATTTATTTGAATGCCTCAGTGCCCTATAATTTAGAGTCGTCTTCAAACACGGAAATCAAGGAATTTTGCGATAGCCTCTATCAAGAAGGACTTTTATTGAAGTATAGCACCACGCCTTACGACAATGCAACGGCGGCGATGCGTGCCTTTGAAAAGTACCACTTGGAGTACCTCACCGAACCCCGTTTCCGCACGGAGATTTACTGGAAGGGGAGCGAAAAGTTGCAAGTAAATTACGCCACCCTCCTGCCTAAATTCATACAGCGGTTTAAGGCGGCAGGCGATGAGAAGCGTGCGCAGCAGTTGTACCGCATCTTGCGTGCCTCCATCACGAATACGCAATTAGACGAGGCAACCAAGCAACGCTATCTTCAACACCTTGAAAACTTCCGCCCATGATACGCCTCTTCCGTAAGAATTCGCTCACCGCATTGACCGATGAGCAGTTGATGAGTCGGGTGGGAGCAGGGCAGGACGAGAAGGCGTTCAACGAACTCTACTCGCGTCATGCCCGAAGGCTGATGGGTTTCTTCCTGCGTGCCTTTCGCTACGACGAGGACGAGGCTTCCGATGCCTGTCAAGAGACCTTCCTGAAAGTGTGGCAGGCAGCGGAGCATTTCAACCCTACCTCCGCCTTTCGCCCTTGGCTTTACACGATTGCCTACAACCTGTGTCGCTCCCGCTTTCGGCATTCCGAGCAAGCAGAGCGCTATCGCTCCGAGCAACTCGCCACGACGGCGGACGAATATACCGATGCTTGCGAATTGCAATTAGATAATGCCACGCTGTTAAGGGCTTTGTCAGAAGTCTTAGAAACCTTGCCGCAAGAAAGTCGCACGCTTTTTGCACTCCGTTTTGAAGAAGAACTCGGCATTGCGCAAGTCTCTGAAATCCTTGGCATTCCCGAGGGCACCGTCAAGTCGCGCCTGCACCGACTCCTCAACTATTTGAAACAACAACTCCACGACTATGAATAAATTTGAACATCAACTATCCCAAGCCGCGAAAGCATTGCGCGACAAGCACGATGCTGCGTTGAAAGTTCCCACGCCGCCACGCGTGAGTGCCACAAAAACGGGGCGACCTCTTATTTGGTGGACGGGCATTGCCGCCGCCCTCTGTGTGGGTTACTTCTTGGGCGTAGCATCCCCCTTCCGCGCCCCCGAAAGTCCCGCTCCCCTTGCACAACTCCCCAAGACGGAACTCCTGCGCGACACAATTATTACCACCATTCGTGACACGGTCTTCCTCGACCGCGAAGTGCCCATTTACCTTCCTGCGCCAGCAACGCAAAACCTTGCCGTTGCTTTCTCCCCTTCCGACTCTTTGCAAACAGCCCCTCTCACAATCACTCCTGCCCCCGATATGGAAGTGGGCAAAAGCATTCTCGACGACACCATCCATTATGCGCTGTTGGTTACGATGTAATAAATCTTCTTCATAAGTAAAAAGCGCCTACTTTGGATTTGATGGAAGTAGGCGCTTTCACGCAAAAGGACGGTTTTTTTGCTTAAAACTTGCCGATATCGGCAAGAATGTCGAAATCTTGTGGGGAAAATGACATAACACTTGCCGATAGATGAGTTATTATAACTGTCCCCTTATTACATATTATTGGTGTCCGGTAAAAAAAACTCACGCGGATTACACAAAGACTATGCAGGATAATACTATTATTCTCTTGTGAAAGATTTCTCAGAGACATACTTTGCTTCGCTCGTATGTAGTCATCCAGACGGCAAAGCACAAGCGCTGGGCGTGTGCTTCTCTGCGCACTTCCTTAATAAGTCTATAATATCCCGAAGGACTTCGTGTATTGCTTTCCCCTCACAAGTTCGGACAGCGACTTTCAGTTCCGCGAAATCTGCGTGAAATTATAATATGGGGGCTTGTACACTTTAATTTATTTCATAGTGTGAGAGTTAGAAGCATTTACCGGACAGTAATAATTACATATATGGGTATTAGCGCACAATAATCTTAGCGCTCTCTACCTTTTGACCATTCTTAAGGACTGTTACGTTATAAAGTCCTGCATTCAAACGTGAAGTGTTCAAACGAACAGCCTTATTCCCAGCATGCAAAGTTGTACGTTGTGCAACACGTCCATCAGTAGAAGTTACGATAACTTCATGATTCTGATTAGCTTCATTTTCCAACAATTCTACAGTAACAGGTTCGTTACGACGAGGCGTGCGGGGCTGAATGCTAAAGTTGCTCAGTTGCTGAACTTTCTTAATGTCGCTGGTTTGGTTATCTATTTCGTAGATGTCAGTGTATGTTGCATCCTCAGTCTCCCATACATCTTGATAAACAACAAAGTAATTTTTGCTGTTGAAAGTAAACATCTGTAAGTATGTTATCCCTTCATTCTTTGGCAAATCAAACGTATGAAGGATATTGCCGTCTTCATTGACTACATTAAAACCTTGGGGGTATGAGTCATATCTGATATATCGTTTATAAGCAAATTCTTCATCTCCATAATTGCTATCCAAAAAATCTGTGTAAGAAATATCTCCTTCTGTATTTATTGCATATGTGGGAACTATGAATTCATACTTCTCATCATTGTTGAAAAAGTTTTGAGAAATACGGATTTCTCCGTTTGTGTTGTTGTCATAATTGTCATAGGAGGGGGGGGTGAAGTAGGCATATTGCGATGCATTTTCTTCTTCCTTAATAGTTTCCCATTGGTCTGATAAAGTCGCAGAACGCGAATATACTCCTCCAATTATGAGACCATTTTTGGGATTATATGTGATTCCTCTTGTTTCAAAATCTGGGTAATCTATAGTAGGAATCTTAACAACTTCGTTAGGCAAGAAGTATATACCTTTGATAGTGATAAAGTCTTCGGGCTTAATGTTAGATACACCAGATTGTCCATAGCCTTGGTTTAAATGAGTATTCCAATATTCGCAAAACTCTTCAAGACTTTTGCCAGTTTCCCAATAGTTAGAGTAACCATAGTAATCTTCTGGATCATACACGAAGATATCCTCGGTATATCCATTAACCTTTCTTTCTTGGTAAACTGTTCTTCTTATAACGGGAGTTGGCTTAAATGAGAATTCCTTCTCTATCTGAAAATTTTGGTCTAATAATTTGTAAGCATTTTCTTTTCCGTCGTAGAGGTTATAGTTAAATAAGAACAGTTGAGTTTTCCCATTGCATTGCAAGTTACCAGGGATGCCTGAGAGTTCGTAACTTCCTTCATTTTTAAAGTGAGTTTGTGCGGTGGTTGCTGTTATGCTAGATGCTGATATAAGTAGCACTGCTGCTGACTTAATTAAATTTGTAAAATTTTTCATAAGGCTTTTTATAAATAAGTTATTCATAATCTTACTCACACCATGCTTTCAGATAATTCGTCGTTCCTAAATTCCTTGAGATATACGCACACAAAAAAGCGCGGAACTTTTAGTGTATTCCTCTATCCTTAGGTGTTTGGCGTTACCTATCCGACAGAATAACCAAAAGCCCACGCTATGCAGCGTGAGCATTTTCGCTATTACTCTTGTCGGATTCTTTAGTCGCCAAACTTTAGGATAGACAGAATAAAGCTAAAACGCTTTTCCAATATGTTTTAAAGTGTGCGTATCAATTATACGCTATGCTTCATAGGCAAAATATGTGTGTTAGTATGTGAATAAATTGGGTTGACTTTGCAAATGTAGTTAATATTCTTGAAATAATCTTGGATAGTGGAGGACTTTTAAGATCTCTTGATATTCAAGGTACAATTTGAGAAGTTAAAAGTTCGTAACTGAGGGTACTTCATTTGAATGGGTTTCGCACAACCGTGGGGTGGCATCTGTCTAAGCGATGAGTGTGAGGATGTATATTGTGGCGATGACTTGCAAGGTGAGAATCATGGGGATGCCGATGTAAAATTTCTTGTGCTGCGTCTTGTGGCGCCACACTTGTAGGCCCAGCCATGCTCCGATACTTCCGCCGATGACGGCGAGCAGCAGGAGGGTGGATTCGGGGATGCGCCACTTCGCTTTCTTGGCCTTAAACTTATCGATGCCGTAGATGATGAAGGTGAGGAGGTTGAGCGCGAGGAGGATTCCGCTGATGATGGCAAGCATGAGTAGGGGAGGAGTTAGGGGATGAGGGAGATGTGGAGCTCTTCGCGGGTGCGGCGTGGCATTTTTTTAACCACCTCGTTGTAACTATGGCAGATGAGGCGCTGGATGAGTTCGTCGGTGAGTGTGCCGTAAAGGTTGAGTTGGTTCCAGTGCTTCTTATTCATGTGCCAGGCACCTGTAATTTCAGGATGGCGGTCGCGCAGTTCTATGGCGTAGTCGGGTTGGCACTTGAGTACGAACCACTCCGTGCGCTCCAAGTCGAGCATCGCAAAGATGCGCCCCCCGATGCGAAAGGCAAGAGTGGTTTCGTCGAAGGGGAAGTCCTCGGTGGCGAAAGGGAGGGAGAGGCAATATTCTCTGACGGTTTCAATATCCATAACCTAAATCAGTTTGCGTAGATAGGTTCAACGTGCTCCTCATTTGGCCAATGGGGCAGAAAGAGTAGGGGGCGCGGGTTTCCACCAAGGGCACTCCAATCGATGCGCTTGAGTCCGCTGAAATCGGGCGTGCCAAAGTCAAATGAGCGACCGTAGAGCAGGATGGCGCCTCGGCTTTCGTCAATTTTCCAAAGGCCTCCGCCATAGGGGCAGTCTTCGTTCCATGCCAGGAGGTCGCGGTGCATATATACGCGTCCGAATTTCAGAACTCCGTCTTGGTTAATGATAAACTTTTGGTACATTGTTTTTTCAAAAATTACTTGGTTATCCACATTCCGAGGCACACGAGAAGCAGTCCGGCGAGCACACTTGTTGTGGCATAGGCTATAAATCCAAAGATGTTGCCGTTGTGCAATAATTGTTGCCCTTCAAATGCAAAGGTGGAGAAGGTGGTAAACCCACCGCATAGCCCTGTTGTAAGTAGCAGACACCACGAACTTGCGGGGGATGACTGACGGCAAAACAATCCGTAGATGATGCCGAAAAGGAGGCTGCCGATGAGGTTTACGGAAAGTGTGGCCCACGGAAAACCGCTCGAGCAGAGTGGTTTCATGACATGAGAAATGAGGAATCGGAGGGCGCCGCCAACAAAACTGCCTGCCCCAACGATGAGCATAGACTGAAGCATAATGAAGACTGACTTGGAGGTTAGGACTTGAGCGTTTACGAGTAGATTGTTGCCACCACTTTGCGCGCTCCGCCATAGTCGCGAAATTCGCAGAGGTAGATGCCTTGCCAAGTGCCGAGCGCGAGGCGCCCATTCATAATGGGGATGGTGAGACTCACGCCAAAGAGCGAACTTTTGGCGTGGGCGGGCATGTCGTCAAGACCTTCCATCGTGTGGTCGTAATAAGGTTCGCCCTCTCGCACGAGGCGGTCCATAATCTTGCTCATGTCCGTGCGCACATCAGGGTCGGCATTCTCGTTGATTGAGAGTGCGCACGAGGTGTGTTGCACAAAGAGGTTGAGCATTCCCACTTCGGGCAACGGACGGGGCAGATGTTCCATCACCTCACGCGTAATGAGGTGGCATCCACGGCGCTTGGGCGAGAGTTGAAAGGAGGTTTGAGTAATCATTTTAGGGGCAGTGTTGCAAAATTCTTAACGGCGACTATTTCTTAAAGATGGCCTTAATAATGGCAGAACCAATCTTGCGTTCCAGTCCGCTCTTGGTGAGGGGAATGCCCGTCTTTTTAGAAATTTTGCGCTTCACCTCGGAGATGCCCAAGGCGCGCTTCCAGGAAAAACTAACTCCAGGGATTTTCATAGGGGGGGAGGTTATGAGGTTTTAAGGTTGTGAGGTTTTGAGGAGGTGGCAAGGGGTAAGGTATTTAAGGTCTCTAAAGTCATAAAGGTCATTAAAGTCCGCATGGCCTTAAAACCTTACGACCTCATAACCTTACGACCTTACCCTACAACCTTACTTTGTTTCTTTCTTCCCTCGCTTCACATTGCTGATACGGATTTCCGTAATGAGGTTATGTTCCGACTCAATGTCTACGCGATCCACGAATCCTTCGGGGTAGGTCAGTTGTAGGTAGGGGAGTCCCGTGTTTTCGTCAACGAGAAGTGATGCCTGCATGCGACCTTCGGGTGAATAGCGGTTGGCATCAAACACCCCTTGGATATGGATTAAGAATTCCTCGCGCGTGATGATGGGGTCGGTGAGGTTGGGCGAGGTGTAATGGAGATTTTTGTGAATGACTTGACTGAGCGGGAAGATGTGTAGACTTTGGAACGCCTCGAAAAGGATTTGCGTAAGCATCCCATGTTTGTATGCTTCGCGTGGTTGCATACGTTGTCCGGGAAGCATAGAACCGTAATGCAACTGCGCCGTATAAGAACCTCCCTTCTGCCAGCGACACGGGTTGCCCTGCTCATCGTAAAGCGAGACATAAACCATGACGGGAAGGTGCCCCGTTTGGTAATAGTGCTCTAATCCTGGAGTGATGTCTTCCGTATTAAAGCGCTCTGCGGCAGTATAGTCTTCGTCCGTCTTAATCCACATACAGCGGTGGCGCGTTGCCATAAAGTCGGGACCTTCAGCTTCGTACGCTGGTTCAATCTCGGGACCCATGAATTGCTTCATCACCTTCTTGGCAAAATCCAAACGTTCTGCTTCGTTCATCTCCTGACCTACATCAGCAGCCTTGCACTTGTGTGTAAAACGTCGGGGTACTCCACGTTGCGTAAGCGGAGTGAAGGAGCGCACCTCTGTGCAGGGACGCTCGTTGAAATTGACCTGCACGCGCATCTTTCCCATCATGATCAGTGTGCCCTCAATGGAGGTTCCTGGAGTCAGGCGCTGTTCGCCGTCAGGAATTTGAAACGTTGGGATATACACCGAGAGGTCGTGCTTCTTGCCGTGGCGGAAATTGCGATAAGGGATACCCACCTCCACTTCGTAGAACGACGGTTCGCTGAAATCAAATTCATTGTAAGTTGCTTGGATGGGCGCTCTGAAACGGCAGATTTCGGGGTGCGGACTGTCAATTTGCAAGAACGAGTGAAGCGGTTGTTCGCCCTCCATGTGGGGAGTACGACCAGACGGTGAAACGAGGGACGCGTTGTAGGCGATGGCATAGAGGTCGAACACATAACACTGTCCCTCGAAATACTGATCGCGGTTTTTCAGATACTCCGTGTCATAAAATGTAACCAGCGTAGAAGGATCATCCAAGAAGTGAGCGCGGATGGTAGCTTCCGCCCCTCCTTCGTGTTCAAACACCTTGTCCACACAAAGGTAGTGCGTGCGCGAAGAGTCAATGCGTGGCATAATGCTGACCAAACGGGGAACGCTCTCGTCAATGTGGAAGATGACTTGAATGGCTGGGTCTCCATCGAGTGTGAGCTGGTGGTAACACTCCACTTGATGCTCATGAGAATCTACCTTGGGGAGCGAAACTAAATTTCCCCCGATGGGGAGACCTGTCTTTAAGCACTTGATGGTCCACTTTTCCAACATCGCCTGTGCAGACTGGCGCTTGTCTTTAATGATGCCACTCCAGATATCCTTTCCCCATGAGAAGTCTCCCTCATACTTTGTCTTGGTGCAGTTCTTTCGAATCATTCCAAAACCAATCAGTGCCCCCACATACATGGCGGAGAGGCAGGCTTGAAATTTCTCCTCTGCCACTGAAAGGTCGTAATGCTCACACGCGAGATCGTAACAACAGTAGCAAAGTACCAACCATTGAGAATGCTTGTCGGAATCGCCCGTAAACCAAAGACCTACAGCGTCTTCGATATATTCATCCATAGCATCCTCTCCGCGGGGCGCAGCCATGAGGTCGAACAGCGAGCGTGCGTCAATCGGTTCCTTATGTTGAATGAAAAACCATGCCGCACCCACTCCCAACGTCAAGCAAAAGCGTAGGGCAGTCTTGCGGCGGTGGTCTTCAGAAAACTCTTTTCCCTCCGTGTCAAACCAAGTGTCTAACGAGACAATCATGAGTTCATTGAGTTCAGGAAGAAGCGTCAATAATTTCTGCCCGAGTTTGACGTCGGCGTGAGGAATGTAACAGAAATCATTCGCTAATTGGAGGAGTTGATGAATAACGCGTTCGTCTCTCTCTGTAGTCATAAGTGGTGCAGCTAAAGTGTTTTTGTGGTTGTGTAAAAGGCAGTCGCAAGTATATGAAGTACCGCCTTTTAGATTTGCTCCCCAAAGTTAGGATTTTCTTGTGGGTTAGTGTTGTGCGAAGGATGGATTATTTAGAAAAAAGCATCAAGCACCTGTTGGAAGACGTCTCCTGGCGCTACCTTGTTGAAGAGGTTCATGGACGACTGGAGTTTGATGACGTCAATGTGACTACCCATGATTTGCTCAATGTCGCGCTTGCCCGCATGAGTGAGGAGGGCACGGCAGATGGTGCGGAGGCGTTCGCCCAGGATGGGGTGCTCCAGGAAGGCGCGGGCTTCGTCGACGCCATCGAGTGCGTAGAATTTGGAGTTGTAACTGTGTCCAAGCCCCTTGCGTTGAGGGAAGATGTACCAAATCCAGTGGCTCACCTTTCTGCCGTTCTGCATTTCGTGGAGGGCGGTGGCGTAGTCGCGTTCCTGTGCTTCAAGGAAGCGGTTGAGGTCGTAGACTTTTTGCGAGGAAGGCATTGCTATATTGAATATAAATTCCTTTTCGGAAGTGTAAGCATAAAATAAACAGCGGGCAACCCATTTGAGAGTTGCACGCTGTTTTTCTTTATACTTGGTCATCAGAGACTACTTCACTTCTTCGAAATCAGCATCCTGGATGTTTTCCTTGCCGGGCTTCTGTGAAGCGCTTTGGTCGGCGCCGCCGGCGTTGAAGCCTGCGTCGGGACCGGGTTGTGCGCCTGCTTGGCTGTACATTTCTGCGCTTGCTGCCTGGAATGCTGTGTTGAGTTCAGCGATGGCTGCGTCGATGGCAGTTACGTCCTGTGCCTTGTGAGCATCCTTGAGCTTAGAGAGGGCTGCTTCGATGGGCGCCTTCTTGTCTGCGGGAAGCTTGTCGCCGAGTTCCTGGAGCTGTGTTTCAGTCTGGAAAATCATAGAGTCAGCCTGATTGATCTTCGCAATACGTTCTGCTTCCTTCTTGTCAGCTTCTGCATTTGCTTCAGCTTCAGCCTTCATGCGGTCGATTTCTTCCTGGCTGAGACCTGAAGATGCTTCAATGCGGATGGTTTGTTCCTTACCTGTAGCCTTATCCTTTGCAGAAACCTTGAGGATACCGTTGGCGTCGATGTCGAACGTAACTTCGATCTGGGGTACACCGCGACGAGCGGGAGCAATACCTGCGAGGTTGAAACGGCCGATTGACTTGTTCTGCGCAGCCATAGGACGTTCACCCTGGAGTACGTGAATAGTCACTTCGGGCTGGTTGTCTTCAGCAGTTGAGAACACCTGGCTCTTCTTACAAGGAATAGTAGCGTTAGCTTCGATAAGCTTTGTCATCACACCACCGAGTGTTTCGATACCCATTGAGAGGGGAGTCACGTCAAGAAGCACGATGTCGCCCACACCTTCTTCCTTGTTCAAGATAGCACCCTGAATAGAAGCACCAACTGCTACTACTTCGTCAGGGTTTACGCCCTTTGAGGGAGCCTTACCGAAGAAGTCTTCAACGAGCTGCTGGATAGCGGGGATACGAGTAGAACCACCCACGAGGATTACTTCATCGATTTCAGACTTTGAGATACCAGCGTCGCGGAGTGCCTGTTCGCAGGGCACCTTACAAGCCTGGATGAGGTTGTGAGCGAGCTGTTCGAACTTCGCACGAGTCAAGTTGCGCACGAGGTGCTTAGGACCAGAAGCAGTTGCTGTGATGTAGGGGAGGTTAATCTCTGTAGCGTTAGAGCTTGAGAGTTCGCACTTCGCCTTTTCCGCAGCTTCCTTCAAGCGTTGCATTGCCATGGGGTCGAGAGAGAGGTCAACGCCTTCTTCTGCCTTAAATTCAGAAACGAGCCAGTCAATGATCACCTGGTCAAAGTCGTCACCACCGAGGTGAGTGTCACCGTTTGTAGAAAGTACTTCAAACACACCACCGCCGAACTCGAGGATAGAAATATCGAACGTACCACCACCAAGGTCGAAGACAGCAATCTTCATATCCTTGTGAGCCTTGTCAATACCGTAAGCAAGCGCTGCAGCAGTAGGTTCATTTACGATACGCTGTACGTTAAGACCAGCAATCTGACCTGCTTCCTTTGTAGCCTGACGCTGTGAGTCAGAGAAGTAAGCAGGAACGGTGATGACAGCGTCTGTAACTTCCTGACCAAGGTAGTCTTCAGCAGTCTTCTTCATCTTCTGAAGCACCATTGCTGAGATTTCCTGGGGAGTGTAGTTGCGACCGTCGATCGCTACGCGGGGAGTGTTGTTTTCGCCCTTCACTACGTCGTAAGGCATGCGCGAAACTTCCTTCGCAACCTGGTCATAAGTTTCACCCATGAAGCGCTTGATAGAATAAATAGTGCGCTTGGGGTTTGTGATAGCCTGACGCTTTGCGGGGTCGCCCACCTTGCGTTCGCCGCCTTCTACGAAAGCCACGATTGAAGGAGTAGTGCGCTTGCCTTCAGCGTTAGTAATTACAACAGGTTCGTTACCTTCAAATACAGATACACAAGAGTTTGTTGTACCGAGGTCAATACCAATAATCTTTCCCATAGTTATATGTGTTTTATTTGTTAATATTCGGGTTTGACGTTTATACCGTTGCCCTATATCAAGCAAGTACTGTGCCAAAAACGCATAAATTCATCTTTTCTCAAAATATTTTTTCATCAAGGCATGACATTTTGTCAGTTTTTCTGCCAAAAGTGGCAGTCTTGCAGGATTTTTTTGCAGTTTCACTCGCAGGCTGGAGAGCAACACCATTATAAATAAACGCCCATGCCCATTATTCGTTCCTATGGCATGAGTGTTTCAATGCGATTTACACATAAATATATAGTGTGTCCGACGCTCTAAAAACTAATAAGGCGTAAGTTTTAATAAATCGCCGATTCGTTTTGTTTATGCGCCGATTTGTTTTTGCGGCAAGGGATGTTGTTTTGCTACATAAAGAAACGCCCCCGAGTATTTCGGATGTTGAAGGAAAGAATAACTTGTGGTGAAATCTTCAAATGGACCAAACTGGACCAACGGCACTCCGGCATCTTCACGAATCTGATGAACGACTTAGGGCATCAGGAAGATAAACATTTGCTTCACTTTGGCGAGTGTAGATTTCAAACATTTCTGCTGCAAGGAAATATATATTCGTTTTCGTTAAATACTTTTAATTTCGTTTTGCCCATCCTGCCGTAGTCCGTAACTTTGCAATGTTAATCTAATTGGATAGTCAGGGTGCTATCCTTCTAAAATACGTATATTTATGAGTTTCAACGTACCTCAAACGGACAAGAAGCGTGTAGTAATCGTAGGCGGCGGTTTTGGTGGCTTGAAGTTGGCAAATAAACTCCGCAAGGCAAACTTTCAGGTGGTTTTGATTGACCGCAATAACTACCATCAGTTCCCTCCATTGATTTATCAGATTGCCTCTTCGGGTATCGAACCCAGTAGTATCTCGTTCCCTTTCCGCAAAATCTTCCAAAGTCGTAAGGATTTCTACTTCCGTATGGCAGAGGTGCGTTCTATCTTCCCCGAACATAAGATTATTCAGACCTCTATCGGTAAGGTGAAGTACGATTACCTCGTTCTTGCAGCAGGTACGACTACGAATTTCTTTGGCAACAAGCATGTTGAAGAAGTAGCGATACCTATGAAGAACGTAAGCGAGGCAATGGGGCTTCAGAATGCGTTGCTCGAAAACTTGGAACGTGCCTTGACGTGTACCAGCGAGCGTGAGCGCATGGAGTTGCTCAATGTTGTCATTGTAGGTGGCGGTGCTACGGGTGTAGAAGTGGCAGGGGCGCTTGCGGAAATGAAGAAATACATCATTCCCAAGGACTATCCTGACCTTCCCTCCAGCCTTATCAATGTGTACTTGGTAGAAGCAGGTCCACGCTTGCTTTCGGCAATGAGTCCTGAGTCGTCGGCACACGTTGAACAGTATTTGCGTGAGATGGGTGTGAACCTGTTGCTCAATAAGATGGTGACAGATTATCAGGACCATCGCGTAATGCTCAAGGACGGAAGCAGCATCGCTACGCGTACGTTCATCTGGGTGAGCGGTGTGGCAGCGCAGCGCGTAGGCAACATGCCTGAAGCATGTATTGGGCGTGGCGCACGCATCAAGGTGGATGCCTTCAACCGTGTTCAAGGTTTGGAAGACGTATTCTGCATCGGCGACCAATGTTTGATGGAGGAAGGCGACCCCGAATGGAAGGGTGGACACCCCCAGTTGGCACAGGTGGCTATTCAGCAGGGACGCCTCTTGGCAAAGAACCTTCAGCGCTTGGAAAAGGGTAAGGAACTGAAGCCTTTCCGCTACTTGAACCTCGGTGCGATGGCTACCGTAGGACGTAACCGCGCTGTAGCAGAATTTAGCAACATCAAGATGGCGGGCTTCATTGCTTGGGTAATGTGGCTCGTGGTGCATCTTCGTTCTATCCTCGGTGTGCGCAACAAGATTATTGTGTTGCTCAACTGGATGTGGAACTACTTCAGCTACGGACAGTCTTTGCGCCTTATTGTTTACGCACGCAAGGCAAAAGAAGTGCGCGACCGCGAACTCCGCTTGGCAGATAGCCACTGGGGGACGGACTTGATGAGTGAAGGGGCGGATGAAGTGAAGTTGGATGGTGAGAAGTAAACCACTGAATTCGTGTGTAATAAAAGGCACGTTGTAATACCAAAAACAAATCGGCATTTAGTTTGAACTAAGTGCCGATTTGTTTTTTTAATGTGCCGATTAGTTTTTAGCATTCGGCACTTTATATTTTTGAAAAGAGATTGAGTTGCCCACACCTCCTTTTGCGTTCACACAAAGCGGGGCGCTGGAGGGTGCAACTACGCTATGCTTACTTCGCAGCCATGAAGGGAATTGTGGGATTCAACGTAGCCTTCACCTGTTGCAAACCTTGTGCGTCGTTAGTGACGTCCATCGTTTCGCCAGTGGGGAGGAACACGGTCAAAGTGTTGTCTGTATTCACGCGCAAGAGTTTGCTGGTCTTGCCTGCAGCTTCGTAAGTCCACGTGCTGCTGTTCTTGTCAAACTTCAAGTATGATGTTTCCTTCTTTGTCTCGTTGCTGATGCTATAACCGTCAACAATGGTAGTGACAAGGTAGAAGTCGCCGTCGGAACCTACGTAGGGTTGTGTCTTACCCACATCTGCCAATACTTGTTCGCCCGTCCAAAATTCGATAGAGTTAAGTACCCACCAGTCAGCCATCAAGCAAATCCCGTAAGCAGGCGAGATAACTACACCGATAATGGCATTCAAATATTTATTTCCCGTTGCGTCGTTATTCCATGCCGCGAGTTTATTAAATAGTGAGAACGAACCGATACAAGAACTGAACAACATGGTTCCAGCGAGCGCTACAACGACACTCTTCAACATCATTTTTTTCATAGTGGTTTTAGTTTTTGCTTCAGTCACGGTTTGTTTGACAATACACCAGTGTGCCTTGCTTCAACTCCCGCTTCTGAAAGGTTAGTAAAAGTTTCTGATGCAAATATGACACATTGTTTTGTATTGGCAATGCAAAATGTTAGAAATTTTGCCACTTGAATAGCAATTTTATCAAAAATGATGGTTGCGGGAATTGATTTGTATAATTTTGAGCCGAAAACTGTAACTTTTTGTTGCAAAATGTAGTGGGCGTTCTCAAAAATAGTACCTTTGTTGCCTCAGTGGGGTGGAACCTTTCCCCGAAGATAAGAATCTCAATTTTGAACAGTATGAAAATAGCGATTATAGGTGCGGGAAATATGGGCAGCGCGATTGCGCGCGGCGTACTTTCTGCCACTTCAGCCCATGAAGTGTGGATTTCAAACCCCAGTGCTGGAAAATTAACGGCGTTGAAGGGCGACTATCCCGAAGTGCAGACCACTTCAAGCAACCTTGAGGCGGTGCAAGACGCACACCTTATTATATTAGCGGTAAAACCGTGGCTCATTGCCGAGGTGATTCGAGAGATAGCGCACGGTATCGACGCTCGCAAGCAGGTTGTGGCATCCTTGGCGGGTGGTATGTCGATTGATGACGTGGCGCGTTGTTTCAGTGCTGCCGATGCCGCTGTGCCTCCGCTCTGTGTGGTCATGCCCAACACTGCTATTGCCGTGGGAAGCAGTATGACGTTTATCGCAACGCGCGATGTGCCTGCCGACGCGGAACAAGCTATCGTGGCACTCTTCTCTACTATGGGTAAGGTGAAACTTATTCCCGAGCGCCTGCTTCCTGCTGCCACCTCCTTGGCATCTTGTGGTATCGCTTTCGCCCTGCGCTACGTTCGTGCGGCGATGGAGGGCGGTGTAGAACTCGGATTTACGCCTTGCGATGCGCAAGAAATTGTGGCGCAAACCCTTCAGGGAGCTATTGACCTCTTGGCGCAGGAAGGGGCACACCCGGAAACAGAAATAGACAAGGTTACGACCGCAGGAGGCTTGACCATCCGTGGACTCAATGCGATGGAGCAGGCTGGATTTACCCATAGTGTGCAACAGGGACTGCGAGCTGCGGTGAAATAAGGGACGTAGCCAGAGTGAAGTAGGGGAAAACGTTATGGAAATCGCACCTCCTGAAAACTAATCGGCACTTATTTCAAACTAATCGGCACTTAATTTAATTTATCTCCCAGTTAATTTTTACAAACTCGGATACGAACACAACTAAACCATGACTCATACATCTTCTTACAAACGTATTGCCGTAAAAGTGGGCAGCAATGTGCTTACCCGTGCAGACGGAACGCTCGATATCACGCGTATGTCGGCGCTTGTCGACCAAATTGCCCAGTTGCGCGCCGCGGGTATCGAGGTTATCTTGATATCTTCAGGTGCTGTGGCATGTGGACGCAGCGAATTGCGCCATCTTCCCCAGAGTGACTTGGATACCGTAGACCAACGCCAACTCTTCTCTGCCGTTGGGCAGGCGAAACTCATGAATCGCTATTACGAACTTTTCCGCGAGTATGGTATTCACGTCGGTCAGGTGTTGACGCTGAAGGAAAGTTTCAGTACGGAGCGCCACTACCAAAACCAGCGCAACTGTATGCGTGTGATGCTTCAAAATGGTGTGTTGCCTATTGTCAACGAGAACGACACGGTGAGTATTACTGAATTGATGTTCACCGATAACGATGAACTTTCGGGGCTTATCGCCACGATGATGAACGTGCAGGCACTCATTCTGCTGAGTAACGTAGACGGTATTTACGATGGTCCGCCCGATGCGGAAGGTTCTGCCATCATTCGCCGTGTTGAGGCTGGGCGTTCGCTCGATGCCTACATTCAGAGTTCAAAATCGGCATTTGGGCGTGGTGGTATGCAGACAAAATGCAGCATTGCTCGAAAGGTGGCTGACGAAGGCATAGCCGTTTGGATTGCCAACGGAAAGCGTGAGGGCATACTCACGAATCTCGTTTTTCATCCCGAGGATACCTGCTTTACTTGCTTTGAACCTGTGAAATAAGGCGGAGTGACAATCGTTATAGTTTGATTTTTTACGTATGGAAAATAATATAGAAACATATATCCCCCTGTTCCAAACCGTTCGTGTGGCAAGTCGCGACCTGCTGCGCCTCTCGGTGGAACGTATCAATGAGGTGTTGTTTGCTGTCGCCGATGCTATTGAGGCAGAAACGGATGTGCTCCTTGCGGCAAACCGTTTGGACCTTGAACTGATGCCCCAGGACGACCCTAAATACGACCGCCTGAAATTGACCTCACAACGCTTGGCTGCTATTGCCGCTGATATGCGCAACGTAGCGGCGTTGCCCTCGCCTTTAGGAAAGGTGTTGCAGGAACGCACCCTTCCCAACGGACTTCACTTGCAACGAGTAGCCGTTCCCTTTGGGGTGATTGGCGTGATTTACGAAGCGCGCCCCAATGTGAGCTTTGACGTGTTTGCGCTCTGCCTGAAGGCCGGTAGTGCTTGCGTGTTGAAGGGAAGTAAGGACGCCGAAAATTCCAATCGTGCCATAGTGGCGCTCGTAAAATCTGTGTTAGAACGTAAGCAGGTCAATCCCGATGTCGTTACCTTGCTCCCTGCTACGCGAGAAGCGACAACAGCTTTGTTGCACGCCCACGGTTGGGTGGATTTAATCATCCCACGCGGCAGCAGTAACCTGATAAATTATGTGCGCTCCGAGGCTTCTGTGCGGGTGATTGAAACGGGGGCAGGCGTGTGCCACACTTATGTGGATGCTTCGGCGGAGTTGGCGTGTGCGTGCCGCATTGTTGAAAATGCAAAGACCCGCCGTGTCAGTGTGTGCAATGCTCTGGATTGTTTGTTGCTCCATCGTGATGCGCTGAACCGCTTGCCCGAAATTTGTGCGCCTTTGGCTGCCCACAATGTGGTCATCTATGCCGACGAAGTCGCATTTGCAACTTTGGCACAGACTTATCCTGCACCCTTACTCCAACGTCAGCCCGACGGAGCTTATGGTACGGAGTATTTAGACTACAAGATGGCGGTGCACGTAGTAGCAAATGTGGAGGAAGCCGTGACGCACATTCAGCAATATGGTTCTGGTCATAGCGAATGCATCGTGAGTCGCGATGAATCGGCAATAGCGCTCTTCCAATGCCTGGTGGATGCCGCCTGTGTCTATGTAAATGCTCCAACTTCGTTTACCGATGGTGCGCAATTCGGCCTCGGTGCAGAAATAGGCATTAGTACGCAAAAGTTGCACGCCCGCGGTCCGATGGCACTCGATGAAATTACTACCTACAAGTGGTTGATTCGTGGCGAAGGGCAGGTTCGAGCGTAATCTGCCCGAAACTTTCGGTGCAAAGCGGCATTTCCGTTGCCCCAAAACGCGAGCTTCAGAAAGTTTTGTCGTATATTTGCGTTCCCAAACAAAGCAATAGAATTTTATGAAAGTTGGAGATAAAGTAAGATTCCTCAACGAAGTCGGCGGTGGCATCGTTGCAGGTTTTCAAGGCAAGAACACCGTGCTTGTGGAGGATGAAGATGGGTTTGAAATTCCCATGCTCATCACGGAGTGCGTGGTGATTGACACGAATGACTATAACATTCCTGTGAAGTCTAAAGAGGTGAAAGGCGAACGGGGAACGGAGAAAGCTGAACGGGAAACGGAGGATGACGAAGCGCATCTCAACCGCCCAATGACCTTTAAGGCAAAACCCGTGGAGCGCCGCGGGGGAGATATGCTGAACATCAGCCTTGGTTTCACGCCTGTGAATATTCGTGAGTTGAGCAATTCGGCATTTGAAATGTACCTTATCAACGATTGCAACTATACGCTCAGTTTTACCTTGCTCACGCAAACGAATAGTGCCTGTCACGTGCGCCACGTTGGGGTCATTGAACCCAACACGAAGCTCTTCCTTGAAGAATTTGACCGCAGCATCCTTCCCGAATTAGAGAAACTCACGCTGCAAGCCATTGCATATAAGGAAGAAAAGCCATTCCTGCCCAAAGCGCCCGTCTATGTAGGCTTCCGCTTGGACTGTCCGAAGTTTTACAAGCTCCACACCTTTGGCGAAAGCCTCTTCTTTGAGCATCCCTCTTACATCGTGGATGTTATGAAGGACGACCAGCCTGCCCGCTCTGTGTTTATCAACGCCAAGCAACTGCGCGACGCCATTATCGAACCCAAACGCGAGGAGCGCCCCCAAGTGCAGACGGCGCGCAACACGATGCGCAACGGCATCATTGAGGTGGACCTCCACGCCTCCGCCATTCTTGAAACAGAGCAAGGCATGGATAGCAAAGCCATCCTGGAATACCAACTTCAGGTGTTCCACGACGAGATGAAGCTGCATATTAAGAAGAAGGGCACCAAGATTGTCTTCATCCACGGTAAGGGCGACGGCGTTTTGCGCAACGCTATTGTAAAAGAGCTCCGCCAAAACTACAAGACCTGCATCTTCCAAGACGCCTCCTTCCGCGAATACGGCTTTGGAGCTACGATGGTGATTGTGAAGTAGGGGAGATAAGTTGAATTTATAGAGAAAAATGGATGCACGAATCCTGTGTTTCTGCGAGTCATGTGATTTAACATGAATCGTAGGGTACATGGTTCGTGCATCTATTTTTTATAAGGATTATTAGCGTCATTATGCCCCCTTCCAACGGCTCTTTTATCTTACACATGAGAGGTGGGGAAGCCAACATCCCAATTTGTAAAAACTAACTTCGAGTTAATTCAATTTAACTCGAAGTTAATTCATTTTAAGTGCCGACTTGTTTTTGGGGGTGGAGAATGGTTTTTCTATATGCACCGAGCAGAGGTAAAAAACGTAAGGAGATTGCGTTATTTTTGCGGGAAACGTATTGTGAAATCTTAACTTCTCCACTCAAAATTTGGTAAATTCGCCAAAATCTCTTACTTTTGGCAACTATAAATAGCAATTATTCCATTTGATTTTTACTTACATAAATAATAAAAAGATATGGGTCTTAAAATTGTTGTACTTGCCAAGCAAGTGCCCGACACGCGCAATGTAGGTCCTGATGCCATGACGGCTGAGGGAACGATTAACCGCGCTGCGTTGCCTGCCATTTACAATCCCGAGGACTTAAACGCCCTTGAGCAGGCTTTGCGTTTGAAAGATAAATTCCCTGGTACTACGGTGACCATCGTAACGATGGGACCTCCCCGTGCGGCGGAAGTTATTCGTGAATCTATGTACCGCGGAGCAGATGGCGGTTTTCTCCTTACTGACCGCGCGTTTGCTGGGGCTGATACGCTCGCTACAAGCTATGCCCTCTCTACAGCTATTCGCCACATTGGCGACGTGGACTTGGTTATCGGTGGTCGTCAAGCTATTGATGGTGACACCGCTCAGGTTGGTCCGCAGGTGGCTGAGAAACTCGGTTTGAACCAAATCACTTATGTAGAAGAAATTCTTGCTCTCGAAGACGGTCTTCTCACCGCAAAGCGCCACATTGACGGTGGTGTGGAAACGATTCAGGCACCCCTTCCCCTTGTTCTTACGGTGAACGGTAGCGCTGCGCCTTGTCGCCCTCGTAATGCGAAACTCGTGATGAAGTATAAGCGTTGCTTGGCACCCCTTGAAAAGCCCGCTGAAGGTTTGGCGTATGCTGAGGAGTACGACAAGAAACCTTGGCTCACGCTCGGCCAAATCTCTTGCGCCGATGTGAATGCTGACCTCGCGCAATGCGGACTTTCTGGTTCGCCCACGAAGGTGAAGAGCATTGAGAACATTGTCTTCAAGGCAAAGGAAAGTAAGGTGCTCACGGGTTCCGACGAAGATATCAAGGGACTCATGGCAGAACTTTTGGCAAATCACACTATTGGATAATTACTAAGGCAGAATTGACAATGAATAACGTATATGTTTACTGCGAACTTGAAGGCACGCAGGTTGCCGAAGTAAGTCAGGAACTTCTCTCCAAAGGTCGCAAATTAGCCGACACTTTGGGCGTGAAGTTAGAAGCCGTGGCTGCCGGAAGTGGCATTACGGGAAAAGTAGAACAGCAAATTTTGCCCTACGGCGTAGATAAACTTCACATCTTTGACGCCCCCGGACTATTCCCCTACACATCGTTGCCCCACTCTTCAATTTTGATAAACCTCTTCAAGCAAGAACAACCCCAAATCTGCTTGATGGGCGCAACTGTTATCGGTCGCGACCTCGGACCTCGCGTTTCGTCTGCGCTCCATTCGGGATTGACAGCCGACTGTACGGCACTCGAAATTGGTAGTCACGAAGATAAGCGTGCGGGTAAGGTGTATGATCAGTTGCTTTACCAAATCCGTCCTGCTTTTGGCGGTAACATTGTGGCAACAATCATTAACCCCGAAAACCGTCCGCAGATGGCTACCGTGCGTAGCGGAGTCATGAAGGCGGAAGTGCTTGATGCTAACTATCCCGGCGAAGTTGTCATCGAAGATGTGGCAAAGTTCGTTCCTGAAACGGATTATGTAGTGAAGGTTATCGACCGCCAGGTAGAAAAAGCAAGTTCTAACCTCAAGGGTGCGCCTATCGTGATTGCCGGAGGTTATGGTGTGGGGTCGAAGGAAAACTTTGAGTTGCTCTATGCCCTTGCTAAGGAAATTCATGCCGAAGTGGGTGCGAGCCGTGCTGCGATTGACGCAGGTTTCTGTGAGCACAACATGCAAATTGGTCAGACAGGTGTGACCGTACGTCCCAAGGTCTACATCGCATGTGGTATCTCAGGCGCCATTCAGCACGTAGCGGGGATGAAAGAAAGCGGTATCATCATTTCTATCAACACAGACCCCAACGCGCCTATCAACCAAATTGCTGACTACGTGATTAACGGTTCGGTAGAAGAGGTGTTGCCCAAAATGATTAAGTATTATAAGGGCTAATGCCCTTGAAATGAGAAATGAGAAAGGAGAAATGAGAAATAGGCTGGCGCGGTGAGTTGCGACAGTGTTCTCCTTTCTATATAAAAGAGTCGCGACAGCTAATAATATTCCTAATAATATGTCCCGCAGGCATATTTCTCCTTTCTCCTTTCTCCTTTCTAAATTTCTCAAATTTATGGCTAACTATTATAGCGACATAAAAGAACTTCAGTTCGAACTCAACCATCCGCTCATGGAGCGAATTGTTGAACTTAAGGAGCGCAATTTCCGCGATAAGGAAACGTTTGACGAAGCTCCTCTTGATTATCCCGACGCGATGGACTCTTACGACAAGGTGCTTGACATCGTGGGCGATATTACGGCAAACGTGATTAAGCCCAACTCAGAAGGTGTTGACGCCGAAGGACCTCATTGCGAAAATGGCAGAGTGCGTTACGCTTCTGGCACTTACGACAACCTCAATGCCATGGTTGGCGCAGGAATGAATGGGATGACCATGCCCCGCCGTTTCGGTGGTTTGAATTTCCCCATCACTCCCTATACGATGTGTGCTGAAATCGTGGCAGCAGCCGACGCAGGCTTCAGCAACATTTGGAGTTTGCAAGACTGTATTGAGACCCTCTACGAATTTGGTAACGAAGACCAGCACAGCCGTTTCATCCCCCGCATTTGCCAAGGCGAAACAATGTCTATGGACCTCACTGAACCCGATGCAGGCTCCGACCTTCAGAGCGTAATGCTCAAGGCTACGTATGACGAAGCCGAAGGTTGCTGGCGCTTGAACGGTTGTAAGCGCTTTATTACCAATGGTGACGCACAGCTTCACTTGGTGCTCGCACGTTCTGAAGAAGGAACTACCGACGGACGTGGACTCTCCATGTTTATCTACGACAAGAACGACGGTGGGGTAGACGTGCGCCGCATTGAAAATAAGTTGGGTATCCACGGGTCGCCTACCTGCGAACTCGTGTATAAGAACGCCAAGGCAGAACTCTGTGGCGACCGCAAGTTGGGGCTTATTAAATACGTAATGGCCTTGATGAACGGTGCGCGCCTCGGTATTGCTGCGCAGAGTGTCGGACTTTCACAGGCGGCTTACAACGAAGCCCTCGCTTATGCCCGCGACCGCAAGCAGTTTGGTAAAGAAATTATCAACTTCCCCGCCGTGAGCGACATGCTCTCGCTCATGAAGGCGAAACTCGATGCCGGTCGTGCGCTCCTGTATCAGACTTCACGCTACGTAGATATCTACAAGGCACTCGAAGATATTGCCCGCGAACGCAAGCTTGAGGCAGAAGAACGTCAGGAACTCAAGAAGTTCTCAAAACTTGCCGACTCGCTCACACCTCTTGCCAAGGGTATGAATTCAGAATACTGCAACCAGAATGCGTACGACTGTATCCAGGTACACGGCGGTTCAGGTTTCATGATGGAATACTTCTGTCAGCAAATCTACCGCGATGCCCGCATCACCAGCATCTATGAAGGAACCACGCAGTTGCAGGTAGTGGCAGCCATCCGTTATGTGACCAACGGTGCATACCTCGCCCTCATGCGCGACTACGAAGCAGTGCCCGCTGCGCCTGAATTTGCTTCGCTTATCGAGCGTGCAAAGGCAATGGCGGATAAGTTTGAGGCGGCTACAACGCACGTGAAGGATGCAGCAAATGCAGAATTCCACGATCTTTGTGCGCGCCACCTCTACGAAATGGCGGCAAGCATCATCATGCTCCACCTCCTCACGCAGAACGCTACACGCTGCCCCGAAATGTTTGCGAAGAGCGCCCGCGTTTATGCGAATTATGTAGAAGCAGAAGTGATGAAGCACTACACATGGGTGATGAACCTTACTCCCGAAACGATGGAAGATTACAAGCAGGCATAAGTAATATCTTTGTCGCAGATTTGAAAAACGGAGGCTGTCTTCAAGGGAACGACAGCCTTCTTTTTTTATGCCCAAACGGTTTAGAGTAGGGTGAAGTCGGGAAGTTATTTTTCTATGACCGTATTCCCAAAAACAAATCGGCGTTTAATTTCAACTAAGTGCCGATTAGATTAAATTAAACGCCGATTTGTTTTGTGTAAATCCCACGTAGGAGAAAACTGCTGGGATGTATCGGCATCTTTATCAGTATTGTCGCGATATAAAAACCGTTAAAATTGGAGTGTTACACGTCTGTAGTGCATCAAAACAAGAATGCTGGCACACATATATTATATATATACAAATGGGGGCGTTCCTGGCTTGCTGAATAACTTTTTGCAAAAAAAAGTCGCAACTTTCCAGCAGAATGTTCGCCTTTTACCCCAAAGCAATGAGCAATTTGGTAGATTTTTTCAAATTTTTACAAAAAGAATTTGCTGACCACAAAAAAAATAATACCTTTGCGACCTGTATAGAAAATACTGACATTCCAAATTAACAAAATAAAAACTAAACGACATGAAGAAAATGTTTTTCTACGCCGCAGCGCTCTGCTTGACTGCGGTAGGCTTCGCTTCTTGTACAGCAGAAGATGAAGCATTCCCCGCTGCTGTTGTCAGCATTACTGAAGAAGAAGTGGCAGTCCCTGCTGCTGGTGGTGCAGTAGCTTTCAACTTGACAGCTCCTTCAAATGAAGCGTTCACAGTAAAGACTCCCGAATGGATTGAGTTTAACGAAGATGCAACTATTACACGTGGTGTAAACTCTTCTGCTGCTTACCACTTCACAGTAGCTCCCGCAGAATCTTGTCAGGAACGTACAGGTACAATTTATATTGTTGCTGCAAACGGTCTTCAGGACTCTTTGGTAGTTGTTCAGGAAGGTGTTGAACTTGCTGTTGATAAAACTGCAGTAGAAGCTCCTGCAGCTGGTGGCGTTTTGGCAGTACAACTTACAGCTGTTCCTGGATACATAGTTACTTGCCCTGAATGGATTGTAATGAACGAAGATCCCGCAACAACTCACGTTGGTGTTCAGACAGCAGAAGTAACATTTACAATCGCTCAGAACACAGGTGCAAATCCCCGCGAAGGCGAAATCGTAATTGCTTGTGGTGACGCTTGTGGTAAGGAAGTTAAGATTGCTGTTGCTCAGCAGAGAGGTATGGATTTGTCTAAGATGGTGAACTACGCAGGTACATTCACTTCTCTCTATGACGGTTCAGCTTACAACTCAACAATCGGTCTCCTTTGGGACGAAAATGATGAAACAGTAGTGACTATCTGCAACCTCGAACCCATGTTCGCTACAAATGGCTTCACTATTGAAAACGGTATGAACTTTGTTCAGGGTCAGTACTTCCCCGATGCAAACATGATTGGTATTCCTTTCCAGTCAGATATGAACCTTTCTTACGGTGGTTACGTATTTGCAGCAGGTGCTTTGAATACTCCTACTCTTGATGAAGAAACAAGTGAATACGATCACATCTACATCCTCTTGAATGATGATAAGACAACGCTTACATTCCCCAATGCTTTGTGTACTTTGGCATTCCAGAACGGCGAGTTCGTAGGTAACTGGGATATGTATGCAGGTGGTGCAGTCTTCACAAAGGTTGCTGAATAATACATCCCTTCAATATCCACGTCACTGCCGGTGCTTGAGCATCGGCAGTGATTTTTTTATCCCAAATAAGGTGTTATTTTGTAAGGACAAGCAGTGTGCATAAAGAAAACTTGCATTTTTTCAGTGAAAAGAGCTGATAATCTTCAGAATTTTCTTAATTTTGCGCGACAAAGTGGACTCCCCACTACTGGAAATGCATTTAATAATCAATAAATAAGTTAAAATAATGGCAGCATTACAAACAATCAGAAACCACGGAGCTTGGATCGTAGGTGCAATCGGTCTTGGCTTGTTCAGTTTCATTGCCGGCGACCTTTTCAACGCTATTGAAACAACTTCGGCGTTCAATAAGCAGCAGGCTGGGGAAGTGTATGGCACTTCTATTGACATCATGGAGTATCAGAACCTTGTAGAAGAAAGAACTCAGGTCGAAAGATTCGTTCGCAACTTGCAAGGTCAGAGTGATAACCTTACAGATGCGGATAATCAGCAGATTCGCGAAGCAGTATGGTATGATTTCGTACGTACACAGGTTATTGCTAAGCAAGCAGCTGAAGCTGGTATTCAGGTTACCAAAGCAGACGTTCAGAATGCCCTTGTAAAGGGTGAAGCTGGTGTCCTTGGTGTGATGGCAGCCGCTTTCGGTTCACAAGATGGCAAGTTGGACTTTACTCAACTTCAGGAATTCTTGAAGAACAAAGAGGAAATGAAGGCTCAAGCAATGCAGGCGCAGGATGGTTCGCTTGAATATGTCACAATGATGGAAACTCTTTGGTCATGGACCGAAAAGCAGTTGCGTAACCAGCTTCTCGCTGACAAATTCTATACGCTCATTAACATGAGTTGTGTAGGAAATCCTGTTTCAGCGCAACTCGAAGCTGCTAATGCAGATCAGAAGCGTACACTTGTTGCAGCGTTCCCTTATGCAGCGATTAACGATACTACTGTTGTAGTTGCAGATGCTGATATCAAGGATGTTTATGAGTCAAAGAAGGATTACTACAGACTCTTCTCGCAGACTCGCGATGTTAAGTTGCTTGATGTTGAAGTGAGAGCAAGCACTGCAGACCAGGTAGCGCTTACAATGGAAGTGAACGAGGTTGCAAATGCCCTCCGTGCAGGTAATGATCCCGCTACAACCGTTGCAGCAAGCAAGTCAATCGTTGCTTATAACAATGTGCCCATGCGTAAGGATGCTTACCGCGGTATGGCTGATATTTACAGCCGCCTTGACACTGCTACTGTGGGTTATGTCGCTTCCGCTTTCTATACAGCAGCTGACAACACGGTAAATACTTACAAACTTGTTGAAAAGACAACATTGCCCGACTCAGTGCTTTACCGCCGCATCTTTGCTGTTGCTACTGACCTTGAAGCAAGCAAGACACTTGCCGACAGTATTGCTACAGCAGTTAAGGGTGGTGCAGACTTCGCTGAATTGGCTAAGAAGTATCAGCAGCCTACAGACTCTATGTGGATTGCTTCTGCACAGTACGAAGGTGCAGCGCTTGACGCTAACACTGCAGAAATGATTAACCTTCTCAGCACAACAAAGGCAGGTCAGGTTGCAGTTCTTAAGTTGAACAACAATTACAGCCTTGTGCTTCAGGTGCTCGAAACAAAGAATCCTGTTGAAAAGTACAACCTCGCTGTTGTGAAGTGTAAGAACGAATTCTCTAAGGAAACTTACAACAACGAGTTGAGCAAGCTCAATAAGTTCCTCTCTGAAAATACTACCATCGAGAATATCGAGAAGAACGCTCTTGCAGCTGGTTACATGGTTCGTGATGAAGTTGTTTCTGGTCCTAATACGCGTCTTGAAACAGACATTCCCGGTGCTAAGGAAGCCGTACGTTGGGCTCTTGATGAAGCTAAGGTTGGTAGCATTTCACGTATCTACGAATGTGGTGCGAATAAGGAACACCTCATTGTAATGGCGGTAGCTGGTATCAACGATGGCGACTATGTAGCTTGGGATAACAAGGTTGTGAAGCCCGCCCTCGAACGTCTTGCAATGCAGAATAAGAAGGCTGAAAAGGCTATCGAACTTGTAGGCGCGGCTAAGTCAATGGACGAAGTTGCTAAGGTCGAAAAGGTTGTTGTCGACACTATCTCTGCAAGCTTTGCTCGCAATGCACGCGTAAACTTCATCGGTGTTTCAGAACCTGCCCTTTCAGGTGCTATCGCAGGTGCTAAGGCTGGCGAATTTGTTGGTCCTATCAAGGGTGCTGGTGCCGTTTACTATGTTCAGGTGCTTGAAGAACTTCCCTCTGAAGTTCCTTTCAATGAAGCAAATGCGCTTCAGCAGGCTACTCAGCAGTTTATGAGAAACATCTTTACTTCTAATTTCTACGGTCAACGCCAGGAAGTATTGCTTGATGCTTTGCAGCGTGATGCTAACGTTGTTGATAACCGCTACAAGTTCTAATTTATCAAACAAGACTTGACCGCAAGCCGCCAAGTTTGCGAATCAATACAATTTTTGGGGCTGTGTCAGAAATCGTGACGCAGCCCTTTTTCTTTTTCATTTGATAGTTTGAAACAGGGATGAATAGGCAGAGAATGCCTACACACTAATCCGCAAAATCTTCTATGAAATTCTTAAAAATTCTACGTATACTTATTATCGTCTTCTTTGTATGGAGTATTGGTGGCGTGATACTACATCGCTTTGTGCCCGTACCCATCACTCCCGTGATGATACGTTATTGTTTGTCGGAACTCTACGATGGCAGAACGCCTCAATTAGCGCATAAGTGGGTGCCGATAGAAGAAATATCCCCACATCTTAAAAGGGCGGTCATTGCTTCGGAAGATCAACTCTTTTATGAGCACAATGGTTTTGACTTTGACCAAATAGAAAAGGCGCTGGAAGAGCGCAAGCAAGGGAAGCGTAACCGCGGGGCGAGCACTATTTCACAGCAGACGGCAAAGAATGTCTTTACCTTTGGCACTCGTACATGGGTGCGCAAAGGATTGGAGGCGTACTACACGTTTCTAATTGAACTTTTCTGGTCGAAGGATCGCATCCTTGAGGTGTATCTAAATAGCATCGAAATGGGACCGGGTATTTATGGCGCAGAGGCGGTGGCACAGGAACATTTTGGTTGTAGTGCTGATAAACTCCGTCGTACCGACTGTGCGCTGATAGCAGCCACCCTTCCCAATCCCAATAAGTTTAGTTCCAAGAAACCTTCGCCCTACATGCGCAAACGTCGTGCGCAGATTTTGCGCCAAATGCGCTTAATGGGGAAATGATTATGCGAACAATTTGCATCCGCATCCCGTATGTAAAAACTTATATGTTTCGTGCTTAAAACTAAGTGCCGAGTAATTTGAATTAAGTGCCGATTAGTTCAAATTACTCGGCACTTAGTTTTTGCTATAACGGTTGTAGTTTTTATTGTTCCAGAAATTGTGGTCGTAACATCTGAAATAAGGTCTGCTAAAACTGACTTTTGTATTGACATTTGAGATAAAAATGTGTCTGAATCCTGTTTGTTGTAAAAAATAAGGTGCAATTATAAATTTTTAAGGTACCATGTATTGCAAGGTACTAAAATTATTCCTATATTTGCCGTGTAATTACAAAATACATGAGTTATGAACATTGAAAATGCCAAATCTCAGTTGCGTAAGGGCATGCTGGAATTTTGCGTGTTGCTCCTGCTAAAAGGGCGTCCGGCATATACGAACGATATTATTGCGAAGTTGAAGGCGGCAAACTTGATTGTGGTGGAAGGCACGCTTTATCCCCTGCTCACGCGCTTGAAGAAGGATGGGCTGCTCTCGTATGAGTGGCAGGAATCGACGCAGGGACCGCCCCGAAAGTATTATTCGCTTACGTCCGAGGGTGAGGCGTTCTTGTTGGAACTTGATGCGGCGTGGCAAGAGATTGCCCACACGGTCAATGTCCTGCAACAAGAAGCGTAAGCGCCCAACGAACTTCTATATGACTTCTTAAATAAAAACTCTATCCCCATTATAGCATCATGAAAAAGACAATCAACATTCACTTGTGCAATCGCATATTTACGATTGACGAAGATGCGTGTCAACTCCTTGAGAGTTACCTCACGAATATGCGCACCTACTTCTCAAAACGGGAAGATGGAGCGGAGATTGCCGACGATATAGAATTGCGTGTGTCGGAATTGTTAGAAGAGTTGAAGCAAGCTGGCACAACCTGCATCACCCTTTCGCAAGTGCAGGAACTCATTGCGCGTATCGGCAATCCCGAGGAAATGGAGGGTGATGAAGCACCCGTTGTCGATGAAGAAACGGTAACGGAAGGCAGTGCTGACACCGAACCCCAAGAAGAATTTGAAGCCAGTCGCGCTTCTCGCACCTTGCGTCGCGATATGCAGGGCAAGATGTTGGCAGGCGTCATCAGCGGTTTGGCACGTTATTTCGGTTTCTCCGACGCAACCCCTTGGCGCATCCTCTTCCTTATTGTGTTCGTGTTTACGATTCCTGTTGCCACCGTTTGTTACCTCGTAGGGTGGTTGATTATTCCCAGTGATGCCGACGTTACGATGCAACCCTCCGCACCTGCATCTGCTGAACGCCAACTGTTCCGCAATGGGAGCGACAAAATGCTGGGCGGGGTAATTAGCGGACTCTGTGCGTACTTTGGCGGAAAGGACGTGACGCCCTGGCGCTTGCTCTTCGTCGTACTATGCTTTATGAGTGCCTCGCTGTTGCTGATTTTGTACATCGCCATGTGGCTCATCGTGCCTGAAGCCGTTACGGCAGAAGACCGCCTCCGCATGAAGGGCGAGAAAGTAAATTTTGAGAATGTCAACCGCGAGGTGATGAGCGAAATGCGCACCTCCGAAGGGCATTCGTCTGTTCAGAAACCTGCAGCATTTCGCTGGGGGCGCATCCTGCTCCACATAGCATTGCTTATCATCGTTCTTCCCATTATCTTCACCTTGTTAATGGGGGTGATTGTGGCAATCTCCTTCCTGCTGATACTTACGGCGAGTGTGACCAACGTGTGCAGTTGGGCAACCATGCCCCATTTGCCCGAGTTGACCGCCTGGATTACGGTGCAACCCACCGGTCTTTCTTGGTTGCTTTACACCAGTACAATCTGCGGTTTCCTCATCGTCGCCATTCCCCTTTACGCCCTTATCCGCAGTGTCTTCGCCTCGGATTCGCCGCTCTCTAAAGGCGTGAAAATTACGCTGATTACCCTGTGGGTACTCGCCCTCAGTATCGGCATTGCTACGGTTATAACAACCTGTTATTTCTGCGTGCCGGTGTAGTGAAATTTTCTCCCTTGCTCCAGTGCGGAGTAGGGGAGATTTTTTGTTCTTCTCGCTATGATATTCCGTAGAAACAGCGCCTCCATTCCGTTTCTTTTATGTAACTTTGCCAAATAACAAGATAGAATAAATATGTTGTTGGGTATGGGTGGATGATCGATGAGCGTGCCCCTCAAAACCTAACATCCTTATAACCTCAAAACCTAAATTATGGCAAAGAAAGAAGTAGAAGTTTTGGATCCTAAAACTGAGAAACTCAAAGCCCTCCAGGCGGCGATGGCAAAGATAGAAAAGGACTTCGGTAAGGGGTCGATTATGAAGATGGGTGATGAAAAGGTAGAGAATGTCGAAGTGATTCCTACGGGTTCGTTAGGCCTTGACCTCGCCCTCGGAGTGGGTGGTTACCCCAAGGGACGTATTATCGAAATTTATGGTCCTGAAAGTTCGGGTAAGACCACGCTTGCCATCCATGCGACTGCTGAAGCACAGCGCCAGGGAGGTATTGCGGCGTTTATCGATGCCGAACACGCCTTTGACCGCTACTATGCTGCGGCACTCGGTGTGGATACTGACAACCTCTTGATTTCTCAACCCGACAACGGCGAACAGGCACTTGAAATTGCCGACCAACTTATCCGCTCTGCGGCAGTAGATATCGTAGTGGTGGACTCTGTAGCAGCCCTTACACCCAAGGCAGAAATCGAAGGCGATATGGGCGACAACAAGGTGGGCTTGCAGGCACGCCTTATGAGCCAGGCGTTGCGTAAGTTGACGGCGTCAATCAATAAAACGAATACTACGTGTATCTTCATCAACCAGTTGCGCGAAAAGATTGGTGTGATGTTTGGCAATCCCGAAACCACAACGGGTGGTAACGCCCTGAAGTTCTACGCTTCCGTGCGCCTCGATATCCGCAAGGTGACCACGCTCAAGGATGGCGATACTCCCGTGGGCAATCAGGTGCGTGTGAAGGTCATTAAGAACAAGGTGGCGCCTCCCTTCCGCAAGGCAGAATTTGAAATCACTTTCGGACAGGGCATCTCACAGATTGGCGAAATCGTAGATCTCGGCGTAGAAGCAGGCATCATCAAGAAGAGCGGTTCATGGTTCAGCTATGGCGACACGAAGATTGGTCAGGGACGTGAAGCTGTGAAGCGCATTCTTGAAGACAATCCCGAATTGGCAGAAGAGATTAAGCAGAAGATTTTGGGCAACTACGAAAGTCCTGAAGATACTCAGGCGGTTGAAGAAGAATAGTCGTAAACGTTATGGTCAATCTCAAAAACGTTTTCTGCGCACTGCTCCTTTCGGGTATGCTCACCGCTTGTGGTTCAGAAGTGGTCGACCAATACATCACAGAGATAGAGCGCACTACCAAGGAAATCAAGGCGGCAACAACCTTTGAGGAAGTCACAGCAGCCACAGAGCGACTGATGAAGTGGGAGCGCGAGCATTACGATGCGCTTCAAGAGGAACTTGAAGACAACAAGGTGAGGCAGGCAGAGGTCAATCGTGCCCACCAGGAATTTATGCAAGCAGGCATGACGCGCACCTTTGAATTTGCAAAGGAAAAGGCTATGACGGAGTAACCGACTGCGCCGCCACCCTCCGCTTTTGCTTTTTGGTAGTTCCGCATCTGGCGAAACTCCAACTGAATACGTAAAAATTAACTCGGGCTTAATTCAATATAAGTCCGAGTTAATTGCATTTATGCCCGAGATAATTTGAACGGTGAGAGGTTAAAGTTTAACGGTGAACGTTTAACGGTGAAAGACCATGCGGAATGTAAACGCGCCAGCCCCTTTAACCGTTCACCTTTAACCTCTCACCGTTCTCCTTTCACCTTTCCTCGTTTCCCTTCTTACCCCATCTTCCCCGTAAGGTAAGCGCGGGTGCGCTCGTCAAGGGGATTGGAAAACATTTGGGCAGTGTCGCCAAACTCCACCAATTCCCCGAGGTACATAAACATAGAGCGTTTCGACACACGCATTGCCTGCCCCATGTTGTGGGTAACGATAAGGATGGTCACCTCTTTTTGCAGTTCCGTCATGAGTTCCTCAATGTGCTTCGTGGCAATTGGGTCGAGTGCAGAGGTAGGTTCGTCCATGAGGAGCACATCGGGTTTCATCGCCAGGGCGCGTGCAATGCACAGACGCTGTTGCTGACCGCCCGAAAGGAACGTCCCCTTTTTGCCCATCACGTCCTTAACCTCGTCCCATAGCGCTACGCTACGCAGGCAGCGCTCTACCGTTTCGTCGCGCTCGCTCTTGGGCAGACGAATGCCGTTGAGTGTGAATCCCGCCAGCACATTGTCGTAAATACTCATCGTGGGGAAGGGCGTAGGGCGCTGAAAGACCATGCCGATACGGCGACGCACATCGATAGGTTCCATGTCGAGAATATTTTGTCCTTCCAACAGGATTTCACCTCCCACATGGATGTGCGGATAAAGTTCGTGCATCAAATTTGCTGCTCTAAGGAGCGTAGATTTTCCGCACCCCGAGGGTCCCATGATGGCAGTAATCGTATTTCGCTCAATGGCGGCAGAAACATACTTTACAGCCATGGTTTGCGGAGAGTAGGAGACACACGTTTTTTTGAATTCAAGGATAGGAGTTATTGATTCCATTTTTTAGCAAGATACTTAGCGGTAAGATTAAGCGTGAGTACGAAGAGTAGCAGGAAGAGCGAAGCGCCCCAGATTAACTCCTGCAGGTTTGGGTCGTTGAAAAATTCCCAAATCAAGAGGGGTACGGCAGAAATGGGTTTGTCCACCGAGAAGCGCATGAGCGAACACCCGAGCGCGGTAAACATCAGCGGAGCCGTCTCTCCGATAACGCGAGAAATGGCGAGTAGGATGCCCGTAAAGATCCCTCCGAAGGCTGCAGGGAGTTGCACCCGAAGCATGACGCTCGCTCTATTTGCCCCCAGCGCAAGGGCAGCCTCCTTCAGCGACTCGGGGAGCATCTTCAGCGTCTCCTCCGTAGCGCGCACAATCAGCGGGAGCATCATGATGCCCAGCGCTGCGCTTCCCGCAATGGCGGAGTAACCGCGCATGGGGACGACCACCCAGATGTAAACGATAATCCCAATAATCACAGAGGGCGTGCCTTGAAGCAGGTCGGTAAGGTAACTTACCACTTGGGCAAACCTGTTCTTTCGGTACTCCGCTAAGAATGCTCCACACAGCACCCCGACGGGCACTGCCACAGCCGTAGCCATTCCTAACATCAGCATGGTGCCCACAATGCCGTTGGCAATGCCCCCAGGGATGGGCAGTCCAGCCTCCATCGCCTTCATGGCGCGGTAAGCCGTAGGGGTAGGCTCGGTAAAGAACGACCACGAAAGCTGGTCGTAACCCCTGAGAAACACTTCGCCCAATATCGCCACGAGCGGAACGGCTGTCAGCGCCGATAAGAGGCAGACCGTCCCGAGCATTAGGCGATTTTTGGCGAGGCGGTATGTTGTTTTTACTTTCATATTGATAGTTACAAGTTGAAAGGTACGAGTAGACGAGAACCGTGCGGAATGTATTGAAGGTACGTTCTAACCATCTCGTTTACTTGTCTACTGAAAACTCGTTTACTTGCTTACGCAATGCGTGCGCGTTTAATCATAATTTTCCCCACCATGTTAATAAAGGCTGTAATCAGGAAGAGCAACAGTCCGATGGCGATGAGCGACGAAAGGCGCAGGCCGTCGGCTTCGCCAAACTGGTTCGCAATGATAGACGCCATGCTGTTGCCCGTAGCGGTGAGCGAGGCAGGGATGTTGTTCGTGTTTCCGATGAGCATCGTTACGGTCATCGTTTCGCCCAAGGCGCGCCCAATGGCTAAGATGTACGCCGAAAATATTCCCGACCCCGCGAAGGGAAACACGATGCGGCAAATAACCTCCGCCCTCGTAGCTCCAAGACTGTAAGCTCCTTCCTTAAGGTCGTTGGGTACCATCTTAATAAATTCTGCACTCAACGAAGCTGCATAAGGGATAATCATTATCGCCAGCACTACCGAAGCCGTCAATACACCTGACCCTTGCGGAGAAATGTCAAGCGCCATAATCACGGGGCGTAGCGTGTAAAATCCCCACAGTCCGTAGATAATTGAGGGAATCCCCGCCAGCAGGTCGGTCACCGTGCTCAGCACCGCCGCCAACCTCGTTCCGCGAAAATACTCCCCCACAAAGAGCGCTACGGGCAGGGAGAAAGGAATGCAAAACAGTAAAGCGAGTAGCGTCGTAAGCAGCGTACCGACCACAAAGGGCAAGGCTCCGTACGTTTCCGCCCCCTCCGTGTAGCGCCACTCCGAGGAAGTCAAGAAATTCAGAAAACCAAAGTGGTTAAACGCCTCAGTGGCATCGGTGACGAGGGCATACGTGATGCCCCCACACACCAATGGAACCACTAAAGCCGCCAGCAATAACAACAAATTATAAATTTTATCGTTCATACTCGGTTTGAGATTACTTCAAAATCGCAATGCCGTCGTAAGTCACCGTCTTGAGGTTAATCATACTTTGCTCTTTCGCCTTTAAGGGGAGGGGAGCGTAATTCACTTCAGAGGTAATCGCCTGCGCTTCGTCAGAGAGAAGGTATTGCATGAGGTCGAGCGTTGCCTGTGCCTGTTGCTTTGTGCGGTTCGCGTAATGCTGTTCCTTGTAAATCACTACCCACGTAAAGCAACTGATGGGGTAAGCGCCCACGGCTTCCGAATTGGTGATAGAAGTACGCGTATCGGCAGGAATTTCGCCCGAAGCTGCCGCGGATATAGTGGTAGCCGTGGGCGTAACAAACTCGCCGTTCTTATTCTGCACCTTTGCATAGGGGAGTTTTTGGGCAAAGGCGTATTCTGAACCCACATAACCAATCGTATTCTTCGTTTGCTTGATGACACCTGCGACACCGGGATTACCCTTAGCCGCTTGACCTACGGGGAAGTCCACCGACTTTCCAGCGCCATACTTTTCAGCCCACATGGGACTTACCTTGGTAAGATAATCCGTGAAAACAAAGGTCGTACCCGAACCGTCCGAACGGAACGTAGGGATGATGGCTTCAGCAGGGAGGTTGGCGTTGGGATTGAGCGCCACCAAGCGCGCATCGTTCCACATGGTGATGTTACCCGCAAAGATGTCGGCAACGACTTCGCCCGAAAGGTTGAGGTTGTCTACACCCTCCAAATTATAAGCAAGCACTACGGCGCCCATGCACGTAGGAATGTGTACCACAGCCGGCATCTCGCTCATCTCCTTGTCCGTCAAGTAAGCATCAGTTCCTGCAAAGTCAACAATCTTATCGCGAAGGTTGCGCACACCTCCGCCCGAACCGATACCACCGTAGGCAACGGCGTCACCATGTTTCTGACCAAACTGTTCAAACACTACATTGTAAAAAGGAAGTGGGAAGGTAGCACCCGCGCCAGCCAATTCCTGCGCATCGCGACCCGCCTTGTCGGCATTACCACCGCAAGCGGTCATCACAAGGCCCATAGCCATTGTGAGAAGGGGGAGAAAAATCTTTTTCATAAAGAGTTGAGATGAATTTATTGAGTCTGGGTAAAAAGAAGTAGTATAAATGCTGTCCGGATGACGGGGAGGGTCACAAAGTTGGTTCTCATAATTCCTATTAAATGCTTTACTCATAGTCGTAAGTCGAGATGGAATTTTCTACTCATAGAGTTCGTGAAAACGAAGTCCGACTTAGTTGAAATTATGTCCGACTTAATTTAATTTACCTCGGAGATAATTTTTACGACAAGGGATGTATTTGTGAGCGCCTTCAATTCGTCAGTTCGGATTTCAGGATGGGAAGTTGGAAACATCCTGAATTTCCCTCCGGACAGCAGTATGATTGTTTTGTGTTGGTTAAATTCCGAAGTAACAACTTACATAAGCTGAATACTTCTCGTCAGCGCCGTCCGCCTTAGGCATTGCCATGCGGAAGTTGGGAGCAATCTTGACATACTTGCCTACCTTGAATTGTGCACCAAGGATTGCTGCTTGTTCGTCCTTCTTGATGTTCCAATCATTCTTTGAAGAGAGGTCGTCGAAGCGGGCATAGAGGTTTACATTCTTGGAAGCGTTTACCGTAGCATAGATAGAGTAACCCTGCTGGTCGGCATCCTTTTGGTTAGAAGCATTCTTCATAAGGTTATATTCCGCACCGATGCTAAAATTCTTTGCCTTGTAACCCACGAATGCTGTGGCGTTGAGTATGTCTTTCGCACCGTCCGTGCTGGCTTCGTTAATGCCAGCGTAGAGTCGGATGCTGAGCCCCTTAATGGGGGTTAAAGTTGTGCCAAGTCCGTAGTTCAAACCGTCGTTCTTCTGAATCTTTTTATACCCTTCGCCATTTACGACAATAGCGTCCGCAGAAATCCAGTCGGCAAACTTGTACGTGGCAGAGATACCGAGGTCAGCGCTGCTACCAAACTTGTATTGGTCTTGAAACGACTTCATGACGTAGCGATACCCCCAAAACTTTTCTTGGAAGTTGAATTGTGTGGTCGAGATCAAACCACCGTTGAGCGTAAGTTTGCCCGACTTCCATGAGAGTGACGCATTTTTAATATAGGCAAGGCGATTGTTGTCGCTTACGTCGCTGGACTTGCCCATGTCCATAACTCCCTTTACGGTAAGTCCGTTGTCTAACTTGTACTCATAGCCTAAGTAACTACGCTCAAGTTCAAAACCGCGGTCATCATTCTGTGCGCCAAACCCAGAATGGAAATTGCCGAACACCTGTACGATAGCCTTGCCCTTAGGCTCAGCCTTTTCAGAATTTTGTTGCGCCGTAGCGCCCGTTACCATGCAAGCAGCGAGGCCTGCTAAGAGAAATTTGTTTTTCATTGTGATTGTAATATAAAATGAAAAGAATAAGTGGTTCCAACTGTTGGAGTGGGTGAATCAAAGGGCGACTTTTGAGACTGCGCTTCCTCGTTTTCACGGTGCAAAATTACGGGCGTAATGTTACAAGGCTGTTACAAGAAGGTTAGGGTTTTGTTAAATCCGAAAAAAGTGGGGGAGAGTGGGGCGGAGGGCTGAAATTGTTACATTTTTGTTAAATCTAATTTCCCCCATTTCCCTGCCAGAGATTTCTCTGTAACTTTGCCACCAAAATCAGTTGAGACTTACTTATGACAAACCAACGCATTCTGATTGTTGACGACGAAGAAACCCTCTGCGAGGTGCTGAAACTGAATCTTGAGAATGAGGGATTTGAAGTAGATACCGCCTTGAGCGCCGAGCAAGCACTGAAACTTGACCTTAAGCGCTATGCCCTGATTTTGCTTGACGTGATGATGGGCGAAATCAGCGGTATAAAAATGGCGAAGATGCTTAAAGCAGACATGAACCTTTCGGAAATCCCCATCATCTTTTGCACGGCGCGCGATGCTGAGGACGATATGGTTATGGGGCTTAACTTGGGGGCGGATGACTATATTACAAAACCATATACCGTGCGTAATGTCATTGCGCGCGTCAAGAGCGTGTTGCGCAGAACTGCTGCAAGTAAACCGCAAACTGCCGCTACACCCGCGCAGTCGCTTCAAGTGGAAAACCTCTGCTTAGACCTCGAATTTAAGCGCTGCACGGTAGACGGAGTGGAGGTGAAACTTACGCGCAAGGAGTTTGACCTTTTGGCGTATCTGCTTTCGCGCCGTGGCAAAATTTGTTCGCGCGAACAAATATTAAGCCACGTGTGGAGCGAAGAGGTCGTAGTGCTTGACAGAACCATAGACGTGAACATTACGCGCCTTCGTGCGAAGATTGGAAGCTATGGAAAGTATATTGTAACCCGCTCTGGATTTGGTTATGGCTTCCGTGATTAAACTGTCCTACCACCGCCGCCTCTTCCTCGTGCTACTGGCATTCTCATGGCTGTTGACGTGTTGCGTGGCCGCCTTTCAGTACGTGCGCGAGCGACAATACAAGAGCGATTTTATCAGTGCGCAGCTCCAACTCTACAATCGCTACCTGCTTGAAACCGTGGAGCAAGGTGCAGATTACCAGCGCTACATTGCTACTCACTCAAAACCGTTTGAAGACCTGCGTGTGTCGGTCATAACGCTCTCAGGCGCCGTGGTGTATGACAATGAGTTGCATGCAGATTCGTTGGACAATCATCGCACTCGCCCCGAAGTGGCAGCGGCTCTGAAGAAGGGCGCAGGGTATCACATCGGACGCCGCTCGGCAAGTGATGGGCGCCAATATTTCTACTCCGCCACGCGTGGCGAAAGGGTTATTGTGCGCACGGCAATACCTTATTCCGCCTCGCTTCGGGAATTGCTCAGTGCGGATTGGGTGTTCCTGTGGGGGATGGTTATCCTGAGCAGCATCATGAGTGTGGTGGCTTATTTTGCTACGCGTCGGCTGGGGAACACTATTGACCGCCTCAATCTTTTTGCCAAAAGGGCGAAGCGTGGGGAGGTGTTTAATGAAGAAGAACCCTTCCCCAACGATGAGTTGGGCGCGATCTCTAACAGCATTGTCCATCTTTACGGGCAGTGGCAGCAAACGATTCTTGATCGCGACCGAGCTCATGAAGCGGCAATGCGCGAGGAGCAGGAGAAGATTCGCATCAAGCGCCAGCTCACCAATAATATTAACCACGAACTCAAAACGCCCGTAGCCTCTATGCAGGTGTGTCTTGAGACACTGCTTTTGGGAATCTCTCTGACCGAGGAAAAACGGCAGGAACTCATTGAACGCTGTTATGCCAACGCCGAACGCTTGCGCCGATTGCTGGGTGACGTGTCGCTTATTACGAGAATGGAAGACGGGAGTGCGCTTATTGCGAAGCAACCCGTGTGTCTGAACGATATCATCAATGAGGTGGCGGCGGAGGTTGCTGTAATGCCCGCCGACGAGCGGATGGAGGTGCACATAGAAGTGAAGGAGCGTGTGGAGGTGGAGGGCAACTTGATGCTTATTAGTTCTATTTTTCAAAACCTTACGGAAAACGCTCTGGATTATTCGGGGGGCAAAAATATCTACATCACCTTGTTGGAAAACACTGCCGAAGTCTGTCGCTTGCGCTTTGAAGACGATGGTCGGGGAGTGGCATCCGCCGAATTGCCCCGCCTTTTTGAGCGCTTCTACCGTGTTGACAAGGGGCGCTCTCGGAGAATGGGGGGCACGGGACTTGGGCTTGCCATTGTGAAGCACGCCGTGATCTTTCACGGTGGGGAAATCTCGGTTCGGAATCGCGAGCAGGGAGGCTTGTGTTTTGAATTTTCACTCCGCAAATAGACTTCACAAAAACTATATCGGTTCTCCTGAAAATTATAAAGGGCTTCGTAAAATTTATGAGGGACATAATTCAATTTATGTCCCTCATAATTTTTTGTGTAGATAAGTTTGTTGATAATCAAATGGTTATAGGTAGAGTTTTTCAAGGGTAAAATCGTCTCAATTTCGTGCCTTGCTAGTAACCTTTGGTGCGACTTTTCGTAAACTCTCAATGTGCAGAAAATGATGGAGAATTTTCTTCTCCCCCTCCCCAACTTTCCCCCCTCTTTATGCCGTGTATGCTAAAGAAAAAGTGTAACTTTGCAGTTCAATTACAGGACAATAAACTTAAAACAATTTATACTTATGTCAGCAACTAAGAAAATTAAGACAGCATTGGTGTCTGTGTTCCACAAGGACGGTCTTGACGAACTCCTCACAGCGCTCCACAACGATGGTGTGCAGTTCCTCTCAACGGGCGGTACGCGCGAATTTATCGAAAGCCTCGGTTTCCCCTGTCAGAAGGTGGAAGACGTGACTTCTTACCCCTCTATCCTCGGCGGTCGCGTGAAGACGCTTCACCCCAAAATCTTCGGTGGCATCCTCGGTCGTCGTGCGCTCGAAGGTGACCAGCAGCAGATGGCGCAGTATGAAATTCCCGAAATCGACCTCGTTATCGTTGACCTCTATCCCTTCGAACAGACGGTAGCAAGCGGTGCTTCTGAAGCGGACATTATTGAAAAGATTGACATAGGCGGTATCTCGCTCATCCGCGCGGGTGCGAAGAACTTCAACGACGTGGTTATCGTTCCCTCAAAGGCAGAGTATCAGCCCCTTCTCGATATCGTGAAGGAAAACGGTGCGCAGACTACCCTCGAACAGCGCCGTTGGTTTGCTACCCAGGCATTCGGCGTAAGCAGCCACTACGATACTGCTATTCAGGCTTACTTTAAGAAGTAAGTTAGTAAACAAGTAAACGAGTAGACAAGTAGACGAGATGGTTAGAGGTGTTCTGGCGAGATATTCCGCAAGGTTCTCGTCCACTTGTGCCTTACCTTCTTGTTTACTGACAAAGGAAATCCCCCATGCGGTGCTTTTCTTGTTTGTCTCGCTTACCACTCGTTTACTCGTACCTTGTTTACTCGTCTACTAAACAAAAACTATTATGAGCTTCTTTAAGAATGTAATTTCAAACTTCTTTTCGCTCAAGCAGGAACTTGCTATCGACCTCGGCACGGCTAACACGATTATCATCTGTAACGATGAAATCGTTGTGGACGAACCCTCCGTGGTGGCGCTCGACCGCCATACGGATGCGATGAAGGCCGTAGGGGGCAAGGCTAAACTGATGTACGAAAAGACGAACGATAAGATCCGCGTAATTCGCCCCTTGCGTGACGGTGTGATTGCCGACTTTAACGCCTGCGAGCAGATGATGCGTGGGTTGATTAAGATGGTGCACAAAGGTAAGCGCCTCTTCTCGCCCTCGTTGCGCATGGTGATTGGTGTGCCCTCGGGCTCTACGGAAGTGGAACTTCGTGCGGTGCGCGACTCTGCGGAGCATGCTGGTGGTCGCGACATCTTCCTCCTTTACGAACCCATGGCGGCGGCTATCGGTGTAGGGATTGATGTGAATGCGCCCGAAGGTAATATGATTGTAGACATCGGTGGTGGTACTACGGAAATTGCTGTGCTCTCGTTGGGCGGCATCGTTTCTAACAGTTCTATCAAGATGGCGGGTGACGACTTCACCAACGACATTCAGGAATATATGAGCCGTCAGCACAACGTGCGCGTCAGTGAACGTATGGCGGAGCGTATAAAGATTGCCGTGGGTGCGGCGCTTACTGACCTCCCTGGCGAAACTCCCGAGGACTACGTGGTGTATGGTCCTAACCGTATCACGGCAATGCCTATGGAGGTGCCCGTGTGCTACCAGGAAATTGCCCACTGCCTTGAAAAGTCTATCGCGCGTATTGAGCAGGCCGTTATCAATGCCCTCGAAAGCACACCTCCCGAACTGTATGCCGACATCGTGAAGAACGGTATTTGGCTCACTGGTGGTGGTGCCTTGCTCCGCGGACTTGACAAGCGCCTTACCGATAAGATTAACATCCCCTTCCACGTGGCAAAGGATCCCCTCCTCTGCGTAGCGCGCGGTACGGGTATTGCGCTTAAGAATGTGGACAACTTCACGTTCTTGATGCGATAGATTTAGAAATCAGAAATGAGAAAGGAGAAATGAGAAAGAAGCAGGCGCCTTGAAGTCCCGCATGGTAATTTCTCCTTTCTCCTTTCTCCTTTCTCCTTTCCCATGTCCCATCTCTTCGACTTTCTCCGAAAATACCATTACCTGCTGCTCTTCATTGTGTTAGAGTACGTCAGCCTTTCGCTCCTGATACGCTTCAATAGTTTTCAGGGGAGTGTGTGGCATACGGGTGCGAATACGGTGGTGGCAGGGATAGATAGATGGTACTTGGACTTGTGGAGTTATGTGCACTTGGGAACCGTCAATCGTGACCTCACGGCGCAGAATGCCCAACTCATGCTGGAGAACGACCGCCTGCGCGAGGCGATGATGACCCTCAAACGGGATTCTACGGAAGTGGAGCGGGCGATGGCGCGCAACTTGGTGGATTACGAGATGATTCCTGCGAAGGTGATTTCAAACTCCAAGGGTACGAAGAATAATTACTTGGTGCTCGACCGCGGTAGTGTTCACGGGGTGAAACCCGAGATGGGCGTTGTTGGCGGTGGTGGTGTTGTCGGTGTGGTTTACCTCGTGAGTGACGCATACAGTTTGGTGATTCCCGTTACCAACCAAAAGTCCAGCATCAGTTGCCGCATTCAGGGGCAAAGGTACTTCGGTTATTTGCAATGGGACGGCACGAGTATGCGCCGTGCTACGGTGGATGATATTCCCCGCCATGCACAGGTAGAAAAAGATTTCGTCATTGAAACCAGCGGTTACTCCTCCGTGTTCCCCCCAGGCATCTTTGTAGGGAAGATTGAGAAGGTGAATAACTCCGCCGACGGACAGTCGTATAAACTCGACATTGCCCTCGGCACGGACTTCTCCACCCTCCGCGAAGTCAATGTGATTGCAACACCCTATAAGGCGGCTATTGATAGCCTTTTTTCAAAGATAAGTGAATAGAATTTTAGTTAACGGTTAATGATTAACGGTTAGCGGTTAAAGGGGCTGGCGCGTTTACATTCTGCATAGTCGTTCACCTTTCTCCGTTCACCGCTCACCTTTCATCGTTCACCCTTTCCCCCCATGTCCCCCTCCCTCTTCTCCTACATAGCATGGTTCATCGTCCTCACCGCAGGACAGGTCATTGTGTGCAACCACATTCACCTGCTCGGTTATGCTATGCCCATGATCTATCTTTATTTTATCATGATATTGCCCAGCACGATTGCGCGTTGGGCATTATTGGTGTTGGCATTTGTGTTGGGTTTCGTGGTCGATTTGTTTAGTAGCACACCCGGTATGGCGTCCTCCGCCCTGTTGCTTACCGCCCTGTTGCGCCCCGTTGTACTCACCGTATTTGCGCCCACCGAGCGTGGCGACGGTGCTTTAGTACCTTCAGTGCGCACGATGGAGTGGGGAGGTTTTACCCGTTATACGGTGGGGATAACTTTGCTTCACACCACTACCTTTTACCTCATCGAGACGTTTAGTTTCTTCCATCTTGCCGACCTTTTCCTCAATATCTTTACATCAACACTTCTCACTACGCTCCTCATACTCTCATTTGAGATGTTGCGCAATAAGCGCTAAATTTTGTTATGGCTCGCGACCACTCCTTCGACAATCGCAAATTCGTCATCGGTGGCATAGCTGTCGGCATCATTCTGATTTACATCATTCGCCTGTTCTCGTTGCAAATGTTTAGCGATGACTACAAGAAGAGTGCCGACTCCAACGCCTTCCGAAAGGAAATTATATACCCCTCGCGCGGTTTGGTGACCGATCGCAAGGGGCGCTTGCTTGTATATAACGAACCCTCGTATAATATTATGGTGGTGATGCAGGAGCAGTGGGGCGTGGATACCTTGGACTTCTGCGAAACGGTAGGTATTACCCCAGAGTTTTACAAGCAGCGCATGAAGGAAATCAAGCAACGCATTGGTTATTCCCGCCATACGCCGCAGCTCTTCATGAGTCAGATTCCTGCCGAAGAGTTTTCGGTGTTTAAGGAAAAACTTTACCGCTTCAACGGATTCTCCGCCGAGAAGCGCACCATCCGCCACTATGCCGACGGCATGGGGGCACACATCCTGGGCGACGTGGGTGAGGTAAACGAAAAAGACATCCTCAACGACCCTTATTATCGCAGTGGTGACAACATCGGGAAACTCGGCATCGAGCGCTCGTACGAACAATATTTGCGCGGAGAGAAGGGGATGCGCATCATGCTCCGCGATGTGCGTGGGCGCACCAAAGGCCATTACATGGATGGGCAATACGACATTGCCCCAGTGCCTGGGCGCAACTTGACCCTCGGACTCGATAAAGACCTTCAGGCACTTGCCGAACGCTTGCTCCAAGGTAAGTTGGGCGCCATCGTAGCCATAGAACCCGCAACGGGCGAAGTGCTCTGCATGGCTTCTTCTCCCACCTACGACCCCCGAATTATGGTGGGGCGTGACCGTGGAAAGATGCACCGCAAGTTGTCTGCCGACCCCATGAAACCCTTGCTGAACCGCGCTATTATGGGTACCTACCCACCGGGTTCGACTTTCAAACTCACCCAGTCGCTTATCGGACTCCAAGAGGGTAGTATCACTCCTGACATCGGGTTCCCCTGTAGCGGAGGTTTCCACTACGGCGGCCTCCACCTCGGTTGTCACCCCCATCCAGCACCCATCCCGTTGGTGCCCTCCATTGCCACGAGTTGTAATGCCTATTTCTGTTGGAACCTCGTGAGAATGTTCTCCAACCGCTCGAAGTATCCCACCGTGCAAGATGCCATGACGCGCTGGAAGGACCATCTCGTGGAAATGGGCTTCGGTTATGCCCTCGGCATTGACCTTCCAGGCGAGAAGCGTGGGATGATTCCCAACGCGCAATACTACGACAAGGCATACAAAGGCATTTGGAACGCACTGACCGTGATTTCGATTTCCATCGGTCAGGGAGAAGTGACCGCTACGCCCCTCCAAATTGCTAACCTTGCCGCAACGATTGCCAACCGTGGGCATTACTACGTTCCCCACGTGGCCAAGGATATTCAGCATGCCGAACTCGATTCCGTTTACACCACGCCCAACTACACGATGGTGGATGAAAAGTGGTACGACTACGCCGTCGAGGGAATGCGTGCCGCCGTGACGGGAGGTACTTGCCGAGGCGCAGCCATTCCTGGCATTGAGGTGTGCGGCAAGACGGGTACGGCAGAAAACCGTGGGCAAGACCACTCTGTATTTATGGGATTTGCCCCCATGAACGAACCCAAAATTGCCGTGGCAGTCTATGTGGAGAACGGCGGTTACGGTGCCGTTTACGGCGTACCCATTGGAGGACTCATCATGGAGCAATACCTCAACGGCGAACTTTCAGAAACTTCAAAACTTAAGGCGGATGCGATGCAGCAACGCACAATAAATTATGGTAAACAGGAACGATAGATTCACACGTAACGCCGTCCTTTCAGCAGATTGGGTGGTGGTCGTGGTGTACCTTCTCCTGATGGTCTTCGGGTGGTTTTCCATCTGTGGGGCCAGCCATGAAATTGGCGATACCGACTTCTTCGACTTTGCCACTCGCTCCGGAAAGCAAATCGTGTGGATGGGATTGGCACTCGTTATCGGACTGATCATTTTGCTCATCGACGACCAGTATTTCGACCAGCTTACCGGACTTCTGTATGTCCTGACGATGGTGCTCCTGCTCGTCACGCCCTTCATCGCTAAGGACATCAAGGGCTCACGCTCCTGGATTTCGCTCGGACCTGTCAATCTGCAACCCGCCGAGTTTGCCAAATGCGTCACGGCATTGGCGGTGGCAAAGATGTGTGGGCAATACGGGTTCTCGCTCGACAAGATGCGCAACCTGCTCAAGGTCTCCCTGCTCGTGTTGCTCCCCATGGGACTTATCATTATGCAGAAGGAAACGGGGTCTGCCCTTGTTTACGCCGCCTTCTTCTTGGTCTTCTACCGCGAAGGCATGCCCGGCGCCTTTCTCTTCACCGCCTTCGCAGCCGTACTCTATTTCGTAGTCGGCATCCGCTACGCTGAAGTCCCCCTTGAGGGCACGCTCTCCACCGTCGGCGACTTCTCGGTCATGACCGTCATTTGGCTGTTCTGCATCGGGATGATTCACATCTTCTGCAAGCAAACCATCCACGCCTGGCGCATCTTTTGGGCAGGCATTGCCGTGGTGGGCTCCGCGCTGTTCTTCTCGCTGGCGGTTGTTCCCATCGACGTGTCGCTTGCCTTTGTAGTGGTGCTCGTGGGCACCTTCCTCTACCTCTGCTACCACGCCTTGAGCGAGCGCATCATCGCCTATTTCTACATCGCCCTCTTCACGCTCGGGTCGCTCGGTTTTCTCTACTCTGCAAACTTCGCCCTCGACCACCTGCAACCCCACCAAAAGATTCGTATCCAGGTGCTCCTCGGTGTCGTGACCGACAACGCTGGGGCAGGGTATAACGTCAACCAAAGCATGATTGCCATCGGTTCGGGCGGATTTGAAGGAAAGGGATTTATGAACGGCACACAGACGAAACTCAAGTACGTGCCCGAGCAAGACACCGACTTCATCTTCTGCACCGTGGGCGAAGAGCAAGGTTTCATAGGATCATCCGCCGTGCTGTTGCTCTTCCTCACGCTCATCCTGCGCCTCGTTTACCTTGCCGAACGGCAAACGCACACCTACGCCCGCGTATATGGATATTGCGTGCTGAGCATCCTGCTTTTCCATGTCTTTATCAACATCGGCATGGTCTTGGGCCTTACGCCCGTCATCGGAATCCCGCTGCCCTTCTTCAGTTACGGTGGTTCCTCCCTCTGGGGCTTCACCATCCTGCTTTTCATCTTTTTGAGGATAGATGCGGGGCGGAAAATGTAGGGACTGTTACGCGGAAGAATAGACTTTATTTTTTTATGCTATCCGTCTCCCAAAAAATAAGTGCCGATTAGTTTGAAATAATCGGCACTTAATTTTAACTAATCGGGATTTAGTTTTTGGTAATTCCCAGTTATTTGGGATAGTCTCGGAAATATGTGTCCACAAATTCAATAGTTCTATGATTCTCTCCCTCCTCACACCCCTTATCAGTGAGCGCTTCCTCACGGATGCGCGCTACCGCGACGGTCACTTGCGCGTAGTGAATGCCCTTCCCTCACGCCGTGTGTTGGGACTTCATGCTCCTGAGATGAAACAGGTGGCAAGACAGCTTTCGCGTTCGGGTGGAGCGGTGGATTTGCCCAATGGTGAGCGCAAGGAGTGTCAGGGTGGGGCAGCGGTGATACGCTGCTTTGAGGCTGTGCCCAGCGCTACGCTTTGTTACGAAGAAACAGTCGTTTGGGGCTACCTCATCAACCTCGAAAAGTGCAATCTTTCCGACCGCCTCAAGATGCTCTCAGTGTATGTCCCCGTGATGGACAACTGGGCGGTGTGCGACTCTTATTGCGCCCACGCCAAGTGGATGGCGCGCGCAGATAAGTCCGAACTCTGGGCGTTTCTCCAACCCTATTTCCGCTCCACTCGCGAATTTGAAGTGCGCTTCGCCATCGTCGTTGCCATGACCTATTTCCTGACCGAGGAATGGTTGCCCCGCATCTTCAAGCAGTTTGAAGCGCTCCGCTTTGAGAAAATCAGTTCCGAGTATCAATACGCCAAAGGCAAACCCAAGGTTGCCCAGCAAGGCACGGTGCAAGGCGCTCAACCCTACTACGTGCGCATGGCAGTAGCCTGGTGTCTCGCCACCGCCCTCGCCAAATTTCCCGACCTCACCCGCGCTTACGTCCGCACCATCTCCCTCCCCGCAGACGTCATCAAATTGTACGTCCGCAAGGCCTTGAAATATGCACGTGAAGTTTAAGAAGACGGATAGAAGAAATTTTTAGATAATTGACAGAGTATCGTTGTGACTTGCAATTAACTCGTGGTCCTTTGTGCAAAAAGCAAAATGCGACTTATCCTGTTTCTCAGTTAAATGTAAAGTAATTTAGTATATATACGATGGTGCATTTACGTTAAGAACTTTTGTATAATGTCATTTTTTCTTTACTTTTGCAATATACCCGTCTAAAGAGTAGGCTTAGCCTCAAGTAATAAACTGTCAAGATTATAGTGAAGTCAAATTTAACGAAGTGTGAGAAAGAGTTATTGAACATGAATAACATTTGGAGTGAAATGGTATATAATCCTCAAGTTGTTCCTCTGTCATTTTTTTTGATCAGATTGTCATGTTCAAGATCTGCCTTTGCTGCGTGGCTTAAATATTAGATTTAGACGTTTCTTATTACCATAAGGTACAGATTATTTTTTTAGATTTAGATATTAAGGTAAATTATGAAAAAAACAAGTTATTTGACTACTGAAACGAGTGGTGCAAAATCGTTTTGGAGAATAGTATTACTACTATTAGGTCTCGTTGCTTTAACTATGATTTCATCTTGTGATAAAAACGATGATGAGATCAATAATTTAAGGGCAGACGTGGAACAACTTCAAAATCAATTTGATGAATTAAGAAAAGCCTATGACACAGGAAAAATCATTAAAAGTGTAGTTCCATTTGTATCTTCTGACAATGGTGGTTATCAAATTACATTTTCTGATGACTCAACCATAGAACTCCTTTCATGGATAAAAGATGAAAGTAGTACCGAAGGCAATACTCTTTATTTAAGGACAAATAACAGTAATTGTTGGGAATTTTCATACAATTATGGGAAAACTTTTGATTTATTGTTAGGGAGTGATGGTAATCCCATATGTGCAATTGAGGACCAATATGCTATAGGTGAGAATGGAACGAATGTATCAACTGGTTATTCAGTTAGAGTTTTAGTAGATGCAAACGGGTATTATGTTATTGAAATTTATAATAGTCTTAATGAGATAACCGACTCCATTGTTACCACATATAATAGTAATCCTCAAAAAATAGTACAATCTATTGTAGAGAATTCTGTTACAGGTCGAATTACAATTACGATGGAGAGCGGACACGTTTATGACTTTGGAAAAATAAGAATATACCCTACAAGTATTATTGTTCTAAATAGGGAAATTTCAATAAAGCATAATGGTGAAGAGACTATAGAATTTAGGGTTAATCCATCAAATGCCTATTTAAATACAAAGAATATTTCGTTAGATTTGGTTCGTCCAGGAACTCGTGCAAATGAATGTAGTTATATTACGAGACCTGTGAACTATATGCTACAATCTGTTGATAATGCCAAAGACGAGAATGGTGTAATAAAGAGAGGACAGTATGTTGTTACAATTAAGGATTTGGAGGTTTCTCCTGACTATTGTGACGATGTCGCAATTGTAATTAGTGCGTGTGATGCGAATGGTGATGAAATGAAAATTTCTTCAGAGTTGATAAAAATTTCAGCAAAGCAACCCTCATCTCTGCCCAAAGTGTATATAACTACCCCGAATGGTGTTGGAATTACTAGTAAAGTGGAGTGGGTGCAAGATGGAAATATTAGAATTATAGATGAAAATGGTAATGAGAACTTGAATGTTTCCTCAAGTTTCAAAGGTAGAGGAAATTCTACTTGGGGCATGCCCAAAAAACCTTATGCAATAAAATTGGATTCAAAGGCAGAAGTCTTAGGAATGCCGAAGCATAAAAGATGGGTTCTGCTTGCAAACTGGATGGATCGAACTTTGATGCGTAATGCAGTAGCTTTTGAAATGGCTAGGTCGTGTATGGATTGGGCACCACGTGGTCGTTTTGTTGAATTATATTTGAATGGGAAACATCAGGGAAATTACTATCTATGTGAACAAATTAAGATTGATAAGGCTCGTGTAAATGTAGATAAAATTGAAGAAGACTTTTCGGATGAAGATTTGTCTGGAGGTTACTTGTTGGAATTTGATAAATCTTCACCACAAGAAATTAACTATTTTTATACAAAGCATAGGAAACTTCCTGTAACTATAAAGGAACCTGATGAAGAAACTATAGTTTCATGGGATCATCCAGCTTTTATTTATATTAATGACTATGTTGATAGTGTAGAGGATATATTTGTAAAAGGCGATTATGAGGAAATTAAGAATAGAATTGATATAAAATCGTATATTGATTGGTTGTTGATTCATGAACTAGCAACAAATTTTGAACCCTTACATCCTAAGAGTTGTTATATGTATAAAGCACGTAATGGTAAACTGTATGCTGGTCCTGTTTGGGATTTCGATTGGGGTACTTTTGTTCCAACAGTAGGAGGGTTAAGACTCCCCAATGCAATGTGGTATATATATATGTTTAAAAACAATGAATTCAAAAGTGCCCTTAAAAAACGTTGGCATGAAATAAAACCTAAATTTGAGGAAATTGAAGGTTTTATAAAAGATCAGGCTGTATTAATAAAGGAATCTAATGAGGTTAACATTACGAAATGGCCTATAAATACATCAACAAATGGTGATGAAAATATGTCATTTGATGAGGCTATAGAACGAATGATTTCGGCATATACAAGTCGTATCGCTGCTGTTGATGCAGTTATAAACGAACTATAAATTGGCGCAATCATATGATGTAAAAGAACTGTGTGGCAAAATTAAAAATAACTCAGCTAACACAGTTCTTTTCATATTTATGTACAGAAAAATTCTTTTCTTTGTTGATTAAGGTTACAGTCCTTTTGACCTATAATCATAACTTTTATTAGTTAACGTGAGTTAGATATAAGGATTACTCAAGAATTCGACTTTTGTCTATAATGTCAATGTTCATTGATGGTTTCTTTGGCAAAAGATTGTATGCAATAACTCCTGCCACGAGATCCGTAGCAAAATTATCCACAGAACAATGTCTGGTATGTTCTATTTGACATATATTCTTAAGTTCATCGTTTACAGACTCTATGACAGCTCGCTTTCTCAAAAGCAATTTATCATAGAGATTCATCAAGGAATTCTTCATATTCTTTTTGATCTTTGTTATCAGATGCAAGTCATCAATAAACAACATATCAAAAAGGTTCTGACTGATATATCCTCTGTCTGCAAAGAATTTCCCAAAGAACTTTTCTGTGAACTTCTTGTCTTTCAAGGGTTCTCTATCATCTACATAACCAGGGGTTAGCGTCTATTTAATGATTTCACCTTTGTCATTTATGACAAGATGGAGTTTGAAACCATAAAACCACCCCATGGTACACTTCCCCTTTGCTGCCCAACCTTTCATTGTTTGATGCTGCTTCTCACGTTTAATGTGGCAAGACACTAAGGGCGTTGAGTCTATAATGGAAATTCCTGTACATTTTCCCCATGCACAAGTTTGAAGGAACAATAATAGATGAAGGAGTACCTGAGATTGGCGCTCTACAAAGGGATTATAAGATACCGTGTTAGGAAACTCTTTTCGCATATGCTGATAGACGTAACCTATATAGAATGACTTCAAATCTCGGAAATGCTTAGTGTGAAATATCACAAGAATCGTCATCACCTCACTATCAGAGATTCGGAATTTTCGATTTTGATGGCGCTTTTCAGGGGCTGGTAATTTGTGTTTTTTTAATTCTGGAGTAAAACACTTACAGAATTCGTATAGAATACAGAAAAATTCTACTAAATTTGCATCAGTCATAGGAGTGAATGTTTTTGTGTAATTGTTTGATTTTCAATTATAAAGTCACTAAAAATATTTCACTTCTACATTTTTTGACGTATTCTTATATCGGACTCACGTTAATATTTTCTTCTCCTCCCAAGCATATTTGTTTTTACTTTATTTTCCTCATGATTCTCTCCCTCCTCACCCCCTTTATCAGTGAGCGTTTCCTCACCGATGCGCGCTATCGCGACGGCCACTTGCGCGTAGTGAATGCCCTTCCCTCACGCCGTGTGTTGGGGCTCCATGCTCCTGAGATGAAACAGGTGGCAAGGCAGCTTTCGCGCTCGGGTGGAGCGGTCGAATTGCCCAATGGTGAGCGCAAGGAGTGTCAGGGTGGGGCAGCGGTGATACGCTGCTTTGAGGCAGTGCCCAGCGCTACGCTTTGTTACGAAGAAACCGTGGTTTGGGGCTACCTCATCAACCTCGAAAAGTGCAGTCTTGCCGACCGCCTTAAGATGCTCTCAGCGTATGTCCCTGTGATGGACAACTGGGCGGTGTGCGACTCTTATTGCGCTCACGCCAAGTGGATGGCGCGCGCAGATAAGCATGAACTCTGGGCGTTTCTCCAACCCTATTTTCGCTCCACCCGCGAATTTGAAGTGCGCTTCGCCATCGTCGTTTCCATGACCTATTTCCTAACCGAGGAATGGTTGCCCCACATCTTTGAGCAGTTTGAAGCGCTCCGCTTTGAGGAAATCAAATCCGAGTATCAATACGCCAAAGGAAAACCCAAGTTCGCCCAGCAAGGCACAGCGCAAGGACCACAACCCTATTACGTGCGTATGGCAGTAGCCTGGTGTCTCGCCACCGCCCTCGCCAAATTCCCCGACCTCACCCGCGCCTTCGTCCGCACCACCTCCCTCCCCGCAGACGTCATCAAACTCTATGTCCGCAAGGCCCGAGAATCCTTCCGCACGCGAGAGGTCCAGGCGTTGTAAGTAAATTTTAACCCAGAATAAACTTAATATCTTGAATCAATGAAACACCTCTTCTCCCTTCTCCTTGCTGCCACCTCACTCGTAGGTTGTCAGTCAGACGCAGCATTTAAGTCCGTAGACGCCCAGCAATTTGCCGAAGTCATCGCCAATCAGGATGTGCAACTCGTTGATGCCCGCACCCCCGAAGAATTTAGCGAGGGGCACATCCCCGGTGCCGTAAATATAGATGTCAAATCCGCAGACTTTGACACCCAAATCGCAACGCTCAATCCCGCCCGCCCCGTCGCCGTTTACTGCCGCAGCGGGCGCCGAAGCAAACTCGCCGCAGAGCGCATGACTAACGCCGGACTCCAAGTAACCGAACTCGCTGAAGGCATCCTTTCTTGGAAAGGCGAAGTGGTAAAGTGATTTTCAATTTCCAATTCTATACCAATACTATAGCTACACAATGGAAATAATTATAGCAATTATTGCCAGTTTGCTACTTGGAGGCTTTCTCGGTTTTGTTATTTTGAAACTGAAGAACCAAAGTCTTTTTGCAACGATAGAGCAACTCAAATGGCAGTTGGAACGTGAGCAGACCAATGCTAAAATGCAGGTGGAGAATTTGCAGACGCAGTTGGAGAAAACGAAAACTGATTTTGAGGAGCGCATCGCTCAGGTAAAGGCAGACTCTAAGGAACTCTTGGCTACGCAAGAGCGCAACCATGAGCAGGCTTTGAAGGCGCAACAGGAGCGGTTTGATGAAACTATGGCAAAGGTTTCGGCACAGGTGAAAATTGCTACCGACGACATGCTGAAGCAGCGTCAGAAGGAGTTTGCGGAGTCGAGCAATACGAACCTTGGGCAGATTGTGACGCCCTTGCGTGAGACGATTGAGAAGATGAAGCAGACGATGAGCGAAAGCACTCTGAAGCAGACGGAACTCAGTGCGGCGATGAAGGAGAACTTGGAGAATATGATGAAGCATAGCGCTGAGGCGAAGCAGAGTGCGGATGAGTTGGCGCGTGTATTTAAGCACAAGAGTAAGGTGCAGGGGAATTGGGGCGAACGTGTGTTGGAGGAACTCTTGGATTCGCAGGGATTGCAGTGTGGCATACATTACGAGCGTGAATGCGTCATTCGCGATGCTGCGGGAAACGTGGTGAAGACCGACACGGGAGGTAACTTGCGCCCCGACGTGATTTTGCATCTCGACACCACGCGCGAGGTAATCATTGACTCCAAAGTGTCACTCACGGCGTTTATGGATTATGTGAATGCTGAGAATGACGACGCCCGTCAGGAGGCCTTGAAACTGCACATTGACAGCATCCAAAAACACGTTAAGGAGTTGTCGAAGAAGGATTATTCTTCGTACATCCAAGCGCCGAAGCAGAAGATGGACTACGTCATTATGTTTGTGCCTCATACAGGTGCGCTTTGGACGGCACTGAATGCGCAACCCGACCTTTGGCGCAAGGCGATGGAGATGAATGTGTTTATCGCCGATGAGCAAACCCTCTTTGCGGCACTGCGCATGATTAACTTGACCTGGACGCAAATCAAGCAGGCGGAAAATCATAAGGAGGTGTACAAACTTGCCAACGAAATGATTAAGCGCGTAGGGATGTTCCTCAAGAATTATGACGCGGTGGGGAAGGCTCTAAAAAATGCACGCGATGCTTACGAGGATGGTGAGAAGAAACTTTTAGAAAAAGGGCAGAGTATCGTGGTAACTTGTAATCAGCTCGAGGCGCTTGGCGCGAAGCAAAATGCTAATTATCCAGTTCCTCAGTTAAATGCAATAGATGCTTCCAGCGAGTAGTCTTTTAGACAACGTAAGTTGCTATCTGCTATGAGTTGGATGATTATAAAAGAGGGAGTGCCAAACTAATTTGGCACTCCCTCTTAAGTTGTGTGAGGTCCTAAAAATCGGGGTTAAATTTATGATATGCTTAATATCAATAGTTCTGCTTCATCACTTCAAAGTAAGCCTGTGGGTGGAGGCATGCGGGGCAAGCCTTGGGTGCTTCAATGTTTTCTGTAATAAAACCACAGTTGCGGCATTGCCAGAATACCTTGCCGTCCTTGCGGAACACTTCGTGCTCCTCAATGTTCTTCACAAGTTTGCCGTAACGTTCTTCGTGCGCCTTTTCAGCAATGGCAATATTGCGATACATTGCAGCAATCTGGGGGAAGCCTTCTGCCGCAGCAGTTTCAGCAAATGCGGGATAGTCAAGTGCCCATTCTTCGTGTTCACCTGCAGCTGCCGCCTTAAGGTTTTCAACGGTTGTGCCGATTACGCCAGCGGGGAACTTAGCGGTGATTTCGACCATTCCGCCCTCAAGGAACTTAAACATGCGCTTCGCGTGTTCACGCTCTTGCTCTGCAGTTTCAAGGAAGATAGCAGCAATTTGTTCAAAACCTTCCTTCTTGGCTTCGCTGGCAAAGTAAGTATAACGCATGCGAGCTTGAGATTCGCCAGCAAATGACATCATGAGGTTCTTTTCAGTTTGAGTACCCTTAACGGACTTCTTATTTTCAGTGTTCATAGTAGTATTGATTTTGTTTAGTTATTAATTCTTGTTGTTTGACAGTGCAAAGATAGAATGCTTTTTTGGATAAAACAAACAGATTGTGTTTATGTGTTTATAGACGCTATTTATATATACTAACTGTCAGTCTATACATGCTACGTTTCTTCCGTTACGGAGAGAGCAGTTCTAAATCCTAAAATTTGTTTTGCCAACTTCGGTCACCATCGGTGTTCTTTTTGCGATAAAGAATTTATCTCACTTAATAAATCTTCATACTCTATTTTGCTCGCCATTGCGAGTGAATTATTACTCCTCCTGCTCATAGTAATATGAGTAGTCTATACCTTTCATAAAGGTCTCACGGTCGTTGATTTTGTTGGTCAAAGCAGACTGCAAAAGTTGCTTAATCTCCGACGAATTAACTACGCTCTTTTGCATCGCATTCAAGTAGTCGTTCTTGTCAATCTTACTCCAATCAACGCATTTCTGCAACTGCTTTTTGAGAATCAAATCAAACCAAATACGAGTCGCACGACCATTGCCCTCTCGGAACGGATGAGCAATATTCATCTCAACATATTTGTCGGCAATCTCCTCAAAAGTCGTTTCGGGCATCTGCTCGATAGTTGCAAGTGTCTGCGGAAGGAATTGCGCCATTGCAAATTGGAAACCTCCCTTGGCGATATTTACCGTGCGAATTTGCCCAGCAAAATCATACAAACCACCAAATAGGTAGGCGTGAATCTGCTGTAAGCCTTTTACCGTACCGACCTCGATATTGTCTATTAGACTGCTCTCGAAAAGAGCGTATGCTTTCGACTTGCTCTTGCCGTCAATAGTCTCGTCGCTATTGGTAAACCACTCGACAAAACGCATTGCACGGGCGTTTGGAAAACTCTTTGCGAGAAGCAGAACGCCATCGTAGTCGAGGGTGTCGGTTGCATATCGCTTACCATCAGCCGCCAATAGTTTGAGTTGGTTAGTGGCGCTAACCAACTGACTTTGTTTCTTGCGTAGTTTTGTTTTGAGATACTTCCAATAGTTGCGGTTCTTCTGATAGTCGTCTTGGTCGTTCAGCACCCCGACGATATCGAGCACAGAAAACCACCATTTGGATTTTTCCTCATCCCAAATAGCTCGAACCTCACGGTCATTATAAAATCGAATGGATATTTTGGTCATAATAATATAATTACAAGCCGCCCCAAATCATTGGGTTGGTAAGAAGGTTGGCGACAATGTTTGAGGCGACATCTGAGCCGAATTCTTTGAGTTTGGCAACGATGCTTGGGCGAGCCTTGTGCAAATCGTTGTCGGCTTCGGCTACAACGGATTTCAACTCCTTAATTTGGCGACCCGTCAAATCGTCTTTTATCGCCTCAATAAACAACTCCACAGCCATTGATTGTTCTTGGCTTTGAGATTGGCTATTAGAATTATTAATTGTAGTTATGACATTGATGGCATCTTTACCTTTTCCCTTCTTCCCGGTAATCTGCGTTGTACGATTATCTGGTATTACGGTTGGCAGTGCGGCAAAAGCCTCCAATATGGCAAGAAGGCGTTTTTGCTGTTCTGGGCCTAACTTCTCTTTGCTTATGGATTCAAACTCATTAACATCCTTGTCATTCGGATACATAATACCTATGAATCTTTTTGTTGTTGCCAACCATCTCTGGTAGGATTCTGAGTTATCGTAATAGTAATATCCAAAGCCAATACACCCTCGTGGGCTTGGTTTGTATTTCAGCAAACTAATTCTCTCTTTATGCTCTTGAATCAATGATTCTAATGTTATATCACTCATATCACTATCTATTTAATTATTCAGCACATCTATCATATGCAGTCTCTGCATATAACTCTTTGTGTGCCGCATTGGCGAGTAATTCTTCTCGTAGGTTGTTGAAGATTGCATATTTCTCAATCAGAGGTTTAAATTTTTCTCGTCCATTTGTTGTTAAACAATTATAGAAAAGCATAACCAATTCATAATCAGATAGCTGGCTCCTAATGATACAAGCATAGTCATATCGTTCCTCTTTTGTAATCAAATCACTCGTATCTACATATTTGTATATGCGATACAAATGTCTAAAGCAATGGTCAAACCGTGTTGTCGCTTTTATGTTGGAATAAGCTAGATGACCAAAGTTTTTAAATATATTATACAAACCATCTGCATAACGTCTTCCATTATAATCTATAATAGCTCGTTTATACATTCCCTCAAATATCTCTCTCCCGTGAAGCAGACCTTTAGGAGAGTTGTAATAGAATTGTTCCGCAGGGACATTCGGCGGACAAATGTTAGGATTTACATAATACTCATACGACAAATTTGCTACAATCTCTTGTTGTAACGACAACATATTGAAAAAGGTATTCTCAAAGCGTTGGCGTTTCATCGTTTTGTTTTGCTCCTCGAATTCCTTTCGCTGACCTTGCAATTCTTCACGAGTCAATTTTAATTCTTCACGTTGTAATTTGAGTTCATTCTTTTGATAGAGGAGTGTAGCAATCAATCCAGCAAAAGCCAATCCAGAGAACAATGCATTTACAGCACCAAACATATCCCCGAATGTACCTTGATTTGTCGGTTCTTCAATAAAGTTGCTAATCCCCCACCAAGATAAACCCCATAGACTAACAACTATTACAAATGCAAATGCAAATGCAATACAATAGCCTGATCGAGAACTTTCAGTATCCTTTTTGGGGTTGTTTTTGCACATACTATTATCAAATATTGATTTACCATTGTTGTATTCTGCAAGATACTTGCAGACTCTATTTTCCACCCTTAACCCGATTACAATTCCTACAAAGCATTTGGCAGTTCTCGGCTACGGTTGTGCCACCTTCTTTCCAAGGAGTGATGTGGTCGGCTTCCATTTCTTCCAATTCAAAATGTTTGCCACAATGCACGCAAATTCCGTTTTGGCGTTCGTATGCCTCGCGCTTTTGCTTCTTGTCGAAGGTTCGGAATGACAAATCACGCAAATCACCACTCAGCACATAGCGATAAATCCCTGCTTTCTTCATGATTTCGTCATCCTCCATAAGGTCGTGAATTTGCTTTTCGAGGGCAACGACATCATAAATTTCTTCACCAAATTCGTCGAACATAGCGCCCCAATCCAAACCCTTCATCTCCTTGCGGTAATGAGGGAATGTTGAGCGCACCCATGTGATAATCTGCATATAGTATGCCCATAGTTTATTGGCATTGGGGTCGTGCTGATGAATCGCCATATATTTATCTATAGGCTTGTCATCTTTAATTTCTTCTTTACGGGCAGCCCAGCGCAATACGGTTTCCAGATAAGCCTGCTCTTCTAACTTACCCGTCATATAGTCGCTCCCAATCTTATAAGCGGGGCAACCATTCTTTGAGAAGTGGCGGCGTGCGTCGGTTACAAAGGGACCGACATACACCGCATTGCGCAATTCCTGGTCAAACAAGCGTTCGCCTGCAATGTTGATGACGCGAAACCAATCAAGTTTTTCCTTGTCCGTACCGCTACAGAAATATACGGTAAGTTCATAGTCAAGAAATGCTTGCTTCTCGTCGTCGGTCAATGTGTTGAAGAAAAGCACACCTCTGTCCTTGTCAACAATATTGAAATCGTGCGTATAAAATTCGCAGATAGAGAGTGTGCGTTGCTGACCATCAATCATTTCAAACGTTCCGTCGCCATCTTCCGACCAATACATAATGTTGAGCGGAAAACCCTTCATGATGGTTTCAATCACGGCGCGTTTCTGCTTCTCATCATAGCGAAACTCACGTTGATACGGTGGGCGCACATCAAGACTTCCGCCATAAGCACGAACGCCAGTGTCGGAATTATTGCTATAACCCGTTATAAGGTCACGTATTGGGATTGATTTGAGTTCTATGTTCATAGTGTTTAATTAATTCGTTTAATAAGAATACGAGTGTAGATTCTTCGTAACTCTCCGTTGGACTCCTCTACATAAAAAACTGGTCCTCCATTAAGTTTTCCCAATTTTTCTTTGATTATGTCCATCTTGGCACTATCAAGATTAAACCCAATAATTTCAAATTGGTTAGGGTTATATTTATCCATAAAGGTAATGGGCACTCCCATTATCCCCTCATAATCCATAGGGATTAATTCTGTTTTGGAAACCTCAATTGCTTCATAATTTATATAATGAGGATATTCCTTGGGAGAATAAGATTTGTATAGAATCAAATCCTCATGCCTTTCTTGGTAATCAAGATTTGTAAACCATCTTACACCCTTAACTCTTATAAACTTTTTACCCTCTTTATCTATTCCACAAGTTGCTGCATTTAGTTCATAATTATCTGGCACATGAAATTTTCTATCTCCACTATGAATGCTTGCACCCAACCAAATCTTATTTTGCATGAATAGAGGAAATACTTCCCTATATGTTATCGCATTTACATTCCCAATAATCAAAAACTTCTTCTCATACTCCATCATTAGTGCTACGAACTCACGAAAGAGGGAGAATGGCGGGTTGGTCACTACGATGTCTGCTTCTTTCAGTAATTCGATGCACTCTGCGCTACGGAAGTCACCGTCGCCCTTCAAAGGATGAATACCTATTTCTTCAGGGTCGGGAATATGGTTGCCATTCTTGTCGCCCTCATAAATCAAATACACAGCTTGCTCCGATGCTCCTTGACTGAACAAATCGCTATCCTGATTCTTATAGCAAGTGGTAATCAGTTTCTTCAACCCGAGAAATTCAAAATTATAGGCAAAGTAAGTGAAGAAATTGCTCACGCGTGGGTCGTCGCAATTACAAAGCACTGTCTTGCCACGAAAATGCTCACGGTAGTGGCGCAACTCATTATTTATATCCTCAAGTTGCGTATAAAATTCATCCTTCTTAGCTTCCTTCGCTTTGTCAATATTTCTTTTTGCCATAGATTCTAAATTTATGTAGTCTTGGAACTTCACACAAAGAGATCTGTGTTCTTTAAGTCAGTCCCTTCCAAGTCATTTTTATATTGTTAGCGCACAGCCAATGGTGCTCTCCGCAAATTTAACACTTCGTGAAAGGAACACAAAATAAATTGTTTGTTTTTTATTTGTAGGCCAAGAGTGTATTCTCTTAAATCGAAGGAGTGTTACAAAATCATGGTTATGTTTCTGTGGAATTGATTACACATGGAATGACAAAACGATTAACGATGAGGTTGGAACCTATTTGCATAATAAGCAAAAACAATGTGGAGTGGGGTATAAAATTTGCCCTGGCGCTATAACGAAACTTCTTTTTTTTGAATTGTCAAGAGAGTTGCTTCATAAGAAGTTAATTTATTTCTCCACAACTTGTTCATGACTAAAATTCCAGCCGTGGTACTTGAATTACCAAGGTTTGGTATTTTAAGTACCACGGCTGGTAGAAAAAATACCAAGCCTTGGTACGAAACTATTTTCCCTTGAAATTTTAACAATCAGAATCTAATATAGTGTGTAGTGTACTAAATAAGTTTAAAGTGTCAACTTATTCAGTACACTACAATATGCCCCTCAAATAAATCTGTTTTACGTTTTGAAAATATTTATCAAATAACTATTACTCGTCAACGTCTTTACCGCTCCGCATTTCTTTTACAATATCTTTTCTTACCTCAGGTGTGAGACATTATTTTGCAATGAATTATCAATGCGTAAATTTAGTCAATTAGTAGATGCTCTTGTTCAAGATGTTTTTTCATGTACTGCTTCCATATTTCAAGGAAGGTATTCCACCAATTCTTTTCTGCGTCAGAAGGGTTTGCCTTACTGTCAATTCTCTTTTCTGTTAGTTTCTTTTGGCATTCTGTACCTTGTTCTAAACATTTTTTTGAGAGTTTACAATTAGTAACTTTATTTATATAGTTAATGGCAAATGCAGATAATGCTATTCCAGCAGATGGGTATGAGAGTTCATCTTTGAGATGTATGATTTGGGACATAATATTTGCCCACCCCATTGTTGCTATTATATTAAAAACGAATGGAGTGCCATTTGTTGATTCGCAAAGTCTATCAAACACTTCTTGAGGGGTATCATTGGGGCCTCTATTGATATTATATATGTTTTTCATGGCAATTCTTGGTTTAGTTTTTATCTAAATTCGTTTATTAGTTTTTCAAACTCAATTTACAAGGATTATAAAAATTTGATAATGTTATACGATAGTCAATTTACGGTTCCTAATCTTCTATATATTAATGATATTTTGTGCAAAAGTAAGATTGCAAAAGTGGAATGCAAAATAAATTGTTGGTAAATTGTTGGTATTTTATGAGTAAAGTCTTGAATTTTGTCTTAATGTTTACCTCTGCAGAAAAAGACACATAAAGAAAAAAGCAGTTGTCGGTTAAGGCAACTTGCTTTTATTGTGGTGCCAATAGAAAACGAATTTTATCTCTAAATGGCTCTATATCTTTGCGCTAAAGAATCGCAACAAACGTAATTTCCCGCTATTGCTCCACCTAAATTCTGCACCATCTCGCAGAGTCGAGTTTCTACTTTGATGCAGAGGTAGTGCTTTATTTTGAAATGCAAGTATAAGAACTACCTGTAAAATGCAATTTTTTTATATCGGGATTGTCAATAGCTTGTGTTACATACTTTGAAGGCAGGCATAACCCATATCCCATAATGTCATAACGACCACTAGCACTACCTCCTTGACTGTCAAATGGCGTTTCTACGACAGTACCTATTACCTTGCCCCATTGGTTAATTACTGGACCACCACTATTACCACCCTTGACCCTTGCATTAATGATGAAATAGTCTAAATGGGAGAAGTAATTCTTTGCAGGAGCAACCACTGCGCCTATAGCGCTTTTTTGTTGTGGAATTACAGCTCCAACAGTTGCTGTTTCTACGGTTTGTATTGGAAGCATTCCAGGAACGGGAGGATATCCAATAACAATAACTGGATCAAGAACAGAGACCTCATCAAACTTTAACGCAGGAAGATTGATTTCTTCATCTGCAATAATAACAGCAATGTCATATAATTGTGGATCCACATCTTTTGCAAACCAAACCTCTTTTAACTTTATTGGTTCTTCATCGTTTAGCAGCAGATTAAATGTTTTTAGCCCATTTATACAGTGCGCTGCTGTAACGAACAAATTGCCACCAATATAATATGCACTTCCTATATCTTCGTCCTTGTTTTCTTTTTTACCGACTATGGGTATAATTGATTTTTCAAACCAATTTCTGGTATATACAAATCCTTGATATTTGAAATCATAAGAGCCATATTCCAATTCCTCCAAGAATGCCGCATAGTCGCCTATATTTGATTCTCCTATTGGGTAATAAACATGAGGTAGACAGAATGTAGGATTTGTTTTGATGGGAATCAATAACATATCATTAGCCATTTGTTTGCAAATAGAAGAAACATAATTTGCCAGATTCATATCTATCCTAGATATTCCATTATCTTCTTCTATTCGAAACCCTGGTAATGTGTCTAAAAAATCAGACAATGTTTTGTGTTTTTCTAAACTCGGATTATCATAGAAAAACTCGTATAT